>NZ_JARVHQ010000001.1:3035937-3643125 GCF_040459645.1 Bacillus cereus group sp. RP43
TGTATCAGATTGCGTTGCAAAAGTTGCACCTTTTTCAAGTAACATTTCACGTAATTCTACATAGTTGTAAATCTCACCATTAAAAATAATTACATATCGATCATTTTCATAAGTTAGCGGCTGATGTCCTGCCTCTAAGTCAATGATACTTAAACGGCGGAAGCCAAATTGTACATGTTCATCACGAAAATATCCTTCGTCATCTGGACCGCGGTGGAAAATCATCGTGTTCATATTTTCAAATTGATGTTTTTCTGTTTCTGAAAACTCTCTAGGGTTTTCACATAAACATCCTACAAAACCACACATACTTCTTACCCTCTTTCAGTTTTCATTCTGTCTCTATACTACTATATCAACCCTATTTATACTAGCATAATCAACTGAATATGGCGACCAAAAACTATAAAAAACTCACTCCATTTCACATTTTTAACAATTTTTTATGAAAACATGAAAACTAGGCACTCACCTTTCTCCGCTTTTGTCATATGATATTGCAAATTGATTTCTAGGAGGTAATACCATGAGTGAAGAAAAAAAAGATTCTTCTCGCCCACCGGTTCGTAATTATTTAAAGCAAATTGATGATTTTTTCGAACAAACTCCTCTTCGTGGCGTAATTGCTGATTTAAATCATTTTTTCCAAAAAGGAAACCGTTTATTAACATTCCCAGTAGATTTATACGAAGTTGGTGACGAACTCGTCGTTACAGCCGAACTACCAGGTATACAAAAAGAACAAATTCAAATTGAAATACAAAGCGAATACTTAAAAGTCTCTGTAAAAGAAGATATACTTGAAGAGACAGAAGAAGAATCTTCTCACAATTATTATCGCCGAGAACGTTCCATTTCAGAAGCGTCAAGAATTATTAAGTTACCATATTTAATTAATAAAAAAACAGCGAAAGCTTCTTATCAAAACGGTGTGTTAGAAATTCGCGCACCGAAACTGCCACAACAGCATGACATATTATCCATAGACTAAAAGACAAAAAAGAAGGGTGCTAAGCACCCTTCTTTTTAATCCACTAATCGCTTCATATCACGTATAATATCTTCGTATGGCGTATTACTAATACCACTATATTTTTTCATTACTTTTCCATTTTGATCGACTAAGAAAAATGATGTTCCGTGAATAACTTGCCCATTCTCTGGTTTATCCACAAGCGATTGGAAATTATCTTTTGAAAACTTTGTAATATCCTCTAGTGAATAACCTGTTAACAAGTTCCAGTTACTTGTATCTTCTGTAAACTTTTGAATGAAAGCTTTCAAATTTTCTGGTTTATCAAGGTCAGGATCTACACTAAACGAAACAAACTGAACATCCAACTTCTCTTCCTTAGCCATTTTTTGTAATTTAGCCATATTAGCAGTCATTGGCGGACAAACCGTTTGACAGCTTGTAAACATGAAATCAGCTACCCAGACTTTCCCTTTTAAATCTTTTGTACCAAACGGCTTTCCTTCTTGATTTGTAAATTGGAAAGTTTCTAAATCCCAGTTTAACGGTTTACGTAATTTTGACCCTGAACTGCTACAACCTGCAAGTACAAAGAGACAAAATACAACCATAAGACCAATTAGCTTTTGATAACGCTTCATTATTAAACCTCTTTTCTCTATCCTTAATTTATGTAAGTTATGTATATCATAACAAAAGTAAACACTATGAGAAAATTGTTTACATCATTTGTTCACGAAATCGTACGAATTTACGTATGTTACTTCTTTATTTCAAGCGAATTACTAGACAAAATATATTTTGCTACTATTATTTCTCTAACCACTATTGGCGAAACAAAGTTCATTGTTAAATTTGTAAATCAATCCCCCCTATTTTTTTACAATTACTTAAACGTTAATCCATGTTAAACACTGTATTCCTTAACAACATTTCGGTACAATACAACTACAACGATTTTAAATGAGGTGATGTTCATGGCTAAGCGCTATGAAAATATGGATAATGTAAGTACAAAAAAATCAATTCGCTCCTTCTTACGCTGGCGTAAAGAGAGAAAGCAAAACAAAAAAGACTTTTCTTTTCTAGTAGAACAATCACCTGTTAAACAAAGTAAATTTCTACTAAATAACTTTGAAAAAACGACTGTCACATGGATTGGTCATTCAACTTTTCTCATTCAAACGAACGGCTTAAATATTTTAACAGATCCAGTATGGGCTAATAAATTAAAGTTAGTTCCACGACTTACTGAGCCAGGGCTTACTATAAAAGAACTACCTAAAATCGATATCGTTCTTATTTCACACGGTCATTACGATCATTTAGACTTTTCATCTCTTCGCCAACTAAACAATGATATTTTATACCTTGTTCCTAGTGGGCTAAAAAAATTATTTACTCGTAAAAAATTCACCAATGTAGAAGAATACAACTGGTGGGAAAGTACAACAATTGATGAAGTCTCTTTTCACTTCGTACCTGCCCAGCACTGGACGAGAAGATCACTATTTGATATGAATACCTCTCACTGGGGAGGATGGATTATTGATAATAAAACTACTACAGAAACCATTTATTATTGTGGTGACAGTGGTTATTTCCAAGGTTTTAAAGAAATCGGCAAACGGTTTTCAATCGATATTGCCCTCATGCCAATTGGTGCCTACGAACCAGAATGGTTTATGAAAGTATCCCATGTTTCACCGGAAGAAGCTGTGCAAGCCTATCTAGATATAAACGCTACACACTTTATTCCAATGCACTACGGTACTTTTGCGCTAGCAGATGAAACGCCGAGGGAAGCTGTAACACGGCTTCGTAATAACTGGAATTTACGAATGCTACCGTGGGAACAACTTCATGTTCTCTTTTTGGGCCAAACTTTCACTTATAGTCCTACTGTTCCAGATAAAGAACTAGAAAAAATCACAGAAATCTCTCATGTATAACAGAACTACTTTTTTGAATAATTTATCATATACTATAGAAAATCGAAAAGGGTGTTTTCCATGAACGATTATTTACAGACTCGCTATATCATTAGCGGAAGCGCCTGTATTGCCCTTCTCATTTCTTACTTCATATACACATAAAAAAGCTACTTGAAAATTCATTTCAAGTAGCTTTTTTATTACTCTGCTAAATACATAAAACCAATTGCTCCTGGTCCTGTATGAGTACTGATAACTGGTGTTGTATAGAAAATCTCTGATTCAGTGAATCCATTCACTTTTTCAACAGCAACTTTTACACTTTCTGCTAAAGGAATTGCTTTAGCATGTGGAATCGCAACAGCTTTCACCACTTTTCCAGCAGTATCTTCCTCGAATATTTTAGCCAATGTTTTTACAATCTGCCCTTGGCTACGTACTTTCGTTACCGGATTATATACGCCGCCTTCTAAACTTGCGATTGGTTTAATATTAAGTAAAGAACCAATAAGTGCTTTACCTTTACCAATGCGTCCACCTTTTACTAAGTTTTCTAATGTATCTACGACAACATATAAACGAGTATTCTTTCTTACTTCATCAATACGTTTTAAAATATCTTCTAGTGAGCATTCTTCTTTTGCCATTTTTGCAGCTTCAATTACTTGATATGCTAAAGCATGTGTAATAAATTGAGAATCAACAACTGTTACTTTTGTATCTGTCATTGATGCAGCGCTATTCGCTGTTGCGACAGTACCGCTCATTCCACCTGTCATATGAATGGAAAGTACTTCACTTCCATCTTCGCCTAGCTTGTCATACATTTCTACAAATGTACCCATAGCCGGTTGTGATGTTTTTGGTAATTCTTCTGATTTAATCATTTCTTCAATAAATTCATCCGGTTGCAAATCTACACGATCTAAGTATGTTTGCCCATTTACAGAAATAGATAATGGTAGAACATGAACATCATACTTCTCAATCACTTCTTGAGATAAATCTGCCGTTGAATCTGTTACAATTTTAATTTTTTGCATATTATATTCTTCCCTTTCCAATACGCTCTCCCTGTTATTATACTAGTATTCCCGATGCTTTCAACAATTTCGAATAAATTTCACCAAATTAATTATATTTTTATACCTAAAATGAAAAAGACAGAGCCTACCTAACTCTGTCCCTGCTGTGTATTATGCATTTTTTTCAAGAGTATTTGTTTTATATACATTTGAATAATCATTCCACTTCAAACAACTTTGTAAATATTCACGGAAAGAGTACGAGACTCTTGGGTTTTTATGTTTTTGAATCTTTGCAATAAACAATTGAAGACGAGACTGAATTAGAAACGCTAATGGATGCTGTGTTTGTAGGACAGGGATTTCAAATATTTTAATACAATTCCCTGTTGCATGAGTGAAATAAAAACTTTTCGTAATCACAATATCAATCCTCTTTTTCGTTGGATTTTTGAACTTCCTCCACTTTATTCTTTAACACGTTTTTTAGTGTAGGTTTCCTATGAATACTAAAATATCCTTAAGCTGCCCCGTTTAGAAGTTAATACTTCATTTATATCCACCTAATTCGAACCCTGTCCTATATATCCTTTGAGACGGGAGTCTTATTACCCATATATAGCTTGATAACTTCAGTATAAACTTATAAAAATGAAAAGTTTGTCTAAATTTTGGAGATTCTATAATTTTTTTCTTCTATATATTGTATACAATTATAGCTAGAGTATAACAAATAAATTAAAAAGTGCCTTTATAACGAGGCACTTTTCGACTGTGTATCTTCTTCTCTTTTCTGTTTTCGTTTACTAACTATCTTTGATAAAGCAATACTAATTTCATAAATACAAATAAGCGGTACCGCTACTAAACTATGTGATAAAAAATCTGGCGGCGATATACATGATGCAATTATAATCAACACGACATAAGCATATCTTCTTATTTTCTGAAGAAATTCTGCCGTCAGAAGACCTATACTCGTTAAAAACATAACAACTACAGGTAATTCAAATATAACAGCAAACGGAACTGTTAAATTTAATACGAAATGAAAATATTTTTCCGTTGTAAACATTGTATTAAACATCTCATTACCAATTGTAGTTAGGAAATGAAATAAAAATGGCATGACGATAAAATAACCGAAAGATAAGCCTGCTATAAATAATATAGACAATACCGGTATATACATTAATGTCATTTTTTGTTCATTGGGATGTAAACCTGGTTTTACAAATAACCAAATTTGTATCGCAGCAAAAGGAATTGTACAAACGATAGCAAATACTGTAGCAATCGAGAAAAAAATCCACAACACATCACTTGGACCGAGAACAGTTAATTTCATTGGTAAATCTTTTACAAGCCAAAAATAAATATCCTTCGTAAAAGTAAATCCAATAATTAAAAATAATACAAAGGATAATACTGTATATATTACTCGTTTGCGAAGCTCAACAATATGTTCCACTACGCTCATTTCCCGATCTTCCATCTCGTTCACCACACTTTATTTATCCATTCCGAGAAAAAATTCACCAGATTCTTTTATTTATTTTTTTCCTTCTCTTGAAATGCCTCATCAGTCAATTCTTTTGTTGATTTTTTAAATTCTTTTAACGTTTCCCCTAAAGCTTTCCCAATTTCCGGTAACTTTTTTGGGCCGAATAAAATTAACACTGCTACTAAAATTAAAATTAACCCTGGAAAGCCAATATTTGAAAACATTTCCCCATCCCCTTCATAAGTAGATTCCTTGTCCTACTATTCCATAAGTTCATTTTGTCAAAAAATTTTGTAAACGTCAATGTATCCGTTGTCTTTTGTCAAAAAAATTCAAAAATAAAATCAATTATACAAATATCATTTTCTATTCCTTTTGTATATGATATGGTTAAGGAAAATATAACTTATCTCAATACAGTGAAAGGGATTAACATTATGACGCAAAAAATTACAAGAATGACCCAATTTGTAAAAGAAGAAATTGCGAATGCAATTACCCATGGTATCGGTGCCATTTTAAGCATCCCTGCCTTAATCATATTAATTATTCATGCTTCCAAACATGGTACAGCATCTGCTGTTGTTGGCTTTACTGTTTATGGCGTAAGCATGTTCTTGCTATACTTATTTTCTACACTGTTACATAGTATCCATCATCCAAAAGTAGAAAAGTTATTTACCATTTTAGATCACTCCGCCATATATTTATTAATTGCCGGCACGTATACACCATTTCTACTCATTACACTGCGTGGCCCGCTCGGTTGGACTTTACTCGCAATTATTTGGACCCTTGCGATTGGTGGAATTATTTTCAAAATCTTTTTTGTTCGTCGCTTTATTAAAACATCAACATTATGTTATATCATTATGGGTTGGCTCATCATCGTTGCCATTAAACCCCTTTATGAAAATTTAACCGGTCACGGCTTCTCACTACTATTAATAGGCGGCATTTTGTATTCTGTCGGAGCTATATTCTTCCTTTGGGAAAAACTTCCGTTCAATCATGCCATTTGGCATCTCTTCGTACTAGGCGGTAGTACAATGATGTTTTTCTGCGTACTGTTTTATGTCTTACCCGCAGCATAAAAAAAGTTTCAGCTTGTTTAAGCTGAAACTTTTTTTATTACTTATGTAATTGAGATGCAATAATATCTTTTGTATGCTGTGTTAACTCTTTAGCATCCATACTTGCATACTCTTCAGGTGTAATCGGCTTAGAAATCGTTACTGTTGCATGAGCTGGTTTCATACGATTTCCATTCGCTTCAAACATTTTATATGTACCATCTAACGTTACAGGTAAGATTGCTACACCAGATTTTACTGCTAGGTGAAAACTACCCGCTTTAAACTCTCCAATTTCGCCACCCTTACTTCTCGTTCCTTCAGGGAAAATTACGATAGAATGTCCATTCTTTAATAGTTCAATTCCATCTTTAATTGCCTTAAGAGATTGACGGCGATCGCTGCGGTCCATGAACACACAATTCATTAGTTCCATCCATGTTGGTACAACCGGAAACTTTTTAATTTCCGCTTTTGAAACGAATCCAATTGGCTTATTTAAGTAACCTAGTAAAACAGGAATATCCATATTACTTTGATGATTACTTACAACTAGCACCGGCTTGTCTTTCGGAACATTTTCAAGTCCCTTTACTTCTACAGTCGATCCAGTTACACGCACCATTTTCTTACCAAACCAGTTTGTTGTTTTATACACAACACTATCTTTTTCTTGCGGTGACATCGCATTTGCTTTTCTTTTTATACGCCACAACCTTGGTGTAATCGCAATTACGATTAAAATTAAATAAAAGATTTTAAAAAACGTTTGAATCATACAGAACCCCCACCTATTATCATTCCGACCTTCATTATACTAGACAAACGAAGGAAAAAGAAGAAAAAATGTCCAAACAACAAGTGTTTGGACATTTTGAAGTTTTCTATATTAGAAACGTTTTGCTAATTCGCGTGCATTTACAATTGCTGCTTCTTTAATGTCTTGTGCTTTTTCAGGATTTGCATTCATTCCTTCAACTGCAATATATTCAGTGTCTGATACACCCATGAATCCTAATACTGCATTTAAGTGATTGCGACCGAAGTCCATAGATGCGTATGCTCCTTCAGAGTAAACGCCGCCTGTAGCTTGAATATGAAGTGCTTTTTTGCCTTCTAGTAAGCCAACTGGACCATTTTCAGTATATTTGAATGTTTTACCTGCGATTGATAAGTTATCTAAGTATGCTTTCACTACTGCTGGGTAGCTGAAGTTCCACATTGGAGTCACGAACACATAACGATCTGCATGCATAAATGTTTCTAAGTTATTGTTCATTGCTGCAACTTTTTGTTGCTGATTTTCACTTAAAGTTTCGAATCCTTCGCCTGTTGCAAATTTACCCCAAGCAGCGAATACATCTGCATCGATTGCTGGTACAGTTGTATTGAATAAATCAATTGTTACAACTTCGTCTTGTGGATGTTCGTTTTTATATGCTTCGATGAAAGCTTCTCCTACTGCCATACCGAAAGAACCTTCTGCTGAATTTGGATTTGCTGTAATAAATAGTACTTTTGTCATTGTATTCTCTCCCTTTTTGCATTTTATCTTTAATTTGTGATTTATGTTTTTTAAGTAAATAACTTACCTTATGTAAGTATAATACAAAAAGTTATACTTGCTGTCAATAAAAAATAGCTACTTTTTTTTCGTAAGTTAATAAGTTATGTAGTTTCATTTTACTTTTGTATATAAACATTAAGATTTTAACCAAATAAAAAACTACCTCCCTATTTCATGGAGGTAGTTTCTATCAATTTCTATTTTTGAAAAATATGTTTCACTTTTTCAGCTGGAATGTTACTTCCGCCTCTACCTTTTACATCTTCAATCATCATTGTAATGACCATATCAGGTGAATTTAAATCAAACGCAGCGAACCAACCTAGTTCTTTTCCTTCTGCCTCTTTGGATACTTTTAATTCCGCTGTACCTGTTTTGCCAGCAAGAGTCATACCATCAATTTTAGCAATTTTTCCCGTACCATCTGGATCGTTAATTACTTTCGTTAAAGCCGTTTTTAATATATCTTGATTTTCTTTAGAAATCACGTTCTCTTTCCAAACTTTTGGTTGTTTATCTGTTTTAATAAGATACGGTGATGGAATCTTTCCATCATTTACAATCGGTGCATACGTTAAAGCTAAATGAAGAGGAGTCATTAAGACTTGGCCTTGTCCATATCCTGTATCTGCCATTTGAATATCATTTTTAATGCCATCATTTGCAATTTTAGAAGCAGGGAATCCGTATTCAATTGGTAATTTCTCATCAAATCCGAATTTTTTCGCCTCAGCCATAAATTTATCTTTTCCAATTTTCAAAGCTTCTTGTGCGAAATAAATATTATCCGAGTATTTCATCGCCTTATCAAAATCAATCGGATTTGCATCTTTTACACGTGTTACGTAATAATTGCCCCAAGAAGAATCTTTCGTCCATTTCATTCCTTCAATTTTCAATTCTTCTTTTGGATCGATTGTTTTCGTTTCAAGACCAATTGCACCTGTAATTGGCTTAAATACAGAACCTGGTACCGATAATTGTGTAAATCGATTCGTCATCGGTTTTTTCGGATCATTATTCCAAGCCTCGCGTTGTGCTTTTGATGTTCCTCGTGCAATTAAATTAGGATTATAAGCTGGGCTACTTACAAGAGCAATTGTTTCTCCACTTTTCGGATTAATTGCCGCACTTGAACCAGCTTCTCCCTTCATTTCATTATACGTTTTTTCTTGAACAACACTATCGATAGTTAAAGTTACATTTTCTCCATCAACAGCATCTGTTTTCGCTAAATTTTTAATTTCTTTTCCTTGTGCATCTTCCATGAAGACACGGCCACCTTTTTTCCCGCGTAGCTGTTCTTCCAATACTTGCTCTAATCCAGCCTTACCAACTGGTTCATCGGCTTGATAGCCTTTCTTTTGAAGCGTTTTTAAATCTTCTGCATTTACTTTTCCGATATAACCAGTAAGATGCGCTGCTGCTTCCCCTAACGGATATGTACGAACATTTACAGGTTTTGCTGCAACACCAGGTAAATCAATATACGTATTTTGCGTTGTCCCTTCAGGTAAAATTCCAATTGGTACAAGATACCCTGGTTTTACCCATTTAGCAGCTAGTTTTTGATCAATTTCTTCTACAGACATATTTAACAACTTCGCTACTGCTTCTTTCGTTTGCGGAGCAGTTTCATCTAATTTTTCTGGAACAATTCCAATCTCAGAAGCTTTCCCATTCGTCGCAAGACCTTTTCCATTACGATCGTATATTTCACCACGTTTTGGTTGTGTTGTTTGCATACGCACTTTACTATCTTTTGTCATGCCAGGGAAAATGAAATCAGGTGTCCAATCTATTTTCCAAGATTCTTTATCTCCATCTTTTTCTTTCACCATTTTTGCTTCATGACCAAAAGTGATTTTACCACCAACTGTATCCATGCTTACTTTAAAAGGAACAGGGCCTTCATCTTTTTTATCTTCTTTTACTTCCCCTGTTTCTACCTTTAAGTCTTTCACTTCAATACCAGAATAAATTTTTTCATATTTCTCAGTAAACTCTTTCTTTGAAATATCTTTTTTTGCATTTTCTGATAATTGATCGTACATATCTGCAAATTTTTGTTTATTCCATGCTTTTACATATGTATCAAACGCTTCTTGTGGTTTTTCTTCTTTACCGCATCCAACTAACATGAACGTTAAGCAAAGAAAAAGAATCCCCCATATCTTTCTCAATCGATTCTCCTCCTCTTTCTATATGAATACTTTTGAAAATTTTAGCATTTTTACATGCTAACTTTCATTATAGCACTATTGAATATCATCTATAAACTTATATTGATGAATACAAATAAAAAGATTGATGCGAATGTTCACATCAATCTTTAATATTATTGTTGCTTCTCATATACATGGTAATAGTACGTATACGGATTTTTTTCGTCCGTTAAACCTTTTTCTACAAAAATCTCTTTCCAATTTGTCATATCTATTTTTGGGAAGAATGTATCACCTTCAAATGCATAGTGGATTTTTGTTATATATAACTTGTCTACATAAGGTAAAAAGAGATCATAAATTTGTGCTCCGCCGAAAATAAAGATTTCTTCTTCATTTTTGCATAGTTCAAACACTTCTTCTACAGAATTTGCCACTTCACAGCCTTCAACATGATACCCTTCATTACGAGTTACAATAATATTACGTCTTCCAGGCAGTGGTCTACCAATCGCTTCGTAGTTCTTTCTTCCCATAATAAGTGGGTGACCCATCGTTGTTTTCTTTACATACTGTAATTCACTTGGTAAACGCCAAGGTAAATTATTATCTTTACCAATTACTCTATTCTCGTCCATTGCGACCATAAATGAAACAATCATCTTTTCATCTCCTCTACAATTACACTGCAACCGGTGCTTTAATCGCTGGGTGTGGATCATATCCTTCAATCGTTAAATCTTCCATCTCAAAATCAAACACAGATTTCACATCTAGATTTAATGTAAGTTTCGGGAACGGACGTGGTTCACGTGCCAATTGTTTTTCTACTTGTTCAAAATGATTCGTATAAATATGTGCATCTCCAATTGTATGAACAAACTCTCCTACTTCAAGACCACATTCATGTGCTATTAAATGTGTTAGAAGTGAATAGCTTGCAATGTTAAATGGAATTCCAAGGAATATATCTCCACTTCTTTGATATAGCTGACAAGAAAGTTTGCCATCCGCTACATAAAATTGGAATAACGTATGACAAGGCGGTAATGCCATACTTGGTACATCTTCAGGATTCCAAGCAGAAACAATTAGGCGACGTGAGTCTGGCGTTTTTTTAATCATTTCAATTACATCTTTTAATTGATCAAGTGTCTCACCAGCTGTCGTTTTCCAAGCACGCCATTGCTTGCCATATACGTCTCCTAAGTAGCCATATTTATTCGAAAAATCATCATCTTCTAAAACATTCTTTTTAAATAGGTCCATTTGCTCATCATATTGCACTTTAAATTCCTCATCTTGTTGTGAGCGAAGACCAAAATCTGTCATATCAGGCCCAGTATACTCGTCACTTTCTACCCAGCTCTTAAATGCCCATTCATTCCAAATATTATTATTATGCTGCAATAAATAGCGGATATTTGTATCGCCTTTCATAAACCAAAGTAGTTCACTTGCTACAAGGCGGAATGGGACTCTCTTTGTCGTTAATAAAGGAAATCCTTTACTAAGATCAAAACGCATTTGATATCCAAATACAGATACAGTACCAGTTCCCGTACGATCTTCTTTCTTCGTACCGTGCTCCATTACATGACGGCATAAATTTAAGTATTCATATTCAGCATGTTTCATATGTAGTAAAACCTTCTTTCAATCTTATATGAAATTTATCATACCATGAAAAACAGTAAATTTAATAATCTTGATTAACAAAATTTATTTCAGTAATTCTTACAAAATTATTAACTTTCTATAATTAAAAAGGTTTTCATTTTCTATTACCGAAAGTATAGTGCGGTAGAACAAAATTTATATTTGGAGGTTAGAAGTATGTCTAAAATTGAAACTCCTGTTATGACTTCTTTACAAACAACGGTTGAAAAAATGATGAAGGATTTAAACGTTCCGGGAGCTGCTGTGGCTGTTATAAAAGACGGTGAAGTTATTATTTCAGAAGGATTTGGCTATAGAAATATAGAGACAAAAGACGCTGTTACACCGAGTACTCGATTCGCAATCGGTTCCTCAACGAAAGCTTTTGGCACACTTTCATTAAGCTTATTAGCACAGCAAAAAAAGTTTAATTGGGATACTCCTGTCCAGTCTTATATACCTAACTTTTCTTTATCTGAACTACTTGCTAGCTCACAAGTTACAGGGCGAGATTTAGCTTCTCATCGAACTGGTGTAAGCCGTCATGAGGCTCTTTGGTATAGCTCTTCCTTATCCCGAAAAGATCTCGTTGAAAAAATAAAACATTTACCACTTGATGCACCGTTCCGGACTTCATTTCTATATAACAACTTAATGTATGCAACAATTAGCTACATTGTTGAAAACATTACAAATCAAAAATGGGAGCAATACGCTACAGAATATATTTTAGAACCTTTAAATATGAGACATACAAACTTCTCTGTTACAGATTCACAAACTACAAATGATTATGCTTTACCTTACATTGAAAATGAAGGTGAAATAAAAGAAGTTCCATTCCGTAACATCGATACAGTCGGCGCTGCTGGATGTATTAATTCTACAATTGAAGATATGGCAAATTGGGTACTTCTTCACTTAAACGAAGGAAAGTTTGGAGATCATGAATTAATCTCCTCTGAATTATTACAACAACTGTATACACCACATAATTCCATTCCAGATCAACCAGTTTTATCACTTCCTGAATCTCCATTAAATAGTTACGGCCTTGGTTGGTTTATTAGCGCTTATCGTGGTAATAAAATGGTTCATCATGGCGGTAATATCGATGGATTTTCAGCGTTTGTTTCATTTATGCCAAATGAAAATATAGGCCTTGTTATATTAACGAATGCTGGAGGTACATTACTTCCTATTTATTTAGCAAACCAAATTTTCGACGAGCTACTCGGATTAGAATCCATCGACTGGCATAAACGTGCTGTAGAAGATACTGAAAAAATGAAGGAAATGATGAAAGAAGCAACTGAATCCATTCCTGAACAAATTAAAGAGACTACACCTTCTCACAATTTAGAGGATTATACTGGTAATTTTGAACACCCTGCATATGGAACATTACAAGTATATAAACGAGATGATTCATTATATGTACAATTTATGGAGATGGATATTCAATTGCACCATCATCATTACGACATCTTCTCTGCAAAAGTTGATTTATTCCAAATGAAAATGAGTTTATTATTCGCTTATGAAATGAATGTGAGTGGTGAATTCCCATCCCTTCAGTTACATGTGCCCGCTATGTTAAGTACTCAGCCACTTGCATTTAAGAAAATTAAATAAATTTTTAATAGAGGGATGATAACACTTCCCTCTATTTTTCATTACAATCTCCATCCAAGTAAAGGATAATACGTAAAAGATACAAAATTCTATTATTTAACTAATTAAATTATCAGGAGGAAAAGCCGTGTACGCAGAAATTTTTAAAGAAGTTGTTTCGATTACTCATCACGATTATTCAGGCTGTATAGATAAAGAAGGATGGGACGATCCTACTACTTATTTACAGACAATTGAGAAACTAGAGAAGCAAGGAGAATTAACACCAGTACAATTTACAGAAATTGTACGTGATTACTTACTAGACTTTAAAGATAATCATATGTTTTTCAAAATGTGCTCTAACAATCAACCTCTTAACACTGTTGGCTTCCAAGTGAAAAGATACGAAGACCGCCTATATATTACATCCACTTCACAAGAAATAAGAGTGAAAAAAGGACAGTCTATTCTAGCATTAGATAATATGAAAGTTCCTGAGCTATTAATAAAATATAAGAAGTATCTAAATGAAGCTACATATGAACGTGAAAAATGGGATTATGTTTTATTAAAATCATCAAATTGTACCCTTATAGATGAAGATGGAGTAACCGAAACTATTACATTACAAAAGTATAAACAAAGCGAATACACGCCTATTTATTCATTTAAACAGTATGATAAAGATACACTCTTAATTACTTTGACGGATTTCGCAAATACTGAAGCTATTAATAAATTATTAGACTCACACAAAAATGAGCTTAATTCTTTTCCCAACTTAATTATAGATTTGCGATTGAATCGTGGCGGAAGTGATGATGCATTTTTCAACCTACTTCCTTACTTATTTGAAGACAAAGAGATTTCTCTTTTCGATTCTTCAGATACAATGCAATTAAACCATACAGAACGAAACTTTCATTTACGTATGAAAGACATCGAAATGGAAGATTATGATTCTTTAGACGAACTTTCCAAATTATTCACTGATATGTTTATTCAAGATTTAAAAAGGAATTATAAAAAAGGATTCATTACATTTGATACTTCTGGGTTACCAAAAGAACTACAATCATTAAAAATACACGGCCGAAAATCACCTAATAGAGTAGTCATATTAACAGATGTTACATGCGGAAGTTCTGGTGATTCTTTTGTAGAAGTTGCAAAAAAATCATTGAAAGTAAAAGTAATAGGTCGTCCTACTGCTGGTTTAAATGATTATTCAAATTTAGCAGTAATGGAATGGGCTGATACATTCGCTCTTTACTACCCTACTTCACGACTTTCTATTATAGATAAAGGCGAAGGAATGTCCGGAATTGGTATACAACCGCATATACATATCCCGTGGACTCCGGAACATATACAAGAAGATGTTGATTTAAAGTTAGCATTACAACTGCTTCAAAACGAAGAATGGTAAAAAATAAAGGTAGATGTGAATCACACCTACCTTTTCTATTTCATATCAATCTTTTCTGGTTGAAACCAAATCGGCTTCGATAATTCAAAGTTTTTATGATCCTCTAAAACAATAGTAAGGCGTTCTAACGTATCATCTAACATATGCGGTGCTGCTCGTAATGACCAAACAACTGAAGAGAAAACCGTCATCCCAACGTATACCGCATATAATCTCCAAAACTCATCCGGTATTTTCCCGTTATAATATCCCGTAATTTGTCCTATGGAATACGGAATACTAATGTCCCTTGCAAATAGTGCAATTTTTACGAAATCATGAAGTGGATCGCCCCAATCATAACCATTAAAATCAATAACACCTACATATTTCCCATCCCGCACAATTATATTTTCTAAATGAAAATCATCGTGTTGAAATCGATTTGGACGATCCTTTACATACATTTCATTTTCATCTATAAACTTAATAATTTTATCATCATTTTTAATTTTAATTCCGCATGTTTTATACGCTTCTAAATATTTGCTATGTTTTTTCATTACTCTTTCATACCATGGAAGTATACCCTTAGGAGCTTCATATGTATGCATTTTTGCTAAATCTTTTCCTGCCTCTATACCTATATCATATTGTTCTTTTGGCGTATATGTCGGCAACAACTTCTTCGCATCTTCTCCTTCTATATACGAAAAAACACCGTAGCATAAACCTTCTTCTTCCAACAAACCCATTTCAATTGGCTTTTGTGCTTGCACACTACGTTTTTGCATTTCATTTAAAATTTGAAACTCTATTTTCTTTCTTTCAAACTCTTTTATATCGCCTGTCCGTAACAAATACTTTTCATCTTCAATAGTCGTAATAATATATTTTTTATCAGGAGAGAAACCTTTAGAGATTTCTTCAATATTTGCTGCATCTTTTACTATTTGTATATTGTTTTGCCGTGCTGTAATTGTCTTCATGTTTATTCCCCTTACATTTCTACATTTGGTGTATACGCTACTTCTATAATAAATCCATTCGGATCATAAAAATCAATAGTATAGTATCCGTCCGAATAATGACTCATTTCTATCGGACCACGTATTACCTTCACTTTTGTACTAGCAAGAAAATCTGCTACTTCATCAACTACTTCTCTACGAATAGCTTGGTAACAAATATGTCTAGGCCCTAAAGTCCTTACAATTTCCCCGTCCACCTCTTTAAAATATATTTCACTTTCTCCCGTACTATATGCTACTTCATTTAACTTTCTCCATCCAATTATCAAAAACAATTTATCATAAAAAGAAATAGACTCCTCTAAATTCGCGACCCAAAATTCAATATGATGAATACCTGCTCGAAGTGTATTCATATTAAGAATGTGCCCCCTGTACGACTTGTACAATTTCCATAGGCGTATGAACCATATAATCTGGTGCATCTTTTTCTACTGTTTCAATGACATCATATCCCCAAGATACCCAAATTACGTTCACACCAGCCTTTTTACACGCTGCTACGTCTCGCTGTTCATCACCGACATATAACATATCTTGCTCTGTTATTTTTTTTGATTTTAAAAATCTTTTTATCATTTTGTCTTTACCAAATAAATTTTTAGAACAATACACTTCTTGAATATTTTCGATACCATTATTGTGTAAAAACGCCCGAATATGCTCTTCTGAGTTCGATGATATGACGGCAATCCCGTAGCCTTTTTTATGTAATTCATCTAATACATCCTTCATCCCATGGAACAAAACGAGATCTTTTATAGCTGGTTGATATAATTTATAAAACTCTAGCGCCAATATCGGTAGTTTATACAGTGGTACATCGAGTTGTTTACATCTCTCTGGCATCGTTAATTTACGTAAATGCTCAATTTCTTCTTCCCTTACTGTTTTATAACCATGCTTTTCAGCTATTTGATTATAGATCGGTACAAATATATTTTGTGAATCTACTAATGTTCCATCAAAGTCAAAAACAATATATTTTTCCATTCTCATACTCCCTTTTCTTCTTTTTCTTAAACATATGTTATTCAACAACATAGTTGTCTTACCCTTTTGTCAACATAAAAAAGAACAAGATTTTCTCTTGTTCTTTTTAAGAAAGCCATTTTGGCGGTACATTCGTATTCCAATAAATATTTCCTAATTCATGATGTCCTGAGTATCCATCATCAAAACGATGATAGTGGAAATTGAAATAATAACCATCTTGCGGTGGATGATCTCTTCTTACATGAAATCGTAGCAAGTCATTTCCAGATTTCGTATCGTAAACGTGAAAAATCTTTTCATTATTTCCACCAGCTGGTTTCTGAGAAATCGATAATGATTGTAACGACTCCTCTGGAACATCATTGGCAAGCTCAGCAATTGCCTCTTCAATTTTCGGTAATATTACATCTTTAAACTCATCTTCAATTACTGGACCAATTTTAGTTCCAAACTTTTGCATCGACTGCTTCTCTGCTTCTTGCATTGCATAAGTAATAAAAGTATCGGTGGTTAACCTGTCATTCACTTCTTCATATGTATAGGACGTACTCTCCAAATTTTGTTGCCCAGCTGTGCTCGTAGGCTTGTCCGCAGCTTTGGCATTATCAAGCAATATGGAAGGAGGCGTCACTAAACCAAATGTAAATACGGTAATTAATGCGACTAAGGTTTTTCTAAACCAATTTGGCATTTATGTTCCCTCCCCTTTCACTCATTATATTTTATATAACGGTTGTTTCTTCTATTATACAAAATGATTGTAATTTTTGCACTTTACAATTTTGTTAACGTTCACATATTTTTCACTTGAATATGAAATTGTAAGATTTCATACAATAATAATACAACAACAATGAGGAGGCAATCAGATGACTTTAGATGTCATGTATTCCGCCGTAAGCATACTCGTTTTAATATATTTTATTTATCAATGTGTGACAGATTAGAAAAAGAGCCATTTTCCGGCTCTTTTTCTATGGTAAAAATACAATCCAACCAATCCATACTATAAAAATAATCCCGGCAATTACAGCTGGTAATAAATAAAAATGAGAAAGTATAACTATTCCATACAAAAGTATTACTGGAAGTAATAAATAGCGATCTGCCTTCCATCTTAACAATAGTAATTTGCCTTCATCACAATATAAATGAAGAAACATTTTTTTCGTAAATTCATTCCAATAATCGCGTGCATAACGAGAAATTGCAACTAAAGCAAATACAAGAATAATAGCTGCAATCCACCTCGGACTCATCATAATACTTACCGTGCTTATACATACAATTTGAATATAAAATATTCGTGCACTACTTGTACGGAAAAATTCTTTCAAAAAAGATTCAACGATACGCGAATCAGCTTTTTTCCCTAAAAGTCTTTTAGAATGTGGAAACATCCACGGTTTTTTACTCGAACTACTCGGTTTAGCCGCATGACCACCAACTTGCATAATCCCACTCGTCCAGCGCATACTTTCTTCTTTCTCTTTCTCAACTTCTTTAAAAAAGCAATTTTTATAATTTAGTTTTTCTTTTATCAATACGATAATTAGAAAAACTGCTAGACCGATACATAGTATAGAATAAAATGGATTTTTATAAATAAGAAACAGACTCAATCCAAAAAAGGATAGACTTATAGAAAATATTACATTTTTTATAATCCATAGTAGCCATCGTTTCCCCACACGTATATGAATAAATCTCGTCAACAACGACAACATAAATCGAAATACAGTAAAGAATGTCCAAAATAATACGATTTGTATCTTTGTCGCTCCGATACTTTTCATTAACACTGGTAACATAACAACTACTACCATTACATTCGTTATCGCTATTCGAATAAATGTATATATCATGCCATACTGAATTAATTTTCGCATATGAGTTGGATACGAAATTAAAAATAAGCTATCTGCTTGTTCAAAAAACGAGCGTACACCTCTCGAATATGTTACAAGATAAAATGCGAGTAAACCTAATCCGAAATACACAGTCTCTTCCATCGATAATGTTTCCGTCCATAGTGATCGATAATAGATTCCCATAAATATAAGTGCTGGAATAATTATATATAACGCAACTGTCCAATCTGTTACCGAACGTATGGACTTCCATTTCCGCTCAAGTTCATGGCGTAATCTTTTATAAAATTGTTTTTTAATCATGCTGTTCACGCCTTACGATTACATCAAAACAGTCTAATAATGAACTCCCTGGCATTTCTGCTAACGTTTGAATAGACTCTAAATGTCCATCTGCAACTAATGTACCTTGTGAAATGAGCAAAAATCTTTCGCAAATTCTTTCAGCAGTATCCAATACGTGCGTACAAAGTAAAATTCCTGCCCCGCGCTCTTTTTCTTTATATAAATAACTTAAAAACTCTTTCGTAGCTACTGGATCTAATCCGATAAAAGGTTCGTCAATTATATAAAAATCTGGCTTAGTTAAAAACGCCAATATAAGCATCGATTTTTGTTTCATCCCTTTTGAAAACTTTGATAAATACTCATGCTTATGCTTATCCATTCGAAACATATGTAATAATTCTTCAGCTTCCCTTTCCCAGCTTCCTACTTCATTCTCACGAGCAGCCATTAATAATTCAATATGTTCCCAGAGCGTCAAATACTCATAATATGTTGGATGTTCTGGCACATATGCATACGGATTTTTCTTTTCACCAAATGATATTTCACCATTCATATTTACAAGTAAGCCTAGCATCGTTTTAATCGTCGTACTTTTCCCGGCACCATTTGCGCCAATAAGAGCAACTAATTCACCTTTTTCAATTGAAAAAGCAATATCATGAATTGTTTTTTCACCTATTTCATATCCAGCTGAGCGGATATTCACCTTCAACATACATTCCCCTTCTTTCCATTCCCAATACAATCAAGGAAAATAATAACACTATCTATATATCATTATAAAATATTTATTTTCATAGCAGGAAAAAACATTTTTTAACAGAATATTAAATGTTTGATTACATTTTATTGGAGTGAATAATATGTCTTTTCAAATTCGTGAAGCGACGATAGATGATATAGATGCACTTTGTTCTTTAACGAAAGAATTAAAAGGTTCCTCTATTTCCTATGAAGATATGAACAACCGATTGCAATTCGTACAAATGAGTCCTTTTGATTTTTTATATGTTTATGAGGAAGAAGAAACTATATTTGGATTACTTGGGTTTCGTATACGCGAAAATTTAGAAGATGTAACTCGTTATGGAGAAATTTCAATTATTAGCGTCGATTCTACAATACGGCGGAAAGGCATTGGACAAGTGTTAATGGATTATGCAGAACAATTAGCAAAGAAGCATCATTGCATTGGAACATGGCTAGTTAGCGGAACAAAAAGAGTGGAAGCACATCCTTTTTACAAAAAATTAGGTTATGAAGTAAATGGATATCGATTTGTAAAACATTTTTAAACTACTTTTTAATTGAAGGGACTATAACTATGACAAGCATTAAAGCAATTTTCATTGATCGTGACGGTACAATTGGCGGCGACACTACAATACATTACCCTGGATCTTTTACATTATTCCCCTTTACAAAAGCAGCTCTGCAAAAACTAAAAGCTCAAAATATAAAAATTTTCTCTTTCACAAATCAACCAGGTATCGCGGATGGAATAGCGACTGTAGCTGATTTTGTACAAGAATTAAAAGATTTCGGTTTTGATGATATTTACGTTTGTCCACATAAACATGGTGATGGTTGTGAATGCCGTAAACCAAGTACAGGCATGCTTCTTAAAGCAGCGGAAAAACATGGGCTTGATTTAACAGAATGTGCTGTAGTTGGTGATCGCTGGACTGATATTGTGGCAGGAGCAAAAGTGAATGCGACAACAATATTAGTTCGAACAGGCGCTGGATACGATGCTTTACATACGTACCGAGACAACTGGGCACATATTGAGCCAAACTACATTGCAGAAAACTTTGAAGATGCAACAAACTGGGTTTTAAATCAACTATAATACAATTTAAAAGAGACGTTTTCATTTTGAAAACGTCTCTTTTAATCTTACATTTTTTAAAATGTTAATTCATAATGGAAATAACGATTATCTCTCAAATAACCATTTTCAGCATATAATCGCTGTGCTGATAAATTATCAATCTCTGTTTGTAATTTTACACCTTTTGCGCCATTTTCTAATGCGAATTTTTTAGTAGCTTCTAATAACTTTTTACCTGTTCCAGATCCGCGCTTCGCCGCTTGTACAAACAGATCATTTAAAATCCATAATTCTTTCATTGAAACGGAAGAAAATGATGGATATAGTTGCGTGAATCCAATATATTCACCGTCTTCCACTGCTACGAAAATAACGGATTCTTTTCTCTCGATACGATTTCGTAAAAATACTTTTGCACCTTCTAAATCGGAATCTTGTCGGTAAAACATACGATAGTTATTAAAAACTGATGCTAGTCCATCTAAATCTGCAATTGTTGCCTCATATATTCTCATTTTACTCCATTCCCCTTCCAATACTTTCTCATTATATCCGTTGCCCATTTAGGCTGTAGAATTTCTTCTTTCGGCATAAACTCTTTCATTATCGGCTTTATATCCAATATAGGGGTGCCATCAATAGCATCTAACCCCTCAACAATAATTGATTTACCTTCTCTTTTAATTACCTTTACAATTGTGGCTCCTATGCGATTTGGACGATTTTTCCCACGCTGTGCAAAAATGCCTACTTTAGGATAATCATTATTATTTCTAGGATGTCTAGCAACATATTGAATTTGTTCATCAGTTACTTTATGAAAATAAAAAACAACTTCAATATGAGAAAAATCTTCAATCCCTTGTATACTTTCCTCTGTATACATTTCCGTTAAAGTAATATAGGATCTTACATCTCCCCACTCATCATCTTTTATTTCCTTTCTTTCATTATGTACAAATGCGATTGGTTGAACTGAAAACATACGCATTCCCCCTTAAATGTAACCACTTACATTATAAAATATTTTCTGAATGTTTTCCAGACACACGAACTAAGTTTACATAATATAATTATAATCTATTTTCTAAAGCCACATTTACTGCTTCAATTGCATGTATAAAAGTTGTATCGAATATCGGAACTGATACGTCTTCCTGCTTTATTAATAATCCTATTTCTGTACACCCTAAAATTATTCCCTGTGCTCCTTTTTGCACTAGCTCTTCTATGACTGTTTTATAATACTCTCTAGATTGCGATGTTATTTTTCCTAAACATAATTCTGTATAAATTATTTCATTTATTTTTTCTCTATTATTTTCTAATGGCACTATTACTTTTATATTATTCTTTTCTATACGTGACTTATAGAAATCTTGCTCCATTGTATATTTTGTTCCAAGTAGACCAATCGTTTGAATACCTTTTCTTTTAATTTCTTTTGCAGTAGTATCAGCAATATGTAATACAGGGATGTTAATATTCTCTTTTATTTTCTCCACTACTTTATGCATTGTATTTGTGCAAATGATTATAAAATCAGCTCCTCCATTCTGCAATGAATACGCCGCATTCCCTAATACTTCTCCTGCTCCATCCCAATCACCGTTAGACTGAAATCGTTCAATCTCTTCAAAATCCACACTATTAATCAAACATTTTGCTGAGTGTAATCCTCCTAATCTACTTTTTATCTCTTCATTTAAAATTCGATAATATTCCGAAGTCGATTCCCAACTCATACCACCTATAAGCCCTATCGTTTTCATATAACACACCTACCTAAACTTTTTTCTAAACTAATAACAATGTTTTATTATGTATATTATACACAATAAAACAAGACTTTAAGTTTATAATATAAAGTCTTGTTTTAACTATTTCCAAGGAAATTTTATAAGAATATTCTGAAATTAATTATCTAATGTTTTTATAGAATCTTCATATTGATAATTAAAACAGTCTCGATACAACTGTTTAATTTCATAATAAGAAGGAACTCGTGGATTATTTCCTGGGCTACCACTTTCAATTGCATCCGAGGCCATTTTAGAAATAGCATTTTCAAACTCAATTTCATCAATTCCATATTCTTTTAAATTTGGAATGCAAAGATCAAAACAAAGTTTCTTTATTTCAGCAAGCGTGTAATTCGCTACTTCTTCCTCAGAATATGAGTAAAGATCTTTGTTTAAATTGCGTCCAATCTCGGCTAACCTTTTCACTGCACTTGTTTTTGTGAACTCTAAAACTGTAGGTAATAGTATGGCGTTCGATATACCATGTGGTACATGAAATAGTGCACCTACTGGTCTTGACATACCATGGACTAACGTAACTGATGCATTTGAGAATGCAATTCCAGCTTGTAATGAAGCGATCATCATTGCTTCCCTTGCTTCCATATTATCTCCATCTTCATATGCAATACGTAAATATTTCATAATACTTTCAATAGCCGAAAGAGCAAGTACATCTGTAAGTGGTTGTGAAAATTTAGAAATATATGCTTCAATTGCATGGCATAATGCATCTATACCTGTCGCTGCAGTAATATGAGGTGGTACCGAACTTGTTAATATCGGGTCAATAATCGCTACTTGCGGGGTAAAACTCGGATGCTTCATCATCATTTTTACATCTGTTTTTTTATTCGTAATTACTGCTACACTTGTTACTTCTGATCCAGTACCTGAAGTTGTTGGAATTGCAATGAGTGGTAGTGGATCATTTTCTATTTCAACATCTTTTTGGACGTAATATTCAATTGCTCCACCATTAGTATGTAACACCGCTACTGCTTTTGCAGCATCAATACAACTTCCACCACCAATACCGATAATAAAATCACACTTTCCTTCTTTACAAATCGTTAACGCTTCTAATACGTGTAAATTTGTAGGCTCAGCATTCACTTTATTATATGTAATAACAGTAATACCTTTCTTATTTAGCTGTTTTATGCACCTTTCAACATACCCTAATTTCTCCATAATTGTATCAGTAACGATAAAAGCTCTTTTCCCAAATTTCTTTGATTGTTCCCCCAGTTTTTCAAGCGAATTTCTTCCATATAATACAGACTTCGGCATACGAAACTCAGCAACTTCTTGCAAGTACTCCACCCCTTCTTACCCTTATTAATGCTTTATTTTATAAAATATTAACTAAATAAACCTTTACAATTCATATCGTATCTATTTTTAATAAATTCCTGTAATAGTATAGAATGCGATAACTAAAAACACAGCAACCGTTTTCAAAACTGTAATAGCAAATATATCTTTATATGACTGTTTATGTGTTAAACCTGTTACTGTAAGAATAGTAATAATAGCCCCGTTATGTGGTAATGTATCCATTCCTCCTGATGCCATTGATACGATACGGTGCATAACTTCTAATGGAATATCAAATTGATTGGCTGCTGCAATAAATTTATCCCCCATTGCACTTAAAACAATCCCCATTCCTCCTGATGCAGAACCTGTAATACCGGCTAAAATATTCGTTGTTACCGCTCCATTTACTAAAGGGTTCGTGAATGTTGCAGAGATACCATCTCTCATTATCGCAAAGCCAGGAAGTGCTGCAATAACACCACCGAATCCAAACTCTGCTCCAGTGTTCATTGTTGCAAGTAGCGCACCACCAATACTTGTATTCAATCCAGCTTGAAATCCTGTTACTACCCGTTTCCAATATAATAAAAGAGTTGTTAAAATTCCTATTATAAGTGCCAATTCTACAGACCATATTCCAACTACCGCACTCAATTCTACTTTTCCAAATGCTTTCATACCAATTGCTGAAAAGTCAAAACCGTTCGGATACCACTTCGGTATCATAATAGTAAACACTTTATTCATTACACCTACTAAAATAAGTGGTATAAAAGCAATAAGTTGTTGTGCCCTCGTAATTTCTAAACGATTTAACAGTGGTATTTCTTTCTGCTCTAATTCCAAAGATGCTGCCATTTCAGTATTCCCATCGTTAAAACCAAAATACCCTTCACCTGCTGCTTTTGCCTTCTTACGCCTACTCTCTAAATATAATAAACCTAACGTGAGAACAAAAATTGCTCCTACAATACCAAGTATCGGTGCAGCATAAATGTCCGTTTTAAAAAATGTTGTAGGTATTACATTTTGAATTTGTGGTGATCCAGGAAGCGCATCCATTGTAAATGTTACTGCTCCAAGGACAATCGTTCCAGGTATTAAGCGCTTTGGAATATTAGCTTGTCGAAAAAGCTTAGCTGCAAACGGAAATATAGCAAACACCACTACATATACACTCACACCACTATACGTTAAAATAGCACCCATTAAAACAATCGCTAAAATCGTACGTTTTTCTCCAACCAACTCTACAATCGTCTTTGCAATAGAATCAGCAATTCCTGACATTTCTACTACTTTCCCAAAAATTGCTCCAAGTAAAAACACCGGGAAATATAGTTTAATAAACCCTACCATTTTCTCCATAAAAATATTAGAAAAGAAAGGTAATACAAAACTAGGCTCTGTCAAAAACACCGCAAATAATGCAAAAATCGGTGCAAATAAAATAACAGAAAACCCTCTATAGGCTACAAACATAAGTAAGCTAAGTGCTAATAATATAATAACTAGCTCCAATTATACCCCTCCTTTTAACTGAAAATTCAATCTTTTGTTGATAAATTTCTACTAATCTTTCATTTCTGACATCCCTCCTCTAATTCATACAAATTTTTCATACTAAAATGTCTAATTATACATATTCGATTACATATGAAAAATCCCTTTAAACAAAAACGATTTCATCGTCATACGTTATAAAGGGATTTTTAGTCTCTATTTTTATTTTTTTATTAAACTATTTTCTATACAAAAATGGTGTAGTTCTTCTATATCCTTCGCTATATGAGTCGCATTAACTTCAATCAACTCATTTTCACTACCATAGCCATATAAAACACCAATTGAAGCAATTCCATTATGATTTGCACCTATTATATCGTGCTTTCTATCTCCAATCATAACAACTTCCTCTTTATAAAGTCCTTCATTCTGTTGTAAAATATGAGCAATTATTTCTTCTTTTTTTATTCTTGTTCCATTTAAATTACTTCCAATGATATCTTCAAAATAATTCGTTAGTTGAAAATGCTCTATTACTTGTCTAGCAAAAATAGTAGGCTTTGAAGTAGCTATAAATAAACGATTTCCGGTATCTTTTAATTGTTTTAGGAGATTTGGAATACCCTCGTATACACTATTCTCCAACAACCCACGTTGCTTTAAATACTCCCTGAAATAAAAAACAGCTCTTTCAACTTCTCCTTCATTCATATTATATCTCTCTACGAATGATTGCTGAATAGGAGGACCAATAAATGAATCTAACTCACTTACATGCAATTCTTCAATTCCAACCTTTTCTAAGGCGTACAAAACTGAATTTACAATCCCCTTTTTAGGATCCGTTACTGTTCCATCTAAATCAAATAAAAATGTTGTATACATATTTAATCCCCCACTCATCCTACTTTACATGTAATACTGAAGGTTTTTTACTATACTATCATTATTTATTTTTTCGAAAAATTAACTTTTCTATGTTGCATAGTTTCAGTTACAAAATACGGATAGATATGATAAAGTAAAAAAGTTACAATTAATTCAATAGAAACTGGTGAAACAAATGTCAATTACATTAATTTTTATAATGGCTTTCACAATTGTCATCCACGCAGTCGAAACTAGTTCTTATAGTATTCGATTAGCTGGTGTTCGTTTAAAAAAGATTGTCGTTGCCTTATCTGTCGTAGGAATGGTATTACTTATTTCAAGAACGTCAAATTTACTACAAGCCTTTTTAATTGGCGGGATTGTCGATGACGCAAAACGAGATGCTTCTATTAATTTAGAGCTTACTATACGACTTGTACTATTATCCGCTTCCATCGGTACATTACTTGCGATTATTCTTTATCCAACTTTGACAAAACTATTTGGATATGTCATTCAAAACTTTGAAACAGATGGTTCTTTCATTCGAATGATGAAAACAAATAACATTCAAAAATTAAAGTACACAAAAAAATATGTGCGCTTTCCAAGATTTGAAATGATTCATAGATTGCGTATCGGTGGTATCCCAAAGCGTATTATGCTTATTAACATGTTTGCTACTGCAATTTATACAGCAGGTGTTCTTTCTGCCCTTTATGCTTCTTTTCTAAATCCAGATTACGCAACAAATGCAAGTACAGCTTCTGGCCTTGTGAATGGTTTTGCTACAATTTTATTAACAGTGTTACTCGATCCACGTATAGCACTTTTGACAGAACGTGCTTTACAATCAGAAAATGGCGCTGAATCTATGAGTAAAATGTATGGTTGGCTAATGATATCTAGACTTCTCGGTACTTTACTCGCACAACTGTTGTTCGTACCAGGTGCTTACTGGATTTTATGGATTATTGAACTGATGCATTAATTTACTAGAAAGGTGAATTTATCAATGAAGATACAAACAGAGCAAGATATCATTCGCTTAATAGAAAAAGACAAATGGATGATGAACGTATTACACATAGCAAAATCACTAGAGCTACCTGATTGGTGGATTTGCGCCGGGTTTGTTCGTTCAAAACTTTGGGATACTTTGCATAACTATGAAGTAAGAACTGCTACACCGGACGTTGATGTCATCTATTTTGATCCATTACATAAAGACGAGACATATGAACAATCTGTAGAGAAAACATTGACAAATATGGATACTTCTATACCTTGGTCGGTTAAAAATCAAGCTCGTATGCATGTGGTGAACAGCATGCCACCATATTCTTCTTCTGCTGATGCTATTTCTAAATTCCCTGAAACAGCAACTGCTTTAGGCGTTACGCTTGACGAACAAAACAAAGTTATATTAACGTCTCCATGCGGAATAGAAGATGCACTTTCATTACAAGTGAAACCGACAGCTCATTTCCTTGAAACAGAAGAACGAATACATATGTACAAAAATAGAGTTAATAAAAAGAATTGGCAAGATAAATGGCCTAATATTACAATCACTTATCCAGAAATTTGAAATAGGGCGCTTCGCATTATACGAAGCACCCTTTCTTTTTTAGTTTAAAAAATGAATGACTGTTTCAGCAAATCGATCAGCTTCCTCATAATGTGGTGTATGGCCACTCTCTTCGAATATGATACACTTCCCATTTTGAGCATCTTTATTAAATGTTTCAATTTGTTTTTCACACGTTACTACATCATGTTTTCCTACAATTAATAACATTGGATTTTGTATATCTTTTATTTCACATAATAATGACGTATGACATGCTCCCTCTGATTTTAATCTATCAAAATGAATTTTGGAGCGATTTGAAAATACCTCCCACTCTTCATCACTATATAAACTATCGTCTGTCTCATCTTCTTTATAATTGTAAATCTCCATTCTTTTTTCTTCTAATTCAGCGCTTAAGCTTATATAAGCTTCTAACAACTCTTCTGAACTAGCATTATTAGATGAATAAGCAAAGCAGTCTTCTGCCGCTAATTCTTTTCCATACTTTTTTAATAAAGTTCCCGTCTTTTGTAGTAAGGCCCTACTTGTTAATGCAAAATCGAAAGTCGGACCTTCAAATATTAATTTCTCTATTGAATTTGGATACGTCGTTGCATATAGCAATGCTACATATCCACCGAAAGAGTGCCCGATTACAGACCATTTCTCAATTTGTAGTAGTTTTCTTATTTCCTCACAGTCTTCAACTAAATCATTTAATCCAAAAGGTTCTTCCTCAGTAATTCCTTCTGATCGACAAACGCCTCTTTGATCTATCATAATTACATATAAGGAATCTTTTAATCGTACTGCTTGATGAAATGAAAAATCATAACAGCTCTCTCCTGGACCGCCGTGCAAATATAATACAGGCTTGCTTTTAGGGTTTCCATATGCTTCAACATATAACTTCTTCCCTCTAATGTCCATGTATTTCCCTGCTTCTATCAAATTCGCCTTTATAATCATCACCTTCTCTTTTTACTGAATATTATAACATTTAATATTAAATAATCCCTATTACATTTAAAAAGACAATAATTATTGCAAGTGGTGCTACAAACCGAAGTAAAAATGCCCAGCAAGTAAATACTTTCTTTCCGTAATTTCCACCTACAAAAAATTCTGCTTCTAGTACTTTCTTTTCCATTTTGAATGACACGAAAATACTAATAAATAGCGCTCCAAGTGGCATTAATATATTACTAGATAAGAAATCTACTGCATCAAAAATATTCTTTCCAAAAATCGTAATATCACTCCATACTCCAAATGATAACGCAGATGGTATACCTACTAAGAAAATGCAAAAACCAATGATCCATGATAGTTTCGTTCTTCTTTCTTGTTCACCATTTGCTAATGCTGAAACAACCGTCTCTAGTAGAGAAAATGCCGATGTTAATGTGGCAAATGTAAATAGCGCAAGAAATACTGTTAAGAACAATCCGCCAAATGGAATTTGACTAAATACAGATGGTAATACGATAAATAGTAATCCAGGCCCTTCCGTCGGCTCCATTCCTAATGAAAATACTGCTGGGAAAATGGCAAGACCTGCAAATAAAGAGACGAATAAATTTAATCCAACAATTGTTATTGCTGATTTTGGTAAACCTTCTTTTTTATTTAAATAGGAACTATACGTAACCATAATTGATATTCCGATACTAATCGCAAAGAATGATTGGCCCATTGCGAACAAAATACTTTCTGAAGTAATCTTTGAGAAATCTGGTTGTAAGAAAAACTTCACACCTTGCATTGCATTATCCAATGTTAATGAACGAATAATAAGGGCGACAAATAAAACGAACAATGCTGGTAACATATATTTACTTGCTTTTTCAATTCCGTTTTGTACACCTTTTGATACAACCCATATCGTAATGAACATAAAAGCGAAATGTCCAGTAATAGCCCAAACCGGATTTCCAATTGTTTCAGTAAATAACAAACCGTAATTTTGTCCCGGAGTAATAAGTTGTCCAGTTACTCCTCTGAATAAATAAATTAGTACCCATCCACCTACAACACTATAAAATGAAAGTAGTATAAAACAAGTTCCAACACCAAGGCGTCCTATCCAGTGCCAGCCTGTATTTGGTGCGATACTTTTAAATGCTCCAACTGCTTGTTTCTGCGTACTGCGTCCAATCATAAATTCAGCTATTAATAGCGGGAGACCAATTAATACAGTAAATAATATAAAAATTAAAAAGAAAGCTCCTCCCCCGCTCTTTCCAGCAATATAAGGAAACTTCCATATTGCGCCTAGTCCAATTGCTGATCCTGCTGCTGCCATTATAAAACCTAATTTCGAAGTCCATTGCTCCGTCTGTTTCATTTTATTTTCCTCCTAATTAAATCTTTTTATATAAATAAATAAATTTTATAAACCTATCCAAATAAACCCTCCATTTCTTTTTCTATAAAATAAAAAATGGCCCAGCATCTCTTTATATAAAGAGACGCTAAGCCATTTACTTAACGCGGTACCACCCTTATTGATTCCATTATGAATCCACCTTAGTAGTAATCGTTTGATTACAAACCTAATATCGAAGGTTAACCGTTAAGATTTACTAAGAATGTAATTCCGTTCTACCTTACTGCTCCTAGGCGAGTTCAGGATGTCATTTGACTATGTCGCACCAACCCATAGCTCTCTGCACAAATACATGACCTTACTACTCCTATTCAACACATTTTAATATTTAGAATATATTTTCTTTTGAAATTAATATGAAGTATATCGGTTATATTTGTTACTGTCAAGGTATATATGAATTTTTTGTTGAAAAAGGATTTTTATAAAACCACATAGAAAATATTTACAAATAAAAACATAAGGAGAAAATACGTTATGTCACTTTTAAAGAATGGATGTTTTTTTATTATCCGCTCACTGTTCATTATCCTTGGTATTATTGGGATTTGTTCTTTACCACAATTGTTTTTTGGTACACCTCCAAGTTCATCCGCATCGCTAGCTATACAACCAACACCTACTTTACAATTTAATTTTAGTAACTATTTCGATTCGATATCAAATGTTATTTCTTCTTTATTTCACCCTACAAGTATTACTTATAAAATTAGCAATGCTGGCACTCAGTCGCCAGACCGTGATCTTTTTCCATATTTACTAGAATCATATACGCATACATTAACTATTATGATTTGTGCCTTCCTTATCGCCGTACTTCTTTCTACTACTTTTACTATACTTACATTTTACTTTCCTAAACGTATTCAATCTCTTATTCTTAAAACTTTACATATACTAGAATCATTGCCAGACTTATTTTTTGTCGTCTGTGTACAGTTATTTGTCATTTGGATTTATAAAAATACAAATATACTCGTTACGGTTCCTTTTTCTACTATGCAAGAAAAAACATATTTGTTACCGATATTAACACTGAGTATTTTACCGATTATTTACTTATACAAAATTTGTTTGTTAAATTATAACGATGAGCTGCAAAAGGATTATATAAACGTTGCGGTCGCAAAAGGATTAAAACCGTTTTACATTTTATATAAACACGTGCTTATCAATGCCTTACTCTCCATCTTTTATAATGCAAAATCTATTTTTTTATTTATGATTTCCAATATGATCGTACTGGAGTATTTATTTAATTCCTACGGCTTATTTAAATTTTTAATTATGCATCAAACACCTGAAATTATTACGGTAAGTATATTAATTTTAACAATTCCATTCTATCTCTCCTTTGAACTATTAAAACGCATTTTACCAGGAAGAAGGGATTTACATGCTTAAAAAGGTAGTTTTTAATATACGATTTTTAATCGGTCTTTTTATTTTAGTAACTATTATTATTTCAAGTTTTATTACGAAAGAGAAAGTAGACGCAGGAAAAATCAAACCTGTTCCTGCTTATCGATATATCAACGATAAAATAACTAGTACTGCCCCAGCACCGCCCTCTTTTTCTCACCCTCTCGGTGTTGATAAAGAAGGAAATGATGTTTTAATTTGGACTCTATATGATGCAAAAACACCAATTTTTTATGCTGTACTTATTAGCTTTTTCCGTATCGTCTTTTCACTTATACTCGGTATTCTTCATGCATACTTTTATCGATACGTACGCTTTTTAGATGTTCTATTTGAAACATTCCAATACGTCCCTACTACCTTATTAGCAATTTTTTTATTATCACCAGTATTGTTTGTATCTCCAGAGGATGAACACCTTTGGCTTACTTACACGCTTTCGGTTTTAATTTTTATTAGTGTACCTAATTTAGTACAACTTTTCAGCAATGAAATTCGTTTATTACTACAAAATGAATTTGTGACAAGTTCTAAAACATTAGGTGGTGGTTTTTTTCACATTTGCAAATTACATTTAAAACCCTTTCTTACGCCAAAAATTTTCATTTGGATAAATCAACAAATGCTGCAAGCTTTAGTTTTATTACTGCATTTAGCACTATTTCAAACCATTTCATTTAACATTGCTGGTACACTTGTTTTACTTGGTCACCATCATCAGTTTTTAAATGTTTTACCTTGGATAGCATTCGGCCCCGTTTTATTTTTCACTATCGTTATATTAGCTGTGTATATGATGTTATCTGGAATGCAAAATGCACTAAAAAATGAATTGGTCCATATCGATAACTCTCTTTTATTAAGTGTATTAGCAAAAGAAAAGAGAGAAAAAAGAAATCTTCTTTTTTCGTTCAAACAGAGATTTATGACAAAACATTAACAGCAATGCCCAATTGTATATTAATCATCTAAATCGTCTTTATCTTCTTTTTGTTACGCCGCTTCTTTTTGCTGAATAGCTTTTATCTATCGATGTAGTAGACATGATTACAATCCCTATAACATCTACCCATTAAAACATAATTTAAGATGACTTCAAAAAATAATACAACCCTTTATTTCCCCCTCAACTATCGTCGTATACTGTACATAGCCATTACAATCTATAAAACAACAATAAAAATTTAACACTTAATGCACTTATAAAATTATATTGCTCTGTTAAATTTCTACGCTTAAACGCAAAAAAGCACTTGTTGCCTTTAATTGACGATCAAGCGCTTTAAGTTCATATGTTTTTAAGTAGCGTAAATTTGTAAGTTTTGTAGTAACAGTATGACACCTTTTGTACATCATGACACATACTATATTAAAACTTACGAGTTTGTACGAGTTCGTTAGTTTAATATACATTCCATGTGTTTATATTTATCGCCCGGTAAAATGTCATCTCGCCTAAGCTCGTACTTTGTTTTCTATTCTATCATTGCACATTGTACTCCATGATGGTACTACCTTCATGGGCTCTGAATTTCAGCATATCATCATTCATGTTGTCCAAAGCATAAATATCTCATAAAAAGCACCTGATGCCCTAAAAGGAAATCAAGTGCTTTTTAGTTAATTACATCATCAATTCATAATTTAAAAATATTCTTGTTCAATTTCGCAAATAACTACTCGGAATAAGGGTTATAATCTATCTCAACCTTACTAAGACCATCTAATACTTTCTCTATCCTATTAGTCAAGTCTGCTATTTCTTCATGTGTCAGTTCGTTTGTAACATCTAAATCTTTAAACATACTTAATCTCTTTGTTATCCCTTCAACATACCCAATAAAGACCTTATTTTTGGATAACAATATTTCACCTACAGCAGTATCAACAATAAAGTCTTCTACCTTTCCAAGATTTATATATTCATTAACAGTTCTTGCTATTGCATATTCATGTCCCCTATTTAATTTTAAATAATCATTATAGTCTTCGTTAATCGCCTCAAATATTTCATTATATTCCCAGTCTTCCATGATATAACTCCTCTTTTATGGTTTAAGTCTTTCACCGTTATTGTGAATAACTTCCAATTCAATATTCTTATATTTATTAGCAAATTCAGCTATTACTTTGCTACAACTATCACACGTATCTAGTTCTGTGAATAACTTAATTTTACCAGTAGCATTTACATCATCACCCAGTTTTAAAGCAATTTCATTCGAAATCTTATACTCAGTGTCAGAATCTCGCATATAAGGTTTTCCATCTTTACCAGGTGCTAGAGATGCCTCAAAAATTGGCTCATTTGGTTTTAATGAAATTTCAGGAACTTTTTCTTCTAAATTCCCTTTAAATTCATCTATTTTACTTGAAGCATAAAACTCCTTTTTGTTTAAACTATTAACATCCACTTCTGCAAGGGCAAAATTACCAGCTTTTTTATATTTACTTGATAAATTCCCTCTTAGCTCTTTCACTCTATCAATTATATGTGCTTCCGCTACTAAATCTATTTGTCTCGTTGGATACACTTTTCCCGTACCCTTATAGTTGTTATCTCACGCTAATTTTTAATTAGCGATTTTTTCAATACACTCAACAAAAGAGACCTCAAATATGAGGTCTCTTTTGTTGAGTCTTCTTCATCTATAACTTCCTCTTTACTTATTCAATATCAGACAATCTTCCTTATTGAAATATAATAAAATCCTAATAAAAACGCGTTCTTCAAAAAGTTCTTTTTCTGCCCTTCGAATCTAGTAAAACGGCTATAAGATATTACAAATTTAAGCTACGCTTAACTTGTACTAATAAATCCATTAATCCATTTCTTTCTGGATTTTTTTTCACTTCTTTTTTTACATGTTCTTCCAAATAATTATAAAAAGTTTCAAAGTCCAAATACACTTGTTGTTCAGACTCCACAGCTGGAGAATCTAATTCAACTAACACATGCTTATCATCTAAAGGTGTAGGTAGCTGTGACATATCAAATTCATCTAAATCAGACTGAAAATGAACAAATACTATTTCTTGTCCAAACCCCTCTTTTTTTACAAAAAAACTCAAAGCTCTTTCCAAGTACTTACCGTTTATAAAGTTAAAATATATTGACATCAATTCATCGTTTTTCTCTTTATCTTCAATAAATTCAAAATTACTATTCATTTTATCCTCCTATAAATATTGTATCTTATAATATCAGTCTAGAATTGGGAAAAAGTTAGTTATCTCCCCAGTATCATTTAAATAACCTCTGAACTTCATGTGATTTGAATCATAAGCCCGCCACAAATTGAACCATAACATTGCCAGAAAGCATTATTTTTAGAGAACATTCTTGTAATTTTTGAAGCATAACATTGCCATAAATCTTTTTTTAACTCATAAACTTGCCTCAAAAAATAGTAGTAGTCCATCTCCAACATTTAAAATCAAATATTTTTTCATTGGAAATCCCTTATACAATTGAAAGTTATTTATCTTTTTCTTAGACAGAGAATCATTCTATTTGTTATTTCATTTATCATTTGTTTATCATAGTGTGCTAAATCAAAATATTCTATTTCACCATATCGAGCTTTATAAAATGCTACTTTTTTTATCTCCAAATCTTTATTAGTATCTGGCCAATCACTACTATTTAAAGTTACTGAAATTTCATTTAAAAAATAATACCCAATCAATTGTGCTACTTCTTTCCAAGAGTATCCTAATGCTTTTCCGCTTTTGAAGTCATACAAAACTCCATCAATAATTATATCGCCATCTGCTCCCCCCACCATTAAAGAAGCAATACCAAAGGTTGGGTTATATATTACTTTGCTTTTTTGCGAGATAATTTTAGTAATAAGAAACTTTTCTTGAAACACTCTGCACATATATTCTAATTCTTTTTTAATTTCTTCTGCTGGATCTGAAAAGTGACTTTTTTTAGCATCTATTGGTGGCAATCCACTCCGAAAAATTTGTTCCAATTTAGCTAAATAGCATGCTGCAGTAACTAATGAGCCAATCTCGTTCTTTCCTTTAACAAATGATTTAAATTGCTTAATGGATTTCTTATATTTATAATTCAACCTAAATGAGTTATAAACAGACTTTTTAAAGAAACCTTTCATTATGTTTAAACCATTTTCTGCATTTATTTTTTTAAAGAAATCTTCTGAATTACTAATAACTATTTGGGCAATCATTGCTCTAGCTAAGTAATCAAATGCAGTTCCTACCAATGAAGCTTGATATGGATTGGTCAAAGTATATGGAACTACCATCTCATATTCTTTAGTAAAAGCAGATTTACCAGACAACGTGTAAAACTCGTTCTTCTTAGGAATTATTTCTCTCAATATAGATTGAAATTCTTTATCACGTTCTTTAGAACTTTTAAGAATGCTTGTTAACGACATTAAATCACCTTTTTCATTATTATTACGATATATAATTATAGATAAATTTATTTTTGTTATTTAACCTCTTTCCCCTTATTTATCAAGTTATTAATCGTCCATATTAGTACAACACAATAGATTTAGCTTTAGTTCGAAATTAAGTTTGATTGCAACTCACTTAAAATTCTTTATTTAAAAGAGGATAAATATGAGAATTCTCTTACAAATATTGTGACTTTATTCTAAATTAATATATACAACAAATTACATTTTTTCAATTAATATCTCTATACATTGAGTAATAATAAAGTCGTTTTGTAAAAGTATTTTTTAAATAGAAAACATAAGTTTATCTGAAGTACAAATATATTAGTACTCCAACAAATCTTTAAAACAAAAAAATCAAATTCTGATAAAGAATTTGATTTTTTCATCTAATTAACCAAGATTACCAAATTTTATTTAGGTCGTATATATCCTAGTTCTTTTAAAATTTTTTTATGAAATAACTTTGGCCCCTCCTTTAAAAAAAGGTATTCATCGTTCATAGCTTTAGCAATTTTAGTAGTAGATGGGTACTGATTTTCATTATGTAATTGAACAGCTAATTCTTTTATTTTAAAAAAAGTCTGTTGCACCCTTTTTCTCCTTTGTTCCTTTCGAAATTCTGTATGACGCTTAGCTATTTTTTTACACAATTCTGAGCACCTTTTATATAGACGTGTATAAGTATATCCATACTTATCTGCTATTTCCTTTAAACTTAGTTCTACATGTAATTTTTCATCTATTATTTTAGTCAGCGTTGTTCTTATTTCCTCTTGTCTATTTACTATTTTTTGTTCTCGGCTATGAATTTTCATTTTAACTAAATCAGGGAAATTATTATGTAAATATTTAGATTGACTACTCTTTCCCTCACAGATTTGATAAAAAGTTTTTCCTTCCTCCATTAGTTGTTTCGCATATATTTCTTTTCTTTTACCTATAACATATTGAGTTAATTTTATATGTTCTTGAAAAATTTCAGGAAAATATTTTTTTATTGTTTTTCTATTAATTCTATATTTCTTTTGTATCTGCATTAAATTCAAAGGAGTTTCTTGATTAAGGTTATATACTAGCATTTCCTTTAATACCTCTAAATTTACCGCTTTTTTCGAACCTGTAATTCTTATATTAAATACTTTTTCTTCAGTACTCTTTATTTCGTCTACTTTATCCAATGAACTCTTAAAATCATATATAGAAGAGTAATCTTGTTTAATAAAGATTTTGTAAATTGAGGAATTTGTTTTACAAGCAAATTCAAGGTATTTATCAATCTTAGGATGTCCTTTTCCATTAAGCCAGCCCCCAAAAATTTTAGGGTTAACATTAAACAATTTAGCCATTTCAATATTATTAAAATTTAATGTATCTTTAATCTGATTAAGAATAAAAATTCCCTTTTCTCGATTAAAAATAGTTTCATCCTCATGCATCTTTTCTAATAACTCAAAATAATTATCTACGACAACTCTAGAACTATCATCAATACTAACAATCTCCCTATTTTCATTCCCTAACCAACTCCAACAATGTGAACAAAAACCATTTTGCATTCTACTATTAAAAACCTGTAATTTCTTTTTGCACTTAAAACATTCATCTTGTAATATACACTGATGAGACGGACAATATGTTATAGAGTCTATTTTCCATAATAATGGCTCATAGATTATTTCATCTCGACTTTTCCACTCATTCAAGCAGCATGGACACCATTTCCTCCTCCCTCCAATAACATTCCGGCCATTAAATAGATTTTTTAAAGGGTTTAATGTTAAAAAAATCATATCACTTCTCATCGTTATTTTTTCTAAGGCTTGTACAATATCCATGCTTATGCTATTAATCCCACAAAACTTCGCTGTATGACAAGAAATAAAACCTTGTTGATATTTTTCTTTCAGATAGTCTTTTTGCAACATTTCGGCAAGTATATGTTTAATAATCATCCCAGGTAATATTGAATGTTCGTAGGCAAGTCTAGCTATGTAACTTATTATGCTTTCTACATATGGCGTACCTATACCTATAGGTTCTATTGAATAGAGAGAGCTAATATTTACTTGGTATTCATTTTGCATCTCTTGAACTATACCTTGAATCCCCATTAATTCACTTCCCTATCGCATCACGTTTCGCATTTCTAACACCTACATTTTTCTTTAATTTACCTCGCGAATTATTTACTGAGTCCACTTTAAATTTATCTAGTCCCATTTTCACTCGCAATTCACTGATTTTATCTTTATCTTCATTAAATTTATCTTCACCTATTTTAATTTCTTCCATCATTACTTCTATTTTACTGATAGATAAAGCGCATTTTTTCAAAGACTGTAAGCTGATTGTAACCTCACCATTATTTAAAGTGCTAATTAAGCACCTACTGAGCCAATCCTTCAAAATGCCTACACACCCCAGTGTACGCTCATATATGAAATCATAATGATTTATTAGATCTGGTTCCTTTTCTAAAGGAAGTTGTTTTTGTAAATTTGCTATAACATTTACAAAATGTTTCAATTCATCAATATTAGTAGCATTATATCTTGCAAAGTGAATGTCCGTAACCCTTCTACTTAATTGTCCACTTAAATTAATAAAGTCTGCTAACTCATAATGACCAACAAGAATGTGTAATACACCTGATATATTCGCTAAAGATTTTATTACATCTAACTGTAAGTGCAATGTCTTCCCATTTGCAATATTAGAAAAATGTTGTGCTTCATCGATTAGAAAAGCTAGTGGCCTTCTATAATAAAATGCTTTTTCTAAAGAGCGCCTTAATTCTGGAGATGTTCTTTTATCATAAGGGCTGATTCTTGTCCTATTATCATCCTTTTTCAAGCTATCATAATCTACTTTAAAATCAATTAAGGGTTCATTCAAAGCTTCTAATGCCCTTTTATAATAAGCTTTCCAATTAAATCTTCCTAATTCTGGAGATGGCAACTCCAATCCTGTAATAGGTATCCTATTATTCATGTCTTTTTGTTCAAGAGCCCATTGATAAATTTTACGTACAACTAGCTCCTGTACTGTAGTTTTTCCCACCCTCGTTGGACCAACTACCATAATCAAATTACTTCCTGCTGGATTTTTAATACGCTCCACTAAATCTTCCACTATGTTTTCCATAATAGGATGTTCCACTTTTGCATATTGTTCAAACCATGCTGCCCTTTTTTCAACTGACTCTAATAAAATCTCTTTTGGAAAATTTATCTCTAAAGACATTATCTTCCTCCTTCATCAAAGCGTTTTAATGGTTTAAATTCAAAGTTCAATACATTAATCTTCTCTCGATTAAGAAACGATTCTTGGTTTTCTTGTTGCTCCATACTAAATAAACTTTTATCAGTTTTGTCTCTAGCAATTAATTTCATTTCTCGATCTTTAATTGCTTGTTCAAACACTCTTTCACTTTTTTCGTTTTTATCAATAAAATCGGCTATCATTTTTGCAGAAATATTAAACGATTTATTATGATCCCTAAACTTTTTTTTGAGCTCAGCCGTAATATGCTTTAATTCTCTCTCTGTACGATTCCTAAAAATTGAATAATACTCGGATATACATCTAACCCATTTATTATTTACATATGCATAAGCAATGCCGATATCATAAGGGTCATATCTAATAGCCACATTCGTATTTTCAATCTTCGGGTTACTAAATTCACTACACCAGTAATATTTATATTCAATCTTTACACCACGGCCTATATGTACCTTTCCCACTCCCTTGGATGTTGAAGGAAGTGTGAGAATTTTAAACTCATCGTCATAGCGAATTAATTTAGATTTCCTCAGTCCACTAATCATAAGGCTCTGTTCGAAACACTCTAAAGGAGTTTGCCCTAACGCTGGATGAGGAAGTTTATGATATACTTCTTCAAACCAATCATTTAAACCATCATTTAAATCTTTAATAGTCCAAATCGCGTGTTGCTTTGGATTTACACTTTTCGTAACAAGTCGAACCTCTTTCATAATTAACGTATTCCCCTTTAAATTATGAACAAACATTGTATTGGTTGTCCCAAACATTCTTTCAATTACAGAACCGAATCTAGATTTAGCAGGTGGTCTAGATTTCTTAGTTATTCCAAAATACGCCAATAAGGTTTCAAAATATACACTACCAAATTCTTTCCCATTATCCACAACAACTGTTTGAGGTAATCTAGAATGTTTTCTAACACATTCTCTCATCACCATCATTACAGAACGATAGCTAGGCGGATCAAACGTTAAGAAAAAAGATAAGATTTTTCTTGAATAAGCATCTGTCATAAGAGTAAGCCATGGTCTTCCTAACGATTTTTTTGTTTTCGAATCAATAAGTTCAATATCTAATTCAGTATGATCAATATGACATATATGAAAAGCTCTCTCTCCATGTCTAGGCGATTTCATATCCAATTCCCAATGAAATTGGGTATGATTGTATGTCGCTCGATTGCCTTTCCTTTTCTCTACTTTGATAGCTTGTGGTCGGAATTTAATATATTTCGTGAATGTTTTATAGCTTGGAGCAATAATCCCTTTTTCTTCACAAGCATTTATTAATGATCCAAAAACAACTCTCATTGATTTTTGTTTGTTGGTTTCATAATCTCTTTCAATGTATTCATTCATAAGGTCAATAGATTCCTGTGGCAATCTATTTCCTCGATTGCCCTTCTTTCTATTTTTGGGAATTAACCCCAAAAAACCATTTCCATATAAAATTTGTGCTTCTTTAAATTTTTTAGTCCATTCTCTAATCGTTCTTGCAGGTACATTGTTACTTTCATTTAATTCTCCATTTAGTTTTCTCTTTACTATCTCATATCTTCTATTTGCAATTTCATAATCAGCCTGTTGCGCCTGTATAAGTATTTCATTTTGTGTTTTTTCCTGTTCACAATTCACCTTACTATTTCCTTTAACGCTTCCCTCTTTAAATAAATTTACAAACACATTTTGTGGAATTTTAACAACTTGTTCTTCTGGGGACAGTAAAGTTATCTGATCGTTACCATTATTAATAATTAAATACAGATTACCATCCCACATTATATTAGTGCCTATATCAGCTGTAACAATTTTAGAATGATACTCTTCCTCTCGTCGATCATTAACAAAACTATTTACGAAAGAGCGATACTGTTCAATGCTTATATACACAGGATTTCTATCCGGTTCACTGAGTAAATAATTATCTAAATCAACATAAATTTCATTACATATTATTAAGTTGTATATATGATCAGCTGAATATAAATTTGAATATTCGATTAGTTTTTGAAGGGATATTCCTGGAGAATTTTTAATTACACTGAAAATAACATTTTTAATATCATTTGATACCTTTTGTCGCTCAGCTCTCAAATAATCATCTAAAAACTGAAAGTTGCGAGACAATACCCAATTAATTTCACTATCCGATCTAACTCTAAAATTCAAGCCACAATCTGTTGCCCACTTTTCAGCCGGTGGTGAACACCATTGACCCGCTTCATTTCTCTTATATCTAACTGGTTCTCTTTCAAATAATTTTATAATTTCTTTTTCAGTTTTCCATTCTTCAAAATATATTGCATCTTTTGTAATAACTAAGAAGTCTGGGGTATAAATAGGAGCCACCTTTTTGCCATTTGACTTTTGATACTGGAGTTTAATTTTAGTTGGTTGATCATAATACTCTATTACATTCGGATTATTTTCCATCATAAAAATAGCCGGCAACTCAACCTTAGAAGATTCATATTGAATTGTACAACCCATTTTTTTGCTAGGATATGTTCCACAAACATTATGCCGACCACCTCCAACGCGACGTATAGGGTTAGAAACACGTATATTATTTATGAGTTCTTGGGTTTTCTTAGGTATACGTAACTTTAAACATAGCTGTTCAAATTCAAAATTACTTAACATAACTACACTCCTCTCATTTTTTTAACTATGCTTCACATATTTTTCATGTAGACGATCTAGCTTAACTAAACTGTTTAACTTCTTCTACGACTAGAATGCACTTCAGTTTTATAGAACTAATTGAATCCTTCCTCCATGATTCTAATTATTTCAAAACATCTATTACCTTATTGCTGAATTCAATATTTTCAATGTTACTTTACAATAAATCTACATATGTCTCGGACGTTAAATATTAAGACTTTACTATCATCCCCTAGTATTTTTATGACGTTTGATAGGGACAGGTCTAACCTTTTTAAAAGAAAACCTTTCAATTCCATATGTGTTCTATAGACAAACTCATAATATAAGTTGTTTAACTCTCACACATATTTGTTTCGATACCTTTGAAAGAAACAGGATAAAATGGACTAAGATTACTTTGAAAAAACTTCATATTCTTTCACAGCCTTTTTTCGTTAAAAGAAATTAGCCCTACTATTCTAGACTGTTTTTTATAAAATAAAACTATTCTTTTGTTATTTTTCAGAATTTTATAACCTCCTGAGCTATCACCTCAATATACTCTGTCCGTTCTTCTTTGATATTCTTCACTGAAATTTCTTCTAGTAGCTTCCCGCTTTGAATGATACCAATAGTATCTGAGATTTGTTCCAATTCCGCTAAAATATGGCTGGAAATTAATAAAGTAATGCCATATTCTTTACAAAGCATTTTAAATAAATTTTTTAACACTTTAACGCCAGTAGAATCTAACCCATTGAAAGGTTCATCTAAAAACAACAGTTCTGGCTTTGTCGTAATTGCTCTGGCAATTCCTAACCTCTTTTTCATTCCAAGGGAAAAATCTTTAACTTTTTTATTCTCGATATTATTTAATTTCACAAGGTCTAACGCATGATTAATGCTATTTTTATCGTAATAGCCCATGTACTCGTAATGTAAGTAGAGATTCTCTTGAGCTGTTAGTTCTTCATAGAAAATAGGATATTCATTAATCATTCTCATACGTTTTAGCAATTTAAATGATCTATTCGTTAATTTCTCACCAAAAATTTCAATCTCACCACTTTTCGGTTTGATTAAATTCATGATCATTCTCATAATCGTTGTTTTACCAGCACCGTTTGGTCCTAATAATCCGTAGATTCCCCCTTTTTTCACATGTATATTAACCCTAGAAACAACCTCACTGTCTTCAAACGATTTTGTAAGTTGATATGTTTTTAATATATATGACATTTCACCCTCCTTATTAACTTAATATCCGGATTTTAAGAATCGGAATTCATCTTTATCTTACTTAATAAAAAAATTATAAAATGGTGGATTTTTTTATTAAGTAAGATAAAGATAAAAAAACAAGCGCTACATTATTAAATGAGCACTTGTAAAATACCTATGACTACTACCTTTACTTGTTATTAGAGATGTAATTGTTTTACGGGATAAAAATAGACAATTGTTTTAAAAGTTAAAAATGAAATTTCCTTTTCAATATTTCTTTCCATTTGTTTGGAAAACCATAGGAAAGAATTAGACATACGGCACCAATAGATAAAAAGACTTTCATATCCTCAAGAAACCTTGAAAAGGTATAGGGACGGTTAGTATATTGTCCTAATATAAAACTGATCCATGCTGTCAAAACAAATACAGATATTGTAATTACTCCCGCAAAAGCAAGCCATCTTTTTTTGTTCTTTTTATAAAACATTCTGTTCAGCCAGATTAAAGTAACACACATTAAAAATATAGGAATTGCTATAGTAACAGACCAATTTATTTGTTTATCAGCTATATCTAATGCAAGTAATAAACATATAGTTGTAATATTTAATATAAGAGCTTTCCTTTTAACTTTCTTAGAAAAAACATAAATTACAATCCAAAAAGAAATGACTGAACTGCTACTATATAGAGACCATGTTAAAGTTTTAGCTAATATAAAATTAATTAATGTAGGAATGAAAAGAGCTAAAAGAGCCACTACGCTAAAGATACGAAAGATTAGTTTTAGTACATTATCTCTTACATTTTCATACATACTGTAATAGTGTGGAAAACCATTTTCTTTAAGAAGCTGTTCATCGCTTGAGACCTTAGGAATATAGGTAAAGCATAATGGGCAAGGTATTTGGTCCCTCTCTACCTGAATACCGCACTTTGGACAATATGCCACTAATATCCTCTCCTATTAGATTCTATTTTCACATTAATACCATCTTTTTTTAGTTTTCTAAAGAACTCCCGTTCTACAATTTGAATATCAGATATATTTCCGAAAGTAATATACATGTAAGAACCATAACTAATAACTCCCACTTTAATTTTATTACCTACACTTGGCGGTGGATAGAATTCAAATCGTTCAATAAAAGGTTCTATTTCCTCATTCAGAGATACTACCCCTAAATTAGAAATAGAGCTTGTATACAAACTTTCCCCAAATTTCGAGTGTATAATAGGTGCCAATTGGTCCTTAATAGTAAGTGGCAGAAGTCGTAGCAAGACATTTCTTTCTCCACGAATATTTCGAGCAATAAGTGGTTTCAGCTGTTTGTTGTTCAAATATCGTTTAAATTCTATTTGAACCCTCTGTACAATCTCATGAAATGTGTATTCTCCTAGACGAGGATCAATTGTTATGGGTATACTAACAAAGAAATTACGAAGTGTTTGACTTTCAAAAAAGTTCCGCAAGTTAACAGGTACATTTATGGTGATAGGTTTAGGATTAGCTGCTAGCTCAGCTTGAATTTCGATTAATACCTCTATGTATTTAGATATTAAATACGTAGTAATGCTTATACCTTGAGATTTAGATAACTGTTTAATTTCTCTTATATTGATTTCTCCTGTAGTAATATGATATATTCCCTTTTTATCAAACTTAAATGGGAGTTTGTATGCATAATCAAGACCTTCTTGCCAGCTTGGTACATTTTCTTCATAATATGTAGCAAAAGAATCTTCAAACTCTAAGTTAATTCTACTTTTCGTTTCCATTTGCAAATTAAGAAATTCTTTCTTTGTAACATAATAAGTCACCAAGAGTTTCAAAAATTCTAGAGCTCCCGTACCGTCTGTCAGCATATGCGAAACTTCAAAAGATATCCTTCTGTTATAATACAGAATGCGATAAGGGAATGTATTATGACTGGTAAAAAACAGATTAGAACAAGGATAGTAATGCTCTATTGAAGCAATAGGAATTTCATTCGTTTTTTTAAAATAATTCCAGAAAATCCCCTTCTTTACGATTACTTTAAATAGAGGGAGTTGTTCTAATGTTTGTTCAATAGCCCATTGTAAAACTTCAGGATTAACCATGCTTTTAAGGTTAACTGAGAGTCTAAAAACCGTAGAAACTCTCGATGTAACAGTTGAAGCATATAGCTTTCCGGCATTATCTAGTTTGTACCACTCTACGTTCATCGTTAACTCCTTTGCATAAAGAAAGAATCTAACAGTTTTTATTCAATGAATATACACTATAAGTAATGATGGTACAAAAATACATACAGTAAGTACATTCATCTAGATTCTTCCTAGTTTTATATTTTCACAAACAAGGTCTCTTTATTCTTCTCCACTAAGATGAATGTAGAAATCTTGTAGACCCAACGGTCAAATAATTACCGTGTCTGTACCCTATATCCTCAATTTGCTTGTCAAAAACGTACTGCGATACAAATCCACCCATTTTAAAAAGGATGATCAAAATGGGTGAAGGGTTTTGGGGTTTTGAAAATTTAAATTAAACAACATTATTTTCTTTGTGCATATTTATCCTAAGATACTTAGAAATTTATTTATTAATTTTAAGATTAACGAACAAATTTAAGGTTTATGTCTCCATTATTAACATTGACATCTAATTTTTTATCACCACCACTTTTATTTTCTGGCAGATTGTTTTTACCTTTAGAAGCTTGGCTCGAAATACTAAATACATCATACGATCCTACTATAGTTCCATTTATACCACCATTTTTCGATTTTAATTTTAATGTATCTTCAATTGCAACTTTTTCTATATCTAGGTTACCATTTGAAGCTGTTGCATCAACGGAACCTTTCACCTTAACATTGGATAGATTTATATCGTCATTTTTGGTTTCCAATTTGAATCTTTTCTCAATTTCTACATTAGAAGCTTTTATTTTTCCATTTGAAGTTATTGCATCGATAGTACCAGATATATTTACTTCTGAAAGATTAATATCCCCATTAGATGTTTTTATTTCAATACCACTTTCAATTCCGCGCGGAACTGATATCTTTATATTTCTATGTGTTTTATCGAAATTAAAGCCCACATAGTCTTTCAATTCTTTTTCGGTTTTGGCTTGCATAATTAAACTCTTTTCATCTGAAACATTTATCGCATAGAATTCTTTAGCATTTTCAAAATACGTAATATGAATCTCGTTATCGTTTGATTTTACCACATCTACACTTCGATCCATTGCAGCTAGAGATATTTGGGAAATCTTATCTGCTTCTATTGAATAGCTCTTTTCCTCATATTTTGTTGAACTATTTTTCTTATCAGAACTAGCATCATTTGTACATGCAGAAGTAAAAATTAGTACTGAGCTAACAACTACAGTGACAGGTAAGACATTTTTAAAAACTTTTTTCATGATTTGTAACACCACTTTCTAAATAAATACATAATTTAATCTTCATTTTTACGATTTCAAGATTTAATGAATAAATCTTTACCTTAGAAATTCGGCCAAAATATTTATATTTTGACCGAATCCATACTTTTCTTTGCAAGAGAATAATATTTCGCTCTCATTTTAACTTAATTAATGTTGAGCGTTAATCCACCCTGAGACATCCTTTATTACTTGAGAATCTACATGAGCTGGTTTGTTGTAAATACTACCATCAAATTTATCTGCGGAACCACCTGGCATAAACAAATGACTCAGTCCTGGATACACCTTGAAACTAACATTGTCTTTACCCTCAAGTGTTTCCTGCCACAGTTTATAATCTACTTTTTCTAAGACATGAAAATCAGTTGTACCTTGTATAATGAACATTGGAATATTAAGGTTTTTAGCGATACTCGCTCCATTAACTTTATTCAAACTACTCCAGTAACTAGCTGGATAACCAAGTATAACTTCTGTTTTGTCAGAGGTATTGAGTTTTTTTATTTTTTGTACTGCCTCTTTCGTATTTTCCATTTCCTCTTTTTTACGCTCGCCCGATAGTTTTGTATCTTGTTCTACTCGCATTGTAGTCTGTGTCAACACTACATCCTCTAAACGACGTAGGGTACCAGCCATTGAGACAAACCCTTTTATTTCTGGATTATCCTGTGCAATCTTTGGCCCCATTAAACCACCCTGGCTATGCCCAATTAGATAGATCTTATTACTATCTACTCTTTTATCTTCTTTAACAAGTCCAACTGCCTCTTTAGCATCTTTCAAATATTCTGTTTCCACATCGAAAACATCATTTGGATAGGCATAAGAACGTTTGTCATAACGGATAGAAGCAATTCCCTTTTCTGCAAGACCGTGTGCAATATCTGCGAAAGGACGATTAAGACCCGTACCAATGATAGAGTCCATATTATTGGGACCAGACCCCTGAAGCAAAATTGCAACCGGTGGTTTTTCTATTCCTTTCGGGAGAGTTAACAACCCATTCAATTTTTTTTCATTGTACCCAACTTTAATCGAAGATTCTTCCCATTTTTCACCTTTCTCTGGTTTCACTATAAGTGGCTGCATTTCAGTTTGAACGTCTGCTACCTTGCCATCCTTTGTATAAACAAAAGTGGTTTGCAAATTATTTTTACGATGTACTGTGGTAATAGACACTTTTCCATTTTTATCTTTCGAATTAAATACTTCCGATTCTGTATCTAGAGCAGGCCCTAATTGAGATATTAAAGCTTTCCATTTAGAAGCAAACTCTTCCTTAGGTAATTTACTTGTCATTTCCTGAGTTACATTTTTATAAAGTTGATCGAAATCATTTTTCTGAAATTGCTCCAAGTAGGCTGCACTTTTCATTTTTAAATCTTTCTCATCAAAACTTTTTGTACCTTGCGTAACATTTTGTTTTTGTGAACTCTTATCCGGATTTTCAGGCGTTGTACCACAAGCTGCAAGTGAAATCACTATCGCACTTGCTATAATAGGTTTAGTAAATTTAAACATAATAATCCCTCCACTAATCTTTAGTTAATACTTTCAACGTGTATGAATTGACCTATAATGGTGAAGATGGGCATTTTTATATTCTATACGAGTCTCAGTATGCAATCCTGCCCTATTTACTTACACTCAGCAAAACAATGAATGCTCATTTCACCTTTATGATCCCAATCTTTTAGTAACTGATAACGTATTAATTGTGATTTAAATCTTCTTACGACTTACGACCAAGGCACATAAAACATAGACAATAGCAGATACCCCAAGACAACTTATAATTTGAATAACTGCGTTTGGAGTAAAAATTAGGGTGTCAAATATCAAACCTAATACTTTTCGAAGAGAAGCAATAGGTGTAAATATACAAATAACAGCTACAATGATAATATCCGTAAGCCAACCGTACCAAGATCCCTGGATTGTAGTTAATGTATGAACAATCAAAGCAACCATCAGCATAAATACAAATTGACGAATGAAGGCAATACTAACTCCATTTTTATCCCAACCAAAAACACCAAATGGATTGGCTACAAATCCATTATTACCTACAGGTAATAGTTTATCTAAACAAAGATAGCAAAGCGCTGTAAATAGCGAAATAACAAGGGCAAAACCAATATAATTTATAAGGATCCCTCTCATATAATCCAGCTTTTTTACATTAAGATTCATAATTTTCCGGAAATTCTTAGCAGGAATGAGCACCGCACTCATTAAAATTATGATATAAGCGTAAAAACTAAAACTTAAATAAAATTGTCCTTTATTTGTTGTTCCTAATAAATCATTGATTACGTAACTAATTATTTGTAAGACAATCGCTGCGATAAAAATAACGTACGATAATTTTACTTTCTTAAAATTTAGCTTTGCTACAGCAAGTGCATTCATCTTAAGTCCTCCTAATTTTATATTTTCACAATCAAATTCTTTTATTCTTCTTCAACAAGACTGATGAAGAAATCTTGTAAGCCCAAAGGTGATATCATTACTGTATCTGTATCCTCAATTGGTTTGTCAAAAATGTATTGTGATACAAATCCACCCACGTTCTTTTTACCAATAATATTTAGACCTTTCGTTACCTGTTCGACGATATCAACTGGACCTGTTACAGAATAAGCCATCTCATCAATATCAGTGGTATCTGCATATAATTTCAGTTCTCCTTTATCAATGATAAGAAGCTTTTCTGCAACTTTAGAAATTTCATCAATTAAGTGTGTGGACACAATAATAATTTTGGGTTTCTGTTCGTTGCATACTTGTAATAAATCGTAAAAACTATTACGTGTAATAGCATCAAACCCTAAAACTGGTTCATCTAGAATAATTACAGCCTTGTTACTAGCCATTCCAAGGATTGTGTTGACCATAACCTTCATTCCAAATGATGTTTGTTCATACTTTTTGTTTAAATCCAGTTTGAATTTTTCCGCAATTTCAATTGCGAAATTGAGATCAAATTGACTGTGCAATTCTTTTGCAGTCTTGAATAAGTCCCTGATACGCATATTGAAATGTTCTGCATCACTAGGAATAAAATATACTTGCTCTGGCATACGCATCATATTTACGAGGTTCCCCTCAACTCTGACTTCACCAGCACTAGCATTATGGTGACCCGCAATTAATTTGAGAAAGGTAGTTTTTCCTGCCCCATTTTTACCTAGCAAACAGTAAATACCAGGTGAATCCAAGGTTACGGAGAAATTCCGCAACCCTTCATTTTTTCCATAATCTTTAGTTACATTGAATAAATTAATCATCGTTTTCCTCCATTACTAATTTAATTATTTCCTCTCGTGATATACCAATTTTCATCGATTGTCGTATCGTATCTAACAGCTCTTTTTTTCGCTCGTCCAATATGATTTTCTTTGCCTCATTGGTTACTGCCATTCCAATTCCTCGTTTTTTATAGAGCACCCCTTTATCTGCGAGAATCTTAACAGCCTTTACCGATGTAGTTGGGTTTACTGAGAGAAGCTTAGAAATCTGAGTGGTTGAAATAATTAAGTCATCCGGGTTATATGTACCAGATAAAATATCATTTTCAATCATCTCTGCAACCTGAGCAAATACGGGTTTCTCAGTTCTCATGAGCACTTCCTTCCCCCATTGTTATATGGTTAATGATTTGAGTCACTAACCAAATCTACAATAACCCCATCAACTTGTCAAGATGCTCATTGGATTTAGGTGCTCTACAAGTAGTTTGAAGTTTTAATTGCTTATATTGTTTAGATCAATAAGAGTTTATATTCTAAATGAAATGATATTTGATTTAACTCTATTACCTGTACAAATACAGAGAATATATACCTTTATTACCACTTCCTACCTTTGTTATATGGTTAATGATTTAAGTCACTAACCAAATCTACTATACCCCCATTAACTTGTCAAGATACGAATTTAAAATAGGTGCTCTGCAAATAGTTTAAAGTCTCGATTACTTGTACTGTACAGGTCAATAAAAGTATATGTTCCATCTGAAATGACATTTTAGATAACTCTATAACATGTACAAATGCAGAACTCCAGATCTACTGTAACTATTTCCCTCTAACGTTATATAGTTAATGGTTTAAGTCATTAACTTAATCTACAATACACTTACTGACATGTCAAGGTTCATATTTATGTTGAGCATGCTTTAGATGTCCCTCTTCCTTACCTATAGTTATACATTGCTTACCAATTTATTATTAAAAGAATAAGACGATACGACTTTATTTCAAAGCTATATTAAGTCTACATTTAAAGGATCCTGCATTAGTAGTTGTATTAATTTCTTTTACAGGCATTGGCATATCCTTTTTCTATTGCACATTTGATTTTTCAGCTGTGCTGGCTAAATCATTAGATTTGCATGCTGTCATCCCCATAAATAAAGTGTACATGTTAGATCTGCTAATAGTTTCTTATTCAAATGTAATATTTATCAATTATAGAAAGTTTAGTTTCCTATTTTGGCATTTTAAAAATTCTAAAACTTCTTTCTATATTTCCTAAAAATATTTCAGAAAACAAATTAATGTTGTTCATAGAATTATTAAAAAAAGGAGCAACTTGTTATTGTTGCCCCCTTTCACATACCAACCTCATGATTTTATTGAAATAATAACCCCAAAAATCACCATGTTTATTAATTTTCTATTAGTCTAATTAATTTTTACCTCCACACATCTTATCTCTCCTTTAATAAGTGAATAATGCCATCTTCTTCGTTCACGTTAAACTTTTAAGGTAGGGAATTTCACTAAAAAAACACAAAAAACCCCCGTCCCTATAAAAGGGACGAGAGTTAACCCGCGTTGCCACCCTAGTTGAAAGCATAGAAAATATAAGCTTTCCACTTAAAAAATTAACGGTTTTTAACCGGAAACGATTACTAACTTCACATTGAAGTGTTCCACATTTCGCTCAAGGACAGATTCACAAGTTCTTTCTATCGGTTTGCACCACCCACCGACTCTCTAAAAGAAAAAATACCTGTTACTACTTCCTTTCATCACTTTCAAATAATATATAATTTAATTATCATTACTTTACAATAATTCTATTTATCAAGGAATTATTGTAGCTTTAAAATAAAGTATAGTCAGAACTCTTTAATTAAAAGGCAAAAACATTGTAACTTTTTTATAAAAATCGTGACTTTTTAAAAGCGACATTAAGAATATTCTTCAGATCCTGGAAGCATAAGTTTGCCGCAAACAAAAAGAACCATAACCTTGCCGGAACGGCAAAGTTATGGTTCAAATCACACTTCAATCCATTTGAAGCAGTACCTTCAACAAGCCTACCATTTATTGTTCCCTTTTGCATTGCTTCTTTTCCCCACTGATATATCTTATCATCACTAATCATTGCTGGATCGTATATTGTTTTAGGCTCCTTAATATTTTTATACGAAACAGGTTCTGCAATATTTCCAGCCATATCTTTTCTAGGTATTTTGTATTCTATCTCATAAATCCCTTCAATTGAAGAATGTGATTTTTTAGATATAATTAAGTCTTCTACATCAACACCCTGATTTTTCAAAGCATTGTAAAATTCATCCATGTTATGTCCACCACTAACCCCTTTCTTAGTGCTTATATTCTCAACATTTTTTAAATGATTTTTAGCATTATCTCCAAATTTAAAGTTATTAGCTCCAACCGTACCCTTAACAACTTTACTCTCCATATACTGATAAGCCTCTTTCAGAGAATACTGTCCTCCTCCTGAGACCCTTCCTACTCCAGCCATGGCGAAGCCTTTTCCCTCACCTGGGATCCATTTGTACTCCAGCAATGTTTTTACTGCGTGCTGGATCTTTTCATTCCCCTGTAAGAAAGTTGTTTTTACGGTTGTGGCACCTTTGTTCCATAGGCTTCCGATTTTGTCGGCAAACCCTTTTGCTGTCGAGGCTACAAAGTTTACACCTTCTGTTACTTTGTGGCTGGCTGTTTTTATGCCATCGACAGCTGCTTTTCCAGCTTTTCCGGCTACCATTGTTACGCCTTTTCCTGCTTTTACAATCGTCTTCCCAAAGCTAGAAGCGACATACTTTATTCCTTTTCCAGCAAGACTTGCCACTTTTCCAACAGGAACAAAGTTTAGGAGTGTCCATCCTGCGGCGATGAGTCTTTCTTTTGATGATAATTCTTTTCCTGTAATAGGGTCTTTACCGGTAACTGCACGAATTGCATCATTTACTCCAATGAATTCAGCTGCTCCTTCTACTCCCTTTTCCCACCATGATTTTTCATGGTTCTTTTCTTTTTTATGGGTTTCTTTCAATTTTTCATTTTGTTTCTTTTGATATTCTTCATCTGCTTGACGAAACTTTTGAGCGATACGCCGTAATTCTTTTTCTGTAACTTGTAAGTTACGTATGTAAGATTCCATGAGTCTCATTGATCTCATATATTCCCCGTAAAAATGCTGACTCGTCGCTCCTTGCCATTGCATTTGAATACTAAACATAGATTGATTGAGATTTTGTTGTATGTTCTGGCTGTGTGTTTGCATCTCTGATATGTTTTTGGCAATTTGTTCGAGTTGTTCAGGTTTGACCTTAATCTCCAAACCTTCTCCCACCTTCCTCTATTTTATACCAAAAAGAAATAGAACTACATCAATTTTTACTTATTCTCTTTAGAGAAAACATCAAAAATACTGTTATCACAAATCGCTTCAATTTCTTCCTTTACAAATAATTTTTGAAATTTTGTTCCTGGGTTCAATATGACATTTGCCTCTAAATCTATCGTTTTCAATAATTCAACTGCATTCATAGAGACATATGGACATTCTTCTGGAATAACCATTTCTAAATGCTTTAAATCAGAATACAGTGGTAACATTAATCCTTCTTCCATTTCAAAATAATGAATTTGCAATTGTGTATTATCAGTTGAAATTAAATCCCCTTCTTCATCTACAGTTGTATCTCCCTCTACGGAAGCAACAACGTATAAATTTGATTTCTGTAACATCTCATAAAAATGAACTCTTTTTTCTTCATTCTGTAAAGCTTCCACTAACGCCTCATCTAATGGGCAAATTTCTAGTAAACTCATTAAACTTCACTCCTTATTTGGAATAATTCCGCCATCTTACTCAAAGTAAGATGGCGAATTTTAAATCCGATTATTTTTGAATATTGATAACTGGTACTTCTTTTGTATTATTAGTTCTATCCACTAGATTTAAGTAGAAATGCGATACTGTAGTAGTATAATATGGAGAAATCCAAAGGTATGGAAGATTTAGTGTAAATATTCCCACCAATGAACCTAAAATAAACCAACCAATGAAACTTAACCAAGTGATAAATAAATCTAACTTATGTCCTTTCATCATCACTTTACTTTTTTTAATTGCTTCGCTTGCTGTACATTCTGGATCTTCTAACATAATGTAGTAAGCCATAGAATAAGAGAAAAATTTAATAATACCTGGAACAATGAACAAAAGACTCCATAAGCTAATAAATATTGTTTGTAAGATACCTAGTTTCATAGCTCTAAATATATTATTTGACTTAAATCCAGCAAATAAATCACCAATTGTAGTAGATTCATTTTTCGCTAAACCTAATGTGATTGTATAATAGCCGTAACTCATAACACTTTGTACAACAATATAAAGAATAAAAATAAAAGCCCATATAATAATTTGAGATAAAATAACTCCAAAATTAATTTGAGGTTCGCCATATGAATAATATATAAAGTTCTCAGGTCCTATAACGTCTATAAACAAACCAAAAATTAGAAATACTACTATACCAATGAAATACATACTTGCTGCGGGAATGAGATAATTAAGAAACGTTGAACCTACCCCTAATCCCCACCGGCCTTTCAATGAGGATAATGCTTCCCTTTTTAAATTGCTAATCATCTTTTTTCCACCCTTCAAATTAATTATTCATTAAAGAGTGACTTTAATGAATAATTAATGAGTTTAGTAGAATTCAAATTTCTACTAAGCTCATTAATATTTACTCCTTATGCGGAATAATTTCGCCATCTTACTCAAAGTAAGATGGCAAATTTTAATCTAATTATTTTTGAACGTTCATTGCTTTAATTTTTTCTACATTCTCTTTTGCTTGTTTAGTTATTTCTCCATTAATAGCATTTGCATATTTATCACGAGTTAAAAATTCAAAACATTTATATGCATTATTCGTATCATTTGACGACATGTATCCAGCACCTTTATTAAACATTTTTACAGCTACCATATTCATCCATTCTTTTGCATCTGCTTCTGGATATCCTAGTTCCATAGAATGATAAGTTAATTCAATTGCTGAAGCTAAATCTTCAATCGTATCTTTATTCCCGCTTACCTTTGCAGCTTCAAATGTACTCAAATACTCAATTGCCGCTTTTATCCCATCTTTAATTCCCAATTCTTCAATTCCTGGTGTTTTATATAAAATTTGATAGTTGTTTAAAGCTGATTTATATTGCGTTTTTTCTAACTGTTTTGCTTCTGTAATTACAAGACCAGCAACCTTAGAAAATCCTGTTTTTTCAACAACACCACGTGAAGATGCTTGACCATAATAATGTAAAGCATTATAAAGGCTCGTTTGTCCTTCTTTATTTGCTTCATCACCTGCTAATTGTACAAGTTGAATTCCCTCCATTTTTCTTGATGCATTATCAATCATATTCATACCACTAATTTGGCCAATCGTTTTATCAATATCTTTTAACTGTGCAAGTAATGTATATGATGGTAATAAGGTTTTACCTACTTCACTTTGCCATCCTGTCGTTCCATTCATTTTATTCCATTCATTTTCTGTATCTGTCCATAATTTATTCGCATAATTAACCATTTCTTCTCTTGAACGTTCCAATGGGTGCTTTGTACGAATTGCATTTGCAATATTTAATACCGCTGTATAATATTCTCCATTATTTGCAGCATCGTTTGCTTTTCTTTCAAACATTAGCGGCATTAATAACTTATGAGATTCCTCTTGAACAGATTTTTCTACTCTTGCCGTATTTGCTAATAAATTCGCTTTATTTATAGCATCTTCCACTGTAAACTTAGGATCTTTTATTTGTCCACGAAGTCCCTCTACAGCCGCACTAAATTGCTTTTCTAATTTTTCTTTTTGTTCTCCTGTTGCACCGTCAATATACTGATTTGCTAATAGTAAAGCATTTTCATATTGTGGATTCGCTGGATTTAAATATGTTTCTATTTGATCGATCTCTTGACTAAATGGTTCAGATTTTACTTGTGATTTTTGAGTACTTGAATCTATATTATTTGTTTTATCGTTATTTTTGGCACCTTCAGTCTTTGAATCTTTTAGGCTTTTCTCAGTTGCTGTACTTGTTGCCTCATTTTCTTCTGTAACTGCTTTTCCTTCATTACTACTAGTATTTTCTTTTACTGGGCTTGCTTTTTCTTTTGTCTCAGTTGTAGACATCACTACTGATGTTTGGATATTAAGGTTCTTTAATTCTTCTTGTAATAGCTCGTTGAAAATATCTTCTACATGTTGATTTGCTTTTTCTACTAATGTAGGATCTACACTTTCAAATACCGATGTAACTAAATAAAATTTACTTAATGCTTGTTCTAAAGATACTACATCCCCTGTATTTGACCACTCTCTTTTTTCTTCTGTTGCTGTTTGATAAACTTTTTCTGCCACAGATTTAATGTAATCTTTTTTATTTTCACTTAAATACTTTTGTAACTCTTCTTGTGTGGTAACCGATTCATTTAGCACATTGATTTGATTACGTAAATAGAATAATGCTCTCTCATTTGAATATTCACCACTTGAGAGTATTTGTTCTAAATTATCTAATGCTAACTTATGTTCAGCTATCGATTTCGATTTTGATGGTGTGTTCAATTGGCTAACAAGCGACCAATCTTCCTTTTTGCTATAGTAATTTGTTAAATTATTTAATGCATTTTGATCCAGTTCTTTTTGACTCGTATAAAAATCATTAAAGAAAACAGATGAGTAGTATTTTCCATTTCCAGCGTACCACTCAACTAAAATATCACCCGTTTTTGGTGATACTGTAATTGTTGGTTGTGTTGGATCTGGTTTTGGTTTTGGCTCTGGTTTTGGCTCTGGTTTCGGCTCTGGTTTTGGCTCTGGTTTCGGCTCCGGATTTGGCTCTGGCTTCGGCTCCGGATTTGGCTCTGGTTTCGGCTCCGGATTTGGCTCTGGTTTCGGCTCCGGATTTGGATTTGGGTTTGGATCTGGCTTTAAATCTGCATTCGGATTTGGTTTTTGCCCATCTCCTTCTTGCCCATTAGGTTGCTGTTTATTATCATTCACCTTTCCCGGCTCTGGTAAATTCCCCACTGGTTCTACTACGGGCCCTCCCATATTAGTTGGCAGCTCTGGCTTTTGCGGAGTTGGTGCATCTGATAATTTGATTTGTGGATCTTTCTTTTCCACCGACACTTCATCTGGTTTATACGTTACTGGCGTAATTGGTGATTTATTATTTCCAATTAAGTCTGCTAAATTAATAGTTGGTTTTTCGCCAGGTTTTTCATCTTTTTTTGCAGCATCAGCAACTAAATTTGGGAACATAGACTGTAAATTGCCCCCTGTAATACGGTCATCTTTTTTCTCTTCTGTATTACTTGCTAATTTTACTGGTTCTTTTCCTACTGTATTAAAGCCTTTATCGTAGACAAGATATCCTGACGTTCCAAATAAAGCCACTGACATTACAGATATAGCAACTTTTTTTCCTAGATTATTATTGTTTTCTTCCATGTTCTTTTCCCCTTTTCCCATCTTTATTGAATCCAGCCGTTTGTTTTCATTTCTGTTAGCTTTTCTTGTGCCGCTCTTACTTCAGATTCATTTTCATTTGCTTGTACCGTTTTTCTTAAGAAGCGGCTCGCCTCTTCATATTTTTTCTGTTTGATTTTAAACATTCCAAATGCAAAATTCACATGCGCATTTTCATCATTTTGTGAATATGCCTCTGTGAAGAATTTCTCTGCTTCATTTCCTTGTCCCACTTTATCGTATAAAATCCCTATATTCACAAGCGTATTTATGTCGCGAGTCCCACTGTTGACAACTCTATTGTAAGCGTCCAATGCTTGTTGATACGCAGCATTACTCTTTGCACCATCTCGCGTTTCGTAAAATTGACCCGCTTCATAATACACAATTCCTAGCTGATTTAATAACTCTATATTTTTCATATCTTTTTGAATCGCTGCTTGTAATATTTGAGATGCTTGTTGATAATTCATTTCTTTTTTCGCACTATCAATTAGGTTTGTTTTATTCCAAAGCACGTATAAATTTGAAAGTTCAATTGTATATATAGCATTCTTTGAATCCTGTTTAATAGATTCTTTAAAGAAAGACTCTGCTTTGTCTAACTGCACAGTTGCAGTTGATAGTTGACCTTTTAAATACGAAACAATTGCCTTATCCTCATTTGTTTTCGTACTCATTTTGACAATAACATCTTCTGCCTTTTCAAATTCTTTCATTTTCATATGACTTACAGCTAAATCTCGCATCGCATCTTTTTTGTACGCTTCAATTCCTTTTGCATTATTCGCTAATGCTTGTTCAAAATTCTGCACTGCTTCTTGATATTTCCCTATACGGAAATTCGCTGAAGCTAATAGATATGCAGCTTCATTATTTTCTTTATCTATTTCTCTATCTTTTATTAATTTTGTAATATAGTCGATTGCAATTTTATTTTTCCCTTCAGCAACGTAAATCGTTGCTAATTGGAGATGTGCCTCGTCTTTGCCTTTCACTGCAATTGCATGCCCAACAGCTTCTTCTGCTTTTGTATATTTTTTATCATCATAAGCTTGTCGTGCTTGTTCCATATATTTTTGATATTTAGCGTTTGTTGTATAGAAATAAAATAACGTTGAACCACCTATAACAACTACTACAGTTGAACCAATAATCAAAATTCGCTTTTTATTCTTTTTCCACCATTTAGAAAGAGCAGACGGTTCACTTTGTTCATGCGTTACTGTAAGTGGTTGATTCGATGCTTTTGCATTTAAAATCTCATCATCTATATCATATTCCACTTGTTTTTTCGTTTGTTTCCGGCTCTGTAGAATGCTATTAGGAACTGTAATTGTGGCTGCTATTTCTTGCTGCGGCTGTGTTCCTTGTTCTTCTTTTATCTCTTCAATAATGCTTTCAATTTCCTTTTTTAACGCATGATCAATGTTTGGAAATTGTACGATTCGTGAATAGACGAAACAAGCAAATTCTGCATTGTTTTCTCGTTCCAATTCAGTAGCTAGTTCCAAATAACTTTGTAGTACCTTTTTTTGATTTATTTCAGGCTCTTGACTCTCCATAGTTTGAATGATAAATGCGAGTTCTTGTTTTAGAGCTGTTGATGGATTAAGTGAATTGAAAATTATTTTATATTCATATAATGCCGCTTGTTTAAGTCCTCTCTCTTCTAATAATCTTGCAATTTCCAAACATTTCGATACAAAAAGAGAATGTTCTTGTGCTGACTGCCTTTCCGCATCAATTTTTATTATTTCTCTTGCACCCTTAAATACATCGTACCACTCTGCAAAGCTTGGACATTCTGCGAAAGAGTTACTACTCCATGCCCGCTGAAATAGTTTTGCAATTTCCCCGTTCCATTGATTATGTAATACTTGTTGAAGTAAAGCATATCTTTCACATTCTGTCTGCATTTCTTCCGTTTTAAAGTAACTTGCATCCGTCCATTTTTCATTTCGAACTTCTTCACTACACCAACTTAATATTTCTCCTAATAATATAGCACCAGCAAATCGATCGGCTTCTTTTTGCCATACCCCGCTTTTTAAATACATTGGTGCATAGCCCGCTGAACCTGCTGGCAATAGCATAGGCCTTTTACTTTTTGGCCCATACATTTGCTCAACATCAACAAGTTCAATATAGTGTTGGCCTTCAATTGGATTTTCACTTAAGAAAGGTATGAGTACATTGCTAGACGATAAATCATTATGGGCAACTTCATTTTCCTCCATCATTTTAAGTGTTGTAAGAAATGCTTCTGCAATAAAGAAACATTGTTCTTTTGATAACACTCGTTGTTCTTGCAAAATGTCAGCCCAAGTTGGACCTTCAATCCAAGGCATTACAATACTATTAGCAAGATCTTCTGATTTTTCGATAACAGATGTATGTTCTTCTTTAGTAACGACATAGCGTGAACATACTTTAAGACCCGCTAAGGAAGAAAGTGGTTTCAAAAATGCTAGTTGATGTTTTTCCTCACGATAGCGTTCCTTAAAAACTTTTAATGCAATTCGGTCCACACCATTTTCCTGTTGTAATTGATAAACTGTTCCTTGTCTTCCCTCTTGACCATAGGGCATTTCAATACCAATTACAGCTGGGTGTTTCTCAAAACGATAAACATCTTTATTAAGACTAATTTTTTCTCCTACTTCTGGTCGGAATCCCATTTTATCCCCTTACTCTCGTATAACAATTTTTCAAAAAAAGACCAGGAACAATAGCTCCTGGTCTTTTGCAATTGTTCTATTCTTAGTATGCGTTATCTGTGTTACGGAATTTATCAGCAATACGTTTTAAATCTGTTGAAATACCCTCTAAAATTGGAATATATTGTTGCATTGCTTGTTTAGATTGGATAAATTCTCCACGGAACTTCGCTTGTGTTGCCCCAGCCCATTGACCTTCTAAACTATTAATGTCGCCTTCAAGTCTATTAATTTGGCTTTGAGCTTCTCCTGCTGCATTTTTAAAGTTTCCTGAGATTCTTTCAAGTTCTTCTGGTGTGATTTTAATTTCTGCCATCGTAATAATTTCCCCTTTCAAATCATAAATGATACAACAATTAGATTATAAACTATATTCATACAATTTTTAAAGGGTTAAATTACAAAAAAATTCTATTTTCTTGTAATTTAACCCTATTTTAATATTATTTCACTTTTAATTGAGACCATTTCACACTAATTTTGTCTGTCATCGTGCGAAGTAAATGTAATGGTGTATATGCACATTTTATTTTTATTGGTTTTCTACGTATGCAATATCCATCCCCACTTAATAATTCTTGATCCATTTCAGTATGTGGCAGTTTCATATTAAAGAAATACACATCGTTATTTTGTGTCGTTCCCAATAAATAACCAATACTTCTCTTTCTAATTTCTGCAAACCATTTTTCATGAGAATAGCTATTTAGACTAGACGTTGTAGCCGCTGTCATAAAATGAATCCCTTTATTTTTACAGTTTTGGACTATTAGTTCCATTTTATTTTTCGCCTCATAATCAGTAGCTAATATAGTTAACATTTGATCAATATCATCAATCGCAATGATTATTCTCTTATATGGAAATTCCACTGTTGCGTTTGGATCTATAGAAGGCATTACTGGTTCTCTATTATTTATTAGCTCTAACAATTCATCTAATATTTCTTTTAATTGCATACCATCTGTAACCTTCTTCTTCACATGAGGTAAATCTCCAAGAGCTAATATGCCTGTTGGTCTTTCACCAAGGTCTACTAAGTATAACTCAACCTTTTCTGGAGAGTATTGGTATGTAGTAGTGAACAGAAGCGTTTGTAATAGCGATGTTTTTCCACCTTCTATTCTTCCCCCAACAAATATATGACTCATTTCATCTAAAGAAAAACTTTGTAAACGAATATCCTCTGTTTCTATACCTGCTGAAATTTGGGCCGTTTCTAATTTTTCAACCATATGCTCTACAAATATTTCTTTAGGTACCATTGGAATATTTTTTGCTTTTTCACCATTCCATTCCCTATTCATTTTTTGAATAATTGTTTTTAATTGTTGGGAGTACTCAAGTTCACTTTCACCAATAAACGGCAATGCTGCTTGGAATAATTCCGGCGGTTGCCCTTTCATTAATCCACGGCCAACAGGAACTTCAATTAATGGGAATTTAGGTCTGCCAACTAAGTTATGATATTCTGTTCCATCTTGCAATTCGAATGTAAGTGCCATCGGTATATTATTACGAACACGATCGAACATATCAATTGTTTGATTCAGAGAGAAATAGAAATATACTCCGTATGTACTTGATTCACGCAATAATAATTCTAATACTTCATTTTCTTTCTCGAATTCATTTTTGAATCTTATATAACCATCTACCATTACTACTATAGCTGGTATTTTCTTCTCTACCATTCGGTTATACATAGAGAATGACTTTGCACCGATATTAGAAAAACTCTCTTTTCTATCCGTGATTTCCTTCTTCAAAAATCCGAATAGACGTTTCATTTTTTCATTTTCGCCTTCTTGTACAATCCCGCCTATATGAGGTAAATCTCTAAAATCTAAGAACATACGACCAAAATCAATAACATAAAAATTCACTTCTTCTGGTGTATGAGATACAGCTAAGGACATAATAATGGTTTGCAGCATCGTCGTTTTTCCTGTACCTGGCATACCATATATATTTAAATGCCCTTCTTGTAAATCTAACTTCAGAGGGAATTGTGCTTGATTTGCAACATCATCAATTAATCCTACCGTTACTTGTAAATATTCTTTCGGTTTATTCCACTCACCAATTGTCCAATCTTCCATAGCATAAAATTCTTTTAACAATAATTTTTCCGGTAATGGATCCAGCCAAGGTCCTGGTAATGCTTTAATATTTTCTTTTTCTGATACGCTCTGTACATATTGAATAAAAGCTTGGAGTTGTTTCGGACTATTTGTCATTGGTTTTGGACGCTTTTTCACTTTTATTCTTTCACCCGAAAGCTTAACTTCTGTAAAGTCAACAATATCAAGAACTTTCTCTTCATCTGGATTATAAGGTGCTCCGCTCCATGCAGATTGAAACAATTCTAACACTTCATTACTGCCGACTTGTAGGTATCCCCGTCCTGGTACATTGATTTTAGATGCGTCTGGAATCTTTAACATTTCACGACTATCCGCGTCATCTTGTACACGTAAACAAATTCGAAAACGCGAGTTACTCCAAATCTTGTCATTTACAACCCCCGAAGGTTTTTGAGTTGCTAATAATAAGTGAACTCCTAATGTCCTTCCTATTGCAGCGACACTAATTAGCTCGTCCATAAATTCCGGTTGTTCCTTTTTCATTTGAGCAAACTCATCAATAACAATAAATAAATGTGGTAAAGGTTCTTTTTCACGCCAGCTTGTTTCATAATATTCATCTAGATGCTGGACATTTCCAGCCTGAATGAATAACTTTTGTCTACGCTCTAATTCTGCCTTTAATGAAATTCTGGCACGCTCAATTAAGTTTGGATCTTCTAAGTTCGTAATAGATGCAATAATATGCGGTAATCCCGCAAATGTGTTTGACATTCCACCACCTTTATAATCGATAAGCATAAATGCCATCTCATGAGGATGATAGGTTGCTGCTAACGCTGCTATTATAGACTGAATAACTTCACTTTTTCCTGATCCAGTTGTACCAGCCATTAGACCGTGCGGACCATGCCCTTTTTTCTCTATTTTATCGTGAATATTTAGAAAAACAGGTTTACTTCCCTCTCTTACACCAATTGGAACCGGTAATGAAGTCGGATATCGATTTTCTTTCCATCTCTCGAGCACTTGTAACTCTTCCATGTTTTTAGCTTGAAACAAGTCTAAAAATGTTAATACTTTCGGAATGTTGGCTGCTGTAGAACTTTTCATTCGAATTGGAGCAATGCTTCGCGCTCCTAGTTCACATCGTTCGAATGAAAGTCGATCTACTTTAAAACTGGCACGCGTTGTCCCACTGTTTTCAGCTGAACTTGAAAAAGTTTCTACTAACTCACCATTTTCTCCATTTAAACTTATAATAAGATCACATTCCATCGGTAACCGTTCCCTTTGTTCCGCAAAAATAAATGTAGAAGCTCCTACACTTTCACCTTCTCTAAGTAACATTGGAGTTAAAGGATCATCCTCTAAAAATTCTCTCGCCGATAAGAAAAAGACATACATTGGAATTAAAGGAACTTTTGCATCCGCTTGCGCAGAAGAATTATAAATTCTGCGCATGTTAAGTGGGGTAAAGAGTACTTCAGCTAGCTTCTGCGCATCTTGTTGATTTTCAGATAAAAAACGCATACTCCTCTGTTCATCCCATACGTGAGGAAGCCACCTCATCCAATCCCACTGTTTTTTCTCCTTCTCATGATAAAAGGCTGCTATTTTCACTTCATTTGGTGCATGATGTGTCATAATTTGCGTCGTTACAATTCGAATAAAGTTTAGTCTATCTTCTTTATTTCCAACTACACCAATTACATCGTTTTTTTTCAAAGAAATTGAAATGTGTCCATTAGGTATCGTATTGAAATCCCTTTTCACATTTTGTGCTTCTGTAACTAATGGATTTTCTTCATAACCTTGCTGCTCAGGTACCTTCAATTCTACAAGAAATGGGCTTTCTCCTGTTCCAATACGAATATCTAAAAAGTCCGGACTTTCAGGTGTACGCTCCCATAAATTACTTTCTCGGTTTTCAATTCTTTGTACACTTTTTAATGGGCTTGGATTTTGTGTAATTAAATATTTTGCTTGTTCAACCTTTAACGTATCTAATTCCACTCGATGCTTTTGAATTTGCTCTAAGTATCTTGTTTGTAATTGTTCAACCATTTGACGATGTTCTTTCTTTTTACGGAAATGCCCCATCGTTGTAATTACATATGATCCCAACATCGGAATACTTGAAACCATCATTAATGGCATATAACTTGAATTCATCTTCATAAATTTCATCATTACAAAATATAATATCAATGTTAAAATCGTCATCATTGCTGGCAGTAACATTGTTTCAATTGAAAACTTCGGCTCCTCCGGTATATTCGGCGGATCATGAATAATAACATCCCCTGTTGGTATATCTACTTTCACACGCGGAGAGCGTTGAAAATACGGTGATTTTTGCACAAAACATTTCTCCTTCCCCATTCAAAAACTATTACTCAATGATTTTCCATACATAATCTTCTCTACTTGAAGATATATCTGGTTTAACAGGTTCATTATAAACTTCTTCTGCCGGTTGCATTTCAAAAGAAGGGATAATTGCCCCTTTTTTATATAGCATTACATATTGTCCATCCCAAACATCATTATCGCGCAACGTTTCATCATTTCGTATAGAATGCCATTCTTCTTTATCTTTTGCCACTCTAATTTCATAGATACCGCCCAATGCTTCGTCTATTTTTTCATGATGTAAAATTGCTTCAATAATTTGTACTGCTTTTACATCATTAGGAATTGCAATATCAATTTCTTCATTTGATTGCTTTATGTATGTCACAATAATCTCTTCCACATTTATTCACCTTTTTCCATCGTGTTGTTACCAAGAAATATCTATAAATGAAATATCATCACTTGTCGGTGAGCACTGCGCCCTCTCGATTTCTGTTAAGACTTCCTCAAAGTTATACTGCTTAAGCGATACAAGTCCGTCTGAATGAATAACTATCCGGTTTACTTCTTCTCTGGATAATGTCTTTGAAAACACCTCCAATGCACCTCCAATAATGCCACGCTGTGTAGACCATCTTTTCTCTATATTTCTCTCAAACTTCATTACATTCGAACAATTCTTCTTATCTTGAAACAATTGTACAAATGAATCACCATGTGTAACTATCGTTACTTGTACTTTGTCTTGATTTGGAATGAGTTCTATTTTTCCACCAATAAACATAGCTTCACTACCTTGTTTTCTCTTTTCTTCCAATACATCGCGAAGTAACCACGGTGTTTCTTCTGGCAATTGAAATGCCCTTATTTCCTCTGACGCTTCTTCTTTCCACTTTTCCAACTCTTCATTTAATAGAATAGAAATATCCTGTTCCGTTTCTGGAAATGTTTCAAATAAGTTTAATAATTTCATACCAAGAAATTTCGCAGCGATTTCACCATGAAAAGACATCCCTACACCATCACATAACACAAATGTGAATTTAGTTCCATTATCTTGAAATACTAAAAAATCTTGTCCACTCTCATTTAAATCCTGTGTTTCTTTAGCTCTTACATAGCTATATTGATAAGTAAAATGTTTGCTTTTCTTTTCTTGCAATACCGTTTCTTTCTCTTGCGACAGGATATATTTCACTATACTTCTCCCTCCTATCGAACCGGCGTCGCAGCGGACATTTGAAATCCAAGTGACACTAAATCGGCATTTGTACCAGGAAACATCATCACCGCACCATCTGCAATATGAAAACCATGTTCCGTCATCATCTCACGATAGCTTTGAGGGATAGGCGATGAAAGTCTTTGCAACTTTGCACCATACTCATCCGTAATTTCTGTATTTGGCATAATCCCTTGCCACTTCTTTATATTAGTAATTTCGTCTTGCATAATTTCATCTGAAATAAAAATATTTTCAATTAGCACATTTCCATCAGGTACAGACATATCCATAATTCTTCGCACAATTAATTCTGGATCTTCACCAGTTGAAGCACCGTCTGTCATATGACAGACCACAGGAGCTGGTCCATCTTGTAAATTTGGTAATTCCTTTTGCAATAACTTCTCCACTACAGAGAAAGCTTTTGCTGTATCAGTTAAGCGATGCGTTTGGATTTTTTCTAGTGGGCGCAGTCTTGCTACTTCGTCTATTGTTTTCACCCCACCCAATAGATCAAAAACATGATCGCTATAGGCTAAAATAGATAACTTATACCTTGGAAGCAAGCGACTACCTTTTGTTGAACGAAATACCATTTGGCGAATCGCTAAAGATAGAGCATCCGTTACAATATCAATTCTTCTTTTTTCTTCTCCGCCTGCATCCATCATTTGATTCATTGATGCGCTTACATCCAGAAGATAAATTATATAAGCTGGTGTTTGTTGTGTTGCTTGAGTTTGATATAACATGTTTCATACCCTTCCATACATTATTATATGAACTATTTTTATATTCATATTTTATTATAACTTATGAATTTTCTATTTCTCAATTCATTATAAAATTTTCTTGATATAATTTACATATTTTCACACGAAAAAACCATTATTATCTCCTTTAACTTATGTTGAAATGCATAAAACCCTTCTATATTATAGAAGGGTTTTAATGTTATGGTATAAGACGTGTACAATCCCTCGGAAAAGCACTCGCTTCTCTTACATTCGATAATTCTAATAGCTTATACACAACTCGTTCTAATCCAATTCCAAAACCACCATGTGGCGGACAACCGTATCGGAATGTATTTACATAAGATTGAAATTTCTCTGGATGTAATCCTTTTTCTTTAAAAGAGGCAAGTAACATGTCATAGTTATGAATTCGCTGTGCACCTGACGTAATCTCTAGCCCTTTATACAATAAGTCAAAAGAATCAGTAATAGCTGAGTTCTCTTTATTTTGCATCGTATACATCGGTCGCGCTTCTTTCGGATAATGTGTAATAAAGACAAATTCACTATTATATGTTTCTTTCACATATTTCCCTAGTAACTTTTCACTTTCTGTATCTAAATCCCCTACAGGAGATTCTTTTCGATACTTACTTTTCAAAACTACTTGTGCTTCTGATAATGTGATTTTAGGAATTTCTCCAATGACAGGTACTGTTATTTGTAATAATTGCAATTCCTTTTCACATTTTTCTCCTACTTGTTGAAACATATATCGTAAAACATCTGTTTCTAATTGCATCACTTCATAAAAATCATTTATAAACCCAAGTTCTACGTCTAACGATATATATTCATTTAAATGTCGTGAAGAGTTATGATGTTCAGCCCGGTACACAGGAGCAATTTCAAAAACACGTTCGAGTCCTCCCGCTACCATCATTTGTTTATAAAACTGTGGTGATTGAGCTAAATAAGCTTCTTTTTGGAAATATGGAAGCTTAAAAACATTCGCTCCTCCTTCTGCCCCTTGCGAGACAATTTTCGGAGTAAATACACGTGTGAAATCGTTCTCTATTAGGAACTCACTAAAGCTTTGAACGAGTGTCGATTTCACTTTAAAAATCGCCGCGGTTCGCTCATGTCTTAAAGATAACACCCGCTCATTCAATAATTGATCTAAGCCAACTTGTAACTTCTTTTTATTTATTTCAAACGGGAGTGGTTCTGCACCATTTAATACTTTCACTTCATGAGCGAGTAGTTCAACACCTAATTCTGTTTTCGTTGTCTCTACTATTTCACCAATTACTTGGACGACACTTTCAACATCAACTTTGTATCCAGCTAATTCATTTTCTAATACGCATTGAATAACTCCTGTTCGGTCCCTTAATAATAAAAAACTAACATTTCCAAGATGACGAATCTTTTTTATCCACCCTTGTAGTAATACAACCCTCCCGCTATGCTCCGTACATTCTCGTGTGAGTGAACGCTTCATTATTTGATCCATTATATTTCCCTCCATTAATTTTATTTTTATTTACGTTATTGTTATTGTTGTCGTCATCATCATCCACGGTCACTCACCTCCTTTCAAAGAATACAAAAATCCGCCCCTATAATAGGGACGGATTTTTCCGCGGTACCACCCAAATTGTCATAATGACCATCTTAGCCCTGATAACGGTAGGTACCGTTTGCTTTTACTAATTATCACGTTCAAAGCAACACTCACAGGTGTCTTTCCATCATGCGGTATCGCAATCTTCCCAGCAACCGATTGCTCTCTGTAGACCCTTGCATCATGTACTTTTCCTAATCATCACTTTTTATATTTACAGAGTATTCTATCTCTTTGTTTTATAAAACGCAAGCCTTTTTAAATATTTTTTGATTTTTCACATCCAATTTCGTACAATCTCCTCTAAAGCCATTCCACGTGAGGCTTTCAATAATACGATATCCTTTTTCGTTATAACTTTTAATACTTCCTCTGCTATCTTGGCTTTATTATTAAATGACTGTACTTTTCCTGTATCATATTTCTTTCTTACTTCTTCCGCTACAATTTCAGCTAACTCTCCGTAAGTAAACACATATTGAATACTCTCTTGATTTAACATTTTACCAATTTCTCTATGATATGTTTCAGCTTTTTTCCCTAACTCCAACATATCCCCAATTACTATAATTTTTTTCTTATAGGCATTTAATTTCTGTAACGTTTCAATTGCAGCCTTCATTGAAGAGGGACTGGCATTCCATGCATCGTTAATAATCGTAAAACCTGTTTTAGCAGTTAAAAATTGAAAGCGCATATGAGTAATATTAACTTGCCGCAATGCTTCCTGTATTTTTTCTGTAGGGATATTATAAAATTGACCTACAGCGATTCCGACAATCGTATTAAAAATATTATGTTTTCCATGTAAGGGAACATCGTACTGTATTTTTGAATCATTTAATTTAAAATGAACACCATATTCATCTAATTGCACGTTTGTTGGAAACAAATCATTTGTATACTTTTCACCAAATGCCTTACAATTTATACTCGATAGATTCTTATTTTGCAAAAGCAACGCTTCATCACCATTATATAAAAACAAACCATTTCCTTTTAACCCGTCAATAATTTCTAATTTAGCCTTCGCAATCTCTTCTCTTGATCCAAGCGTTTCTAAGTGAGACTGGCCAATCATTGTAATTACCGCTAAATCTGGCTGTGCTATTTTTGATAAGTTTCGAATTTGTCCTTTTTCACTCATCCCCATTTCAAGTATTAAAAACTCTGTATCTCGTTTCATTTCTAAAATTGTTAACGGCAAACCGATTTGACTATTAAAATTGCCCTTTGTTTTATGCACACGATGAGTTGTACTTAAAATCGTGCTTATTATATCTTTTACCGTTGTCTTGCCATTACTACCAGTAATTCCGATTACTTTTACATTTAGCTCTTTTCGATAAAATTGTGCCAATTGTTGCAAAGCAAACAAAGTGTCATCTACAAATATAATTGGTATCCCTTTTGGCGGAGTACCGTAAGACTTTTTCCATAAGGAAGCGACAGCTCCATTATCCATTGCTTCTTTCACATAATCATGTCCATCCTTCACCCTAATGATTGGAACGAATAAATTTCCTTCTTTAATGTTTTTGGAATCTATGCAGACACCATGTATTTCTATATGATGAAACGATTCTTGTAATCCTTCTCCATCTACTACCTCTTCAAGTTTTTTCAAATTCATTTGAATCAAAGTATCACCTTTTTCCATTTTATTACATAAACTCTATTTCATTTACGCATATTAATAAAGTGAAACTTTAATCAGTGGGGATTTTATTCATCCCCACTGATTATTAGTTGAACCAATCGGGCTTTTATGGGCAGTTGATCCCCCACCTAACTTCTTTGCTTTCCCTGAATTTTGAGGTGGGGGTCTTACTGCCCGTTAATGCGGGATAAAAATTTTGTAGCGAGGTGTTTATATGAAAAAAGCGATTAGTTTCTTTCTCCTTTTGTTATGCCTAATTGTAGTAAACGAAACATACGCCTATTCACCAAAATCTTTACCAATCTCTCAAAACTCTGATCAATGGCAAGTGAATATTGATGAACCGAAAAAAACAAGTAAAAATATGCTTCAAGCTAAAAAAGATAAATTTCAAACATATCAATTTTCAGTAAAGAATGTTGGAGAAAACGAAGTATATAACGTACAAGTTGAAGTCTTCCGCAATGAACCAAATATGAAAACAAAATACGAACTCTTTTCCCTAAAAGAAGGTCGTCTAGCAAGTGGAAAAACTGGATTTAGACATGCTAACTTCCCTGTTTCTACAAAATCAGATGAGGTTGACGTTATAATCACTTGGCAAGAACACCCTTTCCGCTCGATGCGAAACGGTCAAAAAGTTGAGTCTAGAAAATTTAAAGAGCATTTTGTTTTTAAAGACGCAAAAAAATAAATGGAATGCGTATAAATTCACACTATCATTGATATAGCTTAATTTACTAGTACCAGTTCTTAAGCAAATTAAAAAGTCGTGGCTTATAAATGCCACGACTTTTTATATTAATTCGTACTAATTCCTCTCGCTACCCAAATACGATCGATATCAGCAGCATGTTGTCCGCCATATAAAAGAGCATCCGCTTGCTTAATCGCTTTTGCTCCATCACTGAATTTAGAGTTTGGTGTTAATGACCAGTGCGATTGTAAAATGATTTTTGTCGCTACATCACGGCCAAAAGCTTGCGCCATCTCGTATTGACCTTGAGCCCAAATTTCACCATCATCATGTACTTCATTCGTTATATCTCTTGGATAAACTTTATTCGTATCTAATCTGCGTAAGCATGTTGGATCTGAACTAGAATAAGCTGTTGCATCCCATTCTCCAACACATGCTTTTCCGTACCCTGTAGTCGACACTGCGTCTTCATAAGTAGAGCCTAAGAAATCTCCAAACCCTTCTCCCATCGCTCCGCCTTCTGCTGAACTTCCGAATCCAGGTACTTGATTATCTTGAATAGAATGTCCATATTCATGTGCAATAATGCCAGCATCTTCTGCATCATCCACTCCACCAGTACCGAAAGTTAAAGCTTTTGTTGACGGAGAATAGAATGAGTTATCATCAGTTGTACCATTAACATTCACTTTTATCGAGCGGTTATTAATATTTTTAAAACCTAACCCTTGAATGTAACGCTGTAATGTATCGATATGATAATACGACATAACATCTTCAAAGCTATCATTTGCGCGTGTATAGTTAAATTGTAGGTTTGTAGATTTCGTTTTCGCTTTTGAAGAAATCGTTACATACTCCCCAATTAAAAACCCTGTTCCATCTAAACCTTTTAACGTAACAGTTTTCAATTGATTCGTTAGTGCTGTTGAATCTGCATCATTATTATCTTTTAATCCTGTTTTACTACCACTAGATACGACAGGGTTAGGTAAAAACACTTTTCCTGTTCCTTCTACTTTTCGGTTTATATCAACTTTTTTAATTAACTTTCCATTTTCTGCATCAATAAATGTTTCCCATGCACCAAATGGATTATTAGAATGGACTACCACTTTATATACTGGACGAGCAATTCCCTCTTCAACAATATATCCGAATTCTTTCTCTGTAGGAGCCCATAAGTTTTGCTCACTTGCTTCTCCAACATACGCCATTGATTTTTGTATTGCATCTTTTTCACTAATTTTTGTCGTTACTTCCTTCACACCTTTGACAGATTGATAATCAGAAACTGCAAGTACTCCCTTTCCCTCTCCGTTAAGAGTAACTGTAATTTGTTTTGAAAATACAGGTGCACCATTAACAACTTGTTGGAACCTAACATATGAAGCTACTGACGTTTCTGTTGTAGAAATATATTGCAAGTCTGAGAGGTCTGTTTTCAATCCATACTGCGCAGCATTTTCTTTTAAATATTCAGTTGCTTTTTTCTGTGGCGAATAAGCTTCTAGCTTTACTTGTTGTTGTTTTTCCAACGCCGAAACCGTAGAAATCGTCCCCATTACTAACGGCACAGTCATTGCCATTGCCACCATTTTTTTATTAAACATAGAACCACTCCCCCTAATAAATTGAAACCTTTATCCTGTCCCATCAGACTATTACTGTCCACAAGTAGCGGGATAAAAATTGAATCTACGAGTAATTCTATACAAACAATTCCATTACCTTTACATTTTAGGTAAGTGAAATTTTCTCAATATTTATGTGTAAAACGAAAACAATACTTTAGAAATATATTTCTTTTGTAAATTCCTTTACCTTATACTTTTTAAATAAATGTGAAAAAAAATAGGTTATTTTTTACCTAACGGTAGGTTGAAAATATTGTTAATGAATGATACGATTTATGTAACCTTTTTTAGGAGGATTTATTATGAGAAAAAGTGAAGAAACACTCTCTTCCATAGTGGAAGCAAGCTATCGACTGTTTGCTATGCACGGTATTGCCAAAACGACCTATTCAATGATTGCTGAGGAAGTTGGTATCGCCAAGCCATCTATTTATTATTACTTTAAATCTAAAGATGCATTAATCGAAAGTATTTTTAATGAATTATGCGAAGCGATGCAGTTCTCCTCTTTCTTCCATACAGAAGAGTTTACGAAAGAGAATTTCATTGAGAAATGTATTGAAATTGGCTTTAAAATGATAGACGAACAACAGAAAGATCCTTATTTTAATCGTGTATTACAAGAATATGTATTACTATCTTCAAGAAACGATATGTACAAAGATCGATTACTAACTGTACAAACAGAATATTTAAACGGATTTGAATCACTCCTAACAAAAGCAAATGAACTTCAACTCCTTCAAAATAAAAATCTAGTTTCAAAAGCTCATATGTTGGCATTAGTACTTGATAATATCGGAAACTTCATGATGTTTGATGTAAATATGAATTATAAACAAATATGGATTGAAGCTGTCCACAGCATATTCGAAAGAAGTGATTCATATGAAAACTAAAAAACGAATTATCGGCTTAGATTTTGCTAGAGCTTTGGCGATGTTTGGAATGTTACTAGTTAATTTCATGGTGATAACAGGGGCGGAAGGAAATGGGCCTCCTCTGTTAAAAACCTTTATGTCACTTTTTGAAGGTAGAGCTTCTGCCTTGTTTGTTATACTTGCTGGGATTGGCATAACTTTAATGACTAAATCGTCTGTTGCTAGCCAAGAGAAAATAAAAATCAATACCAGCCGAATATTGATTTGGAAACGATCACTATTCTTATTTATTTTAGGATTATTATTGTATGTAATGGAATGGACGGGAGATATTTTACACTACTACGGCGTTTACCTTTTCATCGCTGCATTACTAATTACTGTACGAAGAACTATACTAATATGGCTTTCTATCATTATTTTACTTGCTGCACAATATCTCCAACTTACTTTCAACGCCTTCGAAGGATGGGGAGGCACAATCCCATTTATAAACTATATAGACTTTTGGACCTTAAAAGGTTTTCTTCGCAACTTATTTTTTAATGGCTATCACCCTATTTTCCCATGGTTTTCTTTCTTCTTAATCGGTATGATAATTGGCAGATTAGATCTTCATAATAGAAAAATTAGACATAGATTGCTCTTACTCGGTATCACAGTAACGATAATTATAGAGCTGTTGTCCAAAGCATTAACTCACCTTTTTATCCCATACATTGGTGAGGAAGCATCTACATTTTTGTTTAATACAGGCCCTATTTTACCAAATATATTGTACGTCGCATCTGCTGCAGGATCCGCTATTGCTATATTAATAATTTGCCTCTACATTGCTGAAAAACATGAAAAGAATTGGTTTATTACATCCATTGTACAAACAGGCCAATTAACATTAACTCATTATGTAAGTCATGTATTTATCGGTATTGGGATATTGATTCTATTAAATAGGATGGAACATCAAACACTATTATTCGTTTTACTATTTGCTACTGGATTTTTCATTTTCAGTGTTTTATTTAGCGTGTTATGGAGAAAGAAATTTTCTAGAGGCCCCATCGAATGGATTATGAGAAAATTAGCCGGATAATCTCCTAGCATGCAAAAAGGAAGTTGGAATGATTCCAACTTCCTTTTTGCTTTAATTAGCCGCGTTTAATTTAATTCGGACTTTTGTCTCACCTAAAGAAAGTTCATCATCCTCATTCGTTAAGTGACCAAATTTAAATTGCTTGACGAGTAAGTTTTCTTCCAATAAATCTTTATGATTCATTAACGTTTGCTGTAGTTCTTCTTCTGTATCAAGAATTACATCCACTCGTAAATTAACCGGTAAATTCAACTGCTTACGATATTCTTGAACGGCGCGAATAAATTCACGTGCTACTCCTTCTTGTAACAATTCCTCAGTTACATTCGTATCTAACATAACCGTATATTGTCCGTTAGTCGTATTTGAGAATCCTGATTTCGCAACTTTCTCTACTAATACATCTTCAGCCGTGACAATTACTTCTTCCCCTGCTTTTGCTTCATATACTGCTTTTTCTGTTGATACAAAATTTTGTACTTCTTCTTGTGATAATTGTTTTAGCCACCCGTTTACTGCATTCACATTTTTACCAAACTTCGGTCCTGCTGTTTTAAAATTCAGCTTTAATTGATATGATGTGTATTTCGATTCATCCAGTTCAACATGGAATGCTTTCACATTTAGCTCATCCATTACGATATCACGATAAGATTCCCAATCGATATCATTTTCATTATGCTCAAGTAATACAAGCTCTGCTAACGGCTGTTTTACTTTTAATGAATGTTGATTACGATTACTTCTTCCAAGTTCAACAACTTGTAAAACAGCATCCATTTTCGCTTCTAACTTTGGCTGGATAAGTGATTCGTTTACAACCGGATAATCTGCTAAATGAACGCTGCTTCCTTCTAAATTCAGATGAATATCCTCAGCTACAAACGGTGTAAATGGTGCGATTAATTTACTAATTGTTACAAGCACTTCATGAAGTGTTTTATACGCAGCTGCTTTTTCAGGATTCATACCTGATTCCCAAAAACGATTGCGTGAACGTCTTACATACCAGTTACTTACTTCATCTACAAGAGCAGCAATTTCACGAGCTGCATTTGTGAATTGATAATCATCAAGTGCAGTTCTTACCTTTCTCGTTGTGCTATGCAATCTTGATAACACCCATTCATCTAATTTTGTCCGCTTAACTTCATACTTTTCTTTCGGATTATATTCATCTAAACTTGCATATAAAACATAGAAGCTATACACATTGACTAACGTATCTATAAATTTAGATTTCGCTTCTTGTACTGTTCTTTCAGAAAATCGTTTCGCATTCCACGGCGCACTATCAACGAGTAGAGCCCACCTTAGAGCGTCGGCACCAAACTTCTCTACTAAATCAACAGGATCTAGTGCATTCCCTTTACTTTTAGACATTTTCTGTCCTTCTTCATCTAGAACATGCCCTAGTGATAACACTCGTTTATACGGTACTTTCCCTGTATATAGTGCTGATACGGCTAATAAACTATAGAACCAGCCGCGTGTTTGATCAATTCCCTCCGCAATTACATCTGCTGGAAACTGTTCTTCAAATAACTCTTTATTTTCAAACGGGTAATGATATTGCGCAAAAGGCATGGAGCCACTATCAAACCAAACATCAATTACTTCTGGTGTACGGTTCATTGTACTCCCGCATTTTTCACAGGACACTTGTACTTCATCTACATATGGCTTATGCAATTCTAAATCTTCAGGCGTTTCTTTTGTACTGTGCTTTCTTAATTCGGCAATGCTTTTCGGTGCGAATTGATGATCGCAGCTTTCACATTCCCACACGTTTAACGGTGTTCCCCAATATCTATTCCGGCTAATATTCCAATCCACCATGTTTTCTAAAAACTTACCAAAGCGCCCGTGCTTCATATGGTCTGGATACCACGTAACAGAATCATTATTCTGTAAAAATGTTTCTTTAATCTCAGTTGTTCGGATTAACCAGCTTTCTCCTGCATAATAAAGTAATGGTGAATCACAGCGCCAACAATGTGGATAGCTATGCTCATATTTTTCTTTATGATATAGCAAACCTTCCTTCGCTAAATAACGAACAATATCAACGTCACAATCTTTTACGAACTTACCTTCAAGAAATGGTACCGCTTCTGTATACTCACCTTTCTCATCTACAACATGTAAGAACGATAACCCTTCACTTTGAACGACTTTATAATCGTCCTCCCCATATGCTGGAGCGATATGAACGAGTCCTGTACCACTATCTGCAGTTACAAAATCTGCCTCAATAACACGGTATCCATTTGTAACTTCCTTCATCGGAAACGGTGCTGTGTACGATGTATTTAATAATTCTTCACCTTTATGAACAGATAGTACTTCATAGTTTTCTTTTAATACTTCTTGTACACGTTCTTTCGCAACAATGTATACATATCCTTCTTGTTTCGCTTTAACGTATTCCATATTCGGATGTACGGCAAGTGCAACATTCGCTGGAAGTGTCCACGGTGTTGTCGTCCATCCAAGGAAATATTCATTTTCACTATCTTTCACTTTAAACTTAACTGTGGCGCTTAAATCTTTCACTGTTTTATATCCTTGTGCAACTTCATGTGAACTAAGAGATGTTTGACAGCTTGGGCAGTACGGTGAAACTCTATGCCCTTTATATAACAAGCCTTTTTCATGAATCGTCCCTAAAATATTCCATACACTTTCAATGTATGGATTCTCTAGAGTAACGTACGGATCATCCATATCCACCCAATATCCAATACTTTCCGTAAATTCACGCCACTGCTTCTCATATGTGAATACACTTTCTTTACACTTTTGAATAAATGGTTCAATTCCGTACTCTTCGATTTCATGTTTACCTGAAATACCAAGTTGTTTTTCAACACCTAATTCTACAGGTAATCCATGTGTATCCCATCCGGCTTTTCTTAACACTTTATATCCAGCCATCGTTTTATATCTCGCTACTAAATCTTTAATCGCCCGCCCAAGTGCATGGCCGACGTGTGGTAATCCGTTCGCTGTCGGTGGTCCTTCATAAAACACAAAAGATTGTGCGCCTTCTCGATTCTGAATTGATTGCTCGAAAATACTTTGTTCGTTCCACTGCTTACGAATACGTGTTTCTCTCCCTACAGCTGACTCTTTTACATCTACTTTTTTCATGTACAATCACTCCTTTGAATTTTTTAAAAAGCACACAAAAAACCCGTCCCTATGAAGTAGGGACGGGTTTACCCGCGTTACCACCCTAATTCTATTAGCTTTTCACTAATAGCACTTAGCAACGTACTAACATACGCGTTCTTTGTAACGGTAGACATCCGTCCGAGCTTACTTTGTTCAGCCACGGCTCCTCGGAGATGATTTTCAAATAACGTCTGCACACCGGATTTCAGCAATACACCGGCTCTCTGGGGAACAGCTCACTATTTTACTCTTTCTCGTCTTCAGATTTGTATACTTTATTAAAAGTTATTTTATGCCATTGGGCAATTAATTGTCAACCAATTCAAAACATATTTTTATTTATACCCTTTTTCTCTATTCTTATACAATTACTTTTCAAACTCTCGCAATCCTGCTAAATCTTCATCTTCCTCTGCAAGTTCAGCGAAAAATCCTGTTTCATCTTCACGAAGCACAATTTCAAGTTCATCTCTTGCCTCTTCATTTCTGTTTAATAATGTTAAATAACAAGCATGATCGTATCTTGCTAACAAGTCAGTAGCCTCAATTGCTAATATTTCACTTGTTATTTCTTCTGCCTTGGCCGTTTGCCCAGCTCTATGATACGAAGATGCTAAAGCAAGAAGAATTGCCGTTTCATTTGGATGATGTACAGAAGCACCTTCTAATAAATGAATCGCATCCTCATACCTCTCTTGACTTTGATATAATTCTGCTAAAGCAAGGAATCCTCTACTTACAAATGGTGTTTTCTCAATTAATTGTAAGCAAATTTTCTCCGCTTTTCTTTCTTCTCCGGTTTTACATAATACACTCGCTTGTAAAAGAAGAGTATCATAATCATCCGGTAGCTCTCGAACCATTTGTTTCGTTAATTCCAAAGCATCTCGTAACATAGCTTCTTCCTCACACTCAATGAAAAGATTTACAAGTTGCTTCGCTACATCATAATCCCACTTATGTTCTAACGATGTTTGTAATACCTCTATCGCTTCTTTATTCATCGCTGCATTCTCGTAAAATTGTGCAAAACGCTGCGCTGCCGTACTATTTTTCGGATTTAACTTTAAGGAAATCTCAAATAAATCAATAATAACTGTAATCATTGAAATTTCCTTCGCACGATTTTTCATGCGATAAAATGCTCTTGTAAATAAAGATTTTTTCGGTTGCTCATTTTGCTGCCTTTCTACTAACCTTTCAGCAACCGCAGTAGCTGCATACATAAACGCTGTACTTCTTTCTGCTTTTTTCACCTTTAGCGTATGAAGTACATCTCGTATTTGGGATAATTTTTTATGTTGTTCCATTGCTTTTACGTACACACCAAATATACGTTCGTTTCCCGAATCTTTATGCATTACTTTCAGCGCAACTTCGATTGCTTCTGCACTCTGTTTTTTAACAAGTACTTTCGCATAATGATATAGTACTTCCACATGCTCTTCATCTATTTTCATTGCGCATTCAATATATTCTTTTTCTTTATCTATGTCATTCATCGCGCCAAACACGTATGCAATCGCATCTAAACGCCATGTTTCAGGAACTTCTTCCGCCAATTTTTCTAATTCAACTAGCAATTCTTCATGAAGATTCAAATCTACTGAAAGCTGTGCCAAATATTCCATATTAATATGCAAAGGCTCTTCTTTCATTGCCTGGATCATATGACTTTGTTCTTTAGAACGATTTTCTTCTTTTTCGTATATTTCAGCAAGCTGTAAATGTACACCTGCGAAGTTTTCATCAAGATCTAAACATGTTTCATACGCTTTTTTTGCTTCTGTCAATTGTCCTAATGCCATGTATGTTTCGCCAATTCGATAATATGGCAATGCAGTTCTCTTTTGTTCTATTGCCTTGTTGTATCTCTTCATTGCCTGATCATACTGTCCAATAGATTCATATAAAACACCAGCGTAACAACCGTATTCAATTACATCCTCTTTTTCTTTTTCTAACGTTCTTAAAAACGCTATACCTCGTTGCACAAAAGCTGTGTCTTTTATTCGATTTACATACTCATCCAACACGCTCGCTATATTAGCGTATACGCTTCGTATACCGTTCTCTAATTTAGAAAGTGCAAGTTTTAACTCTTTTTCATCCCCACCTAATGCCATTTCAGCATCCCATAGCACCATGCCAGCATTCATAAGAAAATCTTGATTGTCTTCAAATTGCTTATTAATACTAACAATATAGCTTTTTGCATCCTCATATTGTTCCTCTGCCATATAAACTTGAGTTAAACCGAAATGGGCATATACATCTTCATTATTTTCTTCTAAAGAACGCTTATATATAGTTTCCGCTTCTTCAAGTTCATCATTTTGAAAATGCACATCTCCTAAACGAACATATAAAGATGCCTGATCTTCACAATTTTGAATTCCTTGTAATAAAATTTCCTTCGCATTATTCCTATCATCCAAATCTGATTCATAGATTTCTGAAAGCTTCGTATATAAATACGCTGCCGTTTTATCTAATTGAATTGCTACTTTAAGTCCTTTTATCGCCAAATACACTTTTCCTAAATGCTGCGCACATCTTGCACGTTCATACCATATGTGCGCTTCATACTTATATTCTTTTAATAAATCATTAAAGAATCCATATGCTTCTTCATATCGTTCTAAATCTATTAAAATTAAACCGTGATTTACAAGTGTAAACCTTTCAGGGCTACGTTCTATAGCTGTTAGAGAATACTCTAGCCCCTTTTCGGATTGATCCATATACATGTATGATAATGCTAAGAAACTCCATGCAACTGGTTGATCTGCATCCAATTGTAATGATGAACGAAAACTAGCAATCGCTTCTGCATAATTATCTTGCTCAAAAGAATAACGTCCATTTATAAGATGATACAACGCTTGACTATTTTTCTTCTCCACACTTTGAAGCATATGTCCTGCTTTTTCCATATCTTGCAGACGAATAAAGCACTGTGCACTATGCAGTTTCACAAAGTCAGAGCTCGGAAACTTTTCCATTAATTTTTCTATACAAAACTGAATAAAATCTTTATCTACTTCAGCATCTAAATGTTTAATCGTATATAGCCAAGTATTTGGATTTTCACTTGTTTCTTTTAAAAATAGTACTAACTTTTCAATTCCCTCTTTATCTTGCTCAGCTAAATGATCTGTAAGAGAAAAGATTGTTTTATAATAAGTGTGTTCTTCCTCATTTAAAAATGAAAGTTGTTCCATTCTATCTTTTGGTGTAAACGTAATAGCTAAACAATCTGTATAACGATATCTTTCTTGCAACTTATCATATTCCACAAGAATCGGTTCTAAGAAATTCGGATCTTGAATATAAAAAGCTTGCAGCACGTCGTCATAACCAGAAAGTACTTGTACATGGGAAGCGTGCTCAATATCTATACTTAATAAAACGGGAATACCTTGATCAAGTAATCTCTTATAATTTTCCACATTCCCTTGAAAATAACGATATTCGTAACCTTGCTCCTCTATATATGTAACTGTATCTGAAAACTTAGAACCTGTTACATCAAAAATATGTTGTGCTATTTCATCTTGCGTACGTTTTTCTCCCCATACCCCTAACATCATTTCTAAACTTGTCGGAACGCAATAGTTATCCTTTTGTACAACCGGAATTATTGGTAAACGAACTTTTTTTCCATCAGGATTTTTTTCTATATGATGATATAGAGAATTTTTCAAACTCTTTTCGCTTTTCAATAGTGCTTGCAAATCGTGAATATTATTTATTTTATAAAATGCTTCTGCACGTAAATGTATAAAATAAGTTGTATATGCATGATGCGGGAGCATGTGATTAATTTTATCTACTACCGCTAACATTTCTTCATAACGCTCTAAATCTAATAAATATTTTACTTTTTCAAAATAGAAATATGGTACTTGAGGGAACTTTGCAATCGCATCATTAATGAGTTGTAATGCTCGCTGCTGTTCACCTTTATATGCATATAATTGCGCCAATAAGTACGTAGCTAACTCTTCACAATCTTTATGCTGCTGACCGGATAAAAGTTGTTCCTCTGCCTTCTCCCACTCACCAGTCTGTATATATAAGTAACCCCATTTATCAAAAACTGCACGTGTACTATACTTTTCCGCCTTTTGCATATAGGCATAGGCCTCTTCATTTCGCTTCATATCTAACAAACATCTAACTAACGTAAAATATGCTTTCGTTAAAACATCCGCATCAGTTTCTTCTTCATTTACCTCTTCCAAAGAATCTTTTAATAATTGTTCAGCATCAAGGATTTTACGCTCATCAATTAACTCATCACAATATAAAGAGAGCGTTCTCATATTTGGGAATTTTTTATAAGTATAACGAATTAAAAAGGAGCTATATTGATGCATCAAACCTTCATCAGCAAGGCGAATTAATGTATCAAACTCCTTAGGTGACGAGACGTTAGAAAGCCAGTTCTTCACGTATGATAACTTATTCATTTCTTTTATATGTGCAATTTCATTATTTATCTCATGTAATCCATCTACAAATCTCTTTTCTTTCAAACAAATTTCTAATTGTTTAAAATCTAGCATGTATTCACCTCAAATAATTATTTATACTGCCATTTGCAAGCAGTATTCTAACCTACTTGCTTAGATTTTACACATCATATAGTATGCATTCAACTAAAACCTCATATAATGAACGATATTATTTAATATTATTCAAGTTTTTAACTAAATATCTTAAAAACGATACTTTTTCTCGTTATTTTGTTTAATTTGATGAAATAACATGTATTATTCGAAGATGAGTTTTATCTTCTTTTTTGAGGCTTCATTCAGTGAATGAAATTATATTAACGATTTCCTGAATATATATATCGTAACTTACAATAGATCAACGATTTGATAAGATATATCGATTTACCGACAAATCTTGATAATAATGGTAACCTATCCATATTAAAAATATAGCAATTCTCCTTCTCCCTTACTTTTCTAATATGATATTTACTTCTTTATTTCACCAAATGTAATTTTCATATTCGGAGCATACACTAAAGATGCATGTATATGAAACACTTCAAAAAATCGTAGTTCTGCTTCATATTGAGCGAGCGCTTCAGCAAATGTTAAGCCCCGACTCATTAAACGGTCTATAAATTGTTGTTTTTCACCTGGATTACTAGCAATCCCCTCTTCTTTTAGAGAATTATATAATCCTTGCTTATCATTTTGATTTAAATTAGAATCTAAAAAATTCACTTTATCACTTACTCTACATTCAATATTTTTAACACCTAATTCACTTAAATACATTGGTATTTTCATACCAATATTGCCATCTCTACCGTTTCTCTGTGTATCCCTTTCAAATAATTTCTGTAAAACACCTAGCTGGATGATTTCCGATTGATTCTCTCCCTCTAATACGTATGAAGACATATTTGACATCCAATGTGGCTCAAAACAGATTATTCTACCTCCTTCTTTAATCGAATGTATCATTTTTTCTAGCATCGTTTTTGGAGTACTCATATGTAATAAGAAGGCATGACAGATTGCTATATCGTATTTATTTTCCAAGTCAATTTCTGTAGCATCCCCCTCAATAAATTCTGCTTCATATGGGAGTGCACGAAACAACTCTCTCGCTTCAGCTATTAATGCTTTCCCGCTATCAATGCCTGTATATTTTGATCCATTTGGAAGCAAAGGCAACAAAACTAAGCCTAAATAACCATATCCACAGCCGTAATCAACAATATGTACCGGTTCAGAAATCTTCCAAACTGTATTTACTAAAAAACTTAAATAATCATCATTGTAATATAAATCTCTCGTATTTTTTAAATATGTTAGTTTACTGTTCCAATCATACTCTTCCAAAAACCACGCCTCCTTTTATATACAAAACTAAAGTTCTCTATAGATTAGCCATATCCCTACACTATTGTTGAAATTTCAGGCTAGTTAAGTATAAATAGCAAAATTCCAAAGTAAAAAAACTAGTGCATTGTTAACGATACACTAGCCTTTTTTATTTTACATCTCCTCAGGCGCCTCCACCCCAAGTAAACGTAATCCCTCTTTTAATACAACCGTCACAGCATAAGCTAATGCGATTCTACTCTCTTTTTCTTCGTTCTCTTCTAAAATACGAACATTTCCATAATATTTATTGAACGCTTGTGCTACATCTAATACGTATTTTGAAATAATAGATGGCTCATTTTTATTGAAGGCTGCTTCAGTTACTTCTGGGAATCTGTTGAGTAATTTTACTACACTCCAGCTGTAATCGTCTTTTAATTCAAAAGTACACGTTTCAAATTCTACACTTTCTTTTCTTAAAATTGAACAAGCACGCGCATGTGTGTATTGTACATACGGTCCTGTTTCCCCTTCAAATTTCAACATATTTTCTAATGAGAATTCAATATTATGCATACGCTCATTTTTTAAATCGTGGAAGATAACTGCTCCAACACCTACTTGCTTTGCCACTTCTTCTTTTTGTTTTAAATTCGGATTTTTCTCTTCAATATTTTGTTCCGCAAGTGCAACAGCTTCTTCTAGCACTTCTTCTAATAAAATAATTCTACCCTTACGTGTCGACATTTTCTTACCATCTTTTAATATGAACCCGAACGGTACATGTTCCATCCCATCAACCCAAGTGTAGCCAAGCTTTTTTAATACAGTGAAAAATTGATTAAAATGCAAGCTTTGTTCGGGTCCTACTACATATAAAGCCTTATCAAATTCGTATGTGTTTTGACGATACAATGCGGCTGTTAAATCACGTGTTGCGTAAATGGTAGCACCATCTGATTTTCTAATTAAACATGGCGGCATACCTTCTTCTTCTAAATTAACGACTAATGCCCCTTCTGATTCTTCCAGTAAGTCGTGCTCTTCTAAAATCCCAATAAAGTCTTCCATTTTATCATTATAGAAAGCTTCTCCTTGAAAGTTTGTAAATTCCACACCGAGAAGTTCATAAATACGAGAAAATTCTTTTAAAGACTCATGACGGAACCAATTCCAAAGTTCGACTGCTTCTTCATTTCCTTCTTCTAGTTTTTTAAACCATGAGCGTCCTTCTTCTTCTAGTTCTTTGTTCTCTTTTGCTTCTTCATGAAACTGAACATATAACTTAAATAACTCACGAATTGGATCCTCTTTAACAACTTCTTCATTTCCCCATTTTTTATATGCGGTAATTAACTTTCCGAACTGTGTTCCCCAATCCCCAATATAATTAATTCCGACAACTTCATATCCACATTTTTCGGCGATATGTTTCAGCGAATTGCCGATCATTGTAGAACGTAAATGCCCCATTGAAAAAGGTTTCGCGATATTAGGAGAGGAATAATCGATAACTACCGTTTTTTCACATCCAAAGTGATTTTGACCGTACTCTTCTTTCTCCGCTAAAATTGTTTTTAATACTTCATCACTTACTGTTTGACGATTAAAAAAGACGTTTACATACGGGCCAACAGCCTCTATTTTCGTAAAAAATGGGTCATTTAATTTCTCCGCAACTTCCTTTGCGATAGTAGCTGGTGATTTTTTATATTGCTTCGCTAGTGAAAAACATGGGAACGCTGCATCACCGAATTCATCTTGTTTTGGGGTTTCGATTAAATCTAAAATTTGATTTTGCGTTAATTCGTCCGTAATAATATTTGATAAGCTCTTCGCAAACTGCGTTTTATACTCCATACTGTAACCTCCTTATTTTTTAAAACACAAAAAACTCGTCTCTAAAAAAGAGACGAGTTTTAACCCGTGGTACCACCCTTGTTGTTCATTACGAACCACTTTCCCGTTTATAACGAGGACAGGGGGCCTCGGCTTACTCTACTATTCGTTCAAGAAGCATCTCCGAAGTGCGCTTCATCTTTTCTTCCGCACTAGGCTCACACCATCCCTAGCTCGCTTTCCTTCTGAAAAAGACTACTCTCTTCATCACAGACAGTATATTTAATTAATTATTGCTTATTATACATCTTTTCAAACAATTAGCAAAGGTCAATTACCCCAAAATGAAACTTTGCACTTTTTCTTTTGTATACGTGAAAATTGTGTTTTTCAAATCTAGTACTACGGAAATGGTCTTTCAGAACGACACGTTTTCTCGCCACACGCTTCGCTTCCGCAATTGTTTCATCAGTAATATCATGATACAAAGCGAAGTGTTTTAACCCTTTAATTCCATCTGATTCTATGACAGTTTCTTCAAACATCGGATCAAGGTAAACAACGTCATAACTATTATCTTCACATTGCGTTAAAAAAGCGAAATGCTCTGTTTGCTTTACATGGATTCTTTGCATTGCCTTATCGATTTCAGAAACTGATGAAGACCATGCTTGCAAACCTTTTTCCATTATGTAAGCCATATATTCGTTACCTTCAAGTCCTGTTACTGTTCCGTTCTCACCAACGATATAACTAGCTACAATACTATCTGATGCCATACCGAGCGTACAATCTAACACTGTCATTCCGCTCTCTAACTTTGCAGCTTGTACAAATGGATCGTGCTCTCCGCGCATTAACCTTTTCACACGAAACATCGCCGAATTTGGATGAAAGAAAAACGACTCTTCCGTACCCTTTGGATAAATAGCTAATCGGTTTTTCCCTACGACAAGTACATCCTGTTTATACTGCTCATGCAGTTTGTGTACAGGTATATCATTACGTAAAACGAAAGAACAATTTAATTCTTCCGCTACCTTATTTGCATAAGCTATCATTTCTTTATTTGTTCTTCCTGCTGTTGTTACTATCATTTTTTCACCTCTATATAAAGAAAAGAGGGAGATTCACTCTCCCCCTACTTTAGCAATTCTTTTCGAAAGCTTGTTCTAAGTTTGTAATAATTTCGTCCATTGTTGCGCCTTCAATTTCATGACGGTGAATGAAGTGAACAACTTCTTTTCCTTTTAGTAATGCCATAGATGGTGAAGATGGAGGGATTTCTCCGAAGTATTCACGCATTTTCGCAGTAGCGTCTTTATCTTGACCTGCAAATACAGTTACAAGATGATCAGGTTGTTTTTCAGCACGTACAACCGCTTGACCAGCTGATGGGCGTGCTAAGCCAGCTGCACAACCACAAACAGAGTTTACAACTACTAAAGTTGTACCTGTTGCATTCTCAATAAATTCTGTTACAGCTTCTTCTGTAGTTAACTCTTCAAATCCAGAACGCACTAACTCTTGGCGCATTGGAATTACCATTTGACGCATGTATTCTTCATATGCATTTGACATCTTGTAATCTCTCCTTCAACTTTCATTCCAACTTCATCATATCACGCGCTATTAATAGGTGCAAAAGAAAGATAACGATGATTTCATTTTTTTGTAGGGATTTCACAAACCCCTTCACGGCAGTGTCCAACTGGGACAAGTTTTCTATTGTTAGCGATATAATCATATACTTTGCTTCCAAATCCAAGTACGATAGATAGCTTTATAAAAGGAACTGCAAACCAATAAGATGGAACGGCCTTTGCTAATACGTTAATGCTATGAATTCCGTCATACCACTTATTATTTTTTAAAATATACAGTCTTTGTTCCATCTTACTTTGTAATTCTTGAGAAAGTTCATATTTCTCAACTACATCTTCATCTCGAAATGAAACAAATTTCATCTTACCCTTTTTATCTAATTTTTTCGTACGTTCTGCAACTGCTGTACACATCGGACACCAACTATCATAGAAAACAATCATATATTATTCCCCTTTACGAGACTCCGTCATTTGCTTCCATACAGAACCTTTTGCTTCTTCGCCGCCTTCAATACGTTCTAAAGCTAAACGTGCTTGCATTGCTACTTCAAACTCTGGATCATCTTCTGCTGCTTTTAATGCCGGAATTGCACTTTCATCACCAAGTTCAAATAAGAACATTGCTGCACGCCAGCGTACTAATTTACTTGAATCTTTCAGAGATTTAATCATAACGAACATCGCTGCTGGGTCACCTACATCCGATAAGCAATCTCCCGCTGTACGGCGAACACTTACAGAACGATCTAATAACGCCTTATATAATAACGGCAATACGCCTTCACCTTTTACCATACCTAAATAAGCTGTTGCTAAGCGGCGAATAGATACTTTCTCATCATCTAGCGCCATTTTCAATACCGTCATATCCTCTTCCGTTGGATCCATTTGTTCTAGAGCTGCAAAACGGTTTTTCCAGTCAGAATCTTTCATCATCTCTTCTGTTACTTTATATGGCTCACGCTTTTGAATCGTTACTTCAACAGCACCTGCTTGATCTAATAATTCTTTAACCGTTTGATTTACACGTTCTTCTGAATAAGCAGCAACAATTTCTTCTACTACTTCTTTCCCGATTTCTTCAAAATTACCGTAACGTGTACTTTGCTCTACCCATTTGCGCTCTTTCACAACGTTAGGTGCAGACATTTGCACTTTCATAATGGATTCTTTAAAACGATCAGGTAAGCCTACACGCTCTTCTGTCGTTCCATCTGTTAACTTCACTTGCATCGGAATAGTAAAGAACATTTGAACAAACACTTTCACTTCTCCAAAATGAGAAAGTTGTTGTTCTTCGCTTTCTTCCACTATTTCTTCACCAAAAACGGCACGAACTTGTTGTAATAAAACTTTCCAGTCATACTTCGCATTTCGCTCCACTGCTAAAAAGTCTGCTACATGATACACACCTTTAATGCCTTCAATCTTCAAAATTTCTTGCACTTGTACTGGTGCTTGTTCTTTATTTTCATTTGTATAATTATTACGCGCTCCTGATGGTAATACTTCATTCAAAATAACTTTCATTGTATTCGGACTTGGCGTCGGTTCAATTGCTTTAATTTTCACTTAAAAATACTCTCCTTTATTGCGTGTTCTTAGCTGTATTGTAACATGTTACCCCTTTATACTCCTACTCGGATGCTTAATTTTGCTGATTTCTTCCCATCATCATACTTTTTCATGCTTTCTCTTTCCACCTAATTATTCCGAAACTATAGTTAAGAGTCTAATATTATTGCGATGCCCCCTCCCGCCTTCTCTCTAAAAATGTAATACTTTCAATCACCACTTCAGTTCTATATATTCTCTTTCCTTGTTCATCATCGTAATTACTCGTATGAATACGCCCGGTAATTCCAACAAGTGAACCCTTCGTACAATATTCTGTTACATTTTCAGCCGATTTTCGCCAAACAACACAATTTATAAAATCTACTTGTTGTTCACCTAAACTATTTCGAAAACCTCTATTCACCGCAACACATATCCGTGCATATGCGACTCCTTGTTTTGTGTAGTATAATTCTGGCTCCTTTGTCAATCTACCGATTAATACAACTCGATTCATCATAATTTATACCACCTCACATATTTTTCTTCATTGTAAAGAAAAATGTTGGAAGGGTAAAAAGTACAAAACGGCATGTTTGTAAATAAAAAGTATTACTTTATATCTTACAAAACTAAAAAAGAAACCCTACATAGTTTAAACATGTAAGGTTTCCAAAAATATTATACTTCACTGCAAGATATGTAATATCCTCCGCGAGCCATCTTTATTTCAACGCGGTACAACACACTTTCTAAATAAAAAGTAATCGGTTTAACTTTACTCTCAAATTTTATATGTTCATGACATTCAACCGCATACCCTTCGATAGCTGAAGTAATAACTTGTGATGAAGGATACGTTAAAGCGTCATCTAGTTCTATGAAAAAACTTTTAGAAAATAGTTTTTTCATAATCCCTTTTTTCTCTTTCATCATATTCCATCCCCCTCAATTCAAGTCGCCAACATCCACATTTTCAATTTATCTTTGAAAATAAAAAAATCCTGCACATTTCATGCAGGATTTTTTTATTAGTCATTTTTCGTAAAGTAAGAAACAAAACGAAGAATTTCTAAGTATAACCATACTAGAGTCATCATTAGACCCATTGCACCGTACCACTCCATATATTTTGGAGCTTGGCTACGTGCGCCGCTTTCGATTAAATCGAAGTCTAGTAATAAATTTAATGCAGCAACTACAATAACAACCGCACTAATGATAATACCGATAGTTCCACCTTGGTGAATATATGGAACAGTAACACCGAACATGTTTAATAAGAATACGATTAAATACATAACCATAATTCCCATTGTCGCTGCTATTACACCCGTACGGAATTTATCAGTTACTTTTACTACGCGCGTTGCATATAAAACTAACATCGCAAATAGAATTGAGATTGTTAGTAATACAGCGTTTAAAACAATAGTATCGCCAAATTTCATTGTATAAACCGCTGAAATACTTCCTAACACTACCCCTTCTACCGCTGCATAGATTGGTGCACCAATAGGTGATATGCGCGGGAAGAATATAGACGCAAACGCAACGATTGCCGCAATAACTAAAGCACCAATTAATACTGGCATCTTCATCGTACCTTGCGTCATCTGTATGTATGAATAGACAGACGTTGCAAGCAGCAAGATAAGCATGATAAACGTTTTGCCTACTGTTCCGCCAATAGTCATCGCAGAAGCATTTGCTCCCTCTTTACGGAATGCCTCTTTTTTCAACATTGGATTAGATGTTCTCATTTTTTCCCTCCTAAAATAGGTTCTACCAATAGTGTAAAGTTTTTCTCTTTACTTTTCAATATATGCAGCTTGTTTTTATTTTAAACCTTCAACGATGTCTGATAGTTCACTCCATCTTTCCATCGTTTGTTCTAGCTCTTCTTCTGTTTTCTGCTGTGCTTCAGATAATTCTTGTGCCTTTGTGAAGTCAGATCCAACTTTCGCAAGTTCTTCTCCAATTGACTCAATTTTCTCTTCTAGTTCGGCAATTGTATCTTCAATTGTTTCCCATTCACGCTGCTCATTGTATGAAAGTTTACGTTTACGTTGTTGTTTTGGAGCTTCTTCTACTACTTTTTTCTCTTTTTGAACTTCCGCTTTCTCAATAAGTTCTTTCGTTTTTTCCATTTCTAAATAATCTGTATAACTACCTAGGAATTCACGCACTTCGCCCTCGCCACTAAAGATGAACAATTCATCTACTACTTTATCTAAGAAGTAACGGTCATGCGATACAGTTAAAACGACACCTGGGAAATCTTCTAAATAATCTTCCAGTACTGTTAATGTTTGTGTATCTAGATCATTCGTAGGTTCATCAAGTAGTAGTACGTTTGGTTCTCCCATTAAAATACGTAATAAATATAAACGTCTTCTTTCGCCACCAGATAGTTTACCAAGCGGTGTACCATGTGAATGCGTCGGGAATAAGAAACGTTCTAACATTTGAGATGCACCAATTACTTTTCCATCTGTTGTATGAATAACTTCTGCAATCTCTTTAATGTATTCAATCATACGCTGATTTAAATTCATCTCTTCATTTTCTTGCGTATAATAAGCAACTTTTACAGTTTGTCCTACTTCAACTTCACCACTATCAGGAGATAGTTTTCCTGCAAGCATATTTAATAGAGAAGATTTCCCGCTTCCATTCGCCCCAATAATTCCGATACGATCGCCTGGTTTCACAATATGATTAAAATTATGTAATACCGTCTTATCGCCAAATTTTTTCGTTACATCTTTTAACTCAAGTACTTTCTTTCCTAGACGACTTCCACTTAGTGCAATATCAACTGACTGTTTTGCAGCTGGTCCTTCTTGTCCCTTTAGCTCATCAAAACGCTGAATACGCGCCTTTTGTTTCGTCGAACGGGCTTTTGCACCACGGCGAATCCAAGCAAGTTCACGACGATATAAATTTTGGCGTTTGGATTCTTGTGCCGATTCTTGCTCTTCACGAAGTGCTTTCGCTTCCAAAAATGTACTATAGTTTCCTTCGTAGCTATATAGTTTACCATTATCTAATTCAAAAATACGGTTTGTCACACGATCTAAGAAATAACGATCATGGGTTACAAGTAATACCGCCCCTGTATATCTTGCTAAATATTCTTCTAACCATTCAACTGTCTCATGGTCAAGATGGTTCGTAGGCTCGTCTAAAATTAATAGATCCGGTGTTTCAATAAAACATTGTGCCATCGCAATACGTTTTTTCTGTCCACCAGATAAATTCCCAACAGTTGCAGTAAAATCTGTAATTCCTAATTTCGTTAAAAGAGATTTCGCATTTGCATTTGCTTCCCATGCACTCATTGCATCCATACGTTGCTGCACTGCAAATAATTGTTCCTGTACTTTTTCATTACTCGGATCTTTTTCGATATTTAATAACGATTGTTCATAATCACGAAGAAGACGGATTAAAGGTGTATCACCATGGAACACTTGCTCTAATACTGTTAGTTTTTCATCAAACTCTGGTTGCTGTGATAAATAACTAATGGTGTAACCACGTGAATGCGTCATATCACCTGTATCAGGAGTTTCTAATCCTGCAATAATTTTTAATAATGTCGATTTACCAGTACCGTTTACACCAATAATTCCGACACGTTGTCCTTCTGTAATACTACATGATAATCCATCAAATAACGGTTTTTCTCCATATGATTTCGATAAGTTCTCCACAGTTAACATTTTCATATTTGTGCATTCCACTCTTTCATAAATTGTTCAATAAACTGTTCCATATATCGATGACGAATTTCAGCCTCTTGTTTTGCTGCATTCGTGTTCATCAACTCTTTTAGCTTCAAAAGTTTTTCATAAAAATGATTTAAAGATGGATCATTATTTTTTCTATATTCATCTTTCGTCATCACTTCTCGAGGCGGAATAGTTGGATCATACATTAATCTCCCTTTCGCCCCTCCGTATGCAAATGTACGAGCTATTCCAATTGCACCAAGAGCATCTAAACGATCCGCATCTTGAACAATTCTCCCTTCAAGTGACTCAACTGTGCCACCATGACCGCCCTTGTAAGACATATTGGCGATGATATGAAGAATATGTTTACTTTCCACTTCTTCAACATGTAACTCCTCTAACCAATCAGAAACTTTTTTCATTCCTGCTTCTTCACTCTCATTTAGCTTCTCATCTGCTACATCGTGAAGTAATGCTGCCATTTCAATTATAAAACGATTTCCCCCTTCTTGCTCGGATAAAGAAATCGCCAATTTATGTACGCGTTCAATATGATACCAATCATGCCCACTCGCATCTTTTTCTAAAATATGCTTTACGAAAGTTATTGTTTTTTGTATTTTTTCTTGTTTTATCATTTTATCTTCACCCAGTTACTTATTGTAACACGCCCGCATTTTTTCATCACATATTTTCTTGTCCGCCCATACACTAGGTGGTAGGCATCATTATTAAGGAGGAATCAACATGTTCTATAATAATCAACCGCCTTACCCACAACAACCTTTTCACCCTCAACATCAGGAACAAAGATATGCTGAACAATATGGGGAGCAAGAAACAAAGCATCAAGAGCCTCAATACGAACAAAATCCATACGCAACACCGCAAACTCAAGAAACTGAATATCAACAAAATCCATACGCAACACCGCAAACTCAAGAAACTGAATATCAACAAAATCCATACGCAACACCGCAAACTCAAGAAACTGAATATCAACAAAATCCATATGACACACGTCCAAATTATGAATATCCTCAAAATCCATATGCAGCACCACCAACTCAAGAACAACAATATCAGCAAAATCCATACCCAACTCAGTACATTCAAGAACAACAAAATCCATATGTACCGCAGCGAACCCAAGAACAACAATATCAGCAAAATCCATATACAACTCAGCCACAACAGCCGATGTATCAACCAAACTCCGACCAACGTGTCTCACCACCTGCACCACCAACTATCGATCCGACACAACCACAAATTTTACCGCCTGGTCCAACATTCGATATTACACAGCCACAAATTTTACCACCAGGACCTATTACAGAACCAACACAACAACAAATCCAACAAGTTGTCGGTACACAGTTTTTACCTTTAAAGAAACCTGTACTTGATTTCGTAAAACCTTGGGTAGATTACGGTTTAAATGAAGCGAAACATACATCACACCAACATGCTTTAACAGAAGTTGCTGCGATTATGTTCTTAGTTGGTAAAGGATTCAACCCAACGATTGCTCATTATATTGTGGAATCTTGGGAGAAGAATGAACAGTTTTAGGGTTGTTTATTTTATGTTCAGAAAAACTATAAAAGCGTCGCAAATGCCTGTTATACAAGCATTTGCGACGCTTTTTATTTGTTATATTATATTCTACTTCAAAAGGGTATTTCATATTTTTTCACATGTTTTTATATTATTTGTGAGCAAAATGTGAGCAAATAATAACCTTTTAATTAAACTGTATTAGATCCCCTTGATAAATAGACATTCCCCTTCCCTTTGTTGAACTTGTGTGCGGAATATATCCTCTGGATTCATCAAGTTTTAAATCGCGTCAAAAACGTTGATTTATCAAGGTTTTATAAAAGTGATGTTTCATAGTGATTCATCACTTTTTCTATTTTTGTGGGTGAATTGTGGGTGGTTTCGTGGGTGCCCCCACAAACTGAAACAAACCTAAATAGCTAAGGCTTGTTTCAGTTTTTCATCTGTTCTTTCCTATTTAAAATATCCTCTAAAAAATTCGTTACAGTTCAATGATTTTTCACAATTGAACAAAGCAAGATGTTGTCATCATCTTGCTTTGTTTATATTATCTATTTTACTGCTTAGTAATTATTTATTTCTTTAATAACTGATGGGGGTAATTTTCTTATTTATTAGATTCCTGTACCATGTTCTGAATATGAAATAATATTTTCTTGTTTCAGTGTAGGTGCTGCACTTTTTTCAATACTAGGACTATTTAAACCAAACGATAATACTGCAATACCGATTAGACCCATTAATGTAATTTTAATCTTTTTCATTTTAAACGCCCCTTTTCTTTTAATAAAGTTCTCGCTTCATGACCTAAATGATAATACTCACACGCCTTTTCCTTTGCACCCACATTATACCATTTACCTGCTAGTAGTTCGGTATAAATTTGAACGTCTTTCCACAATTCTTGTTCTTTAAAGTACGAAAGCGCTTTATTTATAATTCCTTCCAATTCCGCTATAGATTCATTATTATTTATACACTCCATAATATTTAGGTGATAAATATATTCTTGATTACAATCCTTCAAGCCCTCTTTAATATAAAAAGCTGCATCATTATGCTGTTTTAATTTAATATGTTCTCGAGCTAATAGGAATATTACCCTTCTTTGATAATGCAATTTTGTATGTTGACACGCTTTATATACTTCTTCTAAATGACGTATAGCTGAATCTGATAAATTTTGTTCGGCATACAGTACTCCTAAATTACTACGAACTTTTAAAACTAGCGATTGTTCATCAAGTGTTTGAAACATATTTAGAGCAGAAATTAGATATTCCTCTGCTAATTCAAATTGTTCTAAAGTAATACAAGCCATACCTAATGTATTTTCACACGCTCCCTTTTTAGTCTCATAGCCTTCATGGCTTGAAAAATAATCGAGAGCTTTTGTGGCATAATTAATAGCTAAAGTAGGTTGTGAAATATAATATTTATATAGCGCAACACGATAATTGTACTCTGCTTTTTCTTTTTCATCGGACATCATATCTAATAAATCACTTGCAGATTCAAGATGTTTTTCTGCACTATTGTAGTTTCCAACTTCTGTTGCATAAATAAATTTAAAGAAATGATAGTAATATTTTAGTAAACCATCTGGCATACCTTTTATGTATTCTAACCCTTCTAGCCCTTTTTCAAAATTCCCCTTTAACATTTGATACCTAAATCTTAACAGGGAGTAATAAATAAAAGAATCTGTATCTTCTTTAACCTTATTAAATATATTATCTGCTTCAATTTTTAAAATACTTGCCTTCTCTATATGCTGAGCAAGCATTTCATGATACCATTCTTCTAATAGCTCATACCCCTTGCTAGTAGTAGAAATTTTTGTCTCCATGTAAATCCCCCTTTTCTAAGATTATTATCTAAATATTATAACAAATCTCCCTATCAAAGCGCATATCATAACAATTACTATTTATTGATAAAAAATTATCAGATTATTCAGTCTTAATCTAGTTATAACACCACCATTCACTTTGAAAATACAATGTTTACATCCTTGGTATGAAGTTGATATGGTTTATTTAGTTTAGGTGGACGATAATATGAAGGTTATAAAATCTATATTTAACGAATTTCGTTTATTAAGTAAAATCATAAATCCTATATTAAAAGCATTGTCTAAAAGTAAATTCTAAACATCTTAACAATAAAAAAAGCCGGCTTAAATAAAGAGCCGGTTTCTTTTGTTATTTCACATATACATAGGCTACATTTATCTCTACATTAGAATTAGATATTTACATTGTTTTCTTTTTATCTCATAATTTTAATTGGGAAAAGTGAGGAAAGAAATGGTTCAAATCAAAGTGACACCTGAAATGCTAGAAGAAGTTGCTAATCGTGCAAGTAATACCAGAATCGCATTAGAATCTATACATAATAATTTATGTAATGAAATTGATCATTTGTGTTTTCAATGGATTGGTGCCTCTAATCAACAATTCATTCAAATGTTCAATGATGCGAGACCAAAAGCTTTTACATCTATCAATTCACTTATACAAGTGGAAGAAGATTTGAAACGAATTGCCGAAAAATTCCGCAATACAGATAATCAAGATGTTACAATGGAAAAAGGTGCAATGTGTGGACCACTATCATCAGAAAAAGAGGGTTTTGATGGTAAAAAACTAGCTAGGGATATAGCGGGTGAAATAAGTGGTGAGTATGATGTTCGTCGTGTTTGGGATGGTATTGATCCATCTACTGGCGAAAAACTTTCGGGATGGGAACGTGCTGGGGCAGGTGTCATGGCTGTAGCCGGCCTTACACCCTTTGGAAAGATAGCTAAAGTAGGAAAAGGAGTTAAAATGACTGCTAAAGCTACTGAGGCTGCAAATACAGCTAAAAAAGTACCTGTTGGGAAAGCCAGCGGGACTAAGTCAATTATTTCATCCGAAATGGAAGAGAAAATTCTTTTGGGACAGAGAAAAAATCCTAATAAAAATGAAATTATTGGAGGACATTCATCAAATATTAAAAATAGTCATCCTAATTATGCTACAGAGACGCTTAAGGTCAATCCAAATGGTACGAAAGATATCAAATATACGACTCAATTCCCTGATGGGAAATTGGCTAAAATAAAAAATAGTACAATATTTCCAGATAGTTGGAGTGATACAAAGATTTTAGATAGTATAACTGATATAGGTAACTCTTCCCCGTTAGGTATTAGAGGGAGAGATGGAGCAACTTTTCATAGGGAAATTATTGACGGCGTAGAAATTGATGTAATAAAAATAGGTGACAATGTGGTTAGTGGATATCCAACAGGTCAAATTAATGCACCATTACCAGGTGGATTTACCAAATAGAGGAGGAACATAAATGTATGAAAAAGTAGATGCAGTATTATCTGAAAATAGCTCAGATAACTACTTCTATGATGATGAATTTATGTATGTACAAGAGTTGATAAGTGAATTTACTGAAAATGATTGGGATAAATTGCTTCAAAATCTAAAGGACAGAGATGATAAATATAAAATTAGATTAGTATATTGTATAGATGAAGATACTGGGATGAATGGATTCAATTTATTACTAGATTTACTCAATGCGAATGATGAATTAGCTGAATATGTAATAGACTCTTTGCGTTCTTTTAACAATGAAGAATATAAAAAAATAATCGCTTCCAACAAGCAAATAATGGATAAAGCAGAGAGTCTACTGAAAAAATCGAGTCTGCCAGTTAAAAGAATTTTAGAAGCATTTTTACAACAAAATACACAGTCTTAGTATTTATATCTTTAGAAACAGAATTGTTTAAACTAAATAAAAACGAACTCTATTATTCGATTGGCGTCAAATAATAGAGGATTGACTAGTAAGTGTATCACCTGAGATTCCCAGAAACGTATGGCGTGAAGCTGAAGCGTCTGAAATAGAGCCTTCACATGAATTGGTTTACTTCTTATGTAATAATGCTTTAGAAGTATTTAATTCTCGTTCTATAGAAAGTGCGAAGTGTGAATGTGGTGAATGTATGGATGTATATAAAATGGTTGATACAATGCCGTTTGATAAGTTTGAAGAGTTAGTTGAGGACAGTATTGTTGTTATTGAATTATATTTATGTCCTTCTTGTAAAAAGTGGAAGCTTAATTTTATTGGTAGAAAAATTCTATATGGGTGAAATCATGTTAAAAAAGCTGAATTAGGAAATTACCTAGTTCAGTTTTTTATTTTAAAGAAAAGTATTATCTATATCTTTCAGCAAACTGTTCTGAATACAAATCAACTAATTTTGTTCTTCCAGAGTCTGAATACATCTTTATATCATATTTCACATACACATAGTCTTCATTTTTGTATTTTATATTTACAATCTCTTCCCTTTCCTACATAATTTCAAAACAGGAATACTTTGAATCTCGATTTGAAAGAATTTTTAAAACAGATTATGTAACAGCACATCGTAAGACAGTTGATTCAGGACGCCCATGGGATTCACCTGAAACTGAGCCAATGATACCTTTTGATGAGCATTTAAAAGTTCCTCTTGATAAAGTTTTTGATTAAGGAGTGTTGAGAACAATGGGAAGATATCCACTAATAGCAATAATAAAAGAAAATGAGGATAAAGAAAATGTGATTTACAGTTTCGGTCCAGATACTGAATCTTGTATGTTAAATCCAGAGCTTTATAGTAGATGGAATTTTAAAGTTGCAAAGAATGCAACTAACCGTGTAGAAGCATTTATTTTACTAGATAATATGCCTGAGAAACATATTTCCTTATTATATAAATGCATTCACAAAATATATGCTCACATAGAAGAAAATGGCGGCATAGAGAATATGAATAACATTGATTTCCCGGAGTATTTCGAGTTTATCGTATAATATGTATCAGTATTAAACGTTTGACATAATAATTGTAAGAAACCCTGTATTAATTCCCATCACAAATAAAATATAATTACGCTCATTGTTTTCCCTTAGGTATTCTTTAATATGTTGTATTTGCTCTGGATCACGAATAGGTTGAACAAAGTTCATAGATCCTCCCTCCCATTCTGCTCTTTTATCTCATATACTTCTAATCTAAGAGCGAAAGCTAGTTTATAAAAAGCATTAGATTTATTTCTTCTATATGTACGTTCACTCATACCAATATCGTTATAAACCATATAATCAAAGACTTCCTCATCTTCCAAATATCGTTTTACAATGATGTCTCGTTGATTTTTGCTAAACCGACTTAATGCTTTATCAATTTGAAAAGATAAACGTTGTAATTTCAATTCTCTTTCACTCATTGCAACATTTGCTAAAGCAACATCTTCAGCTGGATTTCCTAAAATGTTTATTGGACCGTGATATCTTACCTCACAAGAAGTTGTGACCTTCATCTCGTTTCTAATCATCCCAAATTGTCTATAAATACGAACATTTTCTAAAATCTCTTCTAAACGAACCTGTGTTGCTTTGCGGTCAATTTTAGGTAAGAAAGTTAATTGCGTCATATATAAAAACACCCCTTGTCTATTTTATTAATAAAAAACAAAAAAGCGGACACCCAACCACAGAGCAATATTATTACTACTCTTTATGGTTTGATGTCCGCTGCTTCTTCCAGTAGGACTAAATATTTAATTTCATTTATTATACCATTTTCTTTAACGCAATTAACCTATCATTCTATTCAAAGGATTTTTTTATTCAATTCTCTTGTAAATTGTTTTCTTCTATCTCCTGGCTTTCTTCTCTTATTTGACCGATTAATGAAACTACAGAACCAACTGCTTGGATCCAACTCCCCATAATCACTATAAGCTACCCATCATCATCATCATTGTCATTGTCCGTATTTTCCCCCACCTTATCTCGACTAGCTTTCGATTCTTCTATTCCACCTATTGCCTGTAATGAATTACCAGTCGCTTGTAACACATTCCCGACAATGTTATACGATTCATCTATATTGGAACTATCCTCTATTTCCCCACCTATTGATGTAACACCACCTAATGCTTGTATCCAATTTCCTGCAATCACTAATTTTTTTTGTGTTTCATCTTCAAATTCTATAATGAGTCCTGTTGGAACCGTTACATTACCAATTGATTGGATTTCGTTCCCAATCAATTCAAGGGATATTTCTCCTTGTCCATCAGCTTCCAGACCATTCCCGGTTGCCTGTAATACATTCCCCCATACGTTCAAGTCTTTTCTTAATTCGCTGTTCAATCTTTTTAAAGGTGTACTCCCAATCGCAGCAATAATTGTCCCTACTGCAACAAACCAAGCGCCAACTATCTCCTTAATCGGATCATCCATTCTCAATCTACCCCGTCATTAATTTAGTACTTACAGGATATGAATTGACACATCTTCATGTTAATGGCCTACTTCTCTCCCTCCTCGAATAAAATAAATAATTCGGCATAAATATCTATACATCTAGATTATTACCTCTGTATCGAGCAGTTAGACTGGGCTAACTGCTCTTTTATTTGCGACAAAATTAAATTTTTGCATGTAAGATACTTTTTTAATCACTTAGAACAAACCAACCTATATTTTATAAATACATAAGAATTATACTTTTTTACTAGTGTACAAGCCGTATCTTTTAAAGGAAGCACAACATAGAATACAATACAGGACAAGACTTTCAAAAACTTGTCTGAGTTAATTCTCAAAAAGGGGTGAACATAAATGCCTATCGTTAAGCCTTTTATAGCTGGAAGAAGATTTGTAAGTACAGCAGCAACAGGAACTGCCGCTGGAGCGGATTTAACTTTTGCTAACACAGACTTCACTGATGACACTGGTGCTGTAACAACATTCCCTGCTTCTTATGCTTTTTTTACGCTTTATATTAATGGCATTATTCAAACAGGTGACACTATTACTGGTGTGACTACTACAGCTGCTACTATTGTAGGAGGAGCCGTCCTAGATGGAGGTACTCCTATTGCAATTGAATTTACTATAACGTAACTTTAGTTTTCTTTTTAGAGGTTTCATTAAAAGAAACCTCTAATTTAAAAAACTGACATTAACTTTAGTAGCAACTACATAATACAGTGCATATACTAGTATAGAATGATAGGAATTTATACTCCCTCTCCAAAAGGGCACTTATATATAGTGCTCTTTTTTAGCTTCCTCTTTTCTACAAAATGAAATTTTTGTCACCCTCCAATAACCCACAATATATTAACAATTATTTTTTTAGACATTTAAGAAATGATGATAAAATGGCTATTTTCCAATGGATAGAATCCTGGTTATCTAGTGATATTCTTCATTTTAATTTATTTGTAGGTATGACACCCCTTCTCTCTCTAGCATCTGTTATCTTATTCTCTATAATATTTAAGAAAATAGGTACCAACGATATAGAAAGACTTAGAATCAAGCTCCAAATATCTTATACAATGTACACTTCACTACTTGTCTTATTAGCCATATTTATTCTATGGATGCCTACAAATACTATCTATTTAAGACAGTATCTCATCATGATAATTTCCATTTCACTTCTTTTCGGATCGATATCAGGTCTGTACCATATGCTCTGGTCTAGTTACCTTGAATTTCCTGCACACCTTGTGGGAATAACCCGTTTTAAATAGCGGGTTATTTTATTTTCAATCATAAAATAACTATTTTTTTAAATATCTATCACTTTTATTGGTAATATTAGGTAATCTCTATATTCCTTTTAATTACTCATTGAATATATTAATAATGAATCAAATAATAGGAGGTGAAATTTATGAGCCAATTTAATAATAACCCACATTTACCATTTACATGCGCTTTCCCTTTACCTGAAGTACCAAATGGATTACGACAGTTTAAAGTGGGTGTTAATACTGCTTTACTTCCTGATTTAACAAGTTCAACATTTGTTCCTCTTTCAACAGTAAGTATCACTATTAATAATCCTAACGATATCATCAGATTCATGGCAACAATATATTCGCAGACTGTTTTCTCAACCGTAAGTTCCAATCCTCCAAATGCAACTGTTGTTGGATTTCGAATTAGACGCATAGCACCAGCTGCAACTATCCAATCTGTTCAAAATACAGATTTTGATGAATTAACTACTACTTTTACAGCTTTTGATAAGCCTGGAGTAGGAACTTTTATATATATATTAGAAGGTAACTTGGTACGAAGAACCACTCCTCCTAATACGAATATTGAGGATATATTATCTGTTATCCTCACTGCCGAAGAAATAGCATCATAATTAGCAACCGATAACTCTGATTTTCCAAACATAAAGTCCCTTTTGATTTTTCAAAGGGACTTTATTAAAAATGTCTACATACACTTGATCCCAATCAGTAGGGTTATGTTAATCTTTTTAATGGTTCATATATAAAGATGCTACATTTGTTCTTGAAATTAATGCTCTCATAGGTGCAACAGTTATTTTATTTGATGAGTTATTTCAATTAAATCGAACTCCATCCACAACGCTAGTAAGTACCAGTCAGAGTGGAAACTATATGAGAGCAACGGCTACTAATGCGATTTATAATTGGGATAAAAACTTTACATTTGTTGATATACCTGGTCCAGCAGGCACTTATACCTATCAAGTGACAGTTACTGAAAATTTCCGTGCAAATATTGTTTCAATATTCGTTCACATTATTGGACTTACGGCAACTGTTTATCCTCCTGCATAACGTTTGGACCAATTGAACAGTTAACTTATTGCGTTAACTGTTCAATTGTGTAAGATAACTCATTTGGCGCTGTTGTTGGTTTTAATTCATCAGTAGCTCTTACATGCTTTGGTACTTGAACAACTACATCCGTAAAGCGAACTTTAGAATTTAATCGATGAATGTGTGCTTTCTCAGTATCGAATGCTACTACAGGCTCAACATCAAATATTGTTAACTGCTTTGGCATTACAATCCTCCTAAGCCTCTTTTTTATATTTAGATAATACTTGCTCTAAACGTTTCCGTTCAGCTTCTAATTCGATTTCACTATGCTCTACTGACTGAGGATGTGTTTCCGTACCTTGAGTATGTAACCAATCAGGAACAATTTCTTTTCGAGCATTACTTCCCCCACCACGAGACTGGTATTTCTTACGGAATTGAGTTTGTGCAGCTTCAACATCAGTAATACTCTTATACCCCTTGGCATGCCAATCTCTTAAAATACCTTGTACATAAGACATATTGGGTACATTCTTTTCTAAAGCTATTTTCATTGCTTTGATAACAAGCTGTGCATTCAAATCTTCAATCCACGCATTAATCCCTTCAGCCACAAATGGTTTAAGAACTCCAAAGTTTTGCTCATAAAATGCTATTGGATTTTCTTCTGTAACTTTTTTATCTCTTGAGCAGCTTGCTACTTCTTCTTTTGTTTTTGTTTCTTCTTTTTCTTTTGTTTCTGTTCTTGTTTCTTCTTTTTCCTTCATAGGGTCTTCGAAGCCCCTTATAAGCCACTCAAAACGAGCTTGGAAGTATTCACTGGGGTATACACTTGAATGCGAAGGCATTTATTTTCACCGGCAATACGATACATTCGCCCTTACATATAGATGCTCCTCATCGCTTCTTGAATGATCACTATAAAAAAGCTGGTGTTCCTCGGATTCGTATACACGACTTACGACATACTCACGCTACACTCATGCTTCAGGCCGGGGAACAACCTAAAATCGTACAAAATCGTTTAGGGCATTCATCTATTCAAATGACTTTAGACAAGTATAGTCACCTCACACAGAATATGCTGCAACAAGCAGCATAAAACTTCGAGAGATAATAAAATCTAATGAAAACACCTGATAAAAAATGAACAGATTTAATGTGAGCAAAATGTAAGCATCGAGGTAAATCACAACTTACAAACCTTGATATAATAAGGTTTCTCATACTATATCGTTGAATCTTGGGAGAAGAATGCGCAGTTTTAGGGTTGTTTATTTTAAAAAACATAAAAACTTCAAAAATGCCAAATCCCTTATGTCACAAAGGATTTGGCATTTTTAAGTTTCTAGAAAAATCCGCTAAACATAAGGGAGAATTAATAGTCATGAATCCGGTACAATACTGTATCCACGCCCAAGGAACTGTCAAATGAAATAGCGTGACTAACTTTTTGGAGTCTATTGACCTTTTTAAATCCCCTTATATTAATGTTCGCTACTAAGATCTTTTCCTTCTAGGACCTACAATTAATTTGATTGCTGTTCTTTCTTGATTATCGATAGTAACCTCTTGAAACGCTGGAACGAGAACCAAATCAATTCCACTTGGAGCGACAAAACCTCTTGCAATCGCAATCGCTTTAATCGCTTGATTTAAAGAACCAGCTCCAATTACTTGGATTTCTACATTGCCACTTGCTCTTAGTACGCCCGCTATTGCACCTGCCACTGAATTCGGACTTGATTTTGAGGATACCTTTAATATATTTTCCATGTAAGTTGCTCCCTCTATTATTTAATCTCTCTTTTCTTACTGTTTGAACTATAACTAACGTATCTTTAACTACTATTCATACCAAATGCAAACAATTCTGTATAATTACATTCATTCGATATTTTTTGTCTTCTTCCTGCTCAATTGTATAAATAAAAAGCGATGACTAAGTTTCCAACTTAGTCATCGCTTTTTCCATTTCTCTGTTTAACTAAAATGCTGTCCTTTAAATACTTCCCTTCTTTACTTTGGCGATATACTATCTTAAAGTTTACATATTTCAACATTTTAAAACCTGGGATAGAGTTATCTGCTAAATTTTCAGCCTTTTTCGTCTTCAAAAGTCATAACATATGATATTCTAATTCTATTCTTTTGAAAACTATATCTCCTCATTAGAGCACTTTATATGATGCTATCTTTTTATCCCAAATCTATCACCTTATATATGGACAAGTATACACGCCAATTACTTTTCAATTGCATAGACTACTATGTGTTATACATTTATTAATAATAGGACGTAATATATTGGGTTCATACTATCATTCTTCAAGCTCATATAAAAGGTGTTCATGCCACTCTTCTTCTAGTTTATATAAAAAATGTTCGTGCCATCAATCTTCCAGTTCGTATAAAAAATGTTCATGCGACCATTCACATAAATCATCTAAGCCAGCTTACGGCACTTTTTTTATTAAAACAGATTCATTCTTTCCTACTTCTCCACATAAACCGATTTAACTATCGTACGATTATAAGGTTGTCCTTCCTTATTCATCCCTTTCATATCAATTGTAACGTTATATACACCTGGCTGTTCTATATTTTTCAAAGCACCTGTAAATGTAGTTGTATTAATATTTTGCGATTCATTTGATTCAGAAACTAATTTTCCATCTTTATTAATTACTCTTACTGTTACTGAAAGATCGCCTTTCATTTCTGGAGCTGCAGGTGATTTTTTGAGTTTATACTCTGCTTTATTTACTTTAACCTTTGCCGGCATTTGAAGGACGAACGGAGCATCTTTTTTGTAATCGGTCACGATTAAATATGCATCTTTCGGCTGCTTCGCCATCATTTTAACTTGCCACTCTCCTGCTTCCATTTTATCAAATTTAAATGTTCTTATAGTCGCTCCTTTAAAGAGAGATTCACCTTCACCAGTAGATACAGCACTATCTTTATTTGTATAAACCTTTCCTTTTGGAGATATTAGTTGTATTTCTACATCCGAAGAAGCTGTTAAAATAGAAACTACCCCTTCTGCTTTTTTATCAACTGCGACAGTTTGTCCTACCCACTCATTTTGTGACAACTCTCCTCCTAAAATAGCTTGATTAGAAGTTGTGTTTAATTGTTCTACCTTTTCCTCTGAACTATTACTCGGGGCTAATAAAGCTGGTGCTGGTACTGGTACATTTGCTGTCCGTAAATATGGTTCAATTCGTGCAAAAACGGCTGAACCTTTTCGTATATTATCATGATCAAATCGTGAATCTGTAAATAAATGTGTTCCATATGGTAACTTAGCACTCCATTCGTTCACTAATCCATCATTAGAACCGTATGATGACAAATACAACCCGCCCGTAGATAATGCTGAAAAAACAGGTCCCCAGCTTGTCCCAGTAGCCGTATAGTAACGGTTTAATTTAGCTGCAGGATCATTATCTATTGTAGAACGAAACTTTGCCATTTCACCTATTTGCAATGAGTATGTCCCATCATCTTTTTGACCTAATATAGAGGCAAGCCATCCTGCCCACCAACTATATGATAAATCTGCTAAATTTGATCCGTAATGCGGAGTGGCAAGCGTAATAACATTTCCAACAAATCGATTCGCTCCATATCCAACTAAAGCAGCTTGTGTATCAATACCACCTTTACTATGAGCTACAACATTCACTTTTTTACCAAAATGATTATAAATTTCTTCAAGCTTTTGCGCTAACAATTTTCCATTGTCCCATTGGCTAGCTGATCCTTTCCCAGCAGCATCGTATAATTGAATAAATACAGTTTGATAGCCTGCTTTCAAAGCGTAGTCGTACATATCATTCATATCATGATATACTGTCTTTCCATACCAACTATCCGCATTACCATTTCTTCCTTGCACAAAGAGAATTGGTGGTTTATTCTCATCATAATTAGCAGGTTTCTGACCTAAAAACCATTCTCCAGGAGTAAATACTTCTTGATCTGGAAAGCCAGTCTTAAGCTCTGTTACAACCTCTGCGTGTATATTTGTACTAACAACCATTGGACTCATAAAACAAAGTACAATAAATAATGCGATACTCCTTTTCATAATTCCCATTAACATCCCCCTTTTTTCTCCCGAAAGAAAACGCTACCATTTTGTTGAACACCAATTGTTTTAAATTCCATTCAATCAATTACTTTTACGATACAATATAATAAGAAATTAATAGCCGCATTCCTTTCTTATCAAACGTTATTCTCTCAACATTCCTTCATTCCTTTTTACAATAAGCGTTTTGAATATTTCTCAATAAAGCATTCTCTTTACAAAAAAGCTGCGTATAAAAGGTCTCTTTAATAACCTTTTATACGCAGCTTCTTTGTTTAAAACTCGATGATGTACTCATCATCATATTTATCGTATTGCAACCCAGCTCCTATTCTCAATTCTGTAACTTGATCTCTTAGAAATGGTGCATCTTCTATTTTACTAGTTGCAATTTCAATCCCATATTTTTTTGTTAAATGCGCTAACTCTATTAAAAACCATTCTCTTCGCAACACGACTGGAATATCATACGTTCGTCTTTTCATATATACTAGCACCTCTTCTATTTTCATTATTGAAAAGAGTATCACTTCTACTCTCGATACACTTTTTAAAACTATCGTTCATCATCAAAGGCCAATGAAACATTATAGTATATGCATGTCCGTTTTAAACGTGCTATGGCAAAAATAATATTAAAAAACTGAAAAAACCTCATTTAGTTTACATAAAAAATTATGTAATAGTAAAAGGATAAGGCTTGTCCCTCATCCTTTTACTATCAAAATCTAAATTAAGAACATCTCGGTACACCTAAAGCTAAAAATAAGCCTGCTACTCCTGCTGTAATTGGCACTTTCAACGTAATAACATCATCTACTTTCGTTACTAAAAAGTAAGCATTGCCTTCATGTAACACGCAAGTTACTAACAATTGGAATTCCATTCAAATCCCCTCCTTTCAAACGGGATACTATAATCTATGAAAATTTTTTCAAAAGGTAATAGGAATTAAATCTATTTTTCCTTATATACAGAATAAATGTTTATTTATCTATTAAAAATATTAATTTTCTAAATTTATATAAAACGTGTAATATCCAATAAATTCCTATATAATCAATAGAGAAAATCTTACAAATGGAGGTATAAAAATGGCTATTTTGAGTAATATTGGTGTAGCTTTATTTTTGATTGCTATCATTCTTTTAATCTTATGTATCATTTCATTCTTTAAGAAAAATGGGAAAGCAAAACAATATGGGCGTTCTACCGTTATTCTGTTTATGATTTCAATTATCTTAATAGTGACTGGCACAACAAAATCGGAACACCCCGTCGTCGAGTTTTTTGCTATTTTAAGTTTCATTCTATTTATATTCTTCCTTGTTCTTGCAATATTATCTGTTATTAAGAGAACAGGTGTAGCAAAAAAACAATTTATTATTACAGCTATTTTATTTGTCATTTTTGTTGCGCTATTAGGTATTTCAGGTCCTTCTTCTGAAAAAACGACAGCAACTAATAAACAAGTCGCTTCTAATAGTGAAGAGAAAAAAGATGACGAAAAGAAAAAGGAATTAGAAAAGAAAGAAGCGGACGAAAAAACTCGTAAACAAGAAGAGGAAAAGCACCAAGCTGAGGAACTAACTCGTAAGCAAGAAGATGAGAAACGTCAAACTGAGGAACTAGCTCGCAAGCAAGAAGATGAGAAACGCCAAGCTGAAGAACTAGCTCGTAAACAACAAGAAGAACAACAGCGTCAAGCTGAAGAACAGGCTCGTAAACAACAAGAAGAACAACAGCGTCAAGCTGAAGAACAGGCCCGTAAACAACAAGAAGAGCAACAACGCCAAGCTGCTGAGCAAACTCGTAAACAACAAGAAGAACAGCAACGTCAAGCCGCTGAACTAGCTCGCAAACAACAAGAAGAGCAGCAAAAAGCACAGCAAGCTCAAACAAAACCAGCTACAAGTAACAATAGTAATGTAATTTACAAAAATTGTACTGAAGTTAAGAATGCTGGAAAAGCTCCCTTATATAGAGATCAACCAGGTTATAGCTCTAAACTTGATCGTGATGGCGATGGAGTTGCATGTGAAAAATAGTAATAAAAAAAGAAGCTTCTAGTAAGCTTCTTTTTTTATTATCAGAAACTATTGCGACCAATTACCCTCCCTCTCCCTTTTATAAAACTCATTTTAGAATTCTCAAAACTGACACATTATAAGTGATTTCAATCACCACATTATTTTTCATTTATCGCTATTCTTGATTTAGATATTACATTTAAACTTTATGGAGGCATTCATATGAAACATACATTTACTGAAACTTCAATTATCAGTGAGATTGTAACACAATTTCCGAAAGCTAGTGATCTTTTTAAATCATATAGAATAGATTTTTGTTGTGGTGGTAATAGATCACTTATTGATGCAATTAATGAAAGAAATTTATCAGCAACAGAAGTAATTACAGAGTTAAATACGCTTTATCATAAAACGAAACTATTAAACGAATCTGAAATTGATTGGAAAAATGCTTCTTATCGCGAGTTAATAGATTATGTTATAAATAAGCATCATCGTTATTTAAATGAAGAGTTGCCACAGTTAAGTCCATATGTGACGAAAGTATTACGCGTTCATGGGGCAAATCAGCCTCATTTAGCTCAAATTCATAAACTATTTCATGAACTTAAAATGGAATTAGAACAACATTTAATTAAAGAAGAAACGGAAGATTTCCCGTTAATTTTAGAATTCGAACAAAATCCAACTGATGAAAACTATGCAAAGTTACGTGAAGTAGTAGATGAGTTGGAGAATGAACATAACCACGCTGGCAATATTATTAAAGAACTTCGTAAGGTGACAAATGACTTTACTCCACCAGAAGGGGCTTGCGGCACTTATTGCCTTGTTTACCAGCGCCTTGAAGCCATTGAATCTGATTTATTTGAGCATATTCATTTAGAAAATAATATTTTATTTCCGCGTGCAATTACAAAAGCATAAATAAAGTGCAGGACATGAGTATAAATGCTCATGTCCTGCTTTTTCATTGTGTGAAAAATATTTATACTTCCCCTCGCCCTCTACCCATATCACCAAATTCTCTTTCGCTTCTCCCTTCACATAAATCCGAATTTTAACAATTTGTGAATCATTATAAAAATGTGATAAATATCACATCTTCCCCTTTTTTGATTTTCTATAATAGAAATATAATTCTTTGTTCAACATTTCACATAAAAGGGGAAATGAATATGAAAAAACGTTTAGTTATGATTGGAAATGGTATGGCTGGAATACGCTGTATGGAAGAAATATTAAAACATGATAGTGATTTATATAATATTACTATTTTTGGAGATGAACCGCATCCAAACTACAACCGCATTATGCTATCTCATGTTCTACAAGGCAAAACAAATATACAAGATATCATTATGAATGAATATAGTTGGTACGAAGAAAATGAAATAACTTTATATACAAACGAAAAAGTTCAAAGTATTGACCGAGAAAAAAAAGTCATTGTCACAGAAAAAAACCGTACTCTTACATACGACAAACTCATTATCGCAACAGGTTCTAGTGCTTTTATATTGCCTGTTGAAGGTTCCACCCTTCCTGGTGTGACAGGATTTCGAACAATTGAAGATACACAATTTATGATTAATACTGCTAAAGATAAGAAAAAGGCCGTTGTCATTGGTGGTGGATTACTTGGTTTAGAAGCCGCAAGAGGTCTTATTGACTTAGGAATGGACGTACATGTTGTTCATTTAATGCCGAGCTTAATGGAGCAACAATTAGATGCCAAAGCAGCTTCCCTTCTGCGTGAAGATTTAGAAGCGCAAGGCATGAAATTTCTCATGGAAAAGAAAACTGTAAAGATTCTTGGTACAGATCATGTTGAGGGTATTCAATTTGAAGATGGTGAAATTGTAGATTGTGATTTAATCGTAATGGCTGTCGGAATACGTCCGAATACTCAAATAGCAAAAGATGCTGGTTTAATTGTAAATCGCGGCATTGTAGTCAACGACCATATGCAAACAAATGATGAGTCCATTTATGCGGTTGGAGAATGTTCGGAACATGATGGTATCGCATATGGCCTTGTTGCACCTCTTTATGAACAAGGTGCAATATTAGCAAAACATATAACGAATTTACAAACGGATGGATATGCAGGCAGTATTGTCGGTACACAATTGAAAGTTGCAGGTTGTGACTTATTCTCTGCTGGCCAAATTTATGAAGATGATCAAACGAAAGCAATATCAATCTTTAATGAATGTAAACGTTCCTATAAAAAAGTATTAATTCGTGACAATAAAGTCGTCGGTATCGTTTTATATGGTGACACAGCTGATGGTACACGCCTCTTTAGCATGTTAAAGAAAGAAGAAGATATACAAGAATATACAGCTGCTTCTCTTCTTCACAAAGCTGGTGTAGAAAGTGAACTTGACGTTGCTACAATGAGTGCAGATGACACGATTTGTGGATGTAATGGTGTTACGAAAGGCACAATCGTACATGCCATTTTAGAACAAGAGTTAACTACTTTTGAAGAAGTAAAAGGATGCACAAAAGCCGCAGGGTCTTGTGGTAAATGTCGCCCGCTTGTGGAACAAGTTTTATCTCATACACTTGGAGATGCTTTTGATGCCTCAGTGCAATCTGCCGGTATATGTGGATGTACACCTTTATCCCGTGATGAAGTCGTAGCGGCCATTCACGAGAAAGGTTTAAAATCTCCAAAAGAAGTACGAAATGTTCTTGGTTTTATACATGAAGACGGCTGTCCGAAATGTCGTCCTGCTTTAAATTACTATTTACGTATGGCGATTCCAGTAGAATATGCAGACGATAAATCATCTCGTTTCGTTAATGAAAGAATGAACGGGAACATTCAGCATGATGGTACATTTTCTGTTATTCCACGTATGTACGGAGGCGTTACAACAGCAGATGATTTAATGAAAATTGCTGAAGTTGCGAAAAAGTACGATGTTCCTCTTGTGAAAATTACAGGTGCGAGCCGAATCGGCTTATATGGTGTTAAGAAACAAGATTTACCTAACGTATGGGCTGACTTAAATATGACTTCGGGATATGCGTATTCAAAATCGCTTCGTAATGTAAAATCATGTGTTGGTTCTCGCTTCTGCCGTTTCGGTACGAAAGATTCATTAGGACTTGGTATGTTACTTGAACAATCATTAGAAATGGTAGATACACCTCATAAAATGAAGATGGGTGTAACGGGCTGTCCACGTAACTGTGCGGAAGTACTGACGAAAGATTTTGGCGTTGTTTGTGTCGAAAATGGATACCAACTTTATATTGGCGGAAATGGTGGTACAGAGGTACGCGAAGCTGATTTTGTAATGATTGTCCCTACTGAAGATGATGTCCTTCGCATCGCTACAGCTTACATGCAATATTATCGTGAAACTGCTATTTACGGAGAGCGTACTGCCTACTGGACAGAACGTTTAGGCTTCGATCACATAAAAGAAATACTACAAGATGCAAGTATGGTTACTACGCTAAATGAACGCTTCCAAACAGCTCGTAGCACTTATACGGAAGCATGGGGACAAGCATTAGAAACGAAGTCATTAAAAGCGATGTATGAAGTAGAAACTGTGAAATAAGGAGCTGTGATCTAAATGATACAAACGAAAGAAAAAATAAAAGTTATGCGTGCAGAAGACCTTCCTATACAAATCGGTAAAGAGGTGCAAATGAAAGGTATGTCTATCGCTCTATTCCGTCTTTCAAATGGCGATATTCGAGCTGTAGAAAATCGTTGTCCTCATAAAAATGGACCGTTAGCAGAAGGAATTGTATCTGGAGAATTCGTCTTTTGTCCGCTGCATGATTGGAAAATCTCATTACTAACAGGTGAAGTTCAAAAGCCTGATGACGGCTGTATTCAAACATACGAAGTAGAAGTTATTGATGGTTACATTTATATATACATGTAATTTACAAAAGGAAGCCTCCTCTGGCTTCCTTTTAAATAAAAATAGATGAGGTGCGATTATGAACGGATATGTATATTTAGTTGGTGCAGGACCAGGTGATGAAGGGCTTATTACAAAGAAAGCGATAGATTGTTTAAAGCGTGCAGATATCGTTTTATATGACCGTTTATTAAACCCTTTCTTTCTTAGTTATACAAAAGAAACATGTGAACTTATTTATTGCGGAAAAATGCCAAAGAATCATATTATGCGACAAGAAATGATTAACGCCCACCTTCTTCAATTTGCGAAAGAAGGAAAAATCGTTGTTCGATTAAAGGGCGGAGATCCATCTATTTTTGGCCGTGTTGGTGAAGAAGCAGAAACTTTAGCAACAGCGAACATTCCATATGAAATTGTACCAGGCATTACATCTAGCATCGCCGCTAGTAGCTATGCAGGTATCCCCCTCACCCACCGTAACTACAGTAATAGCGTCACTTTATTAACTGGGCATGCAAAAGGTCCTTTAGCCGATCATGGAAAATATAATTCATCCCACAATAGCGACACAATCGCCTACTACATGGGTATAAAAAACTTACCTACAATTTGCGAAAACTTACTACAAGCAGGAAAGAAAGAAGATACGCCAGTAGCAGTCATTGAATGGGGTACAACTGGTAAACAGCGCGTTGTCACAGGAACACTTTCAACCATTGTTCCTATCGTCAAAAAAGAAAATATTTCTAATCCATCAATGACAATTGTTGGTGATGTTGTTTCCTTACGTAATCAAATCGCTTGGAAAGAATATAAACCATTACATGGCAAGAAGGTTTTAGTTGCATCTGCAACAAATAAAAAAAGCGCAATAAAGCAAATGTTACAAGAGTCCGGTGCAGAAATTTATCAAATTCCAACTTTCAAAAAGAAAGAATACACATTAACCCCTGAACAAATCCATGAAATTTTTAACGTTGATCGCCTTGTTTTTTGTTCATCTGAAAGTGTAGAAATCTTGATGCAATCATGTAGTAAACACCAGAAAGATATTCGTACCTTACAGGCGAAACTGCAGTATATGAACGTTACCACTCAAGAAAAACTTATGCAATATGGGCTACTAAGTAAACAAGCAGAGTTCTCTTCCGATACAACTGTTTACTTAGGCAGAAATATTAATCGAATTGCTTTTATTCAAGAGAAAATTGGTGCCGGATCTTATATGATGACTCATGAGTATACAATTGACCGTCGTTTCGATGAAGTCCATTCTCGTATGCTTTCTGAATTCTCATGGGATAGCATTGTATTTGATGGCCGTGCTTCAATTGATACGTTTCTATCAGAAGTAAAACGCCTTGGCTTTATCGATATCCTTGCTCTTCCCTTCTCGTATACCGACGCTCCAACTTTACACTATGCGAATAAAGTCGGATTTCATAATGTAGATGAGCAATTACAAGACATTATTATGAAGAAAGATTTGGTGGTACGATGAAAGGAATTGTATATGTTGGACACGGGAGCCGGCTTCAAGAAGGGAACAAACAATTCATTCACTTTATTCAATCTGTTATGAAAGAACGTAAAGAAGGAATTCAAAAAATAGCTTTTCTAGAGCTAACAACACCTACCATTGAAGATGCAGTTACAGAAGCGATACTGGAGGGAACAACTGAAATAATGATTGTACCTGTTTTATTATTTGAAGCAGCTCATTATAAACGTGATATTCCTTTTGAAATAGAGCAACTACAAAAGAAATATCCACAAATAACATTTTCAGTTGTACCACCTTTTAGTACGCATCCACATATGGTGGCACTTGTAGTGAAAAGAATACGTGAAGCCATTCCAATGCAAGGTAGTAGTATTTTACTCGTAGGGCGAGGTAGTAGTGATCCACAGCCAATACATGAGTTACAACAAATCGGAGCAGCTGTCGAACAAAAACTCGGTATGCCTGTATCGTGCTCCTTTTTAACGAAAGGAACGCCCTCTTTTACTGCTGAGCTCAAGACTATAACATCGGCCGCGTCCCACGTATATGTCATGCCGTACCTTCTCTTTACCGGATTGTTGCTCCAGAAAATTAAATTGCATACAAAAAAATATGATCACGTTACAACTTGTAATTGTCTTCAGTTTGATGCATATATGAAGTTGGCATTATTAGAGCGAATGGAGGAATGTGTGTATGTATAGCATGTATCCTCTTATGTTTAATCTAGATAAAAAAGTGGTTGTTATAGTTGGTGGTGGTAAAATTGCATATCGAAAAGCGTCTGGATTAAAGGATACAGGCGCTTTTGTCACGGTTGTCAGCCCGGAAATTTGCGAGAAAATGAAAGAGCTTCCTTATATTACATGGAGGCAAAAAACTTTTACTAATGATGATATTAAAGATGCCCATCTTATTTATGCGGCAACAAATCAACATACTGTAAATATGATGGTCAAACAGGCCGCCTATGATTTTCAATGGGTTAACGTTGTAAGTGACGGTACAGCATCATCATTTCACACACCTGGTGTCATACGAAATGATGAATATGTTGTCACTATTTCAACTTCAGGTAAAGATCCATCGTTTACGAAGCGTTTGAAGCAGGAACTAACATCTATATTTCCTAAACTTATAAAAAAGCTTTCTCGTACTCACAAATAATAATCTATTTCTTAGCTAAAATAGTAATTACCTTTGGACAAACGTTTTTTAGAAGCGTTTGTTCTTTTTGTTTTGGTTCCTTTTTTTGAAATTCCACAGGCAATCTGCGAAGAAAATGAATGGTGTTGGCAACTTGTAAACAAGTAAATTTTATGACAAGTACAACATTACGAGCAACTCGTTCAATTCAGTTTTTATATTGGGTATTCATTCAACCAAATTAGCGCTTGTTCATAATCATCAAAAAATTTCACGGATTCTTTTGTATTGGATTGTTGCAAATAATTCAGTATCTCCCCTTCTTCAAGAAGAAATGCAATTGCCTTACTATGATTCAAAATGGTTTCATTGAAGAACTTCTCTTTCCATACTTTTTGAACAGAAAAATGATTTGGCGTGTATCCTTTTCTATCCACCAACAATTTGTATTTCCGCCCTTCGGAAATGAATTGCTGACAAACCTGCTCGAAACCATTAAACCATTCATACACATCATCTGTTTTTATATTGCCAACTAGATGGGTAACAATTATATCTCCTGAAACTGTTGTGCTGATATTCTGTTTACTCAACTTGGAATCATCCCCCTTAGTTACAATTATGCGGAAAAATCTCATTAAATCAATAAGTATAAAATTCTTACGTAACAAAACAATTCATTCTCTTTTATTCAAAAAAGGATGTCTCTACTAGACATCCTTTTTCCTTATTAATGATTCTTTAACATCACTAACAATTTCTCTTGGCTATACATCCACACTGTAATGATTAAACAAGCAAGCGCTACTTCTGATAACGCCATAAATCCAATTGCATAATGACCTGTCAGTTGGAATAGTAATGTTAAAATTAATGGCGGGAAAAACCCTCCTAGTCCACCTAAAGCTGACACAACTCCATTTACAATCCCTGCTTGCTCAGAGAAGTACATTGGCACAAGCTTGAAAATTGTACCATTTCCAATACCTGCACAAAATGCGACTAGTAAGCAACCAAATGTGTATACGTTCATGCTTGGCATAAATGATAAAATAATACCTGAAAGTGTTAAACCGATAAATACGAAGATTAATATTTTAAATGGATTAAATTTATCGCCGAGCCAACCACCAATCGGGCGCATAATTGTTGCTAATACGATGAATCCAGCTGTCCGCATACCTGCATCTACTTTCTCTAATCCGAAGTGAGATACTAAAAAGTTTGGTAAGTATACTGTAAATGCAACAAATGATCCGAATGTTAAAAAGTAAAAGATACATAAAAACCACAGTTTTTCATTTTTATATACACCTTTTATTTGTTCCATTAATGGTGTATTCACCTTTTTTTCTTTACGATCGCCTAATAAAAAGTTCATAAGTGCAAATGCTGCAAGTAAAATTAAATAACACTGTACTGTCGTTCTCCAGCCAACTGAAGTTGCAATAACAGGTGCTAAAAATGAAGTAATTGCTGTTCCAGCGTTACCCACACCGTAAATACCATTTACAAAACCGTGACTCTCTTTCGGGAAGTATTTTGGTAGAGACGTTACGCCTACAGAGAATACAGCACCACCGATCCCTACAAATAAGCCACCAATAATTAAATCCATCATAGAATTGGCAACACTAATGTAAAAGACGGGGAATAATAAAAGAATAAAACTAATAAAGAATAATTTTCTTGCTCCGTAACGATTCGTCCAATAACCAATTGGAATGCGAAGAATAGAACCTAAAATAACCGGTACTGCTGTTACCATAGAAATTTGTCCTGCAGTTAATGGAATATCCGCTTTAATATAAGGCATTAATGATGATAAAATGACCCATACCATAAAACCGATAACTAGATTAGCAGTTTGTAAACTTAATTGAAAATTAGGACTTTTCATCCTGTTCCCTCCTATGTATGCATAGTTATATTCATTCTCTCCAGCCTAATCACGTCCTAACATGATTAGGCTGAAAAGAATCAACCACCACTTACTGGCGGAATCATTGCTACGACATCGCCAGTTTGAATGATGTCATCCTCATTTGCATATTCTTCATTTACGGCGACCATTATCTCACTTGAAATCGCTACATTGTATTTCTTAATGAGAACTTCCTTTAGTTCAGCAACCGTAATATTTTCACAATCTATTTGCATGGACGGCTTACTTGCTTCTTCTTGCAAATGTGCAAATAATAGTACTTCAATCATATTCTCATCTCCTTTCCAGGCTCGCCATTACCATATGCTGTTTTCTCTAACTGATCGCCTATCCACGACTCACCATCTTCCCAAAACTCTTTTTTCCAAATCGGAACAATTTGTTTTATACGTTCCATAATATATTCATTCGCCTCATAGGCCGCTTTCCGATGTGGAGTAGCAACAGCGACGACAACAGCCAAATCAGAAATTTGTAATGTACCAATGCGATGTGTAATTGCCACATATGTCCCAGGCCACTTTGCTTCTACTTCAGCACCAATTTTCTCAAGCTGTTTTTCTGCCATTGTCTTATAAGCTACATACTCTAAATAAAGCGTACGACGCCCTTTCGTCAATTCTCTGACAGTGCCAATAAAAGTAGTAACCGCACCGCACTCACGGCGAATTACTTTACTTGTAACATCTTCAATTGAAATAGGTGTATCAATTACTTCATAATACGTATGTGTCATCTTGCACCTCTTATCTTTGTATAAATTAGCAATCTATTTTTCTGTTACTTATATGATCGAAGTGGCTCTTCCCACGGCCACTCACTTCCGACGTTTAATTCTAATAACAGTACCGAAACGGTTATTCCTGCTTCAAAACCTCTCGTTCCTCCCGGCAGGACGATACATGCATTCGCTTCTGCAAGTGAAGAAATTGCACTAGATTTATCTAAACCAACTGGTGTAACTTGCAATTGGCCATCTACAATTTCCACGCTCCCTCTTACAAAACGAGTAAATGGGTTTGCTTTCGGAAAGTCTTTCTGTAAAATTGCTTCTGCTCGATATAAGTGCGGATCTTTCCTGTGCAAGTATGTTCCAATGACTGGTCGAACATATAATTCACATCCGACATAACAAGCAGAAGGATTACCAGATAGACCAAATAATAATTTTCCTTCTAGCTCAGCGACAGTAGTCACGCTTCCTGGTCGCATCGCTATTTTATTGAAAAGTACATTTGCTTGTAATTTCTCATAAATAGCAGGTAAATAGTCATAGTCTCCTACTGAAACGCCACCAGTTGTAATTAATATATCAACTTCTTTTATCGCTTTTTTTACAGTGTTATAACACGTCTCAAAATCGTCAGCGAATTGTCCATAATACTGTACAACTCCGCCCGCTCGTTCAATTTGAGCAGCAATCATATAAGAATTACTATTTCGAATCTTCCCTGGCTTTAATTGTTCATGTACCTCAAGCAGTTCACTTCCTGTCGTCACAATTCCAATAACCGGCTGTTTTATAACATCTACTGAACTATAACCAAACGTAGCAAGAAGCGCCGCTACTCCAGGGTTAATAGAAGTCCCTTTTTTCACAAGTATGGCATTTTGTTTTACATCTTCTCCTTGAAAAGAAATGTTATCACCAGCAGCGAAAGAGCGTTTTAATGTCATATAAGTCTTTTCGTTTTCTTCAAACCCTTCCGTTAGCTCTAACATAACAACAGCATTACCCCCCGCTGGAATTGCGGCTCCTGTCATAATACGTACAGCTTGAAATGCTTTTACTTCCTCTTTAAAAACAAAACCTGCTCCAATTTCACCTACCACTTCAAACTGAATTGGGTTACTGCTACTTGCTTCTTTTGTATCTTCTGCTCGAATCGCAAACCCGTCGTACGGAGAGCGATCGAAATGCGGGACATCATGATCTGCAATAACATCTTCTCCAAGCGTTCTACCGTAGCTGTCTATAAGAGAAACCTTTTCTATTTCACCTTGATGAGCATACTCCATTACGCGTGCAACTGCTTCTGCTACTGGAATTGGTCTACGTTTTTCTAACATTCTTTTTCACCTCGTTTTGATAAGAAGAAACTCTCTTTCTGGTCATCCTATATATTTTGCGTATAACCGTTTTGCCATTTTCATATCATTAGTCCCATGAATAAACGCTCTGCCGTCTGTAAATAAAACAAAACGATATTCCTCTACTAGAAACGATAGTACATATGGAGTTTTTTTGACATTCACACTTTTTTGTAAGCGCTTTTGAATTTCTTCTAAATTAAGAATTCTCTTTATTCCTGGACGGATTTGAACTGTATTCCGTCCGCATAGCACTTCCGTTTTCATCTGTGCTTCAAATGTTAAACTTGGGTACGTGCGTACATTCCCACAAGATGGACATGTACTTTTTTTCTGCCTATTTACTTTTAATGAGAGATATTGATTGTTCCAAATATCAAATGATAACATTGCTCCTCTTAACGCCTCAAAATCATTCACCAATATTTTCATCGCTTCTGTTACTTGGTGAGCAACAACCATTTGTACCGCTGGCTGAATGATTCCGGCTGTATCGCATGTTGCACCGCCCATAGGATGATCCATCAAGCAGCGAAAACATGGTGTTTCTCCAGGAAGAATCGTATACGTTACACCGTAACTTCCAATGCATCCACCGTATATCCAAGGTATATTTTCTTTTTGTGAAATGTCATTTATAAGTAGGCGCGTATCGAAATTATCAGTCGCATCTAATATGAGATCTACTTCTTTTGTTAACTCTTCCATTTCTTGCATTGTAACATCCGTTACAACAGGTACAATTTCTACTTCAGAATTAATTTTTCTTAAATGCTCTGCCGCTGCAATTGCTTTTGGATTACACTGCTGTGCATCTTCTTCTGTATATAACTGTTGTCTTTGTAAATTACTCCATTCAACGTAGTCACGGTCAGCAATTGTCAATTTCCCAATTCCCATCCTAACGAGCGCTTCTGCATTCGCAGCTCCTAGTGCACCCGCACCGATTAGGAGCACATGCTTTTCTCTGATTTTTCTTTGTCCCATTTCACCAATTCTAGAAAACAATACTTGCCTTGAATAACGCTCTTGCATAGGGAACCCTCCTTTCGTTATCCACCAATGTAAGACATTTCTACTTTTGGACGTTTATTTGCACTTTCAGCTTTTCTTTCATCTGAATACCGATCTTTTCTAAACTCCCATGTATGTTGTAAAATTTTTAATAGTGATGCATCAGAAATATTTTCTCGAAGAAGCGTTCGCAAATCCGTTCCTTTCGTTCCAAATAGGCATGTAAAAAACTTTCCGTCTGCCGAAATACGAGCTCTCGTACAAGAAGAACAAAATGACTCAGAAACAGAAGTAATAAAGCCAACTTCTGCATTGCTCCCTACATATCGATACACTTTAGCTACTTCTCCAAAGTAACGAGGCTGGGCGGGCTCAATCGGATATACACGATTAATTTTCTCTATTAATTGTTCCTTCTTAATGACTTGTTCAAAGTTCCAACCGTTCGTACTGCCCACATCCATAAACTCGATAAAACGGAGCTGAATTTCTTGTTCTTTAAAATAACGGGCCATAAGTAGAATTTGACTATCATTCATCCCTTTTTTTACGACCATATTTACTTTTACTTCTAATCCAGCTGCCTTTGCTGCTTCAATTCCTTTCAATACAGGTTTTGTACTTACATTTCGTCCATTAATTTTTTGGAAGACGTGATCCTCTATCGCATCTAAACTAATATTTACACGTTTTAATCCCGCTTCTTTTAACGCCTTTGCTTGTTTTGCTAAATGAATACCATTTGTTGTGAGTCCAATATCCGTTAAACCTTCTAGCTTTGCAAGCCTTGCAATTAACTTCGATAAATCTTTACGCAATAAAGGTTCACCGCCAGTAAGTCTAATTTTATTGACTCCCATACTTATAAATAATCTAGCTAATCGTTCTATTTCATCGAATGTTAATAAAAACTCTTCCTGTAAAAAAGCATAATCAGGTCCGAACACTTCAGCTGGCATACAGTATGTGCACCTAAAATTACAACGATCAATAACTGAAATACGTAAATCTTGAAGTGGCCGCTCTAACGAATCCCTCATCTTCTCGTGCATCTATATCCCTTCTTTTCTACTGCAATCCTTAGTATGTTTCATATTTTTTATTTGCCTTTATTATAAAAAAGAAGCTACATATTCAATGTGACTTTTCTCACATTACTTTCCCCATTCAAAAATTCTTCACAAATCCGTTCGAATTTTGTTCACATCTTTAGTCTCTTCTACTTTACGTATTAAATCTTTCAAACTAAAAACTTAAAATCGCCTCCCCTTACGGTCATTGAAATTTCATTTTTTTTTAAAATAGCTCTTGCATTTTCATCATACTTACACTCAAAATAGGAAATGTATTGCTTATAAGAAGAAAGGTGATTGCTGTGGCAAACAGTATGACATTATCTCAAGATTTAAAGGAATTACTTGCATCTGTTGAATATAAAATGCAGATAAAAAAAGGAAGTTTTATTTTTCAAGAAGGTATGGAAGCAACAGAACTCTATATCATCCACTCAGGAAAAGTACAAATTAGTAAACTAAGTGCTGACGGGCAAGAATTAACACTCCGTATTTGTTCGGCATACGACATTATTGGAGAATTAACATTATTCACGGACAATGCGAAGTATTTATTAAATTCAAAATGCCTTGAAGATGTTGAAGTAGGAGTAATAAAGCGTGAAACCTTAGAAAAAGCATTACTCCAAAAACCCGCACTTGTATTTGAATTTATGAAATGGATTAGTGAACATTTAAGAAGAATGCAAACGAAGTTCCGAGATTTAGTATTACACGGCAAAAAAGGTGCCCTGTATTCTACTCTCATACGAATGACAAATAGTTATGGTGTGTTAAAGGAAAATGGTATTCTCATCGATTTACCATTAACGAATCAAGAACTTGCGAACTTCTGTGCAACTTCCCGTGAAAGCGTAAATCGAATGTTAAATGATTTGAAAAAAAAGGGTACGATTTCTATAACTAAAGGAAAGATTACAATTCATGATTTACAATTTTTAAAATGTGAAATTGCTTGTGAAGATTGTTCTACCTCTGTTTGTAGCATTGATTAGCATCTTATTTAGATGCTAATCTTTTTTCATATTACGTTACTTTTTCATTATAAAGTACACGGTTATTCCCCTATATTAATAAAAACGAGGCCTTCCATATTAGACCCCGTTTCGTTTTAGCTGCTATTTGTTCAAAGCGTTATTATTTTTTTAATTCATTAGGAATACGTCTTCTGTAAATTACATAACTACGGCTTAAGTATTTAATTGGAGCACTAAATACATGTACAAGTCTAGTGAACGGCCATACTGCGAATAGACCCATCGCTGCAATAATATGAATTTTAAACCATACAGGCACTTCCATCATATATTCAACTTTCGGTTGGAAAATAAAGAGACTTCGGAACCAAGGACCGATCGTTGTACGATAATCAAATCCTTTTGAGTCGATATTTAAAAATGTTGAGGAAAGTCCTGCCAGCATTACGATAAGTAATAAAATAAGCGCAATATAATCTCCCGTTGTACTCGTTGCAATGATGCGTTTTACGGTTATACGGCGATACGTTAATATAATTAAACCGATGATAGAAGCAACACCTGCCGGAAGTCCGAAACTAATTGCTACTACATGATACATATGTTCAGAAATACCTATTGAACGGTATACGGACTCTGGAATTAAAATCCCCATAACATGACCGCCAATTACGAACATGATCCCAAAGTGGAATAATAGACTTCCGACCCGGAGCATTTTCTTCTCTAATAGTTCACTAGATTTTGATGTCCATCCAAATTGATCATAGTTGTATCTGAAAATATGTCCACCGATAAAGATTGCAAAAATGATATAGGGAAACAACACCCATAGAAATTGATCCATCATTTTGACAACTCTCCTTTCTAATTTGTCTGTACACCCCATGTATCGATGGCGAGGAGTATAGCTGCAAGAATTGGTTCATACATACTATCAGCTTCTTTTAATTGAACGTGCAATGCTTGTATATTTTCCTTGTATTTACTCATAATTGGCTCACTATCTTGCTCATTTGCATTTGCAAAAAACTCAAGCAAAAGCGGTAAATAATCCGGTAGTTCTTTATCTGTTACTTCAAAACCAGATTTTTTATAATGCTGTTTTAACTCTAATAATTCAATACCTCTTTCTCTTTGTTCACCTGTGTTCATATAAGTTAAATACATATTTGTCTTTTTACCAAAATCGAATGTATATACGTAAGTATCAATTAATTGAGCATTCGTTTTACCCTGTGCTTGTTTTATAAATGCTGTAAGTGCTGCTTTAACGTCTTCCTGTTCAATCGCTTCAATCTCTTCTTGTAATTCAATTAAAGCTTCTCCCCACCCAGGTTCTGGGTAGGAGAGAAGAAAAGAAGAACAAGAAAAAGCAGTTTGTAAACTTTGTTTCATCATTTTCTGCCCCCTTTATTTAAGAAATTGTCATACAAGAGCCTGGACCACCTGTGAAGGAAAGACCACAGCTTCCTTGTTCGCTATATAAATCTGCAACTTGTTCACGGTGAGTGCCCGGAATGACGAAGCGATCTTTATATTTTGCGATAGCAAGAAGACGATACATATCTTCTACATCCTGTTTCGTTAATCCAAGTTCTTTTAATACAGCTTCATTTGGTTCTTTATTAATTTGCAATGCTCTCATATGCATTCGCATGACAGCCATTTTTTTCAATGTAAGACGAATGTGTGATTCATCTCCTGCAGTGAGTAAATTCGCTAAATATTGAATTGGAATACGCATATTATCGATAGCAGGGAAAATCTCTTCTGCTTGCCAGTTACTACCTTTCCCTTCCACCATATTCATAATTGGGCTAAGGGGCGGGATATACCAAACCATTGGCATTGTACGGTACTCTGGGTGAAGAGGCAGAGCAATTTTCCAATCGATAATCATTTTATAGATTGGTGACTCTTGTGCTGCTTTAATCCACTCTTCAGGAATACCTTGTTTTTTCGCTTCAGCTGCTACTTCTGGATCATTTGGATCTAGGAAAACAGTAAGCTGAGATTCATATAAATCTTTTTCATCTTCAACAGAAGCCGATTCTTTTACTTTGTCAGCGTCATATAGCATTACCCCAATGTACCTGATACGTCCTACACATGTTTCTGAACAAATTGTTGGCATACCAGCTTCAATACGCGGGAAACACATTGTACATTTTTCAGCTTTATTCGTTTGCCAGTTAAAGTACACTTTTTTATATGGACAAGATGATACGCAGAATCTCCAAGCACGACATGCATTTTGATCCACAAGAACAATCCCATCTTCTTCACGTTTATACATCGCACCAGATGGACAAGAAGATACGCAAGATGGATTCATACAATGTTCGCATATGCGTGGTAAATACATCATAAAGACATTCTCAAAATCCGTTTTAATTTCTTCTTCCATTTTCTTTACGTTCGGATCTTGTAATCCTGTTATATGTCCGCCTGCTAAATCATCTTCCCAGTTTGGACCCCATTCAATTTTGTCGATAAATTCGCCTGTAATTGCTGATTTCGGACGAGCAACTGGTTGATGCTTACGCTGCGGGCTATTTGTTAATGTTTCATAATCATAGTTCCAAGGTTCAAAGTAATCATCAATTGTTGGTTGATCTGGATTGTGGAAAATATTCATAAGACGTTTCATTTTCGAACCGGATTTCAGCTGAATTTCACCATTTTTCAATTCCCAGCCGCCTTTGTATTTCTCCTGATCTTCCCATTGTTTCGGATAACCAATTCCAGGTTTCGTTTCTACGTTATTGAAGTACATATATTCAGCACCTGGACGATTTGTCCAGGTGTTTTTGCACGTTACGCTACAAGTATGGCAGCCGATGCATTTATCTAGGTTCATTACCATTCCGACTTGCGCTTTAATCTTCAAGCCAATCTACCTCCTTCAGTTTGCGAATTACAACGTTTAAGTCACGCTGGTTCCCAGTTGGACCATAATAGTTAAATCCATAGCTTAATTGACCATATCCACCAATCATATGCGTTGGTTTAACGTGAATTCGAGTTGGACTATTATGCGTTCCCCCGCGGTTACTTGTTAATTTCGTACCAGGCACGTTAATGTGGCGATCTTGCGCATGGTGCATAAATGCCATTCCTCTCGGTATACGGTGCGTTACGACAGCACGTGCTACAACAACACCGTTACGGTTAAAGCACTCGATCCAATCATTATCAGCAACACCAGCTTCATTCGCGTCATCTTTGTTCATCCAAACAGTTGGACCGCCTCTAAACAGCGTTAACATCGGTAATGAATCGAAGTACATACTATGAATCGACCACTTATTATGCGGTGTTAAATAGTTTAGTGTAATTTCTTTCCCTTCTACTTCAGGTCGTGATTTACGAAACGGTTTATGTTGCAGAATTGGTTTAAATGTTGCCATCGTTTCACCAAACTCTTTCATCATGTCGTGATCTAAGTAGAAAGATTGTCGACCCGTTATCGTTCTCCAAGGAATAAGACGTTCCACATTTGTTGTAAATGGAGAGTAACGGCGTCCACCTTTTTCAGAACCTGTAAAGGCTGGAGAAGTAATTACTGTTTTCGGTTGTGCTGTAATTTGTTCGAATGTGAAGCATTCTTCTTCACGTTCTTCTGCTAAATCACGTAGTTTTAAATCCGTTTGTTTTTCAAGTGCTTCCCATGCTTTTACAGCCATATGACCGTTTGTTGTAGAAGAAAGTGTTAATACCGCCTCAGCAGCATGAATTGCTTCTTTTATATCAGGGCACCCTTTCGCAATAGAATCCGTTCGAACCACTCCTAATCGGCTCTTTAATTGCTCATACTCTTTTTCTGCTGACCAAGAAATGCCTTTCGTACCAATCGGTTGTTTTCCGGTATTTGGCCCAAGCGCTGTCATTTTGTCATAAATCTTTTTATAATCTCGTTCGACAACATGAATTTGCGGCATTGTTTTACCTGGGATCGGTTCACACTCACCTTTACTCCAATCTTTAACCTTACCTAGTGGTTGTGCTAATTCTTGCGGTGTATCGTGAAGAAGTGGTGTTGCAACGACTTCTTTCATTGGTTCAAGATCGATTTTCTTCGCTAAATCTGACACAGCTTTAGAAAGAGCGGTGAAAATATCCCAATCAGAGCGTGCTTCCCACGGCGAACCGATTGCTGGATTAAATGGATGTACAAATGGATGCATATCCGTACTGCTTAAATCATGCTTTTCATACCAAGTTGAAGCAGGTAAGACGATGTCAGAATAGAGCGCTGTTCCAGCCATACGGAAATCTAAATTAATGAGTAGATCAAGCTTCCCTTCTGGCGCTTCTTCATGCCACTTAATTTCTTCTGGTCGTATTGAATCACTATCGTCATTCATTAATCCATTTGTTGTGCCTAATAAATGTTTTAAGAAATATTCGTGGCCTTTACCAGAACTTGAAATTAAGTTGGCACGCCATACGAATAAGTTGCGCGGGAAATTGTTTTTATTATCTGGATCTTCAATCGCAAATTTCAGTTCTTTTTCTTTTAGTTTTTGTGCAACGTATTTTCCGATTTCTTCTTGCGTTGTTACACCAGCAGCAACAGCTTCTTTATATAATTCAATTCCATTTTTCTCGAATGTTGGATAGGAAGGTAACCAGCCAAGTCGTGCCGCTAATACATTGTAATCACCGTGATGTTGATAACGAGAGTTACCCTCAATTGGTGATGCTAAATGTCCAACCGGTGTATCTTCATAACGCCATTGATCTGTTACGAAATAAAAGAAAGATGTACCATTTTGTAATTTCGGTGGCCCTTGCCAATCTTTTGCCATCGCGATCGTTTGCCATCCTTCTGCTGGTCGTAATTTTTCTTGACCAACATAATGCGCCCAACCACCGCCGTTTACACCTTGTGCCCCAACGAGAAGAACAAGATTTAAAACAGCGCGGTAAATCGTATCAGAATTAAACCAATGGTTAATACCAGCTCCCATAATAATCATCGAGCGGCCATTCGTATCAACAGCATTTTGTGCAAACTCACGAGCGATTTGAATAATAAGCTCTCGTTTCACTCCTGTCATTTTCTCTTGCCATGCAGGTGTAAATGGTACATCGTCATTGAAATCTTTCGGCTCTTGTCCGCCGAGCCCTCGGTTCACGCCGTAATTTGCTAACGTTAAGTCGTATACAGTTGTAACGAACACTTCGCCTTCTTCTGTCATAATTTTTTTCACTGGAATTGTACGTTCCAATACTTTATTTCCATCATCTGAGAAGTACGGAATTTGTACCGTTCCTACAGCGTCTTCCATTCCAAGTAAAGAAAGACGTGGATCAATCTTTTCACCTGTTTGTTCATCTTCTAAACGCAAGTTCCATTTCTTTTCATTATCCCAACGTGACCCCATTGTGCCGTGAGGTGTTGCAAAATCTTTCGTGTTCTCGTTCCAAAGAACAGGCTTCCATTCTCCCAACTTTGTTTCTCGTCTAATATCAGTAGCATTTAAGAAACGATCAGCGACGAATTGATCTCCTTTTTGTTTCAATGTGACAAAGAAAGGAAAATCAGTATATTGCTTCGCATACTTTGTGAAGTATTCCACTTGATTATCTACGTAAAATTCTTGTAAGATCACATGCCCCATTGCCATCGCAAGTGCACCGTCTGTACCTTGTTTCACACTAATCCAATCATCCGCAAACTTTGTAGACTCGGCGAAGTCAGGACTTACAGAAACGACTTTCGTTCCTTTATATCGAACTTCGGCTAAAAAGTGTGCATCTGGCGTTCTCGTCATCGGTACATTTGAACCCCATGTCATAATGTAACCAGAGTTATACCAGTCACTACTTTCTGGTACATCTGTTTGATCCCCCCAAATTTGCGGAGAAGCTGGTGGTAAATCCGCGTACCAATCATAGAAACTAAGCATCGGCCCACCCATAAGTTGCATAAAGCGGCTACCCGCAGCGTGACTTAACATCGACATAGCTGGAATTGGTGAAAAACCAACATTTCGGTCTGGACCGTATTTAATTACTGTATAAAGTAAAGAAGCTGAAACAAGTTGTAATACTTCATCCCAATTCGCTCGGATGAATCCGCCTTTACCACGCGCCTGCTTATACTTGCGTGCCTTTTCAGGGTTTTCCACAATGCTTTTCCAAGCATCTAATGGTGACTCGTTATTTTGTAGTTCTTCTTGCCACATTTCCCAAAGCACACCACGTACATATGGATATTTCACACGAAGTGGGCTATAAATGTACCAAGAAAAACTTGCCCCACGCGGACATCCTCGTGGTTCAAAATCAGGCATATCAGGACCTGTTGTTGGATAGTTAAGCTCTTGTCCTTCCCATGTTACAATTCCATCTTTCACATAAATGTTCCAGCTACAAGAACCAGTACAGTTCACACCGTGTGTAGAGCGAATAACTTTATCGTGCTGCCAGCGTTTTCTGTACACATTTTCCCATTCACGATCTTCATATGTTTCTTGTGTATGATTATCGTTATAACGATCTATTGGTAAAAAATATTTTAAACGTCTCATTAGTGCTGAAGGTTTCTTCTTCATCATGTTCACTCCTTTAATACGTCTCTCTTACATACCCTTACTATAAGAGAGGTTGTAAAATACAGATGTGACATTTCGCACAGTTCAAGAGATTGTCAAAAATTCAGTGGAAAATATGAAAAAATGAAAATCTAATCATTGTGAGGTTCACATCCTTCACTGACTGTTAAATTACTTCCTCCCTTCTAGCAAAGTTTAAGATGAAGTACAGATAATAATGAGCATGCAAAATATTTCTTATATAATAGAGGTATTAATTTAGGAGTAGTTGAATTTGCTATACCTAAATCGTTAGATAATTTTATAAATAAAAATGCAATGCTTTAAATCAAATTCGCTAAACCAAGGGCAAATGTCCTGAAAATAGTTGACCCAACAACGTCAGGAAATTCTTATGAATTGCCAGCACCTTGGATTGAATGTAGAGAAGAATACGCCAAGAATGGCGGGATTATAAGGTATAAATAAAAGGAGGATGTTATGATATTAGAACCACTTTATGCAGAAAACATTGTAGTAGCCGTCATATATAATAATGAATTTAGATGGTATGTAACAGATAAAGAACTATGGTTTTTAGATTATAGTAAATTAGATAATGCATATAAAAATTTAGGTGTAAGCATTGAAAATAATTACGAAATGGAAGAAAGAAATGGAATAAAAGTATTAGATAATGAAAATGTAGAGGTATTTTTACTAAGGATTAATAAATATAACGTAACTAAAGAGGAATTAAATTATTTATTACTTGAAAATATTAAAAGTAAAAATGAAGGAGAAGATCTATTAGATTTCAGTCCCGTGTTATTCATTAACTTTGATGATAAAATACTATATTCGATGTTTCCAGAACCAGCATCATATGAAGAATATGTACCAAAAGATTGGATAGGTAAATATGAAAGTTTCACTGAATTCATACCTGAATCAGAGAAATATTGGATAGATAAGTTTCATAATAATCTACTTTTACAATAATTTAACTAGGAGAAGAGTGATGCTAGTATAAAGGAGTTGAATAGTAATAAAATACCCATATAGTTTTGAAGTACTTAACAATAGAGATTTAGTTATGAGACTTCCTCAAGAAATTAAACTTGTTGAAACTTTTTTAGGAGTTGAAGTTTCTACTTTTGGAGATTGGATTTTAGAAGAAATACATAGTGTTTTAAACGCAGAAAAAAATTACAGAGTAGTAAATGGCAACATTTGCGGTTTAGAAATTCGGAACGACACAACTACTGTGCTAGACAATTTAGCCGAAGATGGTAAAGATGAATATTGTGAGATAGAAACAATATAATTGGTAGAAGTAATTCATATTTGGTTAGATAAACAAAAAGAATTAAAAAAAGAGAAAAATAAAGAATTGTAATAATTTAAGCGGCTAGCCTCTACATGAAGTCGGCTTTATTTATTATTTTTTATCATAAAACGTATGATATATGTTTCCAACCTTTACGCGTAGGAATTCCTACGCTATTTATTTTGGTCACCGAGATCACTCTTTCCTTCCCCTCCCCTATTTTTACTGACAATACTATTTTATATAAAACTACAAATCATTATTTACTGTATTGCTCTTATTTACGGAAACAATTATACTAAATGTAATGTGTATATAATCTGAATATTCATAAAATTACAAGTGGGATTCCCTTTAAAAACATAGACATTATAAATGTATATGTCCGCTAATTTTCAACTTATAAGTTTCTTCCTACTAATATGAGTTCTCAATATGAACTTATATAACCATTACTAATTACCTCTTAGATTACTATCATACTGCAATAAAATGAAGGAACCCATTCTCTTTAACATGAATTTTTTTCCAATAAATGAATTAGAAAACGATAATAAAATTAGGAGGATTACGATGCCCCAGCTTGATTCATTACATCCCATTGTAGAAAAAATAATCAACAATATTGAAAAATTAATGGTCGGAAAACGAAAAGAAACGATTTTAGCCTTGACAGCTCTCTTAGCTGAAGGTCATGTACTATTAGAAGATGTTCCCGGTGTCGGGAAAACAATGCTAGTACGTGCTCTTTCTAAATCAATTGATGCTGATTACAAGCGAATTCAATTCACACCTGATTTACTGCCGTCAGATGTAACAGGTGTTTCTATTTACAATCCAAAAGAGCTCCAATTTGAATTCAAGCCTGGACCAATTATGGGGAATTTTGTACTTGCTGATGAAATTAATCGTACATCTCCAAAGACACAATCTTCCTTACTTGAAAGTATGGAAGAAGGCACTATCACAATAGATGGCATTACAAGACCGTTACCAAAACCTTTCTTTGTAATGGCTACACAAAATCCGGTCGAATATGAGGGAACATACCCTTTACCAGAAGCTCAGCTCGATCGTTTTTTGTTGAAGTTAAGAATGGGATATCCTACACCAGAAGAAGAATTTGAAATTTTAAACCGGATGGAAAAAACAAATCCACTCTCCCATTTACAAGCTATTACTACAATAGAAGAATTACTTTATTTACAACAAAGCGTACGGGAAGTAAGTATGGACAAAGCAATCAAGCATTACATTGTAAAGCTTGTTAATCAGACTCGTTCTTATAGTTCTATACAGCTAGGTGCAAGTCCACGTGGCTCAATTGCTTTAATGAAAGCTTCACAAGCTTATGCATTCATCCATGGCAGAAATTATGTTATTCCAGACGATGTTAAATTTTTAGCTCCTTACGTTTTAGCTCACAGACTCATTCTAAAAATGGAAGCAAGATTTGAAGGAATAACAGGAGAACAAGTTATCGCCAAAATCGTTGCACGAACTACAGTGCCGACTCAAAGGACGAAGAACCTTTGATGAAGCAACTACTACGAGCACTATATCACGTTACGAAGTTATCGCTAATCCCTTTATGCGTAGTCTTAACATTTGTGTATGCTATGCTTCAAGGAGGATTTGTAAGTTGGTTTTTGTTTTACAGTACGATTCCTATTGGCCTTTATTCACTACTACTCCCCTTCTACGCTTTACGGGACGCTGAAGTAAAACGAATAACAAACCAAAACAAATATGCAGCAGGAGAACAATTTGTAAGCACGATTACAATAAAAAGAAAATTTCCTTTTCCCTTACTTTATTTAGTTATAGAAGATGAACTACCACCACCATTTACAAGTTGTAGACAAGCAAAGATGAATAAGGTCATACTCTTTCCAGGATTGAAACGAAATATTTCGTTTCAATATGTTATTGATACAATCCCTAGAGGAGAGCACACTTTTTCAAGCGTACGTGTCAAAACTGGCGATCTATTCGGTATGATAGAGAAAGAAGTAACTTTTTCAGTTTCAGATACATTTTTAGTCTATCCCCAGTATGTAGATATAGCGTATCGACAATTGGAAAATCATTTCGAACAAGGGGCGCTTTCAGCAAATATAAATTCAGCAAAAGACTCTACAGTCTCTGTCGGCGTCAGAGACTATAAACCTGGTGACCGCTTTTCATGGATTGATTGGAAAGCAACTGCACGAACAAACAATATTATGACGAAAGAGTTTGAACAACAGCGTAGCCATAATATCATGATATTCATGGACAGAACTGAGTCCCCTCTATTCGAATCAGTCGTAACATTTACTGCCTCTATTGTAAGGGCTGTCTTGAAGCAAAATTCACCAGCGTCATTCGTTTCTGTCGGAAAAGAACGAACTATTTTCCCATTAGACAATGGAGATACTCAGTTGCAACAAATCTTTTGTCATTTAGCGAAAGTACAAGCAGACAGTGTATTCCCGCTCTCCCAGAGTGTAGAAATAGAATTAAGAAAAATGTATCAGCCCGTAACGATTATACTCGTGACAAGCGATATTTCTCCTGATATTCAAAAGGCGGCTGACTGTGCTGCTATAAAAAATAGAAAATTAATGGTGTTTGTCGTGAAAGAAAAAGCGAATCAACTCTCACATCGAGAACTAAGTATACTAGAAACTCTACAAAAACGAAAAATATTTGTAAACGCGGTTTATGAAAACCGGTATGCAAACGTGTTTTTTGAGGTGAGCAAATGATAACATTACAAAAAAAAAAACAATTGGATATGAACAGTTTTTTCATACATGCATGCGCATTTCTACTTTTACTAGAATGGCTAAGACCCCTTATAGGTATTACAAACGTAGGTAGATTAGATATTTTTGTAATATTTATAGGAATTTGCTTCACTTTCTCTTTTTTTCAAACAAGATGGCAGATTCCTATAAAAATCGTCACAATCTTATTCATCATTCATTTCCTGTATTATAAAAATGCTTTTATAAATCCATCTTGGCTAACGCAATTTTTTTCTGATATTTCTCGAAATTCCTCCCTGTTTTTCCAAGGGAATTTGCTAGATATTTCTCCAGTTTTTCCAACACTTTTATTTTTTTTATCATTTTGGTTTTTGAGTTCTTTCATCTCTTTTTGGATGATTCATAAAAAACGTGGGTTGTTATTTCTTGTATTGACTATTATTTATATCACAACTTTTCATAACTTACATTTATACAATGCAAACTACGCTATTATTCGTACTGTTGTCATCGGCTTTTTTATACTTAGTCTTCTTCGAATAGAACGAATAAAAGAGATGGAACACTTACAAAATTATGCTAGAGAAATCTCAAAATTACTTAGACCTCTTACAATATTTATTGTATTGTCAACAACCATCGCATACTTTGCTCCAAAATTTGGCCCTCAATGGCCAAACCCAATGGATTTTTTAAAATTCAACACATCTGAAGCAAGTAAAGAACAAGAAGTTTCTAAAATTGGATATGGTCTAGATGACTCGCAATTAGGCGGTCCTTTTAAGCCGGATAATACAATTGTTTTTACAGCACAAACGCAAAACAAACAATATTGGAGAGTAGAAACAAAAGATTTTTATACAGGAAAAGGTTGGGATGTTTCTGAAGATCGAAAAAAAGTTTCTTTTAAAAATAAAAACGACGTCGTGAGCTGGTACGAACAAAATACAAAAACGGAGATAACTGAGGCAACAATCACCATGCAAAAAAGTTATCCTCACCTTACCTATCCAGCAGGATTAGTATCAGTTGAGGCTTCTTCTGATGTATCATACAGCGTTGACCCATTTTCAGAAAAAATCTATACGATGCGCGGAGACTCTTCTACTACTTTAAATTCGTATAAAGTAACCTATGAGATTCCGGAGTTTTCCATAGAAAATTTGAAATCTGTAAAAACGAGTGAAGGTCATGAAACAAGTCCTTATTTCATGACAAAGTACACACAACTTCCCGAATCATTACCGCAGCGAGTAAAAGACTTGGCTGTTAATCTTACAAATGATAAAGGCAACCGATATGATAAAGTATTAGCTATTGAAAATTACTTCACAGACAACTCTTTTGTATACGAAACAATGAATGTCTTATTTCCTGCCAAAAACCAAGATTATGTAGATCAATTCCTTTTCGATACAAAAAGCGGATACTGTAATAATTTTTCGACTTCTATGATCGTGTTACTTCGTTCTGCCGGGATTCCTGCTCGCTGGGTAAAAGGCTTTACAGAAGGAACTCTGGAGAATACACTTGCTAGTACAGAAGGTGAGAATGTTTATAAAATCGCGAACAATAACGCACACTCTTGGGTCGAAGTATATTTCCCAGGATACGGATGGATTCCATTCGAACCAACAAAAGGATTTACCAATCCCTATAATTTTACAAATAATACTCCTGCTTCTACTTCACAAAATAGTGAAGAAAATAATTCTAATATCGGGCAAATACACCAACGGAACAATGAAGCAAAGCTCAAAAGTTTAATAGAAAATACAGAAGAAGCCTCTACTAAAAAGATTACAAATTCTAAAAATGGGGTTTCTTGGTGGTACGTATTCCTCTCTACGATACCGATTAGTATCATAGGATACATTCTCTTCACCACTAGAATGAAATGGATTACATTTTTTATTATTCTTTTCTATAAATACCGAAAAGATGATGCTGTTTATCAAAAGGCTTACGGTGCACTTTTAAAACAATTTGCGAGGATCGGCATACCACGGGGGGAAAGTCAAACATTCCGAGAATACGCTCTCCATATCGATACACTTTATAACTCGGCCGATATGCAACAACTTACTTTCAGTTATGAGAACGCTATGTATCAAAAGGGACAGACCGCAGCCGAATGGAAGAAATCCGTACACTTATGGGAAGTGCTTATGAAAAAAGCAGCTTCTCTGCCTAAATCAAATGACTTCGATGGAGTGATTTAATCTTGATAATGTGAGTTTAAAGAAAACACCTCAAAGAACTGCATTGTTCTTTGAGGCGTTTTTAATAAAGTGAAACTCCTAGTTATTCTCCAAGTACCTTCTCAATCTCAACCTCTAAATCCACTGGCTTCGTTTGCGGTGCAAAACGCCCTACTACTTTCCCATCTCTTCCAATTAGAAATTTAGTAAAGTTCCATTTCACTGCTTTCACACCGAGTAAACCTGGAGCTTGTTCTGTCATGTATGTATACAGAGGATGAGCCTTGTCACCTTTCACATCAATCTTTGCAAACATCTGGAAGTTTACACCGTAATTCAATTCACAAAAACTTGTAATGTCCGCTTCTATTCCTGGTTCTTGTCCCCCGAATTGATTACAAGGGAAACCGAGTATTTCTAGTCCTTGATCTTTATATTTATCATATACTTCTTGTAATCCTTTATATTGCGGTGTAAACCCGCATTTACTAGCTACATTTACAATAAGAATTGCTTTTCCTTCGTAATCTTTTAACGATTTTTCTTCACCTGTAATTGTTTTAGCTGAAAAATCATAAATTGTCATTGTTCCTTCCCCTCTCTACACTATCATTCTATGTTTATACTATACTACATTCGTGAATATACGGCTCTTATTACGTATTTACACGCTGAAATAATAGCGCTTTATTTATGTTTAAAAATTCGACACAATCTACTAGACTTTTATGATGGAAAGTTTTACAATTAAATTGTGAACAAAATGTGACAGTTTATATTCCATTATAAAAGAAAAGGATGGTGTTCATTATGAAAACTGCACAACGTGAAACGATTTCAAATCGCGAGTTTTATTTCGTACTATATATGATGTTATTGTATGTTACTGGTTGGATAATCGATGTGAATGGTTTGTTTTTAAGCTCCTACTTTAATTTAGCAGGAGAGATTATGCTTCCAATCGTTGGTGGTATTGTCGGATTGTTCGTTATGTCTATCAATAAAGAACAAACGAAATAACAACATTACAAAAAGGCAGAAGACGAGCTTTCGTTTTCTGCCTTTTTTCTTTTTTAGCGTATAATAGAAACATGCAGTATATAAGGAGTGGTAAATATGAAAAAAGTAGAGCAATTATCTTCTCACCTATATCTTATTGATGATTTCGATTTACAACATAATGAACGAACAGGTACATATGTTTTATTAGGTGATGATATTACTTTAATTGAAACTTGTGCAGCCCCTTCTCTTCCGTATATTTTAGACGGCTTACAACAATTACATATTGACTTAAACGATGTAAAAAACATTATCGTTACACATGTCCATTTAGATCATGCTGGGGCAGCTGGTTTAATGATGGCAAAGTGCCCAAATGCTACTTTATATGTGCATTCTCGTGGTGCTCGTCATATGATTGATCCAACAAAACTCATTGTAGGCGCAAAAGCTGTGTACAAAGAAGATTTCGATAAACTTTTTGATCCAATTCTTCCTATAGAAGCAGAACGTGTTCATATTGTCCAAAACGGTGATACGTTAAAAATTGCAGAAGATCGCACCCTTACATTTTATGATACACCGGGGCATGCGAAGCACCATATTAGCATTCACGATTCATTAACAAACGGCATTTTTACTGGCGATACAATTGGAATTTATTATAGAGAACTTGCAGATCTTGTTGTAGAGTTATATCTACCGTCAACGTCTCCTTCACAATTTCAGCCAGATGCAATGATTGCTTCTAAAAATCACATTCAAAGTATGAATGTAGACACTATTTATTTCGGCCATTACGGCGCTTCATCCAATGTTACAGAAGTATATAACCAGCTGGAACATTGGTTACCTATTTTCGTTCATACTGGTAAAGAGGTCTTTGAACAGTATAATGACTTCGATGAAGCGACTAAGGCTTTACAAACTGTATTAATGGATAACATCTCTTCTCACCTTACAAAATTAAACGTCCCATCCGATCATTCCGTTTATAACATTTTACATCTAGATATAGAAATTAGCGCAATGGGCATTATTGATTATTTCACGAAGCAAGAGAAATCCAGATCCACTATCAACTAACAGTAAAAGAAGAGATATATAACAGTAGTTATTGTATATCTCTTTTTTTTTTGAATATATTTTTAGTAAAGGATGGTGGAATGGAATGCAAAAAGTGATGCTATACCTCTGCTTTACATTATTTATCGTCTTATTATTATTTGTCGGAGTGAAAATTCAATTTTATTTAGATACAGACGCGCAGGTGAACTTTAACATTTATCCAAGGCTATTCTACTATACATTCTTTCCTCTTGTAGTCGGCATTTTATTACGATTCCTTCAATCTATTAATCGCGAAACGAGTAAACAAAATTGGGGCTTTCAGCCGGATAAATTTATTGCTATTACAGTTCCTACAATATTAATTTCCTTTTCCCCGGCACTACTCTTCTCACCTCTTGGCGAATACCTACCTTATTTAGCTAATATTATTCTCGTGAACACAACTTTCGTTACTATAATTAGCCTAGTTGCGGGTTATTCACTATTAGATTGTTTTATTCAAAAGGACAATGCGAAAATGAAAAAATATAATTGATGACCTAATTTTAAGCGTCGTTGGTTACGGCGGTTTATTTATATGTGCGCTATTACTTGTAAAGGGCGCTATACATGCCGTAAGGAAATTTAAATATTAGCAAAACGAGTATAAAATCATGTAGATTTTATACTCGTTTTTCATTGTTCATATATTCAATATAAAATAAGGAATTTATGTTAAACTAAAGAGAATCGTGCACTAGACCAAAATATATTTCAACCAAGGGAGAATTATTATGTATAAACTTTTGGGGTTCTCGTTTCTAATGTTTATCGCAAGTGTATGTTCTTTCTTTATTTTAAGAGGACCTAATGCGAATTTAACGTTAATTATTGTGATTCTAAGTATCTTTTCATTACTTGGCATTATTTTTGCGATAGCATCAAAGAATTGGTTATTCGGAATAGTTGGTACTGCACTAAATGGAGTAATATTGGTAGTTGTATATTTCCTTTTGATAGCAAAAGGAATAGGTGGTTAATACATTTACGTTTCAATAAAGAAAGCTCAAAGCTATAGCTATGAGCTTTTCTACTTATCGTACCTTTTCATCTACATACTCCATAAACTGCTCCGCTTTAATAAATCTTTCTTTGTATGCCTCAGGTACTTCTTCTACTTTCATTCCACCAGTTGATTTTGTTTTTACTTGTACTATTTCATATGTCATTAAAGCTTCCACATAGCGATCAAACTCTTCTTGTGTTAATACTTCTTTACTAGATTTATGACCATTTAACTTATCAAAGTATGGTTGAAGGCCCATACTTACCTTTTTCATTTCTTCTCTTTTTGCTGGTGTTAATTGATCATAATCAATATTACCGTTTGAATCTCCATACTCAAGCTTTGCATTTGTTAATTTCTTTAGTTCTTTTGTAAACTCTTCATATTCCTTTGCACCCATTTCATCTTTCGCTTCTGATAACTTTGCACTAAAACGCATGTACGCCTCTAATGTCATCGTTCCAGCATGTTTTTTTAAATTCTCAAAAGATCCGTATATACCATCTGCCATAATAGATTGATAAGCAAAACCGGTCGTAGGGATTAAAAATGCTGCTGCAAGCACTCCTGCGATAAGGCGTCTCTTCCTTTTACTTCCCCCGCGCTTCATTTTTATTTGAACGATTACTTTTTCTTTTAACTCCGGCGGGGCTACAATCCCCTTCGCTTCCTCTTGTATAGATTCTCTAACTCTACAATCTAAACTCATTTCACATTCCCTACCTCTCCTAAAAAGATTTCCTCTACTTGCTCTTTTTGACGTAGTTTCTTTAATGCCGAATGAATTCTAGATTTCACAGTACCGATTGGAATATGTAATATTTGTGCTACTTCTTCTTGTGAGTAATCGTGTAAGTATCTTAAAATAATAACTTGTTTCAATTTATACGGTAATTTATGAATAAGTTCGATTAGTTTTTGATTTGATATTTTACTTACAACATCGTTAGAAAAATCAATTTGCACTAGTTTTCTTTGCTCTTCTGCTTTTTTTACAATTCGTAGTCGCATCCACCTCTTTCTTCTATAAGAATGAATTTGTTTAATCGCAAGTCCGATTAGCCAAGGACGAAATGGCTTCTCGCTATCGTATTTACGAAGTGATTCATATAGCTGTATATATATTTCCTGAACGACATCATCTACGTCTGTTTTATCCTCTATTAAAAAATGTGCTGTCTTATATACTTCTTGAATCGTTTTATCATACAATTCGCTATACGCTTCTTTATTGCCCGATAAATTTGATTGAATTAAATCTATATACACTGTTTCATCCTTCATGTATCATCCCTCCTTTGTTCTACACTATATATTGGCAAGTAAATGATATTTCGTTCGATTTTTTCAAAAAAATTTTTATATAAATTAATATAATGATGCAATAAGTTCATAAGCTTCACTTATAACCTTGCATAACAATTATATAATTTTCCAATTCCTAATGAAGATTTAAAATGATATATATAGTCAAATTTAGGAGGGTGTATATGAAAGCTATCGTTGTAACTTCATTTGGTGGTCCTGAAGTGTTGAAATATACGGACATGGATATTCCTACAATTTCAGATCACCAAGTTTTAATTCGTGTTGTTGCTACTAGTGTTAATTTCGCCGATATTAAATCACGTTATGGCAAAAAAGGAAACAAAGCCTTACCTTTTATTCCAGGGATAGATGCAGCTGGTATTGTAGAACACGTAGGTTCTCATGTAAAAAACATTTATCCTGGCCAGCGTGTTATTGCTTTTCCTCTAAATGGCTCTTACGCAGAACACGTTGTCGCAAACGAAAACCTTACTTTCATATTACCTAATGAAGTTGATTTCCAAACTGCAGCCGCTTGCCCTATCGTATCTTTTACAAGCTATAATTTACTTGCAAATGTTGCAAGGCTTCAACAAGGTGAATCTGTTCTAATTCATGCAGCTGCTGGAGGAATTGGTACTACAGCGATTCAACTTGCTAAACTATTAAGAGCTGGAAAAATTATCGGTACTGTTGGAAGTGAAGCGAAAAGAAAAATCGCTTTTGATGCAGGAGCTGATTATGTTATTTGTCATGAAGATGAAGATTTCGTAGAGAAAATCAATGAGCTAACAAACGGAGAAGGAGTTGATGTAATTTTAGACTCTATTTCTGGAACTGTCTCTGAAAGAAGTTTAAAATGCCTTGCTTATTACGGTCGCCTCGTTCATTTCGGTAATGCAAGCGGTGAAACTGGTAACTTTCAAACAAAAGAATTACACGCAAGTTGCCGTTCTATACTCGGATTCAGCTTCGCCACTACACGAAAAAAACGTCCTGAATCACTCCAAGAAACTGCAAATGAAGTTTTCCGTTATTTGCGTGATGGAAGTTTACAAATTAAAGCTACGAAATCTTTTCCTCTGCAAGATGCAGGGAAAGCACATGAATGGGTCGAAAGTAGACAAAGTACAGGGAAAGTCATACTAAACGTTCAGTCAGCTCCCTAAAATGAATACTTAAAAAAGGGGGCTATATATGGGATCGCGAATTATGCATGTTATTATCGCTAACGGGATTGCTGAGAAATTATCCATTCAAGATAAAACTTCTTTCTTACTTGGAGGTGTAGCTCCTGATGCTGTTCATTCAAAAGAAGAAAAAGGAACTTCACATTTTTACGCTGGTACAACGAAGAACTATACGAGAAGAATAGATTATGATTCATTTATTCATAAATATGAAGATCATATGGATTCCTCTTATATTTTAGGTTATTATACCCACCTCATTGCCGATGATAACTGGTTAAGTGGATTTTTTCTACCTTGGCTAAAAAACAGAATTGAGAACGACGAAACTATCGCACCTATGTACTATAACGATTTTAAATTATTGAACGCACAATTGTTGCATCATTACGATAAAGAACAACAGCTCTTCGCCCTACTTAATCAAGAGGCTAACATTGTGAATATCGAGGAAATTTCTAGAGAGAATGTTTTAGCTTTTCGGCAATATATTTTTGAAGATATGCTATATCCTGAGCAACACTTGCACGAAAACTTACAAGTGTTTTCATTTGATCAAATCGTTGGTTATATTGAGACTGCTATTGAAAAAGGAACATTTTATATAGAACAACTCTCTAATAAAAAATTCACTTCAAATATTTAATCCCCCTCATTATATACAAGGGGGATTTTTACATAACTATATAATTATTTTTTCTTTTCCATAACCGCAAAGTAATTCCCTTCACTATCAGCAAAGTTAAACACTTTACCAGTAGGCATAGTTACCATTTCACCAACTGTAACATTTTTATTTGTTAAATCTGTATATAATTGATCAAGATTTTCTGAGAAGAACATTAAAGATGGTGTAGCAAGATTCAATTCTGGGCTCATTTTGGAGATAACCTCTTTATTATGTAATATGATCCTCGTCTCAGCATCATTAGTTGGAGCAATTTCAATCCATCTCATTCCTTGATTGTTATCTTCCTCTGCGATTACATGAAACCCTACTTTTTCGGTCCAAAAATTTACTGCCTCATCTTGATTATTTACATACAACATAATTTGTCCAACTTTATGAATCATTTATTTTCCCCCTAATGGTTTTTATATTCTAAGTAGCTTTCTACAGGTGCTATTATTATTCCTTTTTAATTTATATGTATTTCTTTACGAAATTGATTGACTGGCTCATTCCGTCAAGTTGGTCAAAATAATCATTTCTTTCAATCATGTTATACCCGTCGAATCCAATTTCGTCTAATGCCTTGAAGAATGTATCAAAATCCACTTCACCATTTCCTGCTGCGACTTCTATATACTTACTTGAACCATTTCTTTTTACTTCTTTACAATCTTTAATGTGTGTTTGTACTATATACTCTTTTAAGAGAAATAGACTCTCTATCAGATTTTCATTTACATCACTTATTATATTTGCTGGGTCAAAGTTAACAGCTAATCCTTTTGCGTTTATATTTTCTAAAAATCTTTTTAACACTATCGCTTTTTCAGATCCCGTCTCAATTGCGAAGACTCCCCCAAATTTAAATGCTAAATTTCCTATCTCATCACAAACCCGTTCCATTTTATTATAGTACTCACTTTTTTCATCATCTGGAATTTTCCCAATATGAGCTGTTATTATCCTTGCTCCGAGTTCTAACCCCTTGTCAGTAGTATATTTAAACTGATCTATTGCACTGTCAATTTCCGTTCCTACAATTCCATTTTCTCCAAAATTAATTGCTAATGATGGAACTTTCATTCCATTAAGAGATAAACTTTCCTTTAAAGTAATCCATTCTACCTTTGAAATATTAGCTAAGTTGAAGTTCTTATTCATAGCATATAATTGAATATATTTTAAATCCCATTCCCTCGCCTTTTGTATCCCTTCGTTTACTTCAATATGTTTCGTATTTAAAAACATTCCTAATTTCCTATCCATACATGTACCTTCTTTTTATTATTTCATATCAGTTTTATATTCGGCTTTTTTATATTATTTCCTTGTACAGACTAAATGAGAAATACTTCACCTTTATCGATATTTCTTATAGTAGCGTTAATAAAACTCCCTTTATTATTCAATTACAAACAAAAAAGACGTAACTACGTATAGTTACGTCTTTCCATTTATTTATCTAGGCTTTTTCTTCCCAGTAAATGCTGGTTTCTTTTTCTTTGGTGCTTTCGGTTTCGTTTCTACAAATGATCCGTTGAACATTTCTTGTTTCGTAAACACAATACCTAATTTTTTTGCAAATTGAAGTAATTTACGCTCTTCTTGTTCTGTTACAAGAGAAACAACTGTTCCTTCTTTACCCATACGTCCAGTACGGCCTGAGCGGTGAATATATTGGTCTACTGTATCTGGTAACTCTAAGTGGATTACGTGTGTTAAATCATCGATATCTAATCCACGTGCTGCAATATCAGTAGCAAGTAAAATTTCTAATTTCCCGCTGCGGAATGCACGCATCGTTGCTTCACGTTCTTGTTTGTTCGCTTCTGCGTGAAGAGCTGCTGCTTTCATTTTACGGAATTGCAATTTCCGAGTAATTTCATCTAAACGGAATGGGTCATTTAAGAAGGCAACTGCTTTTACATTTCCCATATGCATAATTCTTCTTATATAATCATTTTTTTCACGACGCTCACAAACGATATACGTGTGTTCAACTAGGCTCTGTGTCTCTGAACGTGTTACACGTACTAATTGTGGTTCAACTGTCAAATCACGTGCCGCGTCTTCTGCCGCTTTCGTTATTGTCGCCGAGAAAAATACTAATTGACGATCGCGCATCGTTGATTTAATTACATCAAGTACAGCACCCATCATCTTTTGTTTTACAATTTGATCAAACTCATCAAATACAATCGTTTTCACTTCATGCATCTTTAACTTTTTCATACGAATCAATTCTAAAATACGTCCTGGTGAACCAACAATTACTCTCGGGTGTTTCTTTAATTTTTCTACTTGGCGCTTAATGTCTGCACCACCAATTAAAGACGCACCAGAAATATCAGTTCCCGCTGTAAACTTTTGAACTTCTTCATGAATTTGCATTACAAGTTCACGAGTTGGAGCTAAAATTACAACTTGAGGCTGTTTAACTTCAGGATTAATTTTATGTAAAAGGGGTAATAAGTACGCTAATGTTTTTCCTGTTCCAGTTGGAGATTCAGCTATAACGTCTTGTCCTTCTAAAATAGTTGGAATCGCTTGTTTTTGAATTTCAGTAAACTCTTTAAAACCAGCCTTTTCCCAAGCTTGTTGTAAAAATGGTTGCATATCTTTTATCATTTGTTTTTCTCCTTTATCTCTATTTTTGAAGAAAATGTTGTATTGTTCGCACCGTTTCTATCATGTGTGAAATAACAGCTATTAAATCATCAACATGGTCTTCTGTAATCGCTTTTTGAAATAGAACCTCTACCTTATTATGATATGAAATCGCTTGCTTATTATATTCGTATGAAATTTTCTGTGTAATCATTCGCTCTTTTCCCCAAATAGATTGCAATAAAGCTTCAATTTCTTGGCATCCTATCTCTGGCTGTTCCATTTCGAACGAGAACGCTAACTTCATTTCACAACCTGGTATAAACTGAGGTACTTCCAATATTTCACCTGATAAATTCTTCGCATCAACAGATAGTGAAAATATCGCTTCTACCATTGTTTTAAATGTTTCTGTTAGTTGAAATGAGATACTATACATACGGCTTAATGAAGCAAGATCCATCACATCTTTTCGATCTGTCACAAGAATATCACCGTGTAAATCGAAATCATAGACAGCTCCTTCTACGATTACTTTTAAATTTTCAAAAGCAGTTGGATCAAACATAATTTCCTCCAAAAAACAGGCGCCTTTCTATGGAAAGGCGCCACTTGATGTATATATAGTTTACAGATAAACGAGATGAATTACAACCTTTTAGAATAAACCTACTGCTTTTCCATCTTCATTTACATCCATTTGAAGCGCAGCTGGCTGTTTAGGAAGACCAGGCATTGTTAACATTGTTCCTGTTAATGCAACGATAAACCCTGCGCCGATAGATGGTTTCAATTCACGAATTGTAACAATAAAGTCAGATGGGCGACCTAATTTTGTTGCATCGTCAGAAAGAGAATACTGTGTTTTCGCCATACATATTGGTAGGTTACTCCATCCTTCTCCTTCAAATTGAGCTAATTGTTTACGTGCTTTCGGTGCAAACTCAATATCTTTTGCGCCATACACTTTTTGAGCAATTGTACGAATTTTTTCTTCTAATGGTAATTCTAATTCATAAAGTGGTGCGTAGTTGTTTTCACCTTTTTCAATTTCTTTTAACACTTTCTCAGCAAGGTCTACACCACCTTGGCCACCTTTCTCCCAAACCTCTGTTAAGGATACTGCATAGCCACGCTCATTGCACCATTCTTGTAAGTATGTAACTTCTGCATCTGTATCTGTAATGAATTTATTAATTGCAATTACGAAAGGCACACCGAAGCTTTGAATTGTTTCCACATGTTTCTGTAAGTTTTCCATACCTTTTGCTAATGCATCTACATTTTCTTCTTTTAATTGATCTTTTGCTACGCCGCCATGCATTTTAAGCGCACGAATAGTCGCAACAATAACAACTGCTTCTGGTTTAATGCCAGCTGCACGAGCTTTAATATCTAAAAACTTCTCTGCGCCTAAATCTGCACCAAATCCAGCTTCTGTAATAACATAATCACCTAATTTTGCTGCCATTGTTGTAGCGATAACACTGTTACAGCCGTGAGCGATGTTCGCAAATGGTCCGCCATGAATGATAGCTGGTGTATTTTCTAACGTTTGTACTAAGTTCGGTTTTAATGCGTCTTTTAATAATAATGTTAACGCACCTTCTACACCTAAATCTTTAACCGTTACAGGTTGATTTGCAAAGTTATAAGCAACTACGATGCGAGATAAACGTGCTTTTAAATCTTGAATATCTGTTGCAAGGCAGAATACGGCCATAATTTCAGATGCTACAGTAATATCAAAACCATCTTCACGTGGTACACCTTGAACTGGTCCACCAAGGCCAATTACTACGTTACGAAGGGCACGATCATTTAAGTCAACACAGCGTTTCCAAACGATTTTACGCGTATCAATTCCAAGTACGTTTCCTTGTTGGATATGATTATCAATAAACGCCGCTAATGCGTTGTTGGCAGTTGTAATCGCATGAATATCTCCAGTAAAGTGAAGGTTAATGTCTTCCATTGGTACGACTTGTGAAAAACCGCCACCTGCTGCTCCGCCTTTTAGTCCCATCGTTGGTCCAAGAGATGGTTCGCGAAGTGCAATTACTGTTTTCTTACCAATTTTATTAAAAGCTTGACCTAAACCAACTGTTACTGTTGATTTACCTTCTCCAGCTGGAGTTGGGTTAATTGCTGTTACTAAAACAACTTTACCGTCTTTCTCATCTTGTAAACGCTTAAAAATATCAAGAGATAACTTACCTTTATAATGCCCGTATGGCTCTAATTCATCTTCTAAAATATTTAAATCAGCTGCAATTTCTTGAATTTTTTTCATACTTGCTTCTTGTGCGATTTCAATATCAGATTTAACTGTTGTAGTAGTTGTCATATACCCTAGTCCCCCTTTAATTGGTTCTGATGATATTGTATCAGTTTTTTGTATTTTCTGCACTTATTTACCTCCTAAAAATTCTTTGATTTCGTTATACGTTTTTTAACATAAATACCCATAAAAATGTTAATGCTTGTTGTAACTCTGTAGGTAGTTGACCTAACATCTTCTCATTTACTCCGCGCTTATATACACCGGTTCCATCTACAACTTCAAAACCTTGTTCTTTCGCTAACTGTTCAAATTCCCAAGGCATCATCGTATTGCAAACAACATCTTTGCCGTATAGGCGAGGATAACTGTTCTCTCTCGGTTTTGCTGTCGGTCCTAAAATTGCAATACACGCGTATCCATCTTTCTTTAAAACACGCTTTATTTCATTTAATGCTCGCAATGGCTCCTCGGTCCATTCTAAAGAATTAATTGCCATAATTGCTTCAAATTGCTCATTTTCAAATGGCAATGAAGAAAGATCACCTTTTATAAAAGATAAGTTTAGGCCTTCTCCGCGTTCCTTACCCTTTTGAATCATAACTTCCGATAAGTCCACCCCAACCGCTTTGTACCCAGTAAGACTTAATTTATATGTACCATACCCATCACCACAGCCAACATCTAACACTTGTACTTCCTTTTCCACGTACTGTTCAAAAAATGGAATGATTGTACTCCTGCTCCCGCTATCCCACATTTCTTGACTATTTTGATTCCAAAACTCTGCATTGTTATCCCATTTTTTCTCTGCCGATTCATGCCAATTAAACTTCGCCATACATTCCCCTACCTTCAGTTATTATCATTCATTTCATTCTACATCATTTTCCAAAATTCCTGTTTATCCCGCATTAACGGGCAGTAGAATTCGGCGAATGCGAGGAAGTTAGGTGGGAGATAACTGCCCGTTAAAGCCCGATTGGTGAGGGCTAATAATCAGTGGGGGATGGACAAAACCCCCACTGATTAAAGTTTCACTTTATCTTCATAAGGAGATGCACAGGGTAACAACGGCATCTATTTTCTCCAATTTTTGCTTTACTTGGGTTTAACTCATACTCATGTTCTTTTTCTTATGAAAGATACTATAGATACACCCAATTGAAAGAGAGGGATGTACATGCGAAGAAAGAGAAATCATCATTTTAAAAGTGGTGAAAAAAATGAAGAGTATGCAGCTGAAATATCTCCAGCTGGCATTCCAATTAGACATGAGCGCAAAGAAATTGCAAATGAAATAGAAGGTACAAATACCGGGGCAATGATAGGCTATGTCGCATTATTTCTTTCGTTATTCTCAATTGCTTTTTATCCAGTTACACTTGGTTCTCTTGCGATTTTAGTTGGTTTATTAGCTGTTAATTTCGGAGCAAGAACACTTGGATATACAGCAATTGGTTTTGGTAGTTTTTCTGTTTTATTTACTTTACTTTATCCGCTTGCTTTGTCAGCGTTTTAAAAAAACACACCAAGTTATACTTGGTGTGTTCATTCATGATACAACATAATATGACCGCATCCACAACAATGCTTTGCTATAATTTCTTGAAAGACCGGATAATTCTCTTCATCCCTATGTTCAATAAACACTTTTTCAAATCGATACATGTTTGGCGCATATGCCCAATCTTGTTTCGTACGAGCGTACAACGTTGAGGAAAAAAACTCCTCACCACCGCAAACGATGCATGTATTCTTCATCACTATCCCTCCTATGCTTGTCTTACTTCATCTATATGAACATAAGCATAAAAAAAAGACCTTCTATTACTAGAAAGTCTTTTCTGAAACAAAAAGAAATGTACCAAACATCCCTACTCCGCTATATTCTTTCGTAACACCAGCTTCTGTTTTAAACGTTTGCTTTACAGTCATAAAGAATACACCATTTCGTGCATCTGTACTTTCAAACTGTAATTTCTCTTTTTTTTCATCTACATTTTGTGTGCATTCAAAGCTACTCTCGTCACATTTCAATGCATACTTATCCTCTAAATACAATTTAAAATCTGATTCTTTCGGACAAGTTATAAGTAATATCGCCACGAGAATAATACTTACAATACCCACAATTGTATAATATTTCTTCATTTGTTCTCCTTTCAAAAGACAAGAAAACTTGACTTTATGCGCCAAGTTTTCTTAGTCTACAACCCATTGCCACTCTTGTTCTTTCTTATCAAAAATGAGCCAACCCGTTTCTGTTGCTTCCGCTTTCAATTCATCGATATTATCTAGTACCTCATCCGTACTTTCGAATGACCCTACTACATATACCGGAATTTCAAGACCTCTTCTTGACTCAATTTTCCCCGCTAAATCAATGTATAACCCATCTTCCATTAAAGGAATAAGCCCAAGGATAACTTCCTTTGAAATTGCTGGGAAAATTTTTGATTTTTGGAAGAAAGTAAAACGTTTCTTTCCAAACGAACCGAGTTTATATGGAATTACTTTACTTAGCATTCCTACAAAATCACCGATTCTACGGTAATACACTTTGTTGTACCAACCGTCATCATGTGAAAAATAAACGAATCTATTCTTCAACAACGGGAAGAACGTTCTTCCAAGTGGTTCTTTTTTGTGAGCCAAATATAATAATTCTGCAATTTCTTTTGGCTCTAACTCATCTAAATCGCTTGCATCATCGAAATCTACCCAACAAAATTCATCAAATTCATCAATCTCTGCTTGAATGAGTTTATGTATGTTTTCTTCCTCAACATATTCAAATAAAGTATGATAATGAAAATCTGTCCACTCAAAATTATGCTTTAAAAGCAATACTTGATGAAGCGGTGAAGGGATGTTACTTGCAAACTCTTTAAACGTAATTCCAGATGTAATAAAACAATGACCCCGACGATTACCATTAATATATATCATATTGTTTACTTGGTCAGATCCTCCAGACAAAGCACCTAGCCACCTTCGTTTTGTATGTTTCAATTCTATAGCATATTTTAACATGAAAAATTTTAGAAACATAGAAAAAACTTCAAAAACTATTTACAATTTCATGTGTTTTATTACATACTGATTACAAGAAAAAACGCCTGCTTATGAGCAGGCATTTTTAAAGGATTTCATCTGGGTTTTGAGGGTGATGATTTCCCTCTTTCTTTTCATCTGTTTGGAACATCGATTGAATTTTATCAATTGTTTGTGGAGCTAATTCAATTATTTTTTCTGCTAAATGTGTCGCATTTTGTAAATGAAGAATATTTACCCCGTCTTTATTCACGACTAGAAATGCTACTGGTGTAATTGACACACCACCCGCACTACCGCCACCAAATGCAGGGTTACCGTTCGTTCTTTGTCCATCATTCGTCTGGAAATCAGAACCTCCTGCTCCAAAACCGAACGCTACTTTAGAAACTGTTAACACTACACCACCGTCAGCCGTTTGAACAGGCTCCCCAACAATCGTATTTACATCGACCATTTCCTTCAAATTTTCCATTGCTGCTTTCATTAATCCTTGAATTGGATGATCCACCGTTCATAACCTCCTTTGTCATATCTTTCCTAGTTTTTCCGAAACTTTGTGAACTAAACATAAAATTTCATATTGATTTCAAAAATAAAAAGTTATAATATTTAGAAAAAATAAAAAGAGGTCGGTTTACTATGCTCAAAAAATTAACTCAAAATAATCATGAACAAGTACTTTCTTTTCTAAAAGAAGAAGCAGCAATGAATTTATTTATTATTGGAGATATTGAAGCTTTCGGTTATGATACAGCTTTTCAAGAATTATGGGGAACATTCAATGAGAACGGAACATTAAAATCAATTTTACTCCGCTTCCATGATGCATTTATACCGTACAGTAAAGAAGATTTTGTTACCTCTGACTATGAGGCACTTCTTTCCGTATATAAGCCGCTTAAACTCTCTGGCAAGTCAACTATTGTAGAAAGATTCGAAACTGCTCCAAGTATACAACTAGGTACCAGAAATGAAATGTATTTTTGCGAATGTCTTGATGACAATAACTTACCTAGCACACCAATTCATGAAACAATTAAACTTGCCTCGCTAGATGATATAGAGCGAATTATGCATTTACGAAGTAACATCGCTGAATTCCCAACCGCTAATGAATCAGAAAAAATTTTAAGGCAAGCTATCGAAACAAATACAGGACGTACATACTATATTGAAAAAGACGGTGCAATCATTGCTTCCGCTTCTACCTCTGCTGAAAATTCATTATCAGCTATGGTTGTTGGAGTCTGTACACACCCGAATCATCGCGGGAATGGCTATGCTTCGCTCATATTACAGAAAATGATTCAAGACTTCACAAATGAAGGCAGAACGCTTTGCTTATTTTATAACAACCCAGCTGCTGGACGAATTTATAAACGATTAGGTTTTAAAGATATTGGCATGTGGACGATGTATCGATAATAATGCATAACACAAGCAGAAGAGGCTGCCTATTATAAGTAGCCTCTTCTGCGTATACTAATATCTATTCACATGTACTCCGCTTGCCCTTACTATATGATATACTACGAATTTACTTGTTAACGCCTGTTAGTTTCTATAACATAATAGATCAATTTAAATCTTTTATCTTTTACAATTGAACCAATTAGGAACGCTTTATCACTATTCTCTGTTCTTATTTAGATATATTTTTTGACTTGCTACTGAAATTTTCTAATAAATGGGAAATTCCAATACCTACTCCACCAATAATTAGAGCAACAATAGCTGTTAAAACCCTTTTTCTCATTGGCTGCGGAAAGAAGAAGGAAGAAAAAAATAACACTGCGGTAAAAATACACATTAAAATACGCCCTTGTTTAAACATGCGTGATTGCTCATTTTTTCTTTGTCAAATAAAAAATGAATCCTCTATAACCATGGGGATAACGTTAAAAGAGGCACCCAATAGGCCACCTCCCAAGTAAAACTATTAGTAATACATGTTACATACTTTCAACAGATTTTCCATACAATTTATTTCTATTTTGCCCTATTCTTTTTTCGATTTCTAAATATAATCTCTAACGCTACCACTGCTATGAATCCAACAGTTAGTTGTAAGCCTGTGAACAGCAACTTATCATTTAGTAGAATATCAGATGCACTCCAGAGCAGCACTGAAGGAACAAGTATGCCAATGATTACAATGGTTCTCATTATCTTTCCCATTTTGTTTCCCCTATCGTGTTTTTAAAATCTATATGTATTTTTAAACTAATCTACAATTCGACTAATTTCTCACGTAGAACTAATTCACTCTCAGTCATATACCCTCTATGCATTTCCTCTACAATCTTATCATGATTAAAACACAGTACTTTTTCATCACCTAGATAGCCCACTGGGTAAGGAACGCCCACATAATCAAAATCACGTTTATCTGCTGATACAACCATTCTTCCAATGATCATAATAATCGGTTCTACCTCTTCTAGTTTTACTACTGTTCCGATTGGTAAAAGTTTCATATATGTTCTCCTTTTTATTGTTATAAAAACCACTCAAATATTATTAAAATCTACAAGTTAAAGTACCCTCAAAATCACAAATAATTCCTCTGTATTTGTGACCATAGGTATCCCCTATCATAATACACAGAGCATACTTACAATAATTGAATTCTTCCTTGTTTAAGTAAACTACTTATCTCTATTTTTTTTAAATTTATTAGTTATGTATTCTAATAAGTTCGTTGTACCAAAAGACAAAAGAGCTAGCAATATTATAAAAGCAATTAACGCTAATTTTTTTCCCCACCCATAAGGAGCAAATAAACTAAATATAAGTAAAGCTGAAAACCCAAAAATTTTTATAACTCTTGCTTGTTTAAACATAATTACTCTTGTCCTTCCTTAACAAATTTACCAAACAAACCACCACCAACTTTTCCTCCACCAACATACGCACCAGTTTCTTGGCCAACATGAAGCTTATAACCAAATGTTCCTAATCCTAATTCTCCACGTACTTCAAAATCATATTCACCTATTATTGGGATAAAGTCTGGGATATCAATTTTTGTTGATAATTCATATTTTTGAACCGTTAACTCTGCATCATCTTTTAAGGTGTAATCCTCAATTCCAAAAGCTACAGAACCATCTAGGAATTTTTGCGTTGCCTTCATCTCCTGATCGAATATAGCACTAGTTGTAATGGTATTCTCTAGACCTGTAACACCTGCTTTTCCTCCAATAATGTTGCCTGTAAACAAGTCTTCCTTTATGGTATCAAAGGAATAAGGAGCATTTACATCAATCTCACCATGTCCTGCCTTAAACATGAATTTAGTGTTTTCCGAAATATCAAACTTCCCTGTTACTAAATCCCCCTCTGCTTTCCCACCAAGGCGGCCATCTTCTTTCCATTCAGCTGAACCTATAAAAAACTCAGTTTGACCGTTTACGCGGTCTTGTAGATACAATGAACCCACAAAACTAGCAACCTCCATATTATCAGTTTCTTCAAATTTTTTTGCGGTTGCAAGTAGAAACTTCTCAAGCGGCTCTAATATGGTTATAAATTGTGCCATTTTAAATGATGAATCACGGAAATCCGTATTAAATTTCATATAGGTTGAGCCCAACCAATTACTAGAAATCATATCAATATCTCGCTTTAGTCGCTCCTGTGTTGCAGTTGCATTCGTGATAGTTGATCTAATAGTCCCTGCCACTTTTCTCAACTGTTCAGGAGTAACTTTTATATCCCCCATAGCCATTCCCCTTTAAATATTTATATAGAATATTTTACCACAGAAAATTAATTTTACAGAATAATATTTTTTATACTCTTAAAAATCCGAAAACTCCCCCTCCTCAAGAGAATCAATTTTAATCAATACTATTAAATGCACAGATAGCTGATAACGAGACGGAAGCAATTCCTAGTACTCTTTTCCTAGATTATTTGTACACAAAAAAGAGCAACCTGTGCAGGCTACTCTTCCTGAAATCGCTCTTCATGGGAAAAATTATTGTGATAATCCCCACCTATTTTATTAGTCTTATTTATTATTAATTTTACTATACATCCGTTCGTAAAGTTTATTAGTACCAAGTGCACATGCTCCTAAAATAAGAACACCTATAATAAATCCAATCTTTTTAGGTAATTCATAAGGAGACATAATAGCGACTACAAGAAATATAGCAATTGCGACATATGTAATATATTTTCCAGCCTTAAATGGTTGCACATTAATATGCCCCTCTCTTAATCCTCAAATTTAATGGTACCACCTATTCCATAACCATCTCTAACGTATAATCCCGTTTCTTATCCTAATTATTATTGGATTATCCCCACCCTTTTTCAAACTTTATTTTTGTTTAAATTTGTTATATATTCGTCCTACCACTTTATTCACTCCCAAGGAAATGGCTCCTAAAATTAAAACAAAAATAATAAGAGCAATCTTTTTAGATAGGCTATATGGCAATAACATAGAAAATATAAGAAGTATCGCGACTGCAACATATGTAATATATTTCCCCATTTTAATTGGATCCATCTCAACTCCTTTGTTTTTTCAACTTTAATAAATCCTTCAAGTCCAAATGCTTCTCCAAAGTAACCGTCTGTCTCAGCATCTAATTGCATCCTAGAGCCAGATGAACCTAGTTCAACTTCTCCTATTGCTATCAGATCATGATCTCCTATAACTAGAGTGAAATCTAATATAAGAAAAGATTTCATTCAACTTCATACTTATTAACCGGAACTTCTATTGCTAGCTTGGCTGTCTACATAATCAAAATTACATTTTTCTGCCGATTCAAGCATTCTACCAATAATTATAAAGATTGTTTTATTTCGTTTAGTTTCAATACTGCTCCAATCGGAAAAAGTTTCATTTATTCCACTTTTTATGTATCTTTTGATAAACTCTTTCAAATAGAACTGAAGACCCCACAGCTATTACACCAAATAAAAATACTACAAGTACATTTATTAATCTTGTTTTATTGTCTGCAGGCACCATAAAACTCGCGATGAGTGTTACTAATGTGCCAATAATAATTATAATTCTTCCTTTCTTTAACATTCAGTTACTCCTTTTTCTTTATCCAATCTACCTTTATAGCCATATTAACTGAATTTGTATTCATCTATATTTAGAATAATGTCAGAAATATCTATTTTTCTTCATTTCAATTTATAGAAAAGAAATACTCATCAATCCAAGTTTCATTTATTTATCCTCCTGCTAATATAATCCATTAAAGTAATAGCTCCGATCCCCATAGCTCCCCAGAAAACCATACTAAATATATATATTACCTTTTCCTTAATTGAATATGGACCCATTAGTCCAACAATGATTGAAATTACAACTCCTATAATCATTACAATTTTCGCGATTTTTTTCATCCTACTGTCCCTTATCTATCTGTTTATTAAATTTTTGATTCACCATAATTAATTTATTAGCAGGATATACCTATAATAAATTAGATCCTTCCTTTCTTAAACAAACTAATTATTTCTATTTCTCTCTCTCTAAATTTATTAGTTATATATTCTACTAAGCTTGTAATCCCAAGAGACATTACACCCAATACAAGTATAAAAGTGAAAGTAATAATTTTCCCTTTTAAATCGAAAGGAAAAAACAAGCTAGCAATAGCCATTGCTATAAACCCAATAATTTTAATGATTTTAACATTTTCTTATTCCCCTTGTTTTTTAACTTTACAAATAGACCACCAATTACTTTTCCAATTGGTTAAATTTTCTTTTATTCCTCTTTTCTTTGTTTTTTAATAATGTTATCTAATAAAGTAATTCCACCTAGCCCAATTGCACCATAAACAAACATACCTAATGTATGTACGATCTTTTCTTTTAACGAAAATGGAGCTATTAGTCCTGCAATGATTACTATTACAATTGCTATTATCATTACGATTCTTGCAATTTTTATCATCCTATTACTCCTTATCCGTCTTCTCAAATTTTACAAATCTACAATTTTGGACTTTACTACTGTTCCCACTTGTAAAAGCTTCATTTTCATTCCTTTTTATCTTTTGTTTTTCCAAAAAATTTCATTATGTACGTAAATCCAATTGCTAATCCGCCAAAAACAAGTACAAAAAAGAAAGTAAGAATACGATCCCCTAATGGCTGCGGAAAAAATAATGAAAGTAATGCAATAATAGGTACTGTTATTAAATATATAGTTCTCATTCGTTTGAAAGGTAGCATTTATTTACTCCTTTTTCCATTGAATTTCTCCATAAGATTTATAACAAATGAGTTCCATACTAGAGAAAAACCAGTAAATATAAGAATAGCTAGTGAAATAACAATTTTATCTTTCCACGTTTCTCCATTTATCATAGCGAGTGTAATGAATAATACTGCAGCAATACATATTACTATTCGTGTTACTCTACGCATTTTAATCCCATCCTCACTCTTCTTTCTTTAATTTAAATAAGAATTCTCCACCGTATTCATTAGGTGCTGTTGCGGAAAAGCCTGATGCTTCACCTGCACGGATTTTATAACCATACCCACCCAGTATGATTTCACCTGTAACATTTATATCATGAAATACTGATATAAGGATAAAATCAGGGATCTTAATCTTCGTATACTTGCAAAGCTATCATGTTTTTTTCTTCATATTTATTTATAGTAATTTTTGCTACTTCCCCTCAATTTTCACCCCTATTATATCTTTTTCAAAAAATCTTATTTAACTGCATTCCAACTATTAGATAAATTAAATGCAACAAGAGCACTTCCCACCGGAAATATTTCTCTCACTTCAAAGTCATAATTACCTGTCTTTCAACAAACCCAAAATCTTCGTACATCTCTTTTGCAAAATTCCCAGCAAATACATTCAAACGAATTTCGGAATACTTCTCCTTCAATTCCTTAATGCCAGCCTCCATCAATTCTCGCGATAATCCTCTCCCACGATATTCCGGGAAAACGTATAACTCATATATAAACCCAAGTTTTTCATGAGAAAAATAGTCAGTATTTTCTCCTATTAATATCCAACCCATTACTTTATTTGCTTCTTTAACGACTAAATAATATGCTCCCTTTTCTATAATTGGCTCTGTAATTTCAATCGCTTTCTCCGTACTTAACTGACAATTCCCTCTCGTCCCTTCAAAAAGCGCTTGAGCTGCATATTTTAATATTTCATTTGTATCTTCTTGATTTGCCTTTATTATCATTTTTCACAACTCCCCTTGAATAATAGGCATTATTATCGCTTGTTCAAGATTCTCCGCTTCCATAACAATTGCCATTAATCCCTTTTCTGTACTTGTTTCATGAAACTCACCCTTCCCCCAAAACACAGCTTGTCCAGCTTCTACTGTCACTTTTTCTTTATCTGCCCCGCACACATATCCTTCGCCGTCCACAATAAGAAGCAGTTGAGATACAACTGCTTCATGATATCCGATGATTCCATTCTCTTGTAAATGCATAGCACCGATATGTATATTCCCTTGATGGTTTAATATTTTCGACATTATGAAATTAGATTGAAATACTGCTATTTGCTTTCCCACTTTTTCACTAAAATCAAAAATTTTCACTTCTAGTCCTCCTTATATGTATAAAACCATCCTTACTGTCTGCATCAAATGTCCTTCAAAATCCTCTTCAAATTGCTCTAATTCCGCAAAACCTTTCGCTTCATAAAAGCGCTTTCCTTTTTCATTTGCTGCTTCTACATGTATGTACAGTTTTCGGATCCCTTTTAATGCCTTAACCCCTCTTTGTAATAAAGCACTTCCTATCCCTTTTCCTTGCTGATCTGGTAACAAATAAATCGCACCTAATTCTGCTTCGTTTTGCAGTCTAACAGGTGAAAAATTCGCAAATCCAATTACTTCTCCCTCTTCTTCTTCTGCAACGAATAAATGTGTATTTTTAAGACGATATTTCATTTTTTCATCAGAATATGCTTCCTCTAAAAAACTATCTTGAACCTCTCTCGGAATAATTCCTTCGTAAGTATCATGCCAAGCTATTTTTGCTACGTTTTGTACAGCAGGAATATCTTCTTGCTTCATTTCTCTAATTACATATGTCATCTCGCTGTCTCCATTCTCTTTAAATTATATTCTGCTAATATACTAGAAGAAATGGCAGAACCATTTTCATAATTTACCTTAATTAATTTTAACTTCTCAATCGAAGCTATTGTAACATCAAATTTTTCATATATATATTCCATTACACTTAAAAACTGATTTGAATTTAATCCATTAGCAATCGTGCAATGCGGAACCCATTTTCCTGGCACGTAATAGGACTGTGGATTATCATGAAAAGTTTTGAAATAATCATGATAAGAATGATGAAATCTTAATAATTCATCGGTAATGGTCGGTGCTAGAAAGATCGTTCCGTTAGTAGGAAAAGTTCCCACAGAAGGAAAAGTTACAGCGGCGATGTTCTCTTGAAAAGCTACAAACTCCTCTAATTTCTCCGTATATAAATTAACATCTAACTCATTATAATCAGCCAATGTTATATGGGGTTCTACTCCAGCTAGTTGATTTATCCCTATTATATTTGTTAATTCATTTTGCAATTCTCTAATTTTATTAGTGAACACACAATCAAATGTAGCAATAATAGCGTACATGCTTCCTCACCCCTTCGTTACACATAGCGCTTCCCATTCTTCACGAATCATTCCCATTCGAATAGAATCATAGTATGTCCCGTTATAATATCGGCATTTTCGCATTCTACCTTCTAAGCTCATTCCTATTTTCTCCGCTACTTTCATCATTCGTTCATTACCAGACCAAGTCGTGAGCCCTACTCTACCAATTTCCATATTTTCAAATAGTAAATCTCGATATAACGTTAATGCTTCTGTACCGTAGCCACCATTCCAGTATGTTGGATCATAAATAACAATTCCCATCTCCAACCAACGCGTCGGTTTATGCTCCCAATAAAATCCGACTGTCCCTATAATTTGACCGCTATTTTCTATTATTAAATTTGATAGTGGTTCTTCTTGTAAACGAGTTTGCATCTTCTCTTTATAGGACGAGTATTCTTGCATTGCAAACGGAAAATACGGTGCATCCCATTTCTTCCATTCTGGATTTTCTTCTTTATATATGAAGCTCCATAATGTTTTTATATCTGATTCTTCAATTGTGCGAATTGTAACTTTGTTCCCCTTTAATATAACGTTTTGCATAATTTCCTCCTACATTCCTCTTTATTTCATATATAATTATAATATTTTTTCTGAAAAATCAAAACAAATATCATTTTTTATATTGTATAATTTTATTATAAGATACGAATTATTTATGTAAGTTCGCTAATTTTTTCGAGTTTAATTTAGAAACGGAACTTCGGAAAAAATTAGATGAAGTACGAACTCGTAACATAGTTAATAAAAAATAGGAGGTTATATCCCTCCCATTTTAGCTAAATATTTTATTTTCCTTCTTTTCTATCTTAAGTAGAATCCCTTTCTCTATCCAGCCCTCTACTCCATCTTTTTTAATTAAATCATATCCCATGCATCTACCATCAATTAAAGAAACTGTATCCCCTTTTCTAATATTGATTTGCGCGCAAGAAATTTCGGTTTTTACCGTGTGTTCACCTGATTCAAGTTGCTTTATATACTCGTTTTTCACATGAAGTAGTTCATTTGTTCCTTTTTGTTTACATACGGTAAAATCTTTCATTCTCTCCACAGGCTCTATGTAATAATGCGGATATGTAACCCCGCCCTGCATTTCTGAGTTCGCATTAAAATCGGCCAATACTTCATACTGCGGAAAATGATCTACATATGTATAGGAAAATGGATCATTTAAAACATCTTGATGAATAATAAATGCATTTAATTGCCCTGCTTCTTTAATTGCATTACCACCATCAATCGCAATAATTTTTTTCTCCTTATCAATAACTGGATTGTTAGACGGCGCCTCCTCAGAATAGTTCACAACAGGCCAATGTCCAACAATTACGTACTTATCCGCCCTGTGTGACTTATTGAAAAACTCTGGCATTGCAATTGCATTTTTCCTATCTGTTTGTTTCCAATCCTCTCTATCTTCAAGGCCAGCATGTACAAAGATATAATCCTCAGTTTCAATAGCAGTTGGCAATTCTGTTAGCCACTTTATTTCTTCTGAAAAATGGTTCATTAATATGTTTTTCAGTTCACGAATATCACTTTCTTCATGAACGATAACGTTTAATCGCTTTAGCCATTCATTAAAAATTGTATTTTTTCGCGTACATAAATAATTAATTAGCGCAGGATTTTCATTTACAAGCGCTTCAACTACAACTTCACAATTCCCTTCAGTTACATAAACATTTGGCTTGCTAACTACTAAATCCATCACATAGTTTACGACGCCAATGCTATCGTTCCCCTTCTCACAAAGGTCTCCATTTATAATTAAATAATCATCATCTTTAAAATTAACTTTATGTAATAATTCCTTTAAAAGATTTAATTCGCCATGAATATCAGATATTACGATAACTCTTACACCTTTTGGGATTAATAGTTTCTGAATTTTTTCCAAGTATAAACTCCCCTAACCTTCTTCTAATTCAATATTATCGTCTCAATTATAAAGAGACTATTCGACAAAATAAGTAATTAACCCTCCTCATTCTTCAATTCTAAATTAAAAGGGGGTCCATATGTTCTCACACATAGAACCCCCTTAATATTATAATTCTTTATAAAAAGAATAGCTTACCTTATCATAGCCTTCTCTTTCATAAAAACGATGTGCATCAATCCTTGGAAACGCTGATGTAAGAACGATAGAACTGCACCCTTTTTCTTCCCCCCATTTTTCTACATATGACAGCAGAACCTTACCATATCCTTTTGATCTGTGAGCTTCTGCAGTTACAAGATCATATACAAAAACATGTTTCTCATTATAGAAATTCGTACAAATTGCTACACCAGCTAGACTAACAACTTCGTCATCTTCATTCTGTAACGAGAGTAGTTTATAATTTTCGTCTTTCATTTTTTGAAATAAAGAACTTGCGTCTTCTCTTGAAAGTTTCGTTCGTAATTGCTGTAATACAGGGAATACATCATGTAAATCAGCTTCTGTTACTACTTCTCTAATATTCATTATGATTCTCTCCTTACTATTTCAAAAGTTTTCTAAATGTTATATCATCATTATAAAAAGTAACTGCCCCTAACTTAAGTGACAGTTCGATTATTTTTTATATGGCCAGTTTTTAAAGGAGAATTCATAAAATGGATCTTACTATCCCATTGCAATTAGAAAGTAAAACACCAATTTACTTACAAATTTACGAATATATGAAACGAGAAATCTCTCAGGGATCACTGCCTGCCGGTACACGCCTTCCTTCTCACAGAAATTTAGCGGTACAACTTAATGTTAGCCGTATTACTGTTGAATCTGCTTATCAACAATTACTAGCTGAGGGTTATGTAGAAAGTAAACCGAAACGTGGGATTTTTGTTGCAGAAGTTGATATCGATGTCATTCAAAATAAACAAAAAATTGTGTCAAACAGCGCTAACAATATAAAAAAAGAACAATATGACTATGATTGTAGCCAAGGGCTTATTGATCAAAAAGCTTTTCCAATTACAAACTGGAAAAGAGCATTACACGAAACTTTATTCCAATATGAAAATGAATTATTTGCTAAAGAAGATCCTCAAGGTGAATTCGTTCTACGAGAACATATTTCAAAGTATTTATATCATGCTCGCGGGGTACATTCTACACCTGATCAAATTATTATCGGAGCAGGTACGCAGCCTCTTCTTTGGCTACTACTTCAACTGCTTGGTCCAAAAAAAGAATACGGAATCGAAAATCCTGGATTTCACCGTATAACTGCTATGATTCAAAGTGCTGACCTTCCTATTCACCCTATTCCTTTAGATGATAAAGGCATTCATATTTCAGCTTTACGTGAATCAAGTGCTAATGTAGCATACGTCACTCCATCTCACCAATTTCCACTTGGAATAATTATGCCTTTATCTAGAAGACTCGAACTATTAAAATGGGCGAATGATCGCGGGGGATATATCATTGAAGATGATTACGACGGGGAATTCCGCTATGTAGGAAAACCTATTCCTTCTTTACAAGGACTAGATTCAAATGAACACGTTATTTATATGGGAACTTTCTCGAAATCCTTTTTACCTTCTTTACGAATGGGATATATCGTCTTACCATCTCATCTTTTAAAAATCTATAAAGAGCTTGGAGGCATGTTTAAACAAACTGTTTCTACAATGCAGCAACTCGCTTTTGCCACCTTTATTCAAAATGGTGATTGGGAGCGTCATTTAAACCGTAGTCGTACGTTATATAAAAGAAAGCATACATTACTAGTTAAATCTATCAAAAATGAAATGGAATCTCGTGTTCAAATACTTGGCGAACAGTCCGGACTGCATATCGTACTTCATGTTCATAATGGTATGAACGAACAAGGACTTATTCATGCTGCTACAAAACAACGAATCAAATTGTACCCACTCTCTACATATGATTCTGTACATAATTTAAGAGAGGCGTCATATGTATTACTCGGTTTCGGCAGTATTCCAGAAGATTGTATCGAAACTGTTGTCAAATTACTGAAAAAAGTCTGGTTCCCTAACTAAAAATAACTCCACGTAAGTTATACTTACGTGGAGTTATTTTCATTCACTATTTTTCTGATACTTGCCCTGATCTCGCTGTCCTTCCCGGACGCTTAACACCAGTTGTTTCAGTTGAATAGGAAGCTTCAATTATAGCAGTTGGATCTACAGAGAGAACGAGATCTTTCATTTTCGGATAAATGAATCGGTTTGTAATGCAATAAATGATTCTCTTGTGCTCTCCTAAAAAACCACCTTCTCCATGTAGATACGTAACGGATAATTGCAATTCTTTCATAAGTAGATCGCCTATTTCTTTATTTTTCCCAGAAATAATCATGACGCTCTTTCCTTGATTAATACCATCTAATATGAAATCAATCATCTTCGTAACAATATAGAAAATTGCTAATGAAAACATCGCCTGTTCGATTGAAAATAAAATGGCAACAAAGATGAAAATCACCGCATTTACGGCAAGTAAAAATGTACTAATGGGTACTTTAAAATGCTTGTTCATCCAAACCGCTAACATTTCAGATCCATCTATTGCTCCGCCCATTTTTACAACAATCCCAACACCAACACCAAATAGAACTCCTCCATAAAGTACAATTAATAATTCCGAAGTCGTAATTGCTGGAAATGGTTTTAAATAAATCAATCCGAGTGTTGTAACAACATTTGCATAGGATGTACGGATGAAAAACTTCTTCCCCATTACTTTTGCAGTAAATAGTAAAATTGGGATATTAAGTCCTAAAAACACTCCATAAAGCGGTAATCCAGCAACTTTATTTGCCATAATAGCAATCGCGGTTACCCCACCGTCTACTAAGCCATTAGGCGCTAAAATAAGCTCTAGTGAACCCGCTACAATAATGGAGCCAATTGTTAATAATACGTATTCAAATACTTTTTTCATTCATTACCCCCAAAACATATATATTTTCTTAGTATTATTTTAACGTAATTTTACTACTAATTCAAAGATATCAGTTTATATACACAAAAGTTTCACCTTTACGGTGATTCTCATGTAATTTATTTAAAGCCTAATACAAGAAACACACTTACAGATTAAAAGTAAGTGTGCTTTTAACATCTACTTAAGCTTTAAATACGGCTTCATTTTTAATTTAAATATTTCCTCAACCGCTCTTTGATACCCACCAGCATTTCGAAGTGACTCTCCAACTTTACGACTATTTTCCTTAAACGTTACATCATACATTACTTTCTTTACAGTCTCACGTAACAATTCAGAAGTTAATTCTTTACGATTAAGCCTTATTCCAGCTCCTACTTCGGTCACTCGTTTCGCAACTAAAGGCTGATCTCCTGTTACCGGAATTACAACTAACGGGACACCGTAATATAGTGCTTCACTCGAACTATTCATACCACCGTGTGTCACGAATACATCAGCGTACTGTAATACTTCTAATTGCGGCACATAATTATACAACTTAAAGTTATTCGGAATGTTTTCAAATTGACTTATATTTATCTTCTTACCAACAACTAATACGACTGTCGCTTCTACATCTTTAAACGCTTCAAAACATTTTTCATATAGCTCCGGTTGTTCATTAAAAACTGTTCCCATAGAAATGAAAATCACTTTTTCATCTTTTAAATCTTCAATAGGAAAGCTGCCTACTTCTTTTCGAGTAGCAATTGATGGACCGACAAACTTATACGATTCATCGAATACATCCGAATGCGGCTGATATTCTTTGGAAGTATATACAATAGTAATATCGCCAGGATGATTCATAATATCATACAGACTATTACATTTCATTCCATACTGCCCTTTCCATCTTTCCATTCCCGCTAAACAAGATTGGTATAGTGGATTAGTTTCATCTATTTGTCTCGATTCTTGCTCATCATTAAAAGTAACGTACTGATTAAAAGCAAAAGTCGTACAAGAAGAAACACTTGGTAATTGTAAGATATTCGCTATAATACGTCCTACTGGAAAATGATTATCATATATCAAATAATCGTACTTTTCTCCTTTTGTTTCTTCTACAATTTGAGTAACAATACGCTCTGATGCTTCAATCATATGAGATAGCATCGTCAAAGGACTCCCACCTTCATTTACTCGTTCCATAATATTAATTTGCGAAAGAAAATTTTCAAATGCTCGAAATTCAGCACCTGTTGCTTGAACCTTTTTTCTGTAATCTTCAATACAATATGACACGACTGTTTCCCCACGTCGAATTAGCTCACTAACAACTGCTAGCGTCGGATTAATATGACCTTCTCCAGGAAAATTTATTACGAGTACATTCGCCATAACACTCTCTCCTTTCCAGTTAATATAACAAAATTAATAATTAATTTCATTAATTAATTTAAATCTATTATATAGGAATCTATTCTACTTCTTCATATTTTTCTCTCCATTTTATTATTGAGAAATATTTTTATAACCCACACTATTATGATTACACAATCTTATAAATGAATGCTTAATTCCCTTTTACTCTTCATATCCTGTAAGTTACGAGATTTGCATTCGAGCATTTTTACACGTTTATCATTCAAAAATATTATTTTGATAATTCATACAAAACTAGAAAAATATAATTTCCACGCTGATTTCTCACTATAAATTTATTTATGTTCTGTATTGTCCCCTATCATTATCCACTGGGTACATATTCTGTTATATAATAAATTTATAGAATTTACAGAAAAAGGAGCCCTTTCATGTTACAACAACTATTCACCTCACCTATTCTATCCGTTCAAGCCTTACACCCAGGCTATGAAGATCATGCAAGCGACGTTTTTCTCGTCCAAACAGAAGATAAAGAAGTTATCGTTCGTTCTTCTAAAATGAATGAAGAGCCAAATAATGATTTTTGGTGGGGATGCAAAAATCTATTTGGCATCGACCCAAGGAACGTGCATCATTTGGAAACGATACATACATTGCTGCAAAATCATACAAATATTCCCATCCCAACTATTTTAGAAAAACATATTTTAAATGGTCGAGAGTTCGTTGTTGTCGAAAAGTTAGTAGGCAAAACAGTTCAATCCTTTATCGGGCAACCAGATTCTATATTGTTCAATCTCGGACAAGGACTAGCAAAAATTCATATGTTTAAAGCAAATTTCATAGGAAATCCGTCAAGTACGTTCCAAGTTCCACTAGATGAATTCCAGCCACACATTTTAAAAGTGAGTAACGAGCTTGTGAATATGTTTTATTCCGATAACGAGAGCATACAAAATGCATTTCATAATTTTGAATTACAACTCTCTTCCTTATCTGTACCAATGGAATCTACACTCGTCTTACTTGATATGGACCCTACTCAATTTTTATCAGATGGTACATCTATAACTGGTTTAGTAGATACAGAAGCTTACGCAGTTGCTCCACGAGAATTCGATTTTATCGGATTAGAATATGTACTTACAGAAAAAGAGGCGTGTGCTTTTAAAACAGGTTATGAGACCATTATGCCCATTCCTAGTCTTAAAGAATGTAGACAACCCTATCGATATTTATATCGCTTATTATCTGTTCAGGGTAATGTGGAGTTAGAAAAGTGGTTACGTCATCCATCATATTTTTAATAACGATTGCGAGGGATTATGAAATGAATATTGAAAAAAAGAAATCTTTAACAACAAACGAAATTCAGCAAATGAAAGATTTAGCTCATATTTGCGGGCAACAAGATAAAATTGATTACTCGTCAGAGTTACATGTCAACTTTTTAACTGCTCGTAATAAAGATGTGATAAATGATTTTCTATTTTATGATAATACACAATTAATTGGTGCATTAAGTATGTATGACTTCGAAAGACCAACTAAACTAGAGTTAATAGGGTTTGTTCATCCGGACTATAGGAAACAACATATAGGCACTACTCTTTTACAAGCCGCAATGAAAGAAATACAAAAAAGAGAAGCAGATGAAGCCCTTCTTATAAATAATGGTGACTCTATTTCAGGGAAATCATTTGCAAATCAAATGAACCTGCCTTATTTATACAGTGAGTACGGTATGGAGTTCAAAACAAACGAAGCACAAAAAACAATGAAAAATAATATTAACCTTACCGTTGCATCTTCTGAATTACTTCCTGAACTTATAGAAATCGCTAGTAAAGCTTTTGGAGATTCAGCAGCAAATACGTCCACATGGCTACAAAAAATGATGAAGTCACCTTCTCATCAAGTTTACATTGCTCTTATTAATGAAAAAGCAATTGGAACGATTACCGTTACTGAGCAAGAGCAATCTACTACACTATCAGGATTCGCAGTTCATCCTTCTTATCAAGGTAAAGGGTATGGTAAAGATATTCTTAGTTATATGGTACATACACTTATTACAGAAGGAGTTTCAACAATTGAATTAGACGTCGAAACGAAAAATAACAATGCTTTAAAACTATATACACAATGTGGTTTTGAAATTAAAAAGAAGCATGACTATTATAATTTAATGAATCTTGAGCAGAATACATATGTCTAAAAAACTAATTTATTCTGATTATGATATTTTTGCAGACATCTATAATAAGCATTGGGGACATTTTGCAGAACACTCCTATCCAGCCTATCATAAATTCGTTTTACAAGATGCCGCTTCTCACTCCCGTATATTAGACCTTTGCTGCGGAGCTGGTCATCTTACTAGGAAACTAATTGATAATAATTTTATAGTAACTGGTATAGATGGTTCTGCTCAAATGATCGAACACGCACGTCAAAATGCGCCAGATGCAACCTTCATCGTCGATGATGCTCGCTATTTCAATATAAATGAGCAATTCCACTACGTCATCTCAGCCGGTGATAGCTTAAATCACATTATGAAGTTACACGAGCTAAAAGACGCTTTTCATCATGTTTATTCGGCATTATATGATGGAGGTACATTCGCATTTGATATGAATACAGAAAAAGGATTTCTTGAAAACTGGAGTGCTTCGTTTCATATTTCAGAATGAGAATATGTTTGTACCATTGATTCCACGTATGATAGTGAAAGTAACAGAGCGGAAATGAACTTCATACTATTTAAACATGACATAGATGATAGTTGGAAAAGAAGTGACTTTTCTTTTGAGGAAGCTTGTTATTCCAATGAAGAAATAATTTCTTCATTGGAATCTGTAGGATTTAAAAACATTCAACTACATGGTGCAAATAGAATATTTTTCATTTGCCAAAAATAAAAAAACTGAATCATATCGATTCAGTTTTTTCTTATTTTTTTCTTAATATATTTACAATCGCAGTCGTTTCATCATTTTCTTTATAGACACGTGGAATTCTTCTGTCCAACATACATGTAACTTCATAGTTAATTGTACCTAGCATATCTGCTATTTCTTCTACCGCAATTTCTTCTTCACCTTGTTTGCCGTAGAATACAACTTCGTCTCCTACTTGTACTGGCATTGCATTTGTAACATCTAGCATAAGCTGATCCATACAAACACGACCAATAACAGGTACTCGTACTCCGTTTATTAGTGCATGCCCTTTATTAGATAACTGACGATTATAACCATCAGCATAACCAATTGGTACAGTTGCAATCCATTCTTCACCCGTTGTTACATACGTATTTCCATAGCTAACACCACGATTTTTCTTCGCATGTTTAACATGAGCTACTTTTGATTTTAAAGACAACGCTGGCTGTAAGGAAACAACTGTATGATCCACTTCTCTTGAAGGATACATACCGTAAATTCCAATACCGACACGAACCATATTTTGAAATGTGTTACTAAGTTCCATTGATCCTGCACTGTTTGAACTATGAATATATGGAAAATGAATTCCTAATTCTTCCGCTGTATTTACAGCTTTCTCAAACAAACTTGTTTGCATATTTGTATAAGTTTTATCTATTTCATCAGCGGTAGAGTAATGTGTGAACATCCCTACTACTTCTACATACCGCATATGTTTTAACTCTTCAAAAAACGGTTTAACTTCTTCTTCCTGTAAACCAATACGGCTCATTCCTGTATCAATTTTCACATGAATTCGCACTTTCTTTTGAAGATGGTTTGCAACTTCATCTATACCATGTAAATCTTCTACTCTATAAACAGTCATCATAACGTCATATTGAATTACGTCTTCTACAGCTGCTACTGGTGTATATCCTAAAATTAAAATAGGTACAGTGATTCCAGCTTCTCTTAATTCAATTGCTTCGTCTACAAATGCAACTGCAAGTTGGTTTATTCCTGCTTCAATAGCCGATTTCGCAACTTCAACTGCCCCATGACCATACCCATTCGCTTTTACAGCAGCCATCATTGCAATATTTTCATCATTCACACGTTTTTTAAATTCTTTTACATTATGTTTTACAGCATTTAAGTCAACTTCAACAATTGTATCTCTTCCATATTTCAAGCTCATTGGTCTAACTCCTAACTCAATAATTACATTCCATTCTATTTCACGTTTCATATGACCTTTTACAATATAATACTTTTCACTATGCTAGTCAAACTACTAGAATTTTCGGAATTTTGAGTATGATATAATACCCTTAAGAAACTATTATATATGGAGGCGAGAATAATTACAATCTTTGTTCCATCTGCATTGAATCAAGTTAAAATTGCTATCGATACTTCCATTCAAATACTGAACCAATATACTGAAAGTGATTTGAAAATAAAGCCGATTGAATCAAAACGGTCATTATTTGAAATGTGTACACATCTTTCCCTTATTTGCCACGCTGATTTACTCATATTAAATGGTATTACTGAAAAAGAGTTACATACCTTTTATATAGAACGTACGCCTGAATCGATTGCTCACATGCAACAAACGATGATACAAGGGTACGATTTACTTTCTAAAACTTTTTTATCCTATTCCAATGAAGAATTAGCGGAAATTATGACTGCTTATTGGGATATTGCTTATTCTCGATTCGAATGGTTACTTGAAATCGTCGCTCACTTTTATCATCATCGCGGTCAAATTCACATTTTACTAGTCGAGCATGTTAAAGATCCTTGCATTCCTTTATTTGAATAAAAAGAGTGGAAACAAAGCCAATAAAGAGTATGACTCCTAATAAAATAAACGTCTGAGCATAGTCCCCTATTTTCATAAGATAAATAGAAATAATAGGTCCTATACTAGTTCCTAAAAATAAAACGAAAGTATAAATAGAAACTGCTATTCCCCTTGCTCTCCCTCCTAATTGGCCGACAAGAGAAACTAAAGATGGAACCGATATAGCAATACCTATTACGAAGCAGACGCTCATCATTACAAGTAACGGCAGTGTCGAAATAAATCCCATTGAACTTAGACTAAAAATAGCAACTAACAATCCTCCCTGAAGAACTTTCTTTACTTCGAACCTCTTTGTTAAACGACCTGCAAGTGGTGATAGTAACATACCAAATAACCCTGCTAAGCGAAAATAAAGAATTTGTTCTGCTGTTAAATTGTAAGTAGAAGAGCTCAAATAATTCCCTAAAACAGTATACATATTAACAAAAGCCATTAATAAAACAAACGCAACCATATAGCTCCATACTAAGCTTTTATGTGTAAAAACTTTCCCCATCTGTTTCATTGGCCCCAAAATATCTGTATAAGCTTGAGACGTTTCCCCTTTCGGAAGAGAATAATGAACCCATACAGCAGTAATGATATAGACAAAGCTAAGAAGAAAGAACACCATATGCCATCCAAAATGCTGACTAACAGCAGTACTTATTACTTGCCCTGCAATTCCAGCCACTAAAAAACCGGTACTAACAAACCCTATCGTTGTAACTTTTTTCTCTACTGGAAACATTTCTACAACGTAAGCTAACGCCACTGGAGAAAATGTAGCTGCTGCTATTCCCTGTAACCCTCGAAGAATAATAAGCCAAAATAAGCTATCCACAAACCCTAAGAAAAAAGAAACAATCGACAGTGCAAGCAATCCAATAAAAATCACTTTTTTTCGCCCATATTTATCAGAGATTGCCCCAAATAACAAACAACCTATAGCAAAACCTACCGAAAATATACTGCCTGTAGCCGCAGATTGAGCTAATGAAACCTTAAAAATGTCTGAAAATAGAGCGATTAAAGGAATCGTCACATATAGGCTGGACATAACTACCATACCTGCCCAACATAACACCGCTGTCATTACTGTATAATTCCTCCCACTATTTACTTCTTTTGATATTTCCATCATAAAATCTCCCCCTTACATTGATTTTCCTCATCGATTGAAAACTTCTAAAGTAAATGACTCAAAATAAAATCCCTTCAACACTCACTTAATTCGTTTACATTAAAAAATACATTATCGCCCCTTTAAATTAGCCAAACATACAATAAGGTAACCTAATTATATGTTTAAATAAAAAAGTTGACTTTCACAATCAACTTATTTACCTACCTTCCCCTAATTTCATCTGCATAGTTACTTGCATTTTATTTAATAGCTTCTCTAACACTTGACGCTCTTCTTGATTAAAGTCATCAACTAACGAAGCGCAAGATAACCAAAAAGTTGGTAAAGAATGCGTAACTAGTTCTTTTCCTTTCGGAGTAATTTTCACCTTTAATCTTCTTCGATCTTCAGAATGATGGAACCTTACGATTAACTCTCGTTTCTCCATCCAATCTAATAAGCCAGTGACAGAAGCACGTGTAATCCCTAATCGACTCGCTATATCCGAAGGACTCATGTTCACTTCTTCTCCATTCGATTCCATTTCACGCAAAATAAATAACAGTAAAAAATCTAATTTGCTTTCCGTTATACCAAGCGGGGCTAAATCTACGTCAACAGCATCAAGAACATTATCAGACGTCCATAACATTAACAAACCAAGTTTTGCTGCGATTGGATCCGTATCCGCTGATGCTGTCTTTTTTATTAACTCTACATAAGGCTCAATCCCTAAAGGAAGAGAATCTTTTCTTGAATCCATTCATCTTCACTCTCCTTTCCCCTCAATTAATTAGCTTACCTAACTACTTTTCATTATACTCACATTCTTCCTTTTATTGCAAGAATATTATTAGATAAAAAAATCCTGTTATTAAACAGGATCTCTCTACACTGACTAACTATTATTTTTAAATAATACGAAACTCTTTTAAAGCAAAAGCAATACCACCTTCACTTGATTTCTTTGTAACAAAATCAGCTTTTGTTTTTAACTCTTCTCCACCATTCCCCATCGCAATTCCTAAACCTACATACTGTAACATCTCAATATCATTTCTACCGTCACCAAAAGCAATTGCTTCTGATTTACAAATGTTTAGATGTTCCAATACCTTTTGAATTGCAATTAGCTTCGATACTTTACTATCTTCCAACACATTCATAACGTAACCATGAAAACGTTCAAACGTAAGGGCTGGATATCTTTCAAAGAATTTTTGAGCTTCTGTTTCATCAGCATACAGACATAAACAATAGATTTCTTCTGACAAATCCCTGCTTTTTTCAGGATACCTTCCTAAATTTAATGTCTCGTTAAGCGCTTGAATTACACGTTCATTATCCGAGGCTATTCCGTTCATTGCAAATTCCTCTGTAAAATAAGAAACACTATGACCATGTAATTCAGCGAAATTTGAAATATCATGAACAATTTCACTTGAAAGTACCGATTTATGTATAACTTCTTCCCTACATTTTATATGTGCACCATTTGCAGAAATAAACGTGTTTATGCCCAGCTCTTTAAATTGTGAACATAAGCTATATGGTCTCCCAGTTGTAACAACTACGTGAATCCCTTTATCTATTAACCTTTGTATCGCTTCTCTTGTACTTTCGTGCATACTTCTATCAATCTCACTTAAAAGGGTACCGTCAACATCAAAAAATACAACTTTGTACACAGATCCTTACATCCCGTCCAAATGATTCGTATCATTTATGAAATGTACCGTTTTTTGTGTACCCTCAATTTCAATCAAACTAATTCCCGTATCTCCCATTTTAAAATAATAGTCCATGCTAATTGGCATTTGGAAAAACGCTCGTAAAACACTATTTATTACACCACCGTGTGCAACAATTGCAATCCGGTCATATGTATTCTCTGTCACGATTTTAGAAAAGATTCCTTCTATTCTCATTCGAAATTCAATAAATGATTCTCCATTTTCAAAACGGTCATGAAGAAACTTTGGCTCTGGATATTTTTTCGCTTCTTCAAATGATAAACCTGCTTGCACTCCATTATTGAACTCCATTAATTCCTCTTCTAATTGAATTGGACAACCAATTGCTTCAGCTAATGTTTCACCAGTTTCACGCGCACGTTTTAATGTACTTGCCCATATGAAATCTGGTGGAAAATCTTTTTTCACTTTCTCTACGAGCCTTTGTACTTGCTGTCTTCCCTTTTCAGTCAATTCAAAGTCAGCTCGCCCTTCATGTACATGTAAAATATCAGCTTCTGATTCTCCGTGACGTATTAGTAGTATTTGCATTTGTTTCCCACTCCCTTGTTAAATATCCACAAAATCCCATTATATCATACTCTTAACTTTCTATAACAAAAAAGGAACGGCTTCCCGTCCCTCAACCATTCACTTTCTCCGCATCATTCCAGTAATACTTACTAAACGCTTCCGTTAACACATCAATCGTGTTATATAATTCATCTAACGTATTATCAACACCACCAACTTCAATTAACATCGCATTTTTAGATAAATCTTGGTTATAAACCCCATTTCCATCTTTTTTATACTTCGGAAAAATCCCTCTACTTAATCCATAATAGTTTTCATCTAGATAACTATTGATTGATCTTGCAATTTTTTCATTTTCAGCACGTCCTTCATTTTCCATCCCAATTATAAAATATAATCTTGCATACGATTTCCCGTTGATTACTTTTGTTGTTACCTTTTTTCGCTGATCATCACGGTGTATATCAATCGGAAACGCAATTTTATTATTTTGTGCTAATGTTTCTTTTACATATTCATGAGACGCTTTATATGATTGCGGCCATTTCCATTTTTTACTCGCTAATAAATCTCCCATATTCGTTTTATCATGAATTACCGGAATTCCTTGTCCTTCAAGTTGTTCTTTCATACGTTTCCCTAGTAAGGACACATTTACATCTGGACTGGATGGATCGGTAGCCCCTGGTAATAACGGAAAGAAGGATTCCCAGCTATGTGTATGATAAATATATACTGCACTTTCACCTTTTTTCGCTCCGTTCTTTTTCTGAACCGGATTATTCTTTTCAGCTTCTGTAACTTTATCTTTTGCTACTTCTCGCTCTTTCGTTACTTCTTCAATCGGTACACTAGATTCATTTGGGATATTCGTAAAGTTTGTCCCTTCCCCAGCTACGATAATATTAGAGTAATACTTTGACATACCAGGCACTTCTTTACCGACAAACGTTCTTAAATCTTTAATTTTCAAATCCGTCGCGATAGAGAATAGTAAATTTCCAACTGACTCCCTTTTATTCTGCTTAAAATAATCAAATCCGTAATAACGATTCTCACTTTCTATCATTTGAACAAAACCTTGCATAGACACTTTTCCAAACCATTGATTCGCATAATTCGATTTCATTGTATGTAAAAGCGACGTCAAAATCGACGCAATAATAATTATGACTAGTGCATATAGAAAGAGTAACGAGATTAGTTTCTTCCCATGTATACGGGTTGCATACTTTTTCAATGTATCACCTTCTTTATACATGGATATGTACAAGCTTTTCGTAATATACGCAAAAAAAGAGAAATGGCATCCCATTTCTCTTTCTCACTCTTATTGTTCTTTTTCTGTATCATTTGGAGGTAATTTCTTCGCTTGTTTTTCTTTAAAGATTTCCCCAATTGCACCAAGAGTACCAAGTGTTTCAATTGCATTAGACGGAATAAAGACTTTATTTGCTGGTCCTTTTGCAACCTCAATTAATGATTCAAACGATTTATAAGCAAGTACGCGTTCATCTAAATCTGCTGCGCGAAGTAATTCAATTCGATTTTGTTCTGCTTTTGCGATTTCCTCAATCGCTCTTGCTTCCCCTTGCGCTTCTAATTCTTTTGCTTCTTTTAAACCTTCAGCTTCTCGAATACGCGCTTCTTTATCCCCTTCAGCCATTAAAATTTTACTTTGTTTTTCCCCTTCAGCACGAAGGACTTTATCTTGTTTTGCTGCTTCAGCTTCTAAAATGATCGCACGTTTGTTACGTTCTGCTTTCATTTGTTTTTCCATTGATGCTTGCACATCTTTTGGTGGGTTAATATCGACTATTTCGACACGCTCAATACGAACGCCCCATTTTTCTGTCGCTTCATCAAGTGCTAAACGAATTTCTGTTGAAATTTTTTCACGGCCTGATAATGTTTCATCAAGCTCCATTTTACCAATAATTTGGCGCATTGTTGCAGATGTAATATTACGAACACCATATTCATAGTTTGAAATACCGTATGTCGCAAGTTCTGGTTCAACAATTTGATAGAAAATAATTGTATCAATTTCTACTTGTACATTATCTTTCGTTATTACCTTTTGTGGTGGTACATTCGTTTGTTGAATGCGTAAATCGTGATATACACGAACGCGGTCTACAATTGGGATTAAAATATTTAATCCTGGGTGCATAATCCGTTGAAATTTACCAAACCTTTCAACGACCCCAACTTTTTGCTGAGAAATAATTTTAATTGTCAATGCAACAAATACAACGATAATCAATGCGAAAATAATCGTTAACGTTAATGCTACCATATTTATTCACTCTCCTTTTTCACTTGTAAAATAGTACTATGCCTCTGTATAACAACGACTTTTTCTCCAGCATCAATAGGAGTATCCGAAATAGCTGTCCAAGTATCTCCATCCACTTTCACAATACCGTTCACTTCACTTGTAATCGCTTGCATAACGATTCCCTTTTTACCAACAAGTTTATCTACAGTATCAGTAAAACCTTTTGCTTCTCGAAAGTTTTTTGAAATTCTTTTCGTAAAGAAAGTCAATGTTAAACTTACAATCGCACCAACGACAACTTGTAAAAATAGTGCATCAGGAGCAAATAAGGCAATAAGACCTCCGACAACAGCTCCAATTCCAAGCCAAAGCATGTAAAACGTAATCGATAACATTTCTGCAATAAATAAAATACCCGCTATTATAAACCAAATCACCCATCCAGCCATATGCAACCCTCACTTTCTTTCTCATTTTCTATATGTATATGAAGAAAAGAATGGTTTATCCGCCCTATTCACACAGAGGGCGTTTGCTACAAGCTATTATATGTATTCGCTGTTACAACAAGCATTAATAAAATACTATATTAATATATTCTTCATTATACATGAAAATTCCTTTCAAAAAACGACAAAAAATTAAATTCTTTCGAAAATTTGATTTTCAAACTATAATAATTCTAACTTCAAAAGTATTATTTTTTAAGAAAGTGGTGTTCTTATTGCGAAATCGCTCAATAGCTTACTATTTAAATTCCAAAATATGCATTACTCTCGCTGACATCGTTTACATTATGATTATTACAACTCATATCTATATATCAACTAAATCAGCTACTATTACTGCCCTTTTCCCATTATTGCAAGTTATCACAAATCTAATTGCTAACATATCTGCACCACTTATAATGAATCGTTTTCCATCTTATAAGTTGCTATATACTTTGCAATGGCTGAAAGCAGCTCTTTTCCTATTATTAATGATTTTATTCCCGGTCTTATCCACAAACATTTTAGCCCTATTAACTTTTATTTTTTTCATTTCATTATGTAATGGGTGGAGTGCTCCATTACTATACGGCATTCTTCCGCGCCTTACACCAAAAGAAAACTTAGTAAAAGTAAATAGTATCTTTTCCTTTTTAACACAAATTGTACAAGCGGCAGCTTATTCATTTACAAGTATTATCGTTCTTCTCATTGGCGCTAGCTCTACACTCATGATTAATAACATTTTGATGATTCTTGGATGTGTTGCATTACACTTTTCATTACGTTCCATACATACTGAACGCGTAACAGAGCCTTCCTCTTCAAACAGTGCTGCTTTATTAGAAGGATGGAGACTCTTATTTCAAAATCCTTCTCTCCGTACCGTTACAATTATGGACTTAATTGAAACTTTCGCAGGGACGATATGGATCGGTGCTATTACGATGGCATATGTAACGACTGCTTTACATAAAGGCGAAGATTGGTGGGGATATATTAATACAAGTTATTACGTCGGCACATTAATTGGCGGGATATTAGCGTGGAAAATGAGTACATATATTCAAAAAAATTTAATACGCTCCATGGCGATAGGCTCTCTTATGTTTAGTATTCTTACCTTTTTATATGGTATGACAAGTAGCGGATTTATTGCTCTATTTCTTTGTGTTCTAATGGGGCCATGTTATCAAATTAGAGATATTTCTCAAACGACGGTTTTACAATCAAGCGTCACTCCTTCTTTATTATCGAAGATGTATACAGCTCATGGTGCACTTCTCTCGACAGCTTCTGGTCTTTCTATGCTTAGCGTTGGAATTATTACTGATATGTTCGGCGTTCGTACTATTTATATTATCGCCGCTTTTCTTATTTTATGTTCTGCTTGTTTATCCTTTAACTTATTAAAATATCATAAGACGGAGCAGAAAGATATTTCACTTTAATCAATAAAACAAAAAGGACAGGAATTCCTGTCCTCTTTGTTTATTCTATTCATGACAAGTTGGGAATCTTCCTATGTTTTGTCGCTTGTTCAAAAGCGTATGCTAGTTTAATTAATATTCCTTCACTAAAAGCAGTACTTGCAATCGTAATTCCAAAAGGTCTCCCGCTTTCCATATATCCCGCAGGTATTGCTATAGACGGATAACCTGCTTTCGCACATATAGTAGAGCCTATATAGGAAGGGAACAGTATCGCATCAAGATTATATGTTTCCAATGCAAAATCAATACCTTGTTTTTGCGAAAAATATATATCTTCTAATCTTGCGTTTAAATATTCTGGATTTCTTAACGTATTAGGAAAATCTTTTCTTCTTTCTAACTTAGTTTGTCCATATTTCAAAGCTCTTTCTGCTATGTTTTTATTAAACTCCATTAACTCCGAAATAGAATGTACTGGAATAGTAGAAGGTAATTTAGAAAGATAGTTATCCAAGCTGTGCTTCAGCTCATAAAGTGGAACTCCCCAACTCCATTCCCTATGAAAAGACGGAATATCAATATCTTCTACTACTGTCGCTCCCTCACTACGTAATACTTGGATCGTTTCCTCAAACAATTTTTCATCGTACTCACCATTTTCGTAATAATCTTTTGGAGCATTGCTATAAACACCGATCTTCGCTCCCTTTAAACCATTTACATCAAGATAAGTTGTATAATCTTGCTCTGTCCTTCCTTCACCTTTATAAGTAGCTGCATCCATCTCATCTATTCCTGTTAAGTTCCCTAATAGAATAGCAGCGTCTGTTACCGTTCTAGCAAACGGACCGGCTGTATCTTGAGAATATGTGAACGGAATAATTCCTCTACGGCTAATTAAACCAACTGTCGGTTTAATACCTACTACAGAGTTTTGAACAGCTGGACTTAAAATAGAAGCATCTGTCTCTGTTCCAACGGATAATACAGTAAAGTTAGCAGCAACTGCAACGGCAGATCCTGTACTCGATCCACCAACAAACATATCATCCTTTCCTGTACCGTAAGGATTAATCGTTTGACCGCCTCTAGCACTATATCCAGCCCACATTTCAAAAGACATTCCGTTTGCTAACTCTGTCATATTTACTTTCCCTAGTATAATCGCACCTGCTTCTCGGAGCTTTTTAACAAGAAATGCATCTTCACTACTTATATTTTGTTCCAGGGCAATCGTACCTGCACTTGTATGCATTGAGTCATTCGTTTCAATATTGTCTTTAAGTAAAACAGGGATACCGTGCAATGGACCCCTTAGACCTTTTGTCTTTCTTTCATGATCTAACCCTTCTGCAATAAAGATAGCGTCCGGATTGATTTCTAAAATAGCATTGAGTTTCGGACCATCTTGGTCATATTTTGTGATTCTATGAAGATAATACATGACTAATTCTTTTGAAGTTAGTTTCCCATCCTCCATCGCAGTTTGTATATCATGAATTGTTAATTCTTTTTGCAATAGTGTATTGAACTGAATTTCCATTTTCATTCTCCTTTTATTGGCCCTTATATATATGACGTGTATCTATTACTTTTTCATTTTCTCCGCTCCTGGCATAAACAACTACAATCCCTTTAAAGGACTTCAACTTACTAGTTCAAAAACCTTTAATTTCCAGAGAAATAAAAAGAGTCTGAAACGAATTCAATATCGCCTCAGACTCTTTTTATCATTTTACATATACCTCTTCTAGCAAATGTAAAAACTCGCCTTGTTTACCTGCTAATTCAGGGCATTTGTTAATATCAACCCACTCATAACAAAATACTAAACCTTTGTCTTCCTCACCAGCACTTACTATATGTTCCCACGTATCTTTCACATGTGTTAATAATGAAATGTGGAAAAAATGACGTTTTTGATATTCCTTTTTTTCTTTCATATAAATAATGTAATCAGAAAGGAAGCGCTCGATACAAAAATGGCGTAGTCCTGACTCTTCTTGCACTTCACGTAAAATTGCTGCCTCTAACGTTTCGCCTTCATCTACTGTCCCACCTGGCACTTGGATACCAGCCTCTCGTATATCACGATGTTTAAAAACGAGTAGTTGCATAACCCCTTCTTTTTCTCTCGTAATATATGCATGTACCTTTTTCTTATATAACATCGTCATCTTAGCCCTCTCCCCTCAATTCATTACTGCGTTACTTCTTCAATCGTCAGTTGGTTTTCATATAAATATGTAGCTTGCGGATTCCCAACATACCGTACATGCCACGGTTCATAACGATAACCGGTAATCCCTTCTTTCTCTTTCGTATATCGAATAACAAAACCAAACTTATGGGCATTTTCAGAAAGCCACTTTCCTTCTTTCGTCTGCCCAAAAACAGTTTCTAGCTGAAATTTAGCAGATTGAGATGTAATATCCATAGCTAGTCCTGTTTGATGTTCACTCGTACCGGGGACTGCACTAGACATCGCTGTCTTTGCTTCTCCATCTTGTCTTTTATACATTGTATTTAATGCTTTTTGTCGATCAAAAGATCTAAATCCAGAGACTGCAAAAAGGAAAATCCGCTCATTATTGGCTTGCTGAAACATTTCCTCAAGTGCCACCGCTGCCTCTTTCCTCATCTTTTTCTTCTCTTGATCACCTTCACTAGAGTAACGTACTTTCGGAATAACTAAATCTGGCGGTCTATACCCATCTGGTAAACGCCTATTTTTATTCACAAGTACAAGCATCGAATTTGGATTACTAATGACTGCGATATCCCCATCCATATTAGCAATCGTTTCTTTTGCTTTTGGAAATATATTGTTTACATTTACTTCCCGTGCCTCTTTCTCCTTGTACATCTTATAATTTATTCCTGCTACTCCAACAATCAGTATCATTGCTACGGTACCAAGTAGTGCCCATCTTTTTTTCATATAACGACCTCTTATTTTAATAATTTGGCCATTTCATACTCATCGATATCTTTTCCATCGATGATAAGAGCAGATTTTTTGACACCTTCTTGTGCAAATCCAATTTTACTATATAGTGCCTGAGCTCTTGTATTGTGGGCCATTACCGTTAATTCTAAACGCCATACATCATGTAATCTTGCCCACTTCTCTACTTCTTTAAACAAACTCGTTCCAATACCTCGGCCACTATACTCTTGCAAAATACCAATTACAATTGCCGCAACATGTCTCTTTCTTTGAATATTATTTCCATTAACTAAAATAAACCCTACTATTCTCTCTTCTTCAACTGCTACAAATATTGTCGCATATTCATTTTCTATAAAACGGTGGACCATATTTTCTTGTTGCTCTACTGTAGTTTTTCTTTCTCCTGGTTCGTATAACATAAATTTCGTTTCTTCGTCTAATTGCTTACTTAATTGTAAAAATGATGCTGCATCTTCTACTCTAATCTCTCGTATCACCTTGATCCCCTACCCATTCTGTTAGTTAAAAATTTTCCTTGTAAAAAGATTTTCTCCACTATTCCGAAAATTCCTTTCTGAATTTCTTACTATAAATAGACAAATTTCGATATCCATATAATAATAGGGAATTTTGTCTATAATGTGTCATGTCTTTCTACCTATAGATTATGAATAGAAACACGTAAGCTTCTCGCTTACGTGTTTCTAGTATTAACGGGTATCCTGATTGATGAGGGCTAATTAAATTCCCAATTTATCCATTCACTTTTTCCGCTTGCCAAAAATACCCTCCAAATGCTTTAGCAAGAACATCAATCGATCTATTTAATTCTTCCTCTGTATTATCTACCCCGCCAACTTCAATTAAAATCGCCTGTCCTGATAAGTCTTGATTATAGACTCCATTTCCTGTTTGGAACCCTTTTTGAATTACACCACGGCTCACTCCTGGATATTTCTTATTAATTTCCTCATGAAGAGCTGTTGCTAATTGTAAGTTCTTTTCATAATTTTTATTTCCTTTCCCAATTACAAAAGCAAGCTTTGCATATGATTTATCTCCAATTGTTTTTGTCGTGACATTTTTCCGTGCACTATCACGGTGCAAATCGAAAAAATATTGGAGTTCTTTATTACCAGCCATCGCTTCTTGTACAATTTCTCGTGATAATTTATAAGAACTATTACTGTTTAATCCTTTACTTATTAATTTTTGACCAACATCAGTTTTATCGTTAGTAGCACCGATTCCTTCACTTTCTAACTGTTCACGCAATCGATCGCCAACTATTGAAATATTCGTTACAGAACTCGTTGCTTTATTTGGATTTGGATCATTCGTTAAGTTGAGTAACGGCAAATAAGATTCCCAGCTATGTGAATGATAAATCAATGCAACTTGTCTTTTTCCCGTCGTTTGAGATGGTTGTTTCTTCTCTTTATTCGGATCAGGCTTAGGAACTTGTCCAGCTTCTCCAGTCCGTTCCTTCACTACTTCTTCAAGAGGAACACTCGATTCTATCGGTAAGTTGGAGTAATTTGTTCCTTCACCTGCTATAACGATTTCTGTATCATACTTTCCAAATCCCGGAAGCTCCTTTCCGACAAAACTACGTACATCATCAAAACGAATATTCGTAGCCATCGAAAAGAGGAATGAAGAAATAGAAAAGTCTTGATTCAAATTCCGGTACTCCTGTGTAAAATAATGATTCTCTTTCCCAATAACGTACATGTAACCATTCATTGATAACTCATTTAACCAATTATATAAATACGTTGACTTCGTCTCTTTCATGGAAGTTACCATTACACTAATAAGAAAAAAAGTCGCTAATACCGTAGTAATAACAAATAAAATTAACTTACGTACACTTGTTAATTTCACATAAAAAAAGCCTCGATTCATACTATCACCCTCTCTATTTCAAGTTATGTACAAGCTCTAGAGAATAGACCGCTTAAATTTCGGCTATATTGTTAATGAGGTGAAATGAATTGAAGCTACTAATAGGAGCATTACCAATCGCTTTATCAATTACTTTTTATTTACTTGCTTTACATCCTAAAATTCGTATTGTGCTACATATTTCCGCATACTTAGCACTATATGTACTTGGGACAATTATTTCTATTAATATATATGATGTTTTAATACAAAATTTAGTTTTCATGACAAGCATTCATGGAATTTTACTAAATCCACTTTTTCTACTTGCAGGAGCGTATATTGGGATATACACTTTGTATTTAATTTTGTCTCAAATTATTATGAAACTAATGAATTCCAAAAATGGAGTGTAACGAAATGCAGCCACCATTCATCTGTCATAAATGTAAAAAAAGAATAGCGAGAAAGAAAGATCTTATTACCTCTACATGGCATTTCCGCTTTTATTTATTTCACAACACTTGTTTCAAAAATCAGCAATTATTTGTCTCACGTTTTATTCCTATAAATACACTCTTTGGTTTCTTTCTTATTATATATGGGCTTATTGCGGGTAGCATTCTAATGTTCACGGAGCCATCTATCGTTTGGCTTATTTTTTTACTTCCTATTTTATATCGGTTTCTTTCATATTATTACGTTGAACGTTTTTTCTGTAAATAACTAGTAGACTGACCTCTAGGAATGCTTAAACACTCCCATTCATTTTCTTTTAACATTTTACCAATGTAAATGATTTGTCCAATATGTAAAGCATAATGAGAAATCTGCCTTTCGATCGCTTGCATTACAGTGTGTTCTTCTCCGCGAATGTATACTTTCTGCGAAACCTTCTCTGGCGTTAAATTATCCAAAGTTTCAAAAACATAATCCCACCCTTCTCGCCACGCAGTAAGAGCTTCTTGTTTTGAATTGTAGCCGCCTTCAAATTCACCATCTCGATTACGATTTGCTTTTTCACCATCAGACGTTAAAAAATCCGTCCATCTTGAACGCATATTACCATGTAAATGCTTAATAATAATCGCAATACTATTCGTCTCCTCATGAGAAGACCACATTATCTGTTCATAAGATAATTGAGAAAGTACTCGTTCTCCTTGGTTTTGTGTTGCTTTGAAATTCGAAATCGCACATTTTAAATATTCTCGTCTGATATCCAAATTAACACCTACCTTCACACTAACTAATTTTCGTTCCATTCGGTAGTTCCATATTTGGCTGGAGTAAAACAACATCGTCAGCTTCAGGAACTCCACCAAGTACAAGCACTTCCGATTTAAATCCTGCCACACGCTTTGGTGGGAAATTCACAACAGCAACCACTTGTTGACCGATTAAATCTTCTGGGTTGTATCTTTTCGTAATCTGAGCGCTTGATTGCTTAACCCCTAATTCTCCAAAATCAATTTCTAACTTAATTGCAGGAACCCTCGCTTCTTTAAATTCCTCCGCCTTTCTTATCGTCCCAATACGCAAATCCAAAGTTAAAAAATCTTCAAAACTAGCCATTTTATCAATCCTCCCAATTACTACTTAGACAAAACATAAAAATCCCCTTCAAAAAAAGAAAGGCGCCTAGGCACCTTTCTTTTGTAACTCACTTGATTCATTTGATTTATAGAAGAAGAAACCGAGAACCCCGCCAATACATGCTGGGATTAACCATCCTATTCCTTCTTTATATAATGGTAACATTTGTAGTACATTTGAAATTGCGTCAATTTTTATGTTCGCACTTTCTAAGCCATTAAATAAACTAATCGACAACGCACCTAATATTGCACCAATATAAATTGTATTACGCTTTCCAATCCATTTATGGAAATACGAAAGTACAATTAATACAATTGCAACTGGATAAATAATCATTAACACTGGTAAAGTTACTGCGATTAATTGTGTCAATCCTAAGTTAGATACAATTAAACTAAATACACATACTATTGTTACAATCGTTTTATGTGAAAATTTCGGGAATAAGTTTGAAAAGAACCCTGCACAGGCAGATGCTAATCCAACCGAAGTCGTTAAACAAGCAAGTGTAATAACAAGTCCTAATAAAATTTTCCCACTCGTTCCATACAACTCATTTACAACATTCGTTAAAATAAGACCACCGTTCTCTGAAACACCAAGTGATGTACTTGTTGAACCTAGATAAGCAAGTGATAAATATATTAACGTTAAACCTATTACAGCAATTACTCCTGATACGACTGTTATTTTTGCGATTTGTCCGCTCTCTTTTATTCCTTTTGAGCGAATAACTTGTACAACAACAATTCCAAACACAAGAGCACTAATTGCATCCATCGTTAAATACCCTTGAATAAACCCACCAAAGAAAGCATTTTCTTTATAAGCAGCGAGTGGTGCAGCCGGTGTGCCAATCGGATCAATAATTGCCTTTCCGACAATAACAGCAACAATTAATACTAACAATGGTGTGAGAAACTTTCCAAACCAATCAACTAATTTAGATGGATTTAATGATAAATACCACGTTATTCCGAAGAAAACTACAGTGTAAAGGAATAGCATGTACCATTCTGAAACCATTGCTTCTGATAAAAATGGCTTCATTCCCATTTCAAACGAAACAGCTCCAGTACGCGGAATCGCAAAGAATGGTCCAATTGCTAAATAACTAACCAGTGGAAAAACAAACGCAAATATAGGGTGAACTCTAGAAGATAGCGCTTTCAAGTCCCCCTCTACAAACGCGACAGCTGTGACAGCTAATAGGGGTAATCCGACTCCCGTTACTAGGAATCCAATTGTAGCAATCCAAACATTTTCTCCTGCTTGTTGACCTAAAACTGGCGGGAAAATTAAATTTCCTGCTCCTAAAAATAATGCAAATAACATTAAACCGATTGCTAGCGTATCACCTGGCCTTAATCGTCCCTTCATCTCTTTCATTTGCATAGCACTTTTTCATTGTTTTTCTCTATTCTCACAATATGCTATGCATCCTCCTCTCTGTTCATAATCATAAAATATGCCCCTTACAAAGCGATGTCTTTCTCCATAATTTCTCCATTCCCCTTTTAATTACTCTAAATGATGAATTTTGATTTTTTTGAATATTTAAGTCATTAGAGTGTTATAACGTGGAGTTTAGTTGTCAGACCTCTTTGTTTTTATCACACATATAGTACCATATTTGGTTGAAAAATAAAAACATATTTTTAAATAGAATTTTTTGAAAATCAAAATTATCCACACATACCTCCTTTATTTATTCTATTACACAAATATTTTTAGAAATATATATTTTTTATGCTTTATTATATTTGAATATCTTTATGCAAAAGCAAGTAAAAGCCATCCCAAAAATAAGATGGCTTTTACTTGTTAATCTATCGTTTCAACTTCACGTGGATTCTTCATCTCTTCAACATACACAACTCTAAATCCATGATCTTCTAAATCTTTTAGCAATGTTTCTAATTCACTATCTTCAAACTCTTCTCCCAATGTAAACATAATTCTACGTACTAATAAAGCATCATTATCAAAAGTCATTAAGCTTTGAATACCAGTGTATTTCTTTAGCACTGTCGATAATTTTTGAATGGCCCCATTATAATCTTGTGTTCCAATCATGACAGAATATTTACTAGAATGGACTCCCCATGCATCTTCTAATAGTTCAAAAACTTTTTTATGAGTTAAAATACCAAGGAAGACCCCTTTTTCATCAACTACTGATAAATACGGTAATTTTTTAATTGTAAAAAATACTTTAAAGAAGGAAGAGTCTTCTCTCACGTACCCATTTTTATCGTTCAATAATTGTAATACATTATCTTCAAGTGAACCTTTATATTCTAAAATATCTACTTTGTATACATTCCCTAAAAAATTCTCTTTTTTTTCATCTAAAACTGGTACACAACGATACCCCGTTTTATTTAAATGCTCCAGCGCTTCCCCTATCGTAATTGAACTTGAGCAGAACAAAACTTCCCTCTTTGGCACATAATTCCCTTTAATCCTCATAAAAAGCCTCCTTATGCTAAAATACTTTCTGTGCCATAACTATATTATATTTTCAGAAAAAAATAAATATATTATTTTATTTTTCTGAAAATTATTCATTTTTTCGTCATAATTTATTCATTAATCATACACTTATTTAAAGTGAAACTTTAATAAGTGGGGATTTTTTCACCCCACTTATTATTAGCCTTCATCAATCGGGCTTTTACGGGCAGTTGATCTCCCCACCTAACTTCTACGTATTCGCCGCATTTTGAGGTGGAGTCTTACTGCCCGTTAAAGCGGGATAATCTCAGTATAGTATATTCTCCCTAACTTACTTCGAGAAAAATATATTGTAACTTTCCCTGAAAAAAGCTAAAATAAGAATAAGAATTTTCTGAATATTCTAAGAGTAGGTGATTGTATGTCCTTATTGCGCTCACATATATGTAAATTTATAGTTGGTGTTTTTATTATTTTTGTCATAAGTCCTCTTCCAGCATTATTCATTACACATAATTACTCTTACACAACTGGATTTATTAGCATTTTTCATAACTTTGCACAACTTTTTTCTATTTCAATTCCAAGAATCGATTGGATGCATGAACCTATCCTTTTCTCAGCAAATCAGATTATAAATACACAAAATATGATACATACTTCTAGCCATTCGTCACCACTATTCCCCTACATATGGGAAATATATTTTTTATCAATCGTTCGTTTCACATTCACTCTTGTAATCGGTTTCTTTATTAGTTTAGGGATCGGTCATCTATTTTTAAAAGCACCGAGATCAGTAAGAAAGTGCACTTCCTTATTACGCTGGATACCATATTCTTTTGGTACTGTGATATTACAATGTTCAGTACTATTACTACTACTCTACATCGCGAAATTCATAAAGGTTCCTTTCTTCTCCTCTTTTATCATCGTATGTAGTACTTCCATGATAATCGTTCTGCAAGCAATAAAAAAATGGCTTCCTTTCTTAAATAATACAAATGAATACGAAATAAAAAATTCAGCCTTCCTTGTTGATACGTTATTTATTGCGCTTACTTCCAATCATAAATCTATTTTGAGTTCCATTATTCTTTCATTCGTTTTTATGGAATGTATTTTTCATACAAACGGACTATTACAATTTATCGTCCAATTTGGCGGAAATGCACCTATAGTTGTCACAATTGGTTTGTTACTACTTTATATTCCATATAGCATCTTATCGTTTCTCCAAGCTTTATGGACAACAAACCACTCTAAACAGAACATGTATACTTTAGCTAGAAGTATTTCGAAATCATAACATAGAATAACCGTCTACTTAAATTAAAAGTAGACGGTTATTCCTTTTATATAGCGGACAAAATAACAGCAAATTAAAAAACTATTATTAAAACCCACCATTATTTACCCATTTTCTTTGACTAATCTTTTCATTTGGATTTATTATAAAAGTATAACATAATTGCAGGAGGTGACATCTTTATTCCAACTTAGGAGTAAAGAACACACTTGGACATATTAAATATTTTTCTCATCTTTATACTTATCCTTATTTCTGGTTTTTTCGTTGCTTCAGAATTCGCTGTTGTAAAAGTACGAAAAAGTCGAATTGACCAGCTTGCTAATGAAGGTAATAAACAAGCATTAGCTGCAAGAAGCGTCTTATCTAATTTAGATGTTTATTTATCTGCTTGTCAGCTGGGTATTACTATCACTTCTTTAGGGCTTGGTTGGCTTGGTGAACCAACTGTAGAGCATTTATTACGACCACTATTTGAAAAAATCAATATTACTGGAACAATGGCTAACACCCTATCCTTTATTATTGCTTTTAGTGTAATTACTTTTTTCCATGTTGTATTAGGAGAGTTAGTTCCGAAATCTTTCGCAATCCAAAAAGCAGAGGCAATCACATTAAAATTTGCAAAACCACTTATTTTATTTGATAAAATTATGTATCCGTTCATTTGGCTTCTCAATAGTGCAGCTATATTTTTCACAAAATTATTCGGTTTAGAGCCTGCGAAAGAAAATGAACTTGCTCATTCTGAAGAAGAATTACGACTCATTTTAGGTGAAAGCTATAAAAGCGGCGAAATTAATCAAACCGAATATAAATATGTAAATAATATTTTTGAATTTGATGATCGTGTTGCTAAAGAAATTATGGTACCTAGAACTGAAATGGTTTGTTTATCTACTGAAAATACGTTAGAAGAAAATATGAAAATCGTTGCAACTGAAAAGTATACACGTTATCCTATTATTGAAAAGGATAAAGATGATATTATCGGAATGATAAATACGAAAGAGATTTTTCATAATCAAACAAAAGGCATTTACAAACCACTTGATGCCTACATACATCCTGTTTTAACTGTATTTGAAACAGTTCCCATTCGTAAAACGTTAATACACCTCCAAAAGAACCGCGTACAAATGGCGATTGTTATGGATGAATACGGTGGAACTGCTGGCCTTTTAACGATGGAGGATATTCTTGAAGAAATTATCGGCGAAATTCAAGATGAATTTGACGCAGACGAATCACCGATGATTGAAAAGCGTACTCCTAAGCTTACTGTTTTAGATGGGAAAGTACTCATTTCTGAAGTAAATGATATGTTTGGCCTACATATCGATGAAAGTGACTTAGATACAATTGGTGGTTGGCTTCTCTCTCAAGCAATTGATTTAAATATTGAAGCTGGCTATTCAGTTGAATATGATGGTTTTCAATTTAAAGCATTAGAACTTGATGGGCATCAAATTAAAAAGATTGCTGTACATAAATTAGATACTACAAAGGAGTTATAAAGTGACTGTTTTACTAACAATTTGTATCATTGCTTGTTTCATTGTTTCATTTCTTGCCTTTATATACCCCATTATCCCTGGCATCCTTGCCGTATGGGCTGGCTATTTCATTTATCATTTTGGAATAAATGGCGGAGAGTTAACGACATCGTTTTGGATTATTCAAGTCATTTTTACACTCTTCATTTTCGTTGCTGACTTTATTGCAAATGGATACTTCCTAAAAAAATACGGTAGTACAAAATCGGGCGAACGTGTTGGTATGGTTTCTATCATTGTCGGATCGTTCTTCTTCCCACCATTCGGGCTTATTATCATACCGTTCTTATCTGTATTTATTACGGAACTAATGCATAAAAAGGCGCCAAAAGACGCCCTTTTAGTCGGAATTGCAACTGTAGTCGGTTTTTTAAGTAGTACAGTAGCCAAAGCCATTCTCCAAATCATTATGATTATCATCTTTGTATGCTATATCATTTTTTAGCCATCCCTATTTTGGGATGGTTTTTTAATATGAAATACCTACTCGACTTTTCCCGTATAAGCTTTTATTACGTAAACTCCATGTAAAATGAGCTGTATCACCAACTGTGATTTTCGATCCATCTGTTGGCAACATATCTTTTTCAGTTCGATATACACCAGTTACATCACCGTCTATTAAATGCGTCGGACAAACAACAGTCCAACATAGTTTACTATTTTTCAGCGCTTCATAAGCAGCTAAGTGATCTTCCGCAGCTGTTGTCATTTTTCTTTTCGATTCTTTTGATTGGAAACGATATATACTGGGATTTGTTCGCGCTTGTAAAATACCAGCAGTTCCTATTGTAACAATTTTCTTTATGCCCTCTTCTTCCATTTTCTTTATAATAATCGGTAAACTCTTCTCTAACGTCCCATTCCGATCAGTTCCAAGAGCACTAATTACAATATCACATCCTTTAATTGCTTCCTTTATATCATCTCCGCTTAATACATTTCCCTTAATAACATGCAACCTTTCATGCTCTGTTTCCACTCTACTCAAATCACGAACTAATACCGTTACTTCATATGAATCTTGTAATGCCAATTTCATAATGTGTGATCCTACTCTACCTGTCGCTCCTAATATGCATACTTTCATATATTATCCCCTCTTCAGTTCTTTCTCTCTATTTTTCCCTAATACATACAAATATACAACAAAAAAGCTTCCTCGTTTATGTGAGGAAGCTCTATTATCCATTTATTTCTTTTCTTTCGAATCAGAAGACTTATCTGTTCCGCTTGTTTCTTTATCTTTCTTTTCATCTTGCTGCGAAGTTGTGTCATCCTCTTTCTTTTTATCCTCATCTTTACTACAACCTACCATTAATAAAGAACTTGCAAGTGCCATAGCAGTTAATGACTTAACCCATTTGTTCATTTGCGTTTCCTCCCTTTGATAGAATATGTACAATCCCATATTACTCTTTATTTTTAAAGGAAAGATTTAAAAATAGTAAAGATACAGTAAACTTTTGTAAATTTTAGGATAACATAGCCAATCTTTAATCCTCCCACTCTAATTAGACATAAAAAAAACTAAGGCGCCTTTCATTCCACCTTAGCTTTTCACGCGAATTTTTCATTTTCATATACATGTTTAATCTTATATTCCTTCTTCACAACATATTGCCAAACATTATATGCGTAACGATTCATTTTCACAAAACAATTTTCCAGAAAAGAACGAAACTCCGGGTTCGCAACTTCTACTGCCACTTGAGCAAACTTTAATGCTAATCGCTTCAAATGTGTAATATAACAAATAGCAATCCCAATATCCCCTGTATATTCATTATCTGTTTCCCTATCCATTTCTGTAAATTCCGGCCACATTTGTTTACAAGTTATATGCTGTACATTTTCTCCTTCTTGAAAATTTACTTGTTCATTATATGCTTGCAACATATACGGTAAATGATGCTGTAAAATATCCTTTAATTCTTCATCTCGAACCTTGCCCGTGTACTCTCCAACTTTATATATAAGTGTGTAACTATATGTCATCAATTCTTTCATACAATCCATTAAAGCGCCTCCCTTCCTATTTTTCATCTATATACTATAAATATGATGCGATAACATTCGCTATTCTTGCTAGAAACCAATCCCAGCCACTAATTTTCTCAAAATCTTCTTCTGAAAATCGTTTTGACTTATGAAAGTCTTCTTTTAGCCGATTCCAGACGTCAGCAACGACTGTCTTATCATATATGACACAGTTTGATTCGTTATTTAAATAAAAGCTTCTATTATCAAAATTCGCTGTACCAATATCGACGATTTCCTCATCAATGATTGTCACTTTCCCATGAAAAAATCCGTTTCGATATTGATAAATCTCCGCCCCAGCATCTAACATATCTTTCAAATGAGGATAGGCAGCTTGTTTTAACAATACGGCATCACTTTTAAAGGGAACGAGAATTTTCACACGGACACCACGATTTAATGCATCTTTCAGTCCTTTTACCATCTCTTTACTCGGTACAAAATATGGTGTAGCAATAATTAAGGAGTGATTTGCCTTCTTTAATAGTGCCCCGTACTTCTGCCATAAGCCTTTTCCATTCGAAAATATATATTGATATTTTACATTTCCTTGTACCGGTAACTCTTGATGTATAAGGAATTTCTCTCCCGTATCTTCTTGCCAGTCTTCCGCAAACTTCCGTTCCGTATCAGTAGCTCCATTCCCTTCGATGCGTACATGATAATCACGCCACGGACCAAATTTAGGATCCTGTCCAAGATATTCCTTTCCGATATTGAAGCCACCAATGTACGAAACTTTCCCATCTATAGTAACAATGCGTCTATGATTACGTTGATGCAAAGAATAAAATAAGTTTTTTAATTTAAGTTTTTTACTAAATGTAAACTTCACGCCTTTTTCTTTTAATTGATTAATTATCTTTTTCTTAAGCTTATATCCGCCAATGCGGTCTACTGACAATTTCACATCTACTCCGCTAGATGCTTTTTTCTCTAATAAGTGTAAGAATTCTTTGCTTACTTCATCTTTACCTACAATATAAAAATGAATATATACATTCTTTTCTGCACGATTTATATCCTCAAATAAACTTCTATATAACTCATCACCGTTCGTATATAATTGAAAATCCCCTAATCGAATTTTTTCTAATTCATATCCACTAGCCATTTTCTTCCCCATTTCCACATCAACGTTCATCCATATGAATACACCTATAAAACAAATTATTACAATTAAAAAGTGCTTCATGGATAAGTCCCTTTCTCTAACTACTGTTATTCCTATATCTTTCCTTTTTTTAAACATTATCATACAAAAAATATGTCATTCCATGATATACGTCCATATCAAACAGGAGCTCATCTGCATATTGTATTTTGTATCTTAAAATAAAAGGAGGAAATAGCAATGGGCTTCGCACATGGTAATGGATTTGCGCTACTAGTCGTATTATTTATCCTCTTAATTATCGTCGGTGCTGCTTGCTTCTGCTAAGCAGTTATTGTAGTACGATATGCGGATGAAAAAACTATAAAAGCGGACACCTAATTTTCAGGTGTCCGCTTTTCATTTCAAAAGTCCCCTAGCCTATTACAAAAATAGTACCACTGGTAAAGTATTTTACATCAAAAGGTTAGCAGTGTAGCTACCTTCTTACTCTCCGCCTTACGAATATGACGCTGTTCTGCACGTAACACAGCAATTCGATGCAATTCTTTCTCCTCTTCTGTCTCAGGGATAACACGCGGTACAGGGACTGGATTATTCTCCTTGCTAAGCGCAACAAAAGTAACGAATGAAGTTGCTGCTACACGTTTTTTACCTGAAATTAAATCTTCTGCTACTACTTTCACAAATATCTCCATAGAAGTTCTTCCCGTCCAAATTACGAAAGATTCATAACTAACACAATCTGAAGAACGTACTGGATGTAAGAAATCTACCCAATCCATAGACGCTGTGACACATTCCATTCTCGAGTGTCTCGTTGCTGAAATTGAAGCAACCATATCCATCTCCGCCAATATCTTTCCACCAAATAGCGTGTTATGATCATTTAAATCCGTTGGAAATACTCGACTCGTTTTAAACACTCTTGATTCATTAGCTGTTTTACCTTTTACTTCAGTCATTGTTATCACCCCTTTAATTATTTATCCCTAATATCCCAATATACACTACACCTCATGAACTACACGTTTAATATTAACAATTTTTAGAACTTTTAGTCCATAAAAAAGAACCGATTTTATCAATCGGCTCCTCTAAATACATATTGTTCTTTCGGCTGTTCAACTTTATTCCATTTCGTTACTTCTAACACTGGAATATTCGCATGAAACGGCTGATAAAATTCAGTTGAAATTTCTCCCTCTACCTGAATCCAATCATCATTTTTCCACTCTACACCTTCTGGTTTTTTAACTAACATACCATATACACCCGAATCTGCAACACAATGTATAATGCCGAAACGGAATAAGAAATATTGTTCCTTTTTAGAAGAATCATCTCGGAAAACAAATCCTTTATAAGACAGAGTTTTACCAGTAAATTCACCAGGATAATTATAAATTGTCTCCATACCCTTTAAGAAATCTTCATCTTTTAAAGTGATGTTGTCTTTCGTAACAAACTCTTTCTTCCCTTTTTCCATTACACCACGATATCCTTCTTTCCCGTAATAAATACTCGTATCCGGTCTTAAGAATTGTCTTGTCATAAATGGATCTTTACTTTCCGCTTGTGCAACAGGAAAGTGAAACCCCTTCGCCTTAACAATGTCCGAATCTAATGTTGCAATTGGGAAAAATAATCCTGAAATAATCGGAAAACAGAACAGAGTATAAGAAAACGTTCGTTTCCACCATGTATTTTCATCTTTCGAATGATCATGCCCGCAATGACTATGATCACAACTACAATCATGCTTCTCTTTTTCTTTTTGATGTTCTTTTTGGAAAACGATAATAATTTGTACAATCGTTAAGAAACCTAAAATAATAGCTGCAGTTTTTGATAAATAGGCGTACTTCATATTTATATACTTCGTAATGTTACCGGATATATGAAGCTGTCCAATTAAAATTGTAAAACCTAATAATATATATGCTCGAAACATAACCTACCACCCCATCGCATAAATGAGTAGTGAGCTTGCATAAACAACAAGTGTAACTGTAACCGTCACAACAATTACAAATTTTGTTTTAAATGTCGCAAGCATCATAAACATATTTTTAATATCCACCATCGGTCCATATACGAGGAACGCGACAAGTGATGCTGTTGAAAATGTACTTTGGAATGACGAAGCAATAAATGCATCGGCTTCTGAACAAAGTGATAAAATGTAAGCAAGTCCCATCATAACAGCTGGTGAAGAAAATGGCCCTTGTCCTATAGCAAGAAGTGTTGAAGTTTGTACGAACGTTTGAACTGCAGCTGCAATTAATGCACCTAATACTAAATATTTTCCCATCGAGAAAAATTCCTCAACAGCATGCGTACATACATCCCACATTTTTTTACGTAATGGACGCTTATGATTCACTTCTGGGAAGTGATCATCTCTTAATTGATGTTCTTTAAACATAAATGATAATATAATTCCAACGATAATTGCTACGATAATCGCTACAATAGAACGATACCATACCATGTGCATACTACTTCCAAAGGCAACGTATGTTGCAAATAATACGACCGGATTAATAATTGGCCCCGTTAACATAAATGCAATCCCGGCATATGGCGGAACCCCTTTTCCGATTAATCGCCTTACAATCGGAACAATTCCACATTCACAACCTGGAAACATCATACCTAAAAAAGTAGCCATTAAAACAGACAGAAAACGGTTTTTCGGCATCCATTTTGCTACCATATCCTCTGTCACAAACATTTGAATGAATCCTGAAATAAATACACCTATTAGCACAAAAGGAAGTGCTTCGATCAATATGGAGATAAAGATTGTATTCATTTGCAGGAATGCTTTCGGTAATTGAAACAATTCCATGATGTATTTCCTCCAACTTTTCATTAACAATATGTAATTTTAACCCCATTTTATTAATTGGACAAGACTTATACGGAATTCACTCCCTTCATATACATTACATTTTATAAGTTATATTCTATTCAAAACTTTGGATTTCATAGCAAAAAAGCTGCTCTAGCGCAGTTATACAACTATGCTAGAGCAGCTTTTTTATCGTTAAAAGTAACGTTTCTTCCAAAATACAAATGCTAAAGCGCAAGATAATGTTAAACATATTATAAGTACAATTACAAAACCTTGAGCCTCACCTTCAAACGGAACCTTTACATTCATTCCAAAGAAACTAGAGACCATTGTTGGTAATGATAAAATGATTGTAATAGACGTTAACAGTTTCATAACACTGTTTAAATTATTCGATATAACAGAGCTAAAAGTATTCATCATTCCACTTAAAATGTGACTATATATTTCCGCCATTTCAATAGCCTGTTTATTTTCGATTAATACATCTTCTAATAAATCTTGATCGTCTTCATACATTTTTAAAAATGTACTGTTACGCATTAATTTTTGAATTACAATTTTATTCGCCTTTAATGATGTTGTAAAGTAAACTAAACTTTTTTCAAGGCCTAGCAATGTGAAAATTTCTTTATTTTTCATCGACTTATTTAATTGGTGCTCTAAATCGATTGTTTTTCGATTAATTTGCTTTAAATATCTTAAATAATAAGTAGAAATTGTATATAAGAGCTGAAGTGCGAAGCGTGTCTTTTTAAACGTATAAAATTCTTTAATACGTTGATTAATAAAACGTTCAAAAATTGGGTTTTCTTCTAAACAAATTGTCACAAAGCAATCTGGCATGACAATCATACCTATTGGAATCGTGTCATAAATCGAATTTCCTTCTTCATCATGTCTAACTGTTGGAATATCCACGATTATTAAAGTATTATTGTCTTCCTTTTCAATACGAGAGCGTTCTTCATCATCTAAAGGGTCTTTAATGAAATCTAAGTCTACATTTAAAGTTTGTACTAGATATTGAATTTCTTCTTCCGTTGGATGAAGTACATTAATCCAGCAACCCTTTTGCATTTCCTCAACCTCTTGTAGTTTTCCGTTTCGGTCTGTTAAATAAATATTTAACATACTATCACCCCGATTCTTTTTACATGTAGGAATCTACCTCTCTTAAACAACAGTTTTTGAACCGCCATTCTCAGCATATGAAACATACGTTTAAATTTCAATAGAAAAATTATTTTGAAAACGTTTTTATAAGAAAAATATTATAAACAAAGAAAAAGACAGAGTGCTCTCTGCCTTAAAAAGCTTATGTTGCCTTTATAACATATTTAGAAAGCATCCACAAGTTAAAGCCAACTGAAATCGTATAACCAGCGTATGTTGAAATGATAAAACTTACATAATCGAAATACGGGAGCAATACAATATTTAAAACTATCTTCACAATAATGCCAATTACTAATCCTAACACTGTTTTCTGTTGTTGATTAATCCCTTGTAACATCGCAGCCGTTACTGTAAAAAGCGAAAATAGTATACAGGCAGGAGCATAATACTGTAAAATGACTCTCCCCATCTCTGGATCATTTCCGGCACCAAATAAAAGAGTATATACTGGTTTTGCTAACAACATCATTCCAATTGCCGCTGGTACCGTAATTGCTACTACTAATACATTCGTCCTCGTAAAATGTTTGTACAGTAACTTCACATTTCCTGCTGTATAGGCTTTTGTCATCTCTGGTACGAGAGACATACTAAAAGCAGTCGCAACGGAAACTGGGATAAGTACAACCATTTGAACAAGACCAATTATTGCATTAATCTTCTCCGCTTCTCCTTGCACATACCCTATTTGTATAAGTAGTTTATTTATTGTAAATGTATCAATTGTCTGATACAACGGAATTGCTAAACCAACTACAACAAACGGGATTGAATATGTAAAAAGCTCCTTATATAACGAGAAAAAAGATTTCGTAGTTTGCGGTATACTTGCCATTTCTTTTTTCTTTAAGTGCTTTCTCCTTTTTATGTAATACGCACTTAAAACAGTTAATCCACCTATCGCTCCCATAAAGGCACCAAACGTTGAAATACCAACAGCCAGCGAGACAGAAGCTTTTAAAATATATAAAACGACAAAGCTTCCTATTAAAATGGTTAAGACCCGAAAAAATTGCTCCACAACTACACTTAGTGCAGAAGGTCCCATCGATTGGAATCCTTGAAAGAAGCCCCTTAATAAACTCATTACTGGTACAAGTATTAACGCAAAACTTACAATTTGAATATTATTAGTGACCGCCGTTACACTATTTCCGGTTTGATCATTGCCATCGGTTACTAGTTTAGCTAAATGTGGCGCTAGTATATATAACATAAAACACGAAATAACTCCCATTATTAACATAAAAACGATACCACTCTTTAGTACTCTCTTAACCGTATGGTAATCATTTAGTTGATCATATTTTGATACCATCTTTGAAACGGCGAGTGGTAATCCCATCGTAGCTATGCTGAGCATGATGGTATAAGGACGATATGCATACGTGTATAGGACGTACCCACTCGTACCAACCATTGCTGTAAATGGTATAACATATATAAACCCTAACATTTTAGATATCATTGTTGCCATCGTTAAAAATATCGTTCCACGTAAAAACGGTGATCCTTTCATCACATTCCCCCGCTACGCTTTATTATTACACATTATGGACAACTTCTTTTTTTTAGAACCGGAACAAATAAAAAAGCCAATGAAAAATCATTGACTTTAACGAGCTGTTTTTTTCTTTTTCAAATACTTTAATCCGAAGTAAAGAGCAATAAATAGGACTGCGCCTATAATTATGTAATGTGTGTAATCAGATGCATACTCTTTAATATGTCGCCAATTTCCACCAAGCTTTTCACCTAAGTATATAAATAGTATTGACCATGGAATAATCGCTACTACTGTATACAGTGTGAAAAGTTTTAATGGCATCTTAGCTAGTCCTGCTGGAATAGAGATGGCATGACGTACAATTGGGATAAAACGTGCCGAAAATATTACTCCCGCTCCGTAACGCTTAAACCAATTTTCTGCTATGTCTAAATGATGTTTATTAATAAGCAGATATTTCCCGTATTTTTCTACAACCGGACGCCCTCCGTAGTATCCAAGCCAATATAAAAAGATTTGGGCTAAAGTACCACCGATTGTTCCCGCAATAACTGCACCGGCAAAGCTAATTTTACCATCTGCTACTAAAAAACCAGCATAAGAAAGTACAATTTCACTTGGGATAACTTCAATCATTAAAGCTAGAGCTACTCCGAAGTATCCTAGACTTGCAAAAAATTGCAATAACTGATCTATTATATTCGCTAACATATTCTTTTCTATCTCCTTTTTTCTTCACATACCATCCCATTATTACATAAAGGTTGCAATCTGCCAATATCTTCATTTCTTGCATATGTACAATTCTTTATACATATGCAAGAACAAACAGCGTGCCCCATTACTAATCTATTATTTTTTCCTTCTGTGGGTCTTTCATGTAGGCAAACATCTCTTTAATCTGCTCTTCTGTATTTCTAGCAATTGATAAATTAGGTAATTCATTTTCACCAAAAAACTCCACATCTTCTGTTTCAATGCTAGTTTCCTTTTCTCCACCAACAATCTCACATCCAATAAAAATCTTATATACATGCGTTGCCGATGGAGATGGATAATGCTTTTCTTTATCAAAAATTGCAAGTAACTTAAAATGGTCGACTTCATAACCAGTCTCTTCCATAACCTCTTTCGCTGCGACTTCTGTTGGCGTATAACCAATATCAGCCCATCCACCTGGCAATGCCCATTTCCCATCACTTTTTTCTTTCACAAATAATAATTTTTCATTCTGAAAAATAACTGCCCGTATATCAACTTTAGGTGTTTGATAGCCTGTCTCACTTGCAAATAAATTCTCTACTACTTCCCAATCTGTTTTTGTGTAATGTGACATCATCGCAATTGAAATGTCTCGTAATTGTTGGAAACGCTCTAGATCATACACATCTTTGGAGTACGTTAAACCTGCTTGTGCTATTGATTGTATTTGTTTTACCCAATCAATCCACTTAACCGTCATATTTACACAACTCCATTCTACTAAATTTTATTTCTCCATCTTTAGTATACAAAAAAAGAGATTGATAATGTTTCAATCTCCTTCAAAATCATCCCAATTCATGAAGATGTTCTTGTATATAGTTTCTTCTTTTATTTATATATTGAAAAATCATCTCAGCCTCTTGATTAAAAACTTCTATTTTCTCTTTCATATATGGATCCTGAAGTAAATATGGACGAATGGATTCGCACATATCTTCTACTTTTGGTTTTATAAAGGATTCTGTAAATTGTAATTCTAAAATTTCTTCTAATATATTTCGATATTGCTTTCTAAAAGCAGGTATATCTAACAATCTTGCACTTAACGTATTATATCCTTTAATGCGAATATACTCATGATTAAGCGGTCTCCCTTGTACATCCCGCCCCCAAGTTGCATCGTAATCCCACGGTATCACTTCAAATAAATTTGTTTCATCGTTATGATACAGTGCATAGTTATGAACAAAACCATCAAAGTTTTGAGTCAAAATAACTCCAGCTAACCAACGTAAATATTTATCAACATGAAGGTATTTTCCAATCTCTTTTTCATAATCATCCCTCGATAGTGTATTTGCTTGAAAAACGAATTCACTCAGTTGCTCTTCACTATTTTTATTCGAACATTTAAATTCATATCCTGCAAAAAGCTCAGTTTTAACATCTTTATCTCTCTCACTCATTAAAGAAAAATTCGCGTCATCATCTATCGCATAATAAATAGAACCACTCGGCAACCCTCTACTTTTTAAAAAGTTTTCATCAACCGATTCTAACTGTAAATATACGCCTTGGATTTGACCATTTATTTTTATAAATACGTGCTGTGACTTCGGTGAAAGTACCCCAATATCATTAAAAAAGTCTAGTGATAATTTGTTACGAATAAGAGATGGATCCATAAATTCAGAGTTTAAATGAAATTCCTTCACCCCTAAAAATTTTTTCGGTTTATAAAACTGAACATGATAAGACTTTTTCTCAAACTCACGAATATGAGCACCCCGATAAACGATATCAATATCATACTTCTTTTTTCCATATGTTAACTTTGCTGGCACTGGACTATCTGACCAAATATCTTTTTTCAATTCCACTAAGTACATTGGATGAATAAAAAATTCATATGAAGGTAGCATATATTCTCATCCCTTCTCTGTTCTCTTCATTCAATGTATGCGCCTTGTCTTGTCCATACATCCGCTATCATCTATTTATATAAAATTACACTCTTGTCCTGTTCAGAAAGAAACCGAATCTCATATCATGTTAAGGAAAAAGAATACCTGTTTACTTTAATGTATGATAAGGAGGATTTCTATGAAACGTGATATTAGAAAAGCTGTTGAAGAAATCAAAAGTGCTGGGATGGAGGATTTCTTACACCAAGATCCAAGTACTTTTGAGTGTGATGACGATTGCACATCCAAAATAGAGTGTAGCGATGATTGCAAATGTCCAAGAACAAGATGTACTCGCGTGAAACATTGTACTTTCGTTACAAAATGTACTCATGTAAAAAAATGGACATTCGTTACAAAATGTACTCGTGTCCGCGTTCAAAAATGGACATTCGTTACAAAATTTACTCGTAGAAAAGAATGCGTTTTAGTTACAAAACGTACTCGCGTGAAACATTGTACTTTTGTTACAAAATGTGTACGCTTTGAAAAGAAATTTTACTGGACAAAACGATGTTACTGTAAAAAATGTGTATTTTTCCCTCATAGCCATCATGGTTCTTGTGATGATTCGCGGGATCATGGTAAGGACTGTCATGATGATGGGCACAAATGGGATCATGGTAAAGACTGTCACGATGACGGGCACAAATGGGATCATGGTAAAGACTGTCACGATGACGGGCACAAATGGAATGATTGCAAAGATAGCAGACACAAGTCTTCTTCTTGCAAGAATAAAAAATTCGATCACTTCTGGTATAAAAAACGTAATTGCTAGTTTTTTATACCCACCAAAAAAGGCCGCATTGCGGCCTTTTTTACGTTTACTGAAAATGGCTTATATCTGCAAATTGTTTTACTTTACCAAGATCTTCATCAAATTCAATCACACTAAGACTCGCGCTATGCATAAATGGCTCTCCCCATACATGTTCAATTTCAACACCTGCAAAATGCCCTACAAGTAATTTCGCTGCTGCAGCATGAGAGACAATTAAAATATTTTCCCCTTTATGCTTTTCTAAAAGAAATTGTATCCCTTCAATTACTCTTTTATGAACAGCCGTAAAGTTTTCCCCTGATGTTGATTGAAAAAGATGTGGTTCATTCCAAAATAAATGTACTTCTTCTGGATATTGCATTTCTATCTCATCGATTGTTTGTCCTTCCCATATACCCATGTTAATTTCATAAAAATGCTCATCCGCTATTATCGGTATATCACGTTCGCCCTTTATTAACTTTGCAGTATGAAGTGTTCTTTCACTCGGACTACTATAGATCGCATCGATAGCTAAATCTTTCATTCGGTCACCTAATTGTTTCGCTTGTAACATACCATTTTCAGTTAAAGCTGAATTTTTCCGTCCTTGCATTCGCTTCGCTACATTCCATTCTGTTTCACCGTGCCTTGTTACATATACAGTTGTTTTCATTTCTCATTCCCCCGTATCAATTTGGTCGTAATTCCCATGGTTCTATTTGCCCTACAATCCATTCATTGCAATTACTTTCAATCCCCTTAATTACTCCATCTGATATTTCTTTATGAGTAAGCCATCTTCCGTATGTATCTTCTAAAATAAAACCTAATATAATTCTATGATATCGACAAAGCGTACCACCTATTTTCTTTGCAGTCATACGCGATGCTTTACTGCCTAAAACATGAAATAAACTGTATGTTTCAGACGAAAATTCTATCTCCTTACAAATGAGTGATAACGCATACTTTGCACTTGAATGTATCCATGCAACAACTAATGTTATGGGACCATTTCTCTCAATTGTACCTTTAATAGCTAACTTTACATCGTCACTATTATGATAATCTAACGGAAGGCATGTGATTTTTTCTGGTGCAGAACTTGCTCGCTTCACATTTTCTAATTTCACTTCATCTCGTCCAATAATAGAAACATGGACCCCTTGCTCACAAAGCCATATAGAAACTTTCTTTAACATCCCTGTTCCACCGATTACAAGTGCATGCAAATACTCTTCCTCCCTAGTAAAATGTCATATGTGGTTTTTCTTCCCTATAATAATTTAGACGGTCTTGCAGTGTCCCTGAATGAAACTCGAACTTGTGACCGTCAGGATCAACAAAATATATAGACTCACAATCTCTCACATTACGTTCTCTTCCTAGTAAAATATGAACATTATTTTCTTCTAACCGATGTAACAGGCGTTCAAAATCTTTTTGTTCAACAGAAAATGCGAGGTGCGTGTAAGATTGATGAATCTCCTTTCTCGGAATATGTGCCTCTTCATTCAGTGCTACCCATACTCCACATATATTGAAATATGCAAGTTTTCTCCCTTTAACTAATAGTTCTCCTTCTAGCACTCTTTCATAAAACAGAATAGCGTTTTCTAAATTTGATACTGAAAAACAAAGATGATTGATTCCTTTCAACACTCCACGTTCCTCCTTAAACAAATAAAAGATGAGTGAAAATTCACTCATCTTTTATTATACTATTTCTTTGTAATATATGCCCATTTATAACTGAAGTCGCCACCGAACGTATGGTTAGCAATACCATTTACATACGTCTTCTCTAAGTAAGCTGTACTTTGTTGGTACGTAGGAGAGATTGCAGCGTCTTGACCAATTAAGATTTTTTCAGCTTCCGCAAGTGCTTTCCAGCGTGCTGCGTCATCTTTTAGTAGTTCTCCTTTTGATTTTGCTACTAAATCATCATACTTCGGATTTGAATAATCCATTTCATTAAATGAGCTTCCAGTAACGAACATATCGATATATGTCATTGGGTCTGGATAATCTGGACTCCATGCAGATAATGAGAATTCATATTCAAATTTCTTTTCTAAATCTAACTTCTGCTTATATGGTTGTTGCTTCAAATTCACTTTAATACCAGGTAAGTTTTTCTCTAATTCTTCTTTAATAAAGTCGCCCACTTTTTTACGACTACCGTTATCATCATTTAGTAATTCTACTGTAATTGTATCTTGACCAAGTTCTTTCTTCGCTTCTTCCCACAGTTTTTTTGCTTTCGCAGCATTATCTTTACTGTCACGGAAATTTTTATTTACAGTGCGGAAGTCTTTTCCATCTGGTCCTGTCGTAAACTTTTCAGGTACTAAGAAATACGCTGGCAATGATCCATCATTCAAAATAACATCCGCAATTCCTTTTTTATCGTACGCTAAATCAATCGCCTCACGAACCTTTTGATTTTTAAACGTTGCATTTTTCTGATTAAAACGTAGGAAATACATGCGTGGGTCTAGCTTCGTTTTAAATTCATCTGGTTTATTCTTTTTATATTTGTCTACAAACTCAGAACTTAAAATGACACGGTCTGCTTGATCACTATCATATAAATTTACCCCAGTACTTGTCTCTTTTACTATACCCACATTAATTTCTTGTAATTTCACAGCATCTTTATCCCAATAATTTGGGTTTTTCTTTAACTGGTAACTTTGTTCATGTTTCCATTCACTCATTGTAAATGGTCCATTGTACAATAATTTATCTGCTTCTAATCCGTATTTATCCCCTTGTCCTTTTACATACTTTTCATTTAATGGGAAGAATGTAGGGAACGAAGTAAGCTCAAGGAAATAAGGTGCTGGTTGCTCTAATTCTACTACCAACGTTTTATCATCCTTCGCTTTAACACCTAATTGATCCGACGGTACTTCTCCTTTATTTACTTTCTGTGCATTTTTCACATCAAATAAAATAAATGCATATTCTGCTGCTATTGCTTTATCTAATGTACGTTGCCACGCATATACAAAATCTTGTGCTCGAACTGGATCACCATTTGACCATTTTGCATCACGTAATTCAAATGTATATGTCTTTTTATCTTCACTAATCTTCACGTCTTTGGCCATACCTGGCGTTGGTTTATTATCTTTATCTAGACGATATAATCCTTCCATTGCATTTACAAATACACGGAAAGATACAGAATCTGTTGATTTAGATGTATCCATTGAAGGAATTTCAGCTGTTTCTAGCAAATTTAAAACTTGTTTATCTGCCATTCCCTTACTTGATTCCTTCTTCGTTGTCGAAGCCTTCTCACCATTCCCACATCCCGCAACCAGTACACTAGTCGTTAACGCAAGTGCAGCAATTGTTGTTGTCTTTCTCTTCATTCTTCCTTCCCCCAATCTATATGTATAAGTTAAAACTTGTATAATATATTTTATTATACAAAAGATTCTGATTATTTTAAATATTTATTTTCATAAAAGAAAAAAAGCGGTCAGAAATTGCTTTCCCTCCGCTTTGTTGAATAGCATTTACTTGCAATCCATCCTCTATTTCAAACGGATTTTGAACCTTGAATATTTCTTCCATCATCTTCAAAAACTCTTCTTCATTTTTAGATTCACCATTAATCGTAAGGGAGTATGGCTCAATTTCACTCAATTTATAATCAACAATAAATTGAATTGTAACTTTTTGTCTTGGCATCCCTGGGCTGTATCCTTGAAATTCTACTAATTCCATACCTTCCGAACCACGATAATATATCCACCCTGAATTTTGAAAATAGCTTTCAAACGATTCACCAATCGAAAAGAACGGATATTCATAAAGCGAACTTGTACGTACTTTTTGTATAATATCTCGATCAGTCGGAAAAAAGAAATGACTGAAAAAAATACTAGCAACTGCTAAAATAGTAACGATTGTTGCTCCCATTTTACTCGTTCCACCACTATCACGGATCAGATAATTTTCAACCGATTCATCTTTAATTCCCCGTGCTTTTATTCGATATATACGCCTTTCTGCAAATTGATAATATAATCCATTTGCAAAAATCCCCATTCCAAATAGAATGAAAATGAGTAATAAAAACGTAAGAGGCACCATATTAATGATTGGCAACGCTACGTTGAACCCCATATAATAAGAAAATGCATCACATGCTACTAATAACAGTATAAATAAAGCAGCAGGTAAATAATACTTACGATATCCAAGCCAACCTACATTGAAAATAGCAGCCAAACCATTCCAGCTCCACCTAGCAATTCGCTTATTCTCAAGCTCCCATTTTCTTTTGTAATATGGATATTGTCTCCCTACATATACTTCTAATTCTTTGTCTATTAGCGAGCGTTCTTCACCTTGTTCATTATGCAAGTTTCGTTGACAATTTGCACAATTCAACTGATCATTAATACAAGGTCGCCCACAATTTATACATTTCAAAACAATCCCTCTTTCCATCCATACTTCATTTTAATATGCCTTCATGCTTCAATAACCACTCTTTCCTCCATAAACCACCCGCATACCCAACAAGTTTTCCACTCTTTCCTATTACACGATGACATGGAACGATAATTGAAATTGGATTCCGGCTATTTGCCCCTCCTATCGCTCGTACAGCTTTCGTATTCCCAACCTTATCTGCAATATCTAAATATGAAGCACTTACGCCATATGGTACGGTGTAAAGTGCATCCCATACATTCTTTTGGAATGGCGTTCCTTCAGCAGACAGTGGTACAGTAAACTCTTTTCTTTTTCCTTTAAAGTATTCATCTAATTCATTTATACATTGTTCAACAAGTTCATTTTTATGTTCTTCTTTTCTTTCTTCAACAAATATAACAGACGTAATCCCTTTCGTATTCGCTGTAATTTCCAGCAAACCTAATTCACTTTCATAATAAGCCTGATACATATGTCATCCTCCAATTCAATTCATATTAGCCATTGTAACACGAATAGACAAAATTTTTCGTATAAGCGTTTTATTAGGGAAACAAAAAAGAGGATGATACAATGTAAGAAAATTCAATCAAGGGGGATATTTGATGGAGCTTCAACTTTTTTCACCTTATACAATTAGGGACGTTACGCTAAAAAACCGTATCGTTATGTCGCCTATGTGCATGTATTCATCAGAGAATGAGGATGGCCGAGTAACCAATTTTCATCTCATTCATTATGGAACCAGGGCTGCTGGCCAAGTAGGCTTAGTTATGATTGAAGCAACAGCTGTGTTACCTGAAGGACGTATTTCTAACAAAGACTTAGGCATTTGGGATGATAATCTAATTGAAGGCTTACATAAGACGACAGCATTTATACATGATAACGGTGCAAAAGCTGCCATTCAACTCGCTCATGCTGGAAGAAAGGCTGAATTAGAAACGGACGCTTTAGCTCCTTCAGCAATTCCGTTTAACGATGGAATGAAAATACCCGTGGAAATGAGTAAGCAACAAATTAAAGACACCGTATTAGCTTTTCAAAAAGCTGCGTTACGTTCAAAACAAGCGGGATTTGACGTTATTGAATTACATGGTGCGCACGGTTATCTTATTAATGAATTTCTTTCTCCGCTTTCAAATAAGCGGACTGATGAATACGGGGGTTCACCTGAAAATCGCTATCGTTTCTTACGCGAAATCATTGACTCTGTAAATGAAGTTTGGCACGGACCATTATTTGTTCGTATTTCAGCAAATGATTATCATCCTGACGGGTTAACGGTTCAAGATTATGTGCAGTATACAGGATGGATGAAAGAACAAGGGGTAGATTTAATCGATTGTAGTTCTGGTGCTGTTGTACCAGCACATATTGATGTGTATCCTGGTTACCAAGTACAATATGCTAAACATATTAAGGGGCATGTTAACATCGCAACTGGTGCGGTAGGATTAATTACAACCGGATCACAAGCAGAGCAAATTTTAAATAATAACGAAGCAGATTTAATTTTTATTGGACGCGAGTTACTTCGTAATCCATACTTCCCAAGAATAGCCGCCAATGAACTTGGCTTTGAATTAAAAGAACCCTATCAGTACCGACGAGCACCTGGAAAAATTAAAACTAATAAATAAAACCGAGAAGTTATTCCTCTCGGTTTTACTTATTTTATCTCTATAATATCGTTTGAACTGTAAATATGAATACCAGATTCTTCACGCAGCGCGGTTATATACATTCCTTTCGCCACATCTTTAGCTGAAATTGGTTTATACTTTTTAAAAGCCCCTTTAAATATAAACGGAAGAATACGAGATAATTTCTCAGCCATTCTTTCCCCAAAACGATATTCTTGTCGATTTCCAACTAATAATGACGGCCTGAAAATATGTATGCCACCAATAACTAGCTTTTTCAGCTCCTCTTCCATTTTCCCCTTCACTTGCGAGTAAAAGAAAAATGATTTAGGTTTTGCTCCCATTGATGAAATAACAAGAAAATTTTGCACGCCTTGTTTTTCAGCTAAGCAGGCAGCTCTCAATGTATATTCATAATCTACTTTTTTAAAATTCGCCTTCGACTTCGCTTTTTTTATCGTTGTTCCTAAACAACTAAAAACATCATCTACTGCAAAAAATTCTTTATATTCCTCTAATACTGAAAAATCTACCTGTTTCTGCTGCAATTTCTCATGCTGTAATTGTAATGGTTCTCTTACAAAAATAGTAACCGAATCGTAGTAATCTGAGTCAAGTAATAGTCGCGTTATTTCTTGTCCAACTAGCCCACTTGCGCCAAGTACTAACGCTGTTCGCTTATTCATATATGTGTATACCTCTTTATTTACTATTCTCTCCTATAGCTAATCGTCGCTGACAGGAGTTTCCGTTCTCCCATTTTACCATAAGTAAAGCACTATGCGTACGCATAGTGCTTTACTTACTCTTTTTTCTTTTCTTTTTCCTCCATTGGTAATTTCGTTATTGTTGTAGCATCTCCTAAATTACTTATTAATCTCCTTAAAAAAATTAAAACAAAAGATAATGGCAATACTACCGCAAGTATTAATAAGATAGCCTCCATGAAGTAACCCAAGCACTCATCCCCTTTTTTTCTGCTCCCTCCCAATATATGAAAGTAACATTGTCACATATGCACCAATCATAAAAATTAATACCTTTCTTTTTGACAAATTTATAACAAAAACAAATCGTAATGATTATTATTTATTGCAACTTTCATAAAGATGTATTATACTAGGTTCGCAACGTAAAACGTAATTATTCCGTTTTGTATTAAAATGATATTTTCTTCTTATATTTGGAGAAAATATAATTGTAAAAAAGAAAAGAGGAGAATTATATGCCTAAAAAATTAGCTCTATTTTCATTTATACTTATTTTCACACTCATCTTTGCTGGATGTTCTAACAACAAAGAAGGTGCAGCGAAAAAAGATGGGAAACTTTCTGTTTATACAACCATTTTCCCACTCGCTGACTTTGCAAAAAAAATCGGTGGTGATTATGTAAATGTAGAAACAATTTACCCACCTGGTGCGGATTCTCATACATTTGAACCAAGTCAAAAGCAGACTGTACAAGTGGCGAAAGCCGATTTATTTGTTTATAACGGAGCAGAATTAGAACCATTTGCCGAAAAAATGGAAAAATCATTGAAAAAAGAAAACGTAAAAATTGTAAATGCATCTAAAGATATCGAACTTCGTGCTTCATCTGAAGAAGAGCAGCACGATCATGGAGACGGTCATAAAAAAGATGAACATCATCACGATAAAGACCCACACGTTTGGATAGATCCTACTCTTGCGATGAAACAAGCAGAAAAAATTAAAAATGCACTTGTAGAATTACAGCCTGAACATAAAAAAGAGTTCGAAAAAAACTTCGCGGCACTACAAACAAAATTTACTGATTTAGATGATCAATTTAAAGCAGTTGTTGCAAATGCAAAAACGAAAGAAATATTAGTTTCACATGCAGCTTATGGCTACTGGGAACAACGATACGGCTTGAAACAAATCCCAATCGCTGGAATTTCAGCATCTGATGAACCATCTCAAAAACAGCTTGCTGACATTACAAAAACAGTAAAAGAGCACGGTCTAAAATATATTTTATTTGAAACATTCTCTACTCCAAAAGTAGCATCAGTTATCCAAAAAGAAACAGGCACAAAAGTTTTACGCTTAAATCACCTTGCTACTATTTCTGAAGATGATGCAAAGAACAATAAAGATTACTTCACTTTAATGGAAGAAAACGTAAATACATTGAAAGAAGCTACTAACTAATCAACTTTTTTGTCTGTTTCCGCTTGACTTGACTAAAATAACAAGTAAAATTATCCACATTAGCTTTTAAGCTATATTAATTTAGAAGGTGAGTTGGAATTATGGCTCTTCACATTTGTGAAGTAACAGCAAAAAATTGGCGTTCAGTAGCTGCTTTAAACGTCGCAAAAGACCAGCAGCAATTTATTGAAAGTAATGCGTTTTCCTTAGCGGAATCATTATTTGAAGGAAACGGGACGTCAGTAGGTTTATATGATGGAGAAACACTTGTTGGCTATGCAATGTATGGATGGTATTGGAAAGAGCGTAAAAGCGTATGGCTAGATCGCTTTATGATTGACGAGCAATATCAAGGAAAAGGATACGCAAAACGTTTCCTTCGCTTACTCATTCAATTCTTACAAGAAAAATTTGAATGTAAAATAATTTATTTAAGTTTACATCCTGACAACAAACACGCAATGGGACTATATGAGTCATTTGGCTTCCGTTTAAATGGGGATATTGATGACGAGGGCCCAGTTGTAGGTGTTGTAATGGAATTACTTATTGATGAAAATACAAGCCTGTGAAAACAGGCTTTTTATTATACATTTATCAATGTTATGTTTTCTATTTTTAGTTTCTTTCCCTTATATACTTCATTTTTGTAATCTAGTATTATCTCATTAAAATGCTCATAAAAAAATAAGCCTGCGATTTACGCAGACTTATTTCACACATTCTTCAAAATGTGCTTGGAACCATTCTTTATTAATATCTTTTCCGATGAACACTACTTCGCTTACTCGCTCTTCGCCCTCTTGCCACTCTCTATCGTACGAAGCAGCAAACAGTGTATGTACACCTTGGAAAACGATACGTTTGTCTACTCCATCAATAGATAAAATTCCTTTGTAGCGATATAAATATTCCCCTAATTCTTGAACGACAGCTGACATCCACTCATTCAGTTTTTGTAAATCTAACGGACGTTCTTCACGTAGTACAAACGATTTAACACCTTCTAGATGATTATGTTCTGTATGAGGATAAATTTGTAACGTATCTTTCGTTTTAAACGTTTGAATTTGCAGTAACGATGGTATATCTACTTCACAGTTAGTCGCCTCGATTAACTTTGCAGTAGGGTTAATTCCTTGAAGTTCATGCAAGAGATTTTCTTTCTCACTTTCTTCAATTAAATCTAATTTATTAACTAACACAACATCAGCAAAGGCAATTTGTTCTTTTGCTTCTAGTCCTTTTTCAAAATGTTTATGTATATGATAGCTATCTACAACTGTTACAACACCGTTTATTTGGTACGCTGATTGAATAATTGGATCTAAAAAGAAAGTTTGAATAATCGGACCTGGATTTGCAAGACCCGTTGTTTCAATTACTAAACCATCAAAGTCCATTTTCCCTTCTGCCTTTACGTCCAGTAATTGTTTTAAAGCAACGAGTAAATCTTCACGCACAGTACAGCATAAACAACCGTTTGTCATTTCCATAATTTCTTCTTCAACGTTCATAATTAATTGATTATCGATACCAATTTGCCCTATTTCATTTACAATCACTGCTAATTTCTGCCCGTGATCCTCTGATAAAATTCGATTTAATAATGTTGTTTTCCCTGATCCAAGAAAACCCGTTAATATTGTTACTGGAATCATTTCTTACCTCTCCTTATAGCTCTATGTTTCTACATTATAGCATATAGAAAAAATCGTTTTTGTAGCAAAACATATTTATTGTTTGTACAACCGGGTAACTATATAATAATATGTAGCAAGAAAGCCTTTTCAAAAATATTATCATTTATCAAGGGGGTACTTATAATGGAACGAGTTCAAATGGCCGAAACACTAGAATTTTCTCGTATTATTCAAGGTTTTTGGCGTTTAGCAGACTGGAATATGACGAAACAAGAATTACTTTCTTTTATTGAATCTTGTATGGATATGGGGATTACTACTTTTGATCACGCTGACATTTATGGCGGATATACGTGTGAAAGATTGTTTGGAGAAGCGTTACAACTGAAGCCTTCCTTACGCGAAAACATGCAAATTGTCACAAAATGTGGAATCGCTCCCCCATCACCGAAATTTCCAGAACGATATGTCGCCCACTACAATACGAGTGCTGAACATATAATAAAAAGCGCGGAGGCTTCATTACAAAACTTACATACAGATTATATTGATGTATTGCTCATTCATCGTCCTGATCCATTCACGGACCCAAATGAAGTGGCAGAAGCGTTCTCACGCTTAAAGCAAGAAGGAAAAGTTCGTCACTTCGGTGTATCTAACTTTTTACCTTCACAGTTTAATATGTTAAGTTCATATTTAGATTTCCCGCTCATTACAAATCAAATTGAAGTATCTGCGATGCAAATGGAGCATTTTGAAAAAGGTACGATTGATTTATGCCAAGAAAAACGAATCAATCCAATGATTTGGTCACCTCTTGCTGGTGGAGAAATCTTTACTGGCCAATCAGAACGTGCCGTACGTGTACGTGAAACTTTACAAAAAATAGCTACTGAGCTAAGCGTTGATAGCATCGATACTATTATGTATGCATGGTTACTTGCTCATCCAGCTAAAATGATGCCAATTGTTGGCTCTGGCAAATTAGATCGCGTAAAAACGGCTGCAATGGCAACAAAAATTAATTTAGACCGCCAACAATGGTTTACAATTTTCGAAAGCTCTAACGGTCATCCTGTACCATAATATAAAAAAGAAGAGCTATTTTCTTACAGCTCTTCTTTTTCATATGTATTTCTCGTCATTGCAAATACACACATATCCCTTAATCCATTTCCATCCACCGCAACACTCGCGCTTTCTAAAGTACCCTCTAATTTAAAACCTAATTTCTCAGGTATCGCTCTACTCTTCTTATTTAGAGAATCACAACGAATTTCTACACGGTTTGCTTTCAGTTCAGTGAAAGCGTAATCCGTTATACCTTTTGCAGCCTCTACCATATAGCCCTTTCCACTAAACCTTGAATCAATCCAATACCCGATTTCAAATTGAGGTATATCCCAATTAATACGATGTAATCCGGCAGATGCAATAAATTCACCTGTTTCGTTCGAAAAAACTAGTAATCTCAAATCCTCACGCTGCAAAAATTGAATATGCGATTTTCTAATACTCTCTTCTATTTCTTCCTCTGTTTGCTCTTTCTGTGCAAAGACCATCCAAGGTTTTAATTCTTGTATTGAAGCTTGAATTGCGTCATATACAACTTTACCATCACCTGGTTTTGGCATTCGAATAAAAAGCCTATCAGTATAAAATTCAGAAGGAAAATCGAATAATAACGGATTCACTGTAAACACTCCCTATAATTCTTTTATATATAATAATATCCATCTCAAGTTATATAGTAAAGAAATTTCTGAATTTTACACATTTTGATTATTTACCTCTACCGCCACACGAACTCCGGATTCAATCGCACCTTGAATCCATCCGTGATACAGCGTTGTATGATCTCCGGCAAAGTATATTCTCCCCTCAGGTTTCACAATGACTGGCTGTAATTCAGATTCTTGACCAGCTTGAAAAAGAGCAAATCCTCCAAGTGCATATGGATCTAATGTCCAACTTTTTGATATTCCAGACATGAACTCATCATATACTTGACCACCTAATATTGTTGCTAAATTTTGTAGTGTGTAATAGATACGATCCCCCTTTGATAACCCATCCCATAACAACGCATCATAAGACCATGTATAGCTTCCTAACATCATAGCAGGTCCCTTCTCTCCGATTCCATGGCTTGGATAATACGCATAACGTATAGGAAGATCTGTTATAATTCTCCCACCTAATTGCCCTTGTTCCTCCCAAAAACGACTTTTAAATTGAATTCCTATTTTTGTAGCTGGCATATAATGCAATTCGCGAATTGTTTTCCACTTCGCATGAGATATCGAATCAAATGGATCTACTTCTACAAATCGCATTGTTGAAAAAGGAATTGTAACAATAACTAAATCCCCTGTAATACTACTATATTCAAAAGTTTCCTCGTTCCGGTAATAGGCTGTTACACTATTGGCTTGTTGATGAAGCTTCATTAATTTTTGATTATATATAATATTTTCTTCTAGTTGTGGTAAAAAAGACTTTGGTAATCTATCATTCCCACCTATTATTTCGCAAAATCCGCTCTCCTCTTGCATAATATATAAAAAACGTAACGTCTCAACGAATGACCTTTCTAAAAAACCTTCTAAATCTAATAAAACACCTATCATCTCAATCGTTACTGGCGAAAAGTACGTATTATATTGATAAGGATGGTACTTTAAAAATTGTCCTGTAGAGTATCTCCCAAAATCCTTTACTACTACATCCCAATTTTTCTCGGGGTTCTTTTTTATAAAATTTATAATGGGCTGTACCGCTAACATTAATAGTTCCTCAGACGTTTTCCCGACTTCATTCATTTCCACAGGATATCTTAAAATACTTGGATCTTTTTCGTATTGTTTTAATGTCGTTTTCCGACCATTTACGTAGATGATATCTGTTTCATTCCTATTAATAAAAGGGCTCACTTGTAGCCCAAACTTCCTTATATATGCCATCGTTAATGTATGCGAATACGGAATTCTCATCGCTCCAACATCTAAATATAATTCGGGATCTTCCATTCTAACTGTCTCTATACGGCCACCTACCCGGTTGTTTGCTTCAAAAATCTTCACTTCATGTCCTGCAGCCTTTAATAAAGATGCCGAAACTAATCCAGCCATGCCAGCCCCTACTACAATAATTTGTTTCGGACTTGTCGTCTTCTCTAATCCCTTATTTATAACTTGTAACGTTGCATCCATCTCAGTGTTATACATAATATCTTTCTGCACAATTCCACCCCTTACTTCATAAAATGTGCATTAGTGGTTTAGTGCATTTTATTCATAAATCCCCTCAAACATAACACCATAGCAAGTCGAATATTCACTAAAAGTACATAAGAGATAGCTCTCACATCTCTTCACACTCCGTATAATATAGCAACTGTAAAGAAGGAGTGGTTAAAAATGAAACATACTTATGATTACCACGCTACAAAAAAGTATTTAGAATTAAAGAAACAACAACTATGTAAAAAACTTAGTAGTATGAAATTATCAGAAAACGAACGTGATCAAATAAAACTTGAGATTGATAACTACGACTATATTTTAACCTTAGTCGAAATGAATCATTATGAACGAGGATTTTCTCGTTAAAAGCGGATATAAGATTATCCGCTTTTCATTTTGAGCATTTTATTACGCATTTTTTGTAAGTAAATATATAATAGGATGTACATTAAGATTGAGAGGTATTTTCTATGATCAAATTAAGTGTATTAGACCAATCACCTATTTCAGATGGTAGCACAGCAGCCCAAGCTTTTTCACATACAGTTACGCTTGCGCAAGAAGTTGAAAAACTCGGATTCACACGTTTTTGGGTATCCGAGCACCATAATTCAGTAAGCCTTGCTGGTTCAAGTCCTGAAATACTTATTTCTCATATTGCAGCAAAAACAAATCGTATGAGAGTGGGTTCAGGTGGTGTTATGTTGCCGCACTATAGTCCATATAAAGTTGCCGAGAATTTCCGCGTTTTAGAAGCACTTTATCCAAACCGCATCGACCTTGGTGTCGGGAGAGCACCTGGTGGTATGCCAATTGCAACTCGCGCACTTCAAGAAGGTAAAATGGTCTCACTTGATCAATATCCAGAACAAATTGCAGATGTTGCTATGTACTTACATGATCAAGTACCAGAAAACCATCATTATGCAAATTTAAAAGCTACTCCAGTTATCCCAACATCTCCTGAAATGTGGATGCTCGGTTCTAGCGGAGAAAGTGCAATGATTGCTGCAAAGCAAGGCGCTTCTTTTTCATTTGCACAATTCATTAACGGATACGGTGGTCCTGAAGTAATGAGGGCTTATCAAGAACAATTCCAACCTTCCTATTTAGGTGATAAACCAAAATCAATCGTATCTATTTTTGTTATTTGCGGAGAAACAAACGAAGAGGCAGAGAAGATAGCATCAAGCCTTGATTTATCGATTTTACTATTAGAACAAGGAAAACGGACTACTGGTACTCCTTCTATCGAAACTGCTCAAAATTATTCGTATAGTGCTTATGATCTATTCCGCATAAAAGAAAATCGTCAACGTATGATCGTCGGTGATCCGTCTTCTGTGAAAGAAAAAATATTAAACTTAAGCAAAGCGTATAATACTGACGAATTTATGATTGTCACGATTACTCATCAATTTGAAGATAAATTAAACTCTTATCGCCTATTGGCAGACGCTTTTAATTTATAATAACGAAAGGGAGATGCATCACATATGATGCATCTCCCTTTCTTACTACCAATCAATTGTTTTTGCTTCCTATATATTCAATAGCTTCTTTTAATAATTCATCAAAATTATGAGGATAATCATGATTTAAGTTAGGCACAACTTTATACTTATGTTCTATATTTTTATCCTTTAATAACTTTACAAATTGCTGTGTACATTCGAAACAATCTTCATCTTGATCCCCACATATTATATATCCTTTTATGCTTTTATCATGTAATATTCCAATCATTTCTTCCCATTCTTCCATTTCCGGGAGCCACGGTGCCACAAAAATAAAACCGTTCACTTCTATTTCACCTTGTAACATGGAATGTAACGCTACTCTTGCCCCAGCAGAAAAGCCACCAATAATAATATTTCCAAATGTTTTATTCACTTTAATCTTATTGTAATGTTCTTTTAACTCTTCTCTTCCTCTTTCGATACTATCCCAAACATATCCATCTGAAAATTGAATTTGGGAAGATTGAGGCAATGCCAGCATAAAACCTTGTTCCATTACAGAGTTCCAATATGGTTCTATTATTTGTATATTTTCTTGATCCCCATGCAGTGTTATTAGTAGATTTTCATTTTGTTTGCTGTATTTATATTTCAGGTCTGCTTGTTCCGATTTCTTTGCTAATTCTTCTCTTTCTTTACATAATTGAACCATTCTATGAAACTCTTCAAATTTATGTAGTGGTTTTAAATCATCATCGGAAATTAAATACTCACTTCCGTACCAGAATCCATTTTCTATAATTGCTTTCTTCATTAAATGCAACGCTTCTTCTTCAAGTCCTGCTGCACTTGCTAATGCATATTTAAAATTATATATTTGTGCTTCATTACCCATTACATCTTTAGCGTTATTCGTTATATAAGAATACGCTTCAAAACTTCCTTTATTTGCATAACAATGTAACGTTTCATTTAATAACTTAATATAAGTCATATTATTTTCCATATAGGAATTCCCCCGTAACCTTTTATAATAATTGCTTCTCCAATCTTCCTATCATTCTAGGGTCACGGTATAAGTAGTTAAATTCTACAACTCAACTTAACAATACCTGATCCTCAGAATGATATTTAATAATTAATGTATGTATACGCATAATACACCACTCCTTCCTATCCACTGGTTGTATTATAAAGTTAAATAGACTGAAAAATCAATATTTTAACAAAAAAAAGACAACAATAATATTATTGTTGTTCTCATAACATCTGCCCACTATTCTTTTTTTTCTTATCTGGTTTACTTGAAACTAAATAATGCTTTTCTGAAATATATAAGTTTCTTTTTAATATACGATTTAAATATGGTCCTAGCTTCACTCCGCATATGAGGCGATCTTCGCTATCTTCAACAATTGGGAACATTTCTTTTTCTGTTACATACTGATCTACGGCCTTTTGTACGATATCAATTTCTTTAACTAGGTTTAAATTTTCTTCTGTATGTTCAAATACCTCAAGCGTTTCCTTCGTTATCAGAAAAAAATTTGTTGGAAATGCAGGTAAATATGGCTTTAACAAATCATAATTTACTGTGTAATCATCGTTTACTAAAACTGTATAAACGATATTAGCGTTCGTTTCTAGAAACTTAGCCATCGCTTGCTCTAATTCGTCTTTCGTAATTTCCCTATCTTCTTTTCCAGTTCTGAAAAAGCGAAACATCGTATCGCCTCCTTTTTACTATATTATAGCATAAAAGAAAACTGAAAAATTGTAAAAAACTCTATTGAAAGAATTTTTCGATAGAGTTTTTCTTTAATCAATTTATGTTTATTTTAGGAATGCACTTAACATCCATACATGTTGTTCTAATGTCGTATGAATCGCTAATAACATATCAGCTGACGTTTCATCACCAGCTTCATCAGCTACTTCCATACCTTCTTTTAGTTCTTGAATAAGTGCAGAAAAATCGTTTACTAAAGTTTGTACCATTTCTTCTGCAGACTCTTTGCTTGTCCCTTCGATTACAGTTGCAGTTGCTAAATACTCTTTCATTGTCGCTAACGGTTTTCCTTCTAACGCTAAAATACGTTCTGCTAACTCATCAATGTACGTTCCTGCTTCATTATAAAACTCTTCAAATTTCTCGTGTAATGTAAAGAAGTGCGGTCCTGTCACATACCAATGATAATTATGCAGTTTGACATATAATACATTCCAGTTTGCTACCTGCTTGTTTAATACTTCAACAACATTTGTTTTCGTACTCATACAATCCACTCCTCTTATCATGTTACTATCTTTTAATAACCTCACTTCATTTTACCATACATTACCTATTCTTCCGAATGAACAGCTTATATGTAACAAGGTTTTAACAACCTTAATATTTCCCTAATATCATATAATTCATGTATTCTTTCAACTACTTCATATGTCTAATTGTCCAAGCTCACACATATGCATAATAGTAAGTCAAGCTCATCATAGAAGAAAGAGGGATAACATGGACAATCAACAATGGCAAGTAGCAAAGAAAGTCGCTGCTACTTATATCGGAACTGTCGTTGGAGCTGGATTTGCTACTGGGCGAGAAATTGTTGAATTTTTTACAGTTAACGGATTGTACGGGACCATTGGCATATGTATAAGTGGATTTTTTTTTATTTGGCTCGGTACAAAGATGATGTTACTATCATCACAAATCGGGGCATTTTCAGCTCAAGAATTTAACAAATATTTATTTGGGGATGTATTTGGAAATGTCGTAAATACTTTATTATTACTCGTATTATTTGGCGTAACTAGCGTTATGTTATCAGGAGCCGGGGCGGTATTTGAAGAACAGCTCCGTCTCCCGAGACAACTTGGTATTTTCATCACAGTCATCGCCTGCCTCATTATTGGGAGCCGGGGGTTACAAGGTGTTTTTGAAGTGAATACACTTGTCGTACCTATTATGATGATTTTTATTATCGGACTTGCTATTACAACCTTTATTCATGGTACAACTCCTATTATTGAAACTGTGCCTACAGAAAGTTGGAATATGAAATGGATTACTAGCCCTATTACATATGTCGCATTAAATCTTTCTCTCGCCCAAAGTGTTCTCGTCCCATTGGCCAGTGAAGTAAAAGATCGAAAAGCTATTTTATGGGGTGGCATTTTAGGAGGCGCGGGACTTTGCTTTATTTTATTATGTAGCCATTTAGCAATATTATCAGTTGATCAATTTTATCAATATAACATCCCAATGGCTGAAGTTGTAAGAAGGTTTAATGCAACTTTCCATTTTTTCTTTGTTCTTATCATTTTTGGTGAAGTATTCACAACATTAGTTGGGAATATATTCGGAATGACAAAACAAATGCAATCCATTACTGGATGGAAAAGTAATAACATTATTTACTTCATATTACTAATTAGTTATTGCTTTAGTTTCATCGGATATAGTGAATTACTTCATATTCTATACCCTATTATCGGTTGGGTGAGTATCATTTTACTACCGATTATTGCCTTTAAGCAACTTCAAAAAACATGAAAAAACATCCGTGTATACGGATGTTTTTTCATCTTCATTCACAGTCTTCACATACTTCCCAGTACGGTCCCATTTCTACTGCAAGGTATGGCTTTAATTGCAAACGAATCATTCGACTTGGCATGCGTTCTAATACGAATTGAATGCCTTCTTCCTCTTCATCTAACTCAACTTTTGAAATAGCAATTCTTTGCATAGTAGTAATAGGGCTTCCATCTTTATATAAAGTGATTTTCACCTCATCATACTCATTAAAATACAATTCAACATTCATTTTCTTTTTTAACATTTCATCAACAATTTCATAATTACCATTTTGTTCCTGGATTATATATTTCCAGCCGCCTCTATCCAATTCTATCGGCGCAGCTTGGAATAATGTCATCAAATCCTCGTATAGCATAAGATAACCCCTCTCTTACTAAAAAACGATGAGTATTTTATATACCCTTTATCTCTATCACTATCCATGTTTATTGTACCATATATCACGAATCTTACCGCATTCATTTGCTTTATAAACACATACAAAACATACAGTATTTTCAGTTCATTCTCTATTCACTAGTACGTCCCCCTTACTGATAACTTATCACTTCCCTTATTTCTTTTACACTACTTAAAAAATCCCACAAAAAAGAAGAGTAATTTATATCACTCTCCTCATAAGCCTTTTCCTGTAGCTGCTAATGCTAATACTATAATTAAACTTGCAAATAATAGTGATACAATTAAACTAAAAATCGGTAATATTTTCTTTTCATTCTTCTTAGATAATAACCTTAAACTAAGAATGATATTTAATGGGACAAATATCAAATAAAAATATTTAACGATTTGTAATGAACTATTTGAAAGTGTTTTAAATACAAACACTTCAATTACAAAAACAGCAAAGAATAAAACACTTAACCAAAACGAGACATAACTAAGCCAAGAATGCCTTTTCGTTCCCCAATACACTCCCATATTGATCTCCTTTAAACGTAGTCTATAATGTATTAATTATACACCCACTTAACAAATTCCTCTATTTTTCGACAAACATTAAATACATTGAACCTCTAATCCGTTTATCAGCTAAAAAGGCTGTCTCTAATAGCACTAATGCTATTTTGAGACAGCCTCCTCTTTTTAAACTTTAAATCTTTCAATTAATCCTTGCAATTCTTCAGCCATTTGAGATAATGTACCAGCTGCGGAACCAATTTCCTCCATCGAAGCTAATTGTTCTTCAGCAGACGCTGCGACACTTTGTGTACTCGTCGCATTATTCTGTGCTGTCATTGCAATTTGCCCTACTGAAATAGATACTTCATTGGCACCTTTTGACATCCCATTAGCCGTTTCAACCATCGTTTTAATTTGATTAGCAATTTCATTTGTAGATTGTAAAATCTCAGCAAAGTTTTGCTTCGTTTCATTTGCAATAACAAGTCCAGATTGAACTTCTTCATTTACATGACCCATAGATTTTACTGTCTTACTCATATCATCTTGTATTTCACAAATTAATTTACTAATTTCACTGGAAGATACGCTAGATTGCTCTGCCAATTTACGTACTTCATCTGCAACGATCGCAAATCCTCTTCCGTGCTCACCAGCTCTTGCAGCTTCAATTGCAGCATTTAAAGCAAGAAGATTTGTTTGATCTGCAATATTTTGGATTACTTCTAATATGTCACCAATTTGCTTTGATTTATTATTTAATAACTGTATAACTGCATCAGATTGTGAAACAGATTCTGCAATAGACTGCATTTGATTTACTGTTTTCCCTACTAGCTTCCCACCATCTTCTGCTTTTTCACGAGTATGAGTAGAAGCTGTATTAATAGATGATGAACTATTTGCTACATGCTGAATTCCTTCTGTTACATCAAACAGTAACATCGCACCATTTTCTACACTTGTTGTTTGCGTCGTTGCCCCACTTGATATTTCATCCATTGCCATTGTAATTTGTTCCGTTGCTTCACTCGCTTGTCTTACACTCGCAGTTAGCTCTTCCGATGCCGCTGCTACATGCCCGGCCGAATCATTAATTCTTCCAATTAACGTTCTTAGTGAATCTGTCATTTCATTAAAACCTTTTGCAAGTTGACCGATTTCATCGTTTGAATGAATTTCAATTGTTTGCGTTAAATCTCCTTCACTTATTTCTTTAGAAGTGGCAACTAATCTCTTTAAAGGTTTTGTAATAGAAAGAGTTACGAAATAAATAAGTGCCCCTCCTACAACTAATGAAATAAGCATAACAATTAACATATTATAAAATACAGGCTGAGCTGCTTCAATTACTTCATTTGAGTACATCGTTCCACCGATTTTCCAACCTGTTTTTAAGTTTGTAGCAAATACCATTTTCTTTTCACTACCATCATACGTGTATGAAAAAGCGCCTTGATTATCTTCGTAAATTCTCTTTGCCCAAGAATCAGCTGCTTTATCTCCTGGTTTTTCTTGAGGATGCGCAATTATTTTTTGTTTTCCATCTAAAATGAAAGTATATCCTTTTTTACCAATATTGATTAACTTTGTTGTTTTCAATAAATTCTCTAAACTTAAATCTACCGCAACAACACCATTTTTATCTTCTGTTTGTTTCGCAATCGTTACGACAATATGTCCATTTCCTTTCGCCTTATACGGTTCAGTGACCACGATTCCACCTTGTTTACTCACTGCATCTTTATACCAAGAACGAGTTGTTGGATCATAATCTGCTGCCATTTGTATATTGGGTTCTTGCACAAACTTCTTATCATTGCCGGCAACATATACTTGTTCAATATCTTTATTTAAATTAATATATTGAGATAATATCTTTCTTAATTCATCTTGATTATCTCCTTGATACATATCACTATGAATCACTCGTGCAAAGTTATTTACTTCGTTAAATTTCGCCTCAATCATTTGATTGATTAAATTATCTAATATTTTTATATTATCGTGAGCACTACTCGTAATTTGTGATTCAAAATTCTTTTTAGCCGTTTGATAAGACATTCCTCCAATAATAGAGACAGCTGCAATTAAAATTATCAAAAATGAAATTAATAGCTTTTTTGCTACTTTTATATCTCGAAACCACCTTAACAGTTTACTCATTATAAACCTCCTGTATTTAAATATTAAGTTTTAAAGATAAAAAAGTTAATTATGAATATATCCCATTCCTTAATTTCTATTTTTATAACTTGTTTTGATGAACACTTTGTAAAGTTTAAACAAATAAATCCCTTTTGTCTATATATTTGAATAATATTATTATAAAATTTACAAATACAAAAACCCAAAGGAACAAGCCCTTTGGGTTTTTACATTTTTTTATGTTGTTTAGAAATCTTTTTCCATCTATCTCGTTCTGCTCTTGCCAGAGTAATGTTTTGTTTTCTCATAACATATGCCAATTCTCTTTGCAGCTTTTTATAGCTTAGCAAGCGCTCTACGGGTATAATTCCGTTATCTATAGCACTTCGCACTGCACATCCTGGTTCACCGTTATGTTTACAATCTCGAAAGCGGCAAGTATTTGCAAGATCTTCAATATCAGAAAATGTAGTTTGAATTGCCGAGCTTCCTTCCCAAAGCTGAAGTTCCCTCATACCAGGAGTATCAATTACTAAACCGCCACTCGGTAATTGGAACAATTCACGGTGAGTTGTCGTATGTCTTCCTTTACTATCTTCTTCACGTATATCTCCGGTTTTTGCTACATCTGTTCCTATTAATGCATTTAACAAAGTAGATTTCCCTGCACCTGAAGATCCAACTAAAGCAACTGTTTTTCCTGGTGAAACAAATTGTTGCAATGATTCTATTCCGACGTACACTAAGCTATCAACAACAAATATCGGGACACCGATTGCTACTGCTTCAGTTTCTGCAATTTTCTGTTCCACATCTTCACATAAACTACTCTTCGTTAAAACAATAACAGGCATTGCACCACTCTCATAAGCCAATAGCAAATAACGTTCCATCCTTCTTACGTTGAAATCATGGTTAAGAGCATTCACTAAAAATAGATAATCTACATTTGCCGCAATAATTTGTTCTTCAGTTCTGTTACCAGCTTCTTGTCTTGAAAAAGAACTTCTTCTCGGGAAAATACGGTGAATAATTGCCTTTTTCTCATTTTCTATTTTCTTTATATACACCCAATCACCAACTGCCGGATAATCCCCCTTCGTTAACGCTTCATGACGAAACTTTCCAGACAGTTCCGCTACATATTCACCATCATTACAAATAATCCGATATATATGCTTATGCTCAAGTAAAATACGTCCTACTTCATAGTTCTCTACAGCTTGTTCCTCAAAAAAAGAATCCCATCCGAACGATTCTAAAATATTTTGATTCAAATTGATATCCTCCCTAGTTTGAACTTAGTGGAAGGATTGTGCGCTCACTTATAGAGTATCGCCCTTTCCGTCCACCTTTGTATTTGGTTTATTATTCATATAAGTCAATTTCGCCATAACACATCACCCCGTTCTAATTTTAATTACTCTCATTATATGGAATATCCTTTTAAAAAGCTACCTAATTTAACGTAATTTTCAAATAATTTATTTTTTAGCATTCTAATTTGTCCACGATGACTAATTTCATCTTCTAGCACATGAAACCAAAGGTAGTGCTGATTATACACTACGCCATTTGGCCACTTTCTTTCTGACATTAGCCATTCATCACCCTGTTCTCTCAAGCACTCTAATGTATTTTTTCGAACTTTATGTAAAAGTTGTACATAATACTGTATTTCATTGCCACGAATACATCTCCCTGCTTCCCCTAAATACAGTGCATCTCTCCATATTTCTAATTCTTCTTTTGTGAAATCACGGTTTTGAAAAGAAATAATTTGATGGACTTTCTCTATAGCCGCTATATGCTTTAGTAAAGCACCAATTGAATTCTCACCACTCGGCATTATTAAATCCAATTGCTCCACTTCTAAATCATCTATTTCCTGTAATGTTACTGCCCGCGTATGCTCCATCATACTTACTAGTTCCCCTATATTTTTTGTATAACCATCTACATTTCTTATTCGATAATCTATATACATTTCACGCACCCCTTTCTGAATTCATATTAGTGAAAAAATGCTTCATATAATAGACCATAATATATCAGATTTTTCTGTTATAATTAAATTGAACAAGCAAATAGCCAGAACAAATTTTCTCAATATGCTGATATAAAATTTAAAAAGGAATATATATTTAATAAACGAATCTTATTCACTAAAAGGAGTGGATTCGATGGAAATGTATCAATGGCTAACTGCTGTTCTAGTTGGTGGCGTTACTGGCTTCGTTTCCCATCTGATCAATAACCAAGGTAAGTTATTGCTTCCACGCCGTTTAAAAACGTTTTTCCACTTTGGTTTTTTAACCGATATATTTACCGGTAGCCTAGCTGCACTACTTGGACTCGTTTTATTCGATGTCACCTTAATTAAAGAAATAATAAAAGTATCTATTGTAACCGCTATTTCAGGCCAAACATTTTTACTTCATCAAGCTTTAGGTGGTGAACAGGCTAAAAATACGCAAATTGGGAAAGCTGATGAGAAAATTCAAGAAATTGACAAATTATTACGACGTTAATCTATACTTTCTTTAAAAATTATTGTTATAATGAAAAATAAATATTTTCTATTGCGTCGTTTGTCAGAAGAAAGGGTGTTTCGTATGACAAAAAAGAAAATAGAAGATTTCTTAACAAACTCCGAAAAAGAGGAACTGCTAGAAAACTATAAATGTTTACGAGAAGCCCGCACAAAAAGCGAAGCTAATTATTTTGGTGAAGCAGTAGACCATCTATTAAATAAAGTAAAAAAGCGAATTATTGAAGAAGCAGGAATACACGATGAAAATGCGGCAACCGTTCAATCTAAGCGAAAAGCACTGTTTTAGTACATAACTAAAACAGTGCTTTTTCTTTATAACGCTTCTACGATGCAAGTCCTTTTTTATTTTCTTCAGCAAGCTTTTCACTTTTTCTAAAGAAGAATAACGCAATAATATACAGTAACGCTGTAAAACATCCTACTAAAACAAAACTATGAGACGTAGCAAATAACACTCCAGCTACTGCCGCTCCAATCATTTGGCCAATATACATAGAAGCATTAGCAAGAGCAGCCCCTGTTCCTCTTGCTATGCTAGATATGTTTTGTAAGTGTCCTATCATCAATACAAACAAAATTCCTGTTACAAAAAATAAAATAAAGAAAAATAACTCGACAAATATAATGTTCTTTATATGGGGAAGTATTACATATAACACTGCTATTAATATAATTCCACCATAAAAAGAAATATTATAACCGATTTTGTTTACGATCTTAGAACCAAAGATATTACCGGTTAGATTTCCTAATCCCAATATAAGCATAGCTGTGCCTACTTCACTAACCTGTAAACCAAATTGAACTGAAAGCCATACGCCAAAGAATGAGAATGCTGCGAAATTACCAGTCTGAAAAATAAAATATGCAAAATAAGAGAGTGAAACCTTTGAATCTCTAAGTAATTGTTTATAGCGCTGTAAGATTGATTGTTTATTATCCTCTGTTTGAACAGGCTTTATTTCTGGTATAAAAACACCAATAGAAATAACAAGTAATGCTGACAATATGCCAATGACAAAAAATGGTGTTGTATAATGTATTGTTGCTAAATAAGCTCCGATTGGTAGCCCAAGAATTTGAGCGACTGATAAACCCGCTGTTGCAATCCCAATTGCTTTCACAATTTGCTTCTTCTCTATAAGGAGCGGAATAGATGCCCACACTTGCGGGGATACAAACGCTGCACTTACCCCTGCTAAAAACCGAAAAATCAGCATCCATAAAAAACTGGGTGCAATTCCGCACAAAAACGTACTAATTGCGAAAAAGATCATGCCTAGTACCATTACTTTTTTTCTGTTTAATCCATCTGATATAGGACCAGCGATAAGCGCAAATCCAGCATAACCTAAAGCATATGAACTTACCATCCATCCTGACAATTCAGTTGAAACATGATACACCTGTTGTAATGTCGGCAAAAGTGGTGAAATTAAGAAAGTATCTGTACCAATCATAAACATTATCGTAAAGAATACAGCTAGTACTCTTTTCATTTAAACCTTCTCCTTTTATATAAAAAGAGGGCACTATCCCTCTTTTTAACTAATCTTCTAATATAGATTGGATTTCTTTCATATCCTTCTCATTCAATGAAACGTCGACCGCTCTTACACTTTCTCTTATTTGCGCTGCTCGCTTCCCGCCAGGAATCACAGTATCAATTCCCTTTTTATTTAATAACCACGCTAACGCTAAATGAGACACTGCAATATTATTTTCTTCAGCTAAACCCTTTAACTTTTCAACTTTCTTAAAGTTACTCTTATATGTATTTTCTTCAAATAGATTTACACTTTGGCGCCAATCGTCTTCGCTCAATTTGAAATCTTCTGTATATTTACCACCTAATATTCCAAAGGCAAGAGGTCCATACGGTATAAATGAAATCCCAGCTTCTATACAATACGGTAATAGTTCTTCCTCGGCAGTACGATCTAACATATTGTAAGGCGATTGTACAACATCTATATGACCATGTTGATTTGCTTCTTTTAATTGCTCTATGTTTACGTTGGATATTCCGATTGAACGGATTTTCCCTTCTTCTTTTAGGCGCGTAAGCTCTCCAATTGAATCTATGTAACTTGTTTCAGGATTTGTAAAGTGTAAATAATATAAATCAATATAATCAGTCTGTAATCTTCTTAAACTATTTTCCACAGCATTTCTTAAATAGCTTGGTTCATTATTAATATAAACCTCTCCATTTAATAACGGCTGTATTCCACCTTTTGTAGCAAGTACAAATTCGTGGCGTTTCTCCTTTAATACTTCTCCTACCAATTCCTCTGATCTACCGAAACCGTATGAATCCGCTGTATCAAAAAATGTAATTCCTTGCTGAATAGCTTCTTCTATTAATCGTTTCCCTTCTTCCTCATTCACATCAGCGTATAAATTATGTCCCCCTACAGCATTTGTTCCTAACCCCAACTTTGAAATATTTAGTCCTGCCTTTTGCAATTTTGTATACTTCATTTTTTATCCCCCTTATATTTCTATTGTTCGAACATAATAGAACAATAGAAATATACCACTTTGTATGTTATAGTGCAAATATCTTAACTTATACGAGCAGGTGGAAAAATGCGTACACTCTATCATCCGAACCGAGAGGAAATTCAATTCTCTTCAGTCTTATATGCACTTAGCGATCAAATCCGTTTACAAATTGTAAATATGTTACTTGAGAAAAATGAGCAATCTTGTGGATCATTAAACATCCCTATCGCGAAATCAACTTTATCTCATCATTTCAAAGTTTTACGTGAATCAGGTGTTATGTATACACGCCTTGAAGGAACACAACGTTTCATTTCAATTCGTGCAGAAGATTTAAATGCTCGATTCCCTGGTTTATTAGATGTTGTAATACATGCGACAGAACCATACTAAAAAACATCTCATATGAATATGAGATGTTTTTTAGTAATTACTATTCTTTTAATAAATCTATTAATCCATTTCCTTCAGATGTACGCTCATATCCTAAAGGTACGGTTCTTTTAATTAGTTGCGCATATATTTCCGGTTCTGATAGCTTTCTACCATACTCTCTCTCACACTGCTTAATAAGAAGTGCTAATGCTCCAGCTACATGCGGCGTCGCCATTGAAGTACCACTTAATACCGCATATTTCCCTCCTGGATACGTAGATAGTATTTCATCACCTGGCGCTACTAAATCAATTTCTTGATTTGAATTACTAAAACATGCAATTTTCCGCTCTAAATTGACAGCACCAACTTCAATTACTTCAGCATAAGCACCTGGGAAATCTAGTTCCTCCGTATTATCATTACAATCTCCATCATTTCCTGCAGCACATACAACGAGAACATCTTGATTTACTGCATTTTGAATAGCTTCATGTAATTCCGGAATGTCTTGCGGACCACCAAGTGACATCGAAATAACTCTGACTTCTTCTTTATTAGGTCCTCTCCAATTTACAGCGTAATGAATCGCCTCAATAATTTGCTCATAGCTTCCAGAACCATCTCCCGCTAATACTTTTAAAACTAGCATTTTAGCAAGTGGTGCTACACCTAATACACCCACTCCATTTTCAGTGGCCGCGATTGTCCCCGCTACATGAGTACCATGCCCATTATTATCAAGATAAATTTTCGGATCCCCTTCATAATCTTTCGTAAAATTTCTCCCACCAATAATACGATCTTTTAAATCTACATGACTTACATCACAACCTGTATCTAAAACGGCAACGACAATATCTTTCCCTTTCGCACTCTTTTCCCATACTTCTGGAGCATGAATCAATTGTACACCTGGTGGAATTTCGTTTACTTGTTCGACCACTTTATTTACAGTGAACGGAATTAATTTAATGCCTTTTTGTTTATTCGCTGTACTACTATTCATCGTAATCCCTCCTGAAAATGTATTATTTTCATTTCAGACCACTATTGAATACGTTTAGTTTTAACATTCGTTTTATTCGTTCCATTTCCCTTCCTCTCAAATGTTTCTCAACAAACAAAATAAAAGGACCCATTAAATGGTCCTTTTATTTTTCAGTTTTTCAAAAGAATAATATAAAGTGAAACTATAATCAGTGGGGGTGTTCATCCCCCACTGATTATTAGCCCTCACCAATCAGGCGTTTACGGGCAGCAGGGCTTCCACCTAACTTCTTTGCTTCAGCCGAGTTTTGAGGTGGAAGTTTTACTGCCCACAAGTAGCGGGATAAATTAAGACTAAATCTCACTCTTTTTCAAAAACTGCTCAATTTCTTTTATTACATGTTTTGCGCCTTCTATACTAACAGTAATGTTTCCATTTGCTAATGAAATATTTTGGTCTGAAACATCACCTGTTATTTGACAAGCATTGTAAGGTTGATATTTTTGTAAAATGACTTTGTCTTCTTCTACAAAAATTTCAAGTGGTGATTTGATCTGTATTCCTAATACATCTCGTAATTCTTTAGGAATAACTATCCGTCCCAATTCATCTACTTTTCGAATAATTCCTGTCGCTTTCATGTTACTCCCCCCTTACTCTCTATTATTTTTTTCACCTCGCTATGTTCATTTTATCACTATATATTTGGTAATGGCTTACTCTTTTTAGAAAATATAGTACAAAAGTTAAAAAAACACATTTAACGAATATTCAATCTTTCTTTCAATTGTTTTAAATAACGAGCTCGTATAGTGACGAAATACAAAACTTGAATACTTACAAAAATACTTAATACAATCGTATTCTCTTTAAACAGTGAGTACTCAAACATCTGTCCTAACGCAGTTAACGCTACTGCCCCATGTAATGTTGCAACACCTATCGGAACGAAGAATAAAAGTGCCAATCGGATTGTAACTGCTTTCGATAATTCCCCACTCGTTAAGCCAACTTTTCGAATCATTTCAAATAAACGAGTATCATCCTCCAAATCTGAAAATAAACGGAAGTAAAGGAAGCTTCCTGCACATACGAAAAATACAATACCAATAAAGAAACCTACAAATAAAATTGGTCCTGCGATTTGTAAACTTTGGTGTTGTTCGTACTCTTCTGCACTAAACGTTGCATGTTCTTGATAAGGCTTCATCTGATGAGTTAGTTCTTTACCCACCTCAATTTCATCTTTCGTTCCGTCTGTTTTGTACACATAATCTTTTTCCTCTTTAAATCCATCTTGTAATGCATCATATTGATTATTAGAGATTACATAAACGTTACCTCTTAGTATTTTACTTAATGAAGAGGTATTTACTTTTTTCACATGTAAAGGTTCATTCATGTTTGGTAAAGTAATTTCTTTTCTTTCTTTCATCGGTGGTCCTGGTATTTCGACTGACAAAAATAAAGCCTTTTTATTTGATACGGCGTTAAATGCTTCTCCTGTTAACGTTGCATATTCCTTATAATCTGATTCTTTTATAAAAATGGCGTTTCTTAATGACTGCTCCTCCGTTTTCTTAGATGAAATATTAGTTTTTGAAGCTACTATATTATGTTTTTTTAGTCCCTCATCAATTATCTTCAGATGCTGTGATTCATTACTATTCCCTTGGTTAGAGTGGTAATGAAACGCAATTGGTCTCTCCATAATCCCTTTCGTCATTGATGTAAAGCCAACTAATGTACCTATTGCCGAAAATGCTACAGTTGAAATTATCGTTACAATAAAGAACATTCTTGCGTTATCTCTCATACGGTACGCTAAATCTGACAACGTAATAATATTTGTCTGTGTCCAATAGAAACGTTTACTTTTTTTACATAGCCGAATAATAAAGACACTCAACTGCTTGTACAGCAAATACGTACCGATAATGACTACCGTTGTAACTGGAATCATCATCACAAATACCATAGCACCATGTGACATAAGAGCGCCTGTATAACCAGCACTAAGCAATACTACTGCTAATATAGAAGAAATAATTGATGCTTTCGGTTCTGGCTTCGCCTCTGCTGATCCTCTAAACAATTTCATAATATTATTTTTACGAACCATTCCAGCACTAAATAATGAAATGATCATAAATAATATAAAAAACATAATACTCGTTACAACAACTGCTTTCATTGGTATGTAATAGGATAAGGAAATATCTAGTTTTAATATCATTGGAGCTACAAAAATTAATACTCCTGAAAACAACATACCTGAAAGAATCCCGAAAATAATTGCCCCTATTCCAATCATAATATTTTCAAAGAAGATAAGACGCTTTAATTGATATTTCGTCATACCAAGCATCATTAAAATTCCTAGTTCACGCTTTCTCGTTTTTAAAAACATTCCCATTGAATATAAAATAAAAAAGAATGTAAATACGTAAATAATAGACTGTGCAAACGACATACTTACAAATACATACTTTCCTAATTCTCCTGCACTTAATGCCGGATGAAACGCAAAAAATGAATATACAAAAAAAGCCATAATAGCAAATGCACTACTCAAAAAATATGCTGAATATGTCCGTCTATTTCGCGTTACATTCCGATATGCGAGTTCTCTAATGTTCATATTACTTCTCCGCCCTTCTACTAACTATGCTTTTATAGTAATAAAGTAGGGAAATACCTTCCATCGATTCAAATGACAAAAACCTTACATTTTTGAAAGGTAAAAAAATTGCTTAAACGAAGCGGTTTCATTATAATGACTACATTCATATTCATACACACATCCTATTGTATATTCGTTAGTTTTGCGAAATAATAAAGGATAGAAGTATGTACCAATATATATATACATAAAATTTTTTTATTTACCGCTTTAATATGAATAGGAGGAAAACATAATGACATTACAAGAACAGATTATGAAAGCATTACATGTTCAGCCTGTAATTGATCCGAAAGTAGAAATTCGTAAACGAGTTGATTTCTTAAAAGATTATGTGAAAAAAACAGGTGCGAAAGGATTTGTACTTGGAATTAGCGGCGGCCAAGACTCTACATTAGCAGGACGCTTAGCACAGCTTGCAGTTGAAGAAATTCGTAACGAAGGTGGTAACGCAACGTTTATCGCTGTACGTCTTCCTTACAAAGTGCAAAAGGATGAAGATGACGCACAATTAGCATTACAATTTATTCAAGCTGATCAATCAACTGCATTTGATATCGCTTCAACCGTTGATGCTTTTTCAAATCAATACGAGAACTTATTAGGTGAATCATTAACTGATTTCAATAAAGGTAACGTGAAAGCTCGTATCCGTATGGTTACACAATATGCAATTGGTGGACAAAAAGGTCTACTTGTTATCGGAACAGATCATGCCGCAGAAGCTGTAACAGGATTCTTTACAAAATTCGGAGATGGTGGTGCAGATTTATTACCATTAACAGGATTAACGAAGCGCCAAGGACGTGCTTTATTACAAGAGTTAGGTGCAGATGAGCGACTTTACTTAAAAATGCCAACAGCTGATTTATTAGATGAAAAGCCAGGTCAAGCTGATGAAACAGAATTAGGCATTACTTACGATCAATTAGATGATTATTTAGAAGGTAAATCAGTTCCAGCTGACGTTGCAGAAAAAATCGAAAAGCGTTACACAGTGAGTGAACATAAAAGACAAGTACCAGCGTCAATGTTTGATGATTGGTGGAAATAGAACATAAAAAAGAAGCTAATTTTTTAGCTTCTTTTTTATATGTTAGCGATATACCCCTACTCTTTTCTCCAATAAATCTTGCAAGCAATCTTCATGTTGTTTACAAAATAACGGAGGCATTTTGTCTAATGGGAAAAATTTCAAATCTAACGTTTCATCACCGTCTATTTTTTTATTCCCTCCAATTATTGAGCATGAAAAGCACATCACAATTGTCTGTGCTTTATCTCCATTTGGATATGTTTGAAAATATTTTGTATACACTCCAATAAGCTCATGTATTTCTACATCATACCCAGTTTCTTCTTTAATTTCTCGAATCGCAGTTTCTGCCGCAGATTCCCCGATTTCCATTGCACCGCCCGGAAATCCCCAAGTATTAAAGTCTCCTCTTTTTTGCAGAAGCACTTCACCAAGTTCATTAAATAAACAACCACCTGCAAAATTTAAAATAACATAATCATGCCCTATTTTTTCACGTAATTCCTTTATATAATTCGCCATTTCCTTCTCCTTTTTATACATCTTCCATCATTCTTTTTTATCTTTTTCAAGCAATTCAATAATCCGATCTAACTTCTGATTCATATTGATCACATGTTGTTTTTTCATAGTGTTGTTTTGCAATAATCTTTTAATGAACAGAGTAAATGATACAAAAAACAAAACGATAAGTCCGATTACTAAACAAGTATATATCAATGTAAATATATTATTTTCGAACAAATTCATTCAGCTTTCACATCCTCTATTTTCAATTATTTTATCACACAATTCAAAACAGTCAATACAATGATTATAAAACGCAAAAAGAGCACCTTTTAAAGATGCTCTTTTTCATTAATACGTAAATGTAATTGTCGCTAACGAATAACCTGTCATTGCACTATATGGCGCAACTTGATAAGATACACGCTTTGCACCTTTTGGCCAAGTTATTTCATTTAATACTTTCTTTATATCTTGCATTGTTCCATCCATTGACTGCTTATATCGTACTTCTACTTTTTCTGGCTTGGAAGCAAATTGTTGCTGTAATTTTTTCTTAAACTCATTGTAATTTTCCGCTCCGTATTGTGCAGACAAGTACTTTAAATTTGTTTCTTTTAACATTTGTTCATATGCAGCAGTTTTTGAACTACCAGCTTTTATTTTGTTTGTTAATTCACCAAAGTAACTTGTAGTTGCTGCTGGATATTTGCTACGATCCCATTCGTGATCTTTACTTAACTGCTCGTCTGACATATTAAAATATGAATATGTCACACGCCCAGCTTTATCCGGAACTGGATCATCGAATGTAGTATCGAGATGGTACCACTTGTTATCAATGTTCACTAAATTCCATGCGTGAGCTTGTCCATTCCCTGTACCTGTTACAATATGATTTTGAATACCTGCTTCTTTTAGTAACTCATATGTTAATAATGTATATCCTTGGCAAACTGCAGAACGATTCGCTAATGCTTCATATGCTGTATACGCTTGATAAGACGTATCATAAGATACATGTTTTACAACGTAATCATGAATAGCTTTTACTTTCTCATGTTCATCCATTCCTGGTTGTACAATTGAACCGATAATTGCTTTCGCCTGAGACTTTACATACTGTGTTTGCTCTTTTGATTCACGGTATTTCACTTGCAGTGTAAACGTATAGTTCCCCGGCAGCCCTTTAATAGAGTATTTAGTAGAAGCTACATTATATTTTACATACTCATCTGCATCTACAATTTTATTAAACTCGCCATACAATTGATCCATAATATTTCTAGCATTTCTATCTTTTGTTTTATATGTGATTGTAATATTTTCTTCTCGATTATCAATCTGTTTTTTTAATTCTTTGCTGAAATCATTTAACAACTTTGCATCTGATTGTGTTGTCACTGTAGTCGGATTCGTAGCTGCATAAGTTACAGATGACGCGTGTAAACCTCCCATTACTATAGTTGAACAAAGTGCGGCAGCTGTCACATACTTACTTGTCTTTCCCATCTCGTCACTCCTTACATTCTATAACTATACGAAAAAGTATCGTATAGTTTCAGAGTATACAATACTTTTCAAAATAGGTCATATGAGATTATGCATATTTAACATTTTTAAAAGGGTTGTTCTTTTAGAAAAAGAACAACCCTTTTTTTTAGCAAGTTTGTAACACACAGCATGTATTTTCAAAATGGCGATTTTTCAAGTCTTCATTTCCAATACAGAAATAAAGCATCCCTAAATCTCCCCACATCATATTACAATTTTTAGTATCTGAATCAATTTGGAATAAGAGCATCATTTGCTGCGGATCTATTCCTATATATTCTCCTGTCTCGTATAATACTTCCTCTTGTACAGAGAATGGCTCACCAAACATTTGATGATTATCATAGTTGTCTGGAATTAGTTCTTCAAGTAATTGCAAGAAACGATCTGAATCAGCCTCATCTTCAATAAAAAGCTCTGGTAATTTATACGTTAGTTCAAAAGTAATTGCACACTGGTTATATTTCGCTTGTATTTCATCTGCTCTTCGCAAATGCTCTGCAGGGATATCATAATAAAGTACACGCCCAACCTCGTTTGGATTTACATCTTCTCCAAAGTAATTTTCAACGCTAAAGAAATATAACATCCCTGTCTTAGGAAGATTGTGATCCATACCAACGTTTTGTAAATCACTTAAATTAAATTGTGCGATAAAATGTAACGGATTTCCTTTATACATTGGATATTCAAATGTATCCGGTAAATCAGGAACTCCCCCCATTTTCGAACTACCTATCGCAACCGTTTCTTGCTGCTCGGGCACAACTTTTACACAAGGAAATACAGTATTAATAAGTTCCTCTTTTAAATGTGTCAGTCCATATTTATCAATTAACATTTCAATTTGCTGTCTCATAAATTCTCCTTACATTTACATACTTATTTGTATCATAGCACAAAGATTATACTCCATTCATTGTAAAATCAACAAGCCTTCCAAAAAACGGGCTTATCCCTCGTACGCGAACAAGTTTAAAAAAGCATAGTATACATTGTTCCTACAAACACGATAGTTCTTTATTTCTTCCAGTACATTTTCCCCTCGTTCATTTTTATTTTTAATTTAAGGAGGAATTCCACATGGGTTACGGATATAGTTGCGGCGGTTACGGCGGTGGTTACGGTTACGGCGGTAGTTGTGGTGGATGTGGTTATGGAGGTTTCGCTTTATTAATCGTTTTATTTATCCTTCTAATCATCATCGGCGCTAGCTGTTGGGGCGGCTTTGTAGGCTGCTAGTAAACTTAAAAACTATTGTAAAAAAGCACGTACAATACGTGCTTTTTTTCCATTTTCATTTTTTAGAAAGGAAGTATGTTCAATGAAAATTGATGGTGTTTTTGAAGGAGGCGGTGTACGCGGAATTGCGCATGTGGGGGCAATTTGCGCGTTAGCCGAAAAAGGATATGAATGGGAGCGCGTAGCTGGAACATCAGCTGGTTCAATTATCGCAGCGCTTTTAGCAGCTGGATATTCTTGTTCCGAATTAAAAACAATAATAACCGACATTGATTATAATAAATTTATGAAGAAAACTTTTCTTGATAGAATCCCGTTTATCGGTAAAGGAATAAGTGCATGGTCTACTCTAGGTATTTATTCCAATGTATTTATAGAAGAATGGCTTGAAGAATTACTGCGAAAAAAGGGCGTTCACTTATTTACAGATTTACCTGATTTAAACAAACTCAAAATTATCGCTTCTGATATAAGCAACGGTAAAATGGTTGTCTTCCCCGATGACTTACCAAGCTACGGATTTTTAAATTATCGCTTCTCAATCGCTAAAGCAGTAAGAATGAGTAGTACAATCCCTTTCTTCTTTGAGCCAGTAAAATGGAGAACACCAAAATGGAAGCAGCCTTGTTATATGGTTGATGGCGGGATTTTAAGCAATTATCCCATTTGGATTTTCGACTCCCCTACCTCTCCTCGCTGGCCGACTTTTGGATTTCATTTTGTAAAAGATGAAATCCAAGCTGATCCTGCCCATTATAAAGAACCTATTTCCATGTTCAAAGGACTATTTAAAACAATGATGCAAGCTCATGATTTACGGCATTTAGATAAAGAATCAAAAGCAAGAACAATTACTATTCCTACAGGGACGATTACAAGTACAAATTTTGAGTTAACGAAAGAAGAAAAAGAATGGCTGTACAATTCTGGTTATAACTCCGCAAATAAGTTTTTACAATCTTGGAACTTCAGACAATATGTTGATGAATATAGAAATGGAAATCAAGATCGCAAAACCAATCGATTTTTCCGTCAACTTGACTCATAATACTTTTATTTTCATACGAGAAGACTTGACGCTTTAATAGTAAATAAGCCTAGTAATTTCATATATTACTAGGCTTATTTATCTCCTACGTACCACACACATTGCTTAAGGATAAGTTAACCCTTCAGCTTCTTCCGCGGTAATTACTATGTAACGGTTTCCCGTTCTTAATCCTAACAGTTCTGCTTTTTCAATTGCATCCTGTTTTGTTTCCGCATAAGCAGCTAAATATTTATCTCCATCAATCATTTGGCAAATCACATATTGTTTCATGTTTTTCTCCTTTTACCCTTTAATTAATTGCGCGATTTTTTTTATTCCAACTTCAATTTCTTCTACAGTTGCATAGGAATAAGAAAGACGTAAAAATTGGTTAGCACTTCTATCATACAAAGTGCCTGGGTTTAACAACACCTTTTCTTGTAAAGCTTTGTCAAATAAACTACGATTCGAAATTGGTAGATTTATATGTAGCCAAATATAAAAGCTTCCTACTGGCTCATGCCAAGTTGCAATGCCACTACAATACTTTTCTAACATACTTATCATAAAATCTCTACGTTTTTTCAATTCACTTCTTACAAACTGTAAATGTTCATCATACAATCCATTTTCAAACCACTCCGCTGCAATCTGCTGGGATATAGAACTTGAACCATAATCAGTTTGCATTTTTATATCTGCTAATCTTTGAATAACTGATTCTGATCCAACAACCCATCCAATTCTTAAACCAGGACTAATGACTTTGGACATACTTCCAATATGTAGCACGATCCCATTTTTATCATATGCCTTTAAAGGCTTTGAAACTGGTGCATCGAACCATAAATCTTGATATACCGCGTCCTCAATAATAGGTAATCCAATTTCATTACATATCTCCATCACTTCTTCCCTCTTCTTAGCGTTCATACTAAAATTGGTCGGATTATGAAAAGATGGGATTGTATATAAGATAGATGCGTTAAATTGTTTCTTATATTTTGTGATATAGGAAGTATTTATACCATTCTCATTCATTGGTATTCCAATCAAGCGCATTCCTGCTGATTGAAATACATTGAGCGAATATAAATATGATGGTTTTTCTAATAAAATTGACGCTCCTTTCGGAAGAAGCCCCATAGAAATAAGTTGCAGTGCTTGGATTGCTCCCGAAACAATTAAAATAGAGTCAGGAGATACATATACCCCGTGCCCTTTTAAATATTCCGCAATTTTTTCTCTTAAATGGAGATTTCCTTTCGGTTCCTCATACCCAAGTGTAACACTTGATTGTAAAATTTTACTAATAACAACCTTCATCTTTTTCTCAGGCAAGAGACTCGGTGAAAGTTCACCTGTTCCTAATCGAATTACATTGGGAGCAAATTCTGCTTGATTAATCTCTTGTACAGCAGGAAGATTCGGATAATGAAGTCCCGTTTCTACATAAGACTGCCAGTTTGGAGGCGGGGCATATGTAGAAGTACTCTCACTATTATTTATAACAATTGTTCCCTTCCGGCCATTCCCCTCAATATACCCTTTTGCTACTAATTCATCGAAAGCCATTACAATTGTACTTCGATTCACTTCAAACGTATGCGCCAAATCTCTTTGTGAAGGTAATTTAGTTCCAACTGTCCATTCCCCATTAATAATTCTTTCTTTTATATAAGATTCTATTTGTTTATATAAAGGAATAGACGAAGACATATTAGGTTTCCAAACGAGCCTTTCCATTATCTCACCTCACATATTTTATGGTTGGTAACCTATCCAACCATATGGATGGATACAAATTTTCATTTCTTCTATACAATATAGACTATCATAATTAATCAAATTAAGTAGGAGGTAATCTGATGAGTGAAGCAATTATTCACGGTATCATCCTTGCATTTGGTCTTATCATTCCATTAGGTGTCCAAAATGTTTTCGTCTTTAACCAAGGCGCTAGTCAACCAAATATTTGGCGAGCTACTCCTGTAGTCTTGACTGCATCTATATGTGATACATTATTAATATTAATTGCTGTACAAGGTGTCTCCCTTGTCCTTTTGACTTTCTCTTGGTTAACAACCACCTTGTATATGATTGGATTTTTCTTTCTTATGTATATGGGTTGGGTTATTTGGAGAAGCGATCCTTCAAATGATGTAAAACAAGAAAAAAGCATGCCTTTAAAAAATCAAATTATTTTCGCCGCATCAGTTTCATTACTAAATCCACACGCAATTTTAGACACAATTGGTGTAATCGGAACAAACTCTATACAGTACATAGGAAGTGAGAAATGGGCTTTCACTTTTGCAACAATTATAGTTTCTTGGATTTGGTTTATTAGTTTAGCTTTTGCTGGAAAATTTCTAAAAGGATTTGACTCGACAGGAAAAACGATTATAGTATTAAATAAATTTTCAGGGCTAATCATATGGGGAGTCGCACTTTATATGTTAAAACAAGTTATTTTTCCTAACTAATTAAAGAGAATTGCATGTTATGTAATTAGCATGCAATTCTCTTTCGCATTATGAAGTTGGTTCCGGTTTCTGTTTTAACATCATTTTATCTTTTGCTGGTTTAATCCAAATAATTGCTATGACAGCACCAATAGCAGCGAAGATGCTTGTTAAATAAAACACTTCATGGTCTGCCCCTTTCATAAAAAAAGAATACAGGGGTGGTCCAGCTGCTACACCGATAAATCGCATTGAACTATAAAATGACGTAACTGTCCCCCTCTGCTCTTTTTCAACCCCTTGTGTAATAAGAGCATCTAAACACGGTAACGCAATACCAATTCCTATCCCCATAATAACGAGGCAAAGAAGTAGCAAATAGATTCCTTTTAGGAATAAAGGTAAGAAGACAGATGCAGCAGCCAGTAAAAATCCAATATAAATACACTTTTTCATAATATCTTGTTTATCTCCAATTTTTTTACCAGCCATATATGAGCTAAGTGATAGTACAAGCAAAGGAATAGCAAGTACACACCCTTTCCATATACCATGAATGTCGTACTTCGACTCCAGTATAGTTGACAGATAAAAAAGTATTCCGAATAAAATAAGCATAATAATTGCACCTAGTATAAAAATGGCAATTAACCATCTTCCCTTTTCTCGAAACGTAGAGATAATAGATTGAATAAATTCTTTAAGTGGTGGGACTTCTTCTTCTTGTTTCTTCGCCTTTACTAGTACCAGTAGTAAAACAATCGATATTGCACATAAAACTGGAATCGCCCAAAAAGGTAAGAACCATACAATAGCTGCAAGAGCTGATCCTAATATGGGACTCAATACTTTTCCAAATGTATTTGACGTCTCAATAATTCCTAAACCTGCACTAACCTGTTTTTCATCTTTGTATAAATCACCGACACATGGTATGACAACTGGCATAGCACCAGCAGCACCTATCCCTTGAATTGCTCTTCCGATAAGAATCCAAACATAAGGGTTATCAACTTTCCATGATACCCAGCCCGTTATCGCTCCTCCAATAGCTGCAATTAATAAACTTGGAACCATTACCATCTTTCGTCCCCATCTATCTGATAAATAACCAGCAATCGGTATAAGTATAATTGCAATGATAGAATAAATTGTAATTATCATGGATACTTGGAAAGATGAAATATGTAATTTCTTTTCAATCGTTGGCAGGATTGGAATAAGCATTGAATTACCTAGCGTCATAACAAGTGGAACTGATGCAAGTGCAATTAAACAACAGTTTTCTTTTTTTAACATGTTGATTTCGGAACCTTTCATCATATATTTCTTACCATATAATAGCCCTGCTGGAAATTATGTTTACATTCCACCAGGGCTATTGCATCTTTACTACATTCCATTTACAACAAAAGAAATTGGATAAAATATAGCATTACTTCTATTCTTTGAATCCTGTTCACAATATATCCATACCAATTAATTGAAAATAAAAAAGAAAGGAAGAATCCTTCCTTTCTCCTATAACCTTCTACATTTAGCGAGTATATCCGCCACCAAGCTGTTGTTCTGCCATCGCTACAAGGCGTTTTGTAATTTCACCGCCTACAGAACCGTTTGCACGTGAAGAAGTATCAGCTCCAAGCTGTACACCAAACTCTTGTGCAATTTCATATTTCATTTGATCTAGAGCTGCTTGTGCTCCATGTGATGCTAATTGATTAGCGTTACGATTTCTAGCCATTACCGATCACCTCCTTATATATATTAAATTGTATCAAATCCGAAATTAAATACATGGTAATTTTTGGTTATTACTAAAATAAAAAAAAGAGTCTTCTAAATGAGACTCTTTCATCATTTCACCTTATAAAGTTACTACTTCTAATTTTCTATTTGTTAATGCTCTCATTTCTTCTTTCAATATATCTTTCGCATTATGCCCAAACCATTCAAGCGAAGCAAAATGATCAGTATTGCTCACTTCCCGGATGATTTCATCATAGTTTACAATACCTTCAAATAATGGAACCATTCCTATACGACTTCCAGCAGCCGCATATACATTATTTGGTTCAAACACGTGTAAATACTCCGCTGATGATATATTTTTAAAATGGTAATGTTGTATCCACGGCTTTAGTCGCTGAAAACTATCTACAGGGTCTGCACCAGACTCCCATATATGAAGAAAATCAAGATTTATTTTTAAATATGGATGATTTACTTCTTCTAACAATTTCAAAGTAGACGGCAAAGTATCCGTTAACGTATTTGGATGCGTTTCTAATAGTATATACATATTGTACTGAGCAAATAGATCACAAATCATGCGAATTCGCTTCACATACTCTTTTCTCTCTTGTTCCGAGAAATCCTCACTACCTTTTTGCCCGGCAAATGTACGAATTTTATTTGTATTAAACCAATTAGCTAGTGTTACCAGCTGTTCACATTTTTCCATCGTTTTTTGAAAATCTGCTGATAATGATATGTCCAAGTAATCACTTATCATCGTGACCTCTAAATTTTTATCCTTTAAATAATCTATTTCTCGTTCTGTCGTTTCACGCTCTTGCATATATAAATTTTGTGCATGAGTCCCCCACAACTCAATTCCTTCAAAACCGTTTTCATATGCAAATTGAACAATATCAGTAAATGAAATTAGTTGATGGCGAAATGAAATTGTACATAGCGAATATTTCATAGGTTTGAACTCCCTTATCTTAAATTCAATGAACTTGTATTAGTTAAGACAGACTGATTTATCTCCATATCTTTCCATAACAGAAACTGTTTCTCTAGTTCATCCTTAATCTGCAGTTCAATTGTATTCATTTCATCAAGTTTTTCAACAATTGGTAATAACATATCTTTATTATTTGTCATTGCCATCTTAATAGCACGGTACTGTACATTTGTAAATCCTTGTACAATGTCTTCCACTCGATCACACCAATAATCAAATTCTTGCTCCGAATATTGTAAAGTTTCACGGAAGTATGCAAAGGCATGTTCATAGCTATATTTACGTATTGCCAATACGGGTATTTGCTTTACTGCCGTTACGAGCCTGGAAAGTGAATACCCATTCTCTTCATTTACCATTTTTATTATTAATTCTTTTAATTCCATTGTTAGTTCATTATCATCTTTTTTGAATGTTTCCATGAAATAACTTTCTACCATCTCTTTTGTTGGCTCCTGAATTCCTTCTATATCAATGAAATAACCTCCACCAAATGGGTTGTCTTTAACAGAATGGAGCACTTTTTCTCTTTCCATATTCCCTTCCCAGCGAAAATCAGGATCAAGCATGAACCATTCCTCTTCTTTCTCTGTCTTCGATATCATTAAGTAATGCGGAAACGGTTTTTGATGAAACTTATTTTCTCTCTCAGGCAATAAAGACATGTCAACCATTACAATTACGTAACGATTTTCAGGCTTATTTTCTACTAATTCTAAAAATGTTTCTACATTGCTACTTTTATCTTTTGAATGATCGTACCATTCGTTCACTTTAATACCATACAATTTTTCATACCAGAGTAAGTAGTTATCATGGTTAATGTTTTCGGAATGATAAGAAATAATCCCGCCTTCTGTTATATCAAAATCTCCATCCCATAATCCGAAATAAAATGGACGGAAATCTATATCGCTACGCCTTTTTATAATTTCACAAAAACAACTCACTAAACAGTGAACTTTAATTGAAGTCATACTCTCATCCACTTTCCTAAAAGGTTAGTTATTCACATTTACTTCGTGTAACGGCTGCAACTCTTCCATAAAGTCAAGCAAAGATCCTACAGTAAGAAACGCCTTTGGATCTATCTCATCCTCTGGAACGCATAGCTTTAAATCCATTTCTATGTATACTATGAGCTGTAACATCATTACCGAATCTATATATAAATCTTGATTTAAACGCATCGTTTCTTCTAAATGCGTTACATTTTTCAGTTCCATTTTTTCTCTCATAATGCTTAATACTGCTTCTTTTAACATTTCACGACTCATGTTGTTGTCTCTCCCATCTCTAATAACTTCCGACTTACTTTCCCTGTTTTATTTTTCGGAATCTCTGCTACATTTTCAATTTCATGTGGCACTTTATAAGACGGTAAATGCTGTATGCACCATTCTCTTATTTGTACTGGTTCAATACGAGAGACTACTTTCGCTTTTACTATCTCTCCCATCACAGGATGCTTGCCCCGGTATACAATCGCCTCCTGAATACCTTCGAGTCGAAGCATCGTTTCTTCCACTTCTATAGGAAAGACCTTTAGACCGGACACATTAATAACATCATCTATTCGCCCCATAAAATGAAGACCTTGCTCAGATTTATACCCTAAATCTTTTGTATAAATCTCCTTTTCAGCAATTTTCACTACGATTTCTTCAGGGTCATCTTCATTTGAACCTATATTAATACTTACATGAGGAAGTGGTTTTCCTAAATCCAAATGTGTTTCCATAGCATGACATATACTAATGCAACCAGCTTCAGAACAGCCGTACTGCTGCATCATGTATTTCGTCATACCCTTTAACTTATAGAATAGCGTTTCTGGCAAAGGTGATCCTGATGTCATAATTTTATGAAACTGAAACGTCCCTTGTGGGAAACTCCCCATAATATGTAACATAAGTGGTACTGCGTATATGATATGTTTTTCGGTATTACGAATTATATTTAATGCGAATTTAGGGTTTTTATTTGTGATGATTATAGGCTTGCTACCTCTCGTAATTGCTGATAACGTGCCACAAATTAATCCGTATGAATGTGAAACTGGAGCCATTACAATTGGCACTTCATCTTCTTCACATTTTAAAGCTTCATTGTAAGCAGCAATTTCCGTTTCAATTTCCGTCCATGCTCTACGAATTAGTTTTGGCTCTCCTGTTGTACCTGAACTATATTGTAATAAAGACGGTTCTTCTTGTAATAGATTTGAAACTTCTAATTTTGTAAAGTCGTTACTTTCTCCGTATAAAAGTGCAGTACACTTTGCGCGCTTTGCCATTTCAATAGCTGTATCCTTTGGCGTATCTTCATGAATAAGTAATACAGATGCTCTTTTTTCTTTTAGGAAAAACACAAGCGTAATAATGTCGAATGGGTCTTTCAGACAAAGTGCAAATCTATTTCCTTCTGCTTCTTGAAATTGTTCCACTCCCTCGTAACCTTGTAATCTCAATTCAAAATCATATTTGCTAAATTCTTGTTTATTAACGATTAGCATGATTTCCCCCTGTAACAACTGATTTTTGTATTGTAAGTTGCCTTGCTCTATACAATGGATTTGGAACTTCATGAACAAGCGATTCCACATCCATATATAAACGACGCTTCGTTAATTGCTCTGCATGAAATGTAGGTGCATATAATTGTAATGCTTCAAAACGTTCTTTCAAATGTGAGAATCTTTCAAAATGATCTTCTACTTCTTCAACAAGAATGATCCAAAATTGTTCCTCTTTCAACTGATACTCATCTGCCAGCACGAAAGCCAATTCACCTAGATTGAACAGGAACAGCGCATCTAAAACCATTTCTTGCAAACATTCAATACGGTCCATTTCAAAGAAATCATTTATTTGACCATTCGCATATGTTTTATGCATTTTAGTAAAGTCAGGACATTTTCCGAGTTCTTTCAAAAATGGACGATAAAACTCCAGTCCTTCATGAAAATCTTTTAGTGCAATACGGACTGGTATTCCTTCTTCATGAACTAAAATCATGTTTTGTCCATGTGATTCTAATGCGATTCCATGCTCTACAACGAGGTGTACAACTGGGATAATTGCTTTTTGAATAAGCAATCTTAACCAGCTTTCTACTCCATATCTCTTTAACCACAAATCAATAATTGGTGTCCCATCTTTTCCCCTGGCATATAAACCGTTAAATGGGATTGCCTCTTCTTTCTTATCTAAATATTTGTGAACGCTTTCACGCCAAATACATCCTAATGAGCCATATGTAGCTTTTTTATTCACATCGTACGTAGCACTCGAAAATTCATGTAACAAAATTAAACGCGATTCATCCCTTAAATACGGATCATGATCTACTATATCTTTTAACCAATTCGATATAGCAGGTGCACTCACAACCGAATGTGGTTTTAATGTACGGATGGTTGAAGTATTAAGTAAATTCATTGATAACTTTACATATGGTTTCGCTCGGTTCGTAACATTTCTTAATGTCCGCATCGACTGCTGCGCGCAATAATCATCTTCTGATTTCCCTAAATAAATAATATATTTATCCTGTATATGGTCAGTATAATTCGGAATAATAAAGTTCTCCCACTGCCAAGGATGAACAGGTATAAACATATACTTCTTCGAATCGCAGTCCATTTTTCGAATACGATCCATATACTCTTCGATTTTCTTTTCACCAATTTCTTCTTTAAAGGTACAGTTATAACTCTCTTCACTTTCATAGCCTACAGTCGTATATTTCTCATGAACTGCAATCCATATAATTTTCATTGGCTGCATAAATTCAAATCCATATTGAAAATTATCACGATATTGAAATCCGATGCGTGCTTTATAGCTAGGATGATACGGGTGTCCATCTATTAAATGACTTTCAAGCTCATCATAAGACTTCACAATATAGTCTTCTTCACAACTTCTCTCATATTGTGCAATCGTATCTTTAAAGATTGTTTGTTCTAATTCTTGAATAAAAGAATTCAATTTCATTCGATCCACTTGAACAATTTGAAAAATCTCCTGTAAAAATTGTGAAACTGATTGTATTTCTTCTTCCTCATCTTGAACTCTCATTATTAATGAGTCATGTAAACAAATACGCCCAAATGTCATACGTTCTTCTCCATAGCACTGGTATGTTACATTTTGATTCTTTTCATCAAGGCCTTGTATAATAAAACGTATTTGCTCTCCCTTTTGTATACGAATCGGCGTAATGATTTCTTCATAAATTAACGATTCTACTAACTGTCGGAATACTCTTCTTCTTACTGAGAGGTACTCTTTTGATTGGAGTGCCTTCAATATTTTTGTGTGATAAACTTCTTCTTTCATAAATCCCTCCGCTATAGTACGGAATATCAAATTCCATTATCTGTATTACGTGAAATTTTAACACTACTTATGAACGAACAGCCACTTCTCTAACGAGTGGATTATCTACTTTTACATAAATTGCTTGCTCTAAAGGATTTGTCAGTTCATCAACATCGAAAAATCTCGTTAGCAAATTTGCTTTACATGCCAATTTATTTTCTTCCAACAATTCACTTAAAAATGTAGAAGGTTCGCGGTTATATGGAAGGAACGATTCAAGTACAGACCTTAATTCCGAAAGAAGAATTTCCTCCTTTATTAATCCTGCTGTACCAAAACCATTAATTAGTCCGAACATATGATTGAAAATTAAATAGTAACGAAATCTTTCATCTACAATGTAATCATCATATAAATTCCCAGTACGTTCGCCAATACCGGCTAGTTCATTATCTAGCACTGATTTCATTGAATTGCAGAAATAAAAACCTTGATTATCACGGAAATAAAACTTAACTGGATAACCATCTTTCAATTGAACAACACTATTTTGTTGATGCGCTTCTAATGCAACGCCATAACGTAAATACATCCATACCATTGGCTTTAAAGAGATATTCATATATCGTCTAAACCACTCTAAACTTACTTCTTCACAGCTTCTACCTTCTAAATCCGCTAAACGATGGATTATATTTGCTAAACGAGTTCTTTCACCCGGAATTGCATCTTGTACTAATCCAGCGATAAGCGTTGCATCATTTTCATTTTCACTATAAAATGTGTTTTCTCGAATAATCACTTCAAATCCAGACTCTTGTGCCCCGTATTTTAAAGTAATAAAGGCCGGATCACATATAAAGTCAAATCCTGGAAACTTTTCTAACACCTCTCCAATTTTAGTATTCAATATTGCCTTACCTTCAAGTCCACTCTCAAGTTCCTTCAATTTATTAATACGCATTGAATTCGTCACCTTTACAGGGAATGAAAATTTAAGCATGTACTTGGAATTAGGATGATATAACGTCCTAAGCGATGATGTCGCCATATAACACTTACCTACTGGACCGATATATTCAAGTACACCTTGATTCATCCAATTTTGCACATAAGATTGATGTAATAGCCATTCTGCTTGTAGCGGATGGATTGGAATTAATGAATATTCATCTTCTTGACAGTACTTTTCAATAAATTCTTGATTAACCTTTTCATCGTACTTTAATTCCTTTTTTATCATCGCCGTTGTGGAATCTTGTAACAATGACTTTTCACTTACTATACTTTTATGTGCCCTAAAATAGTGAAGTTGGCACTCCCCTTTTAATTCAGGAGAATACATTGAACTTTTCCAATCCAATATACCTTGTCTACTCTTTGGTGTAGGATGAGTTAAATGTCCAAATAATAAAGATTGCTCCGCCTCTATAAAAGTTGTATGGAAACCATATAATTCAGCCGTATCCTGCTCCCTTCCTTGAATAAACTTCTCAATATTTTGACAACTACGAATAACTCGAAGCATAAGTTCATCAGGATTCGTACCTTCTCCATAGTTAATAGACATTTCCTTTATTAAAAACATAATAACCGTAATATAATCTGCTTTAATAACATTTTTATTTTCGCCAATTTGGTAATAAAATTGTTCTCCAAATAGATGACGATCCGTTGACGATTTATATATCACTTCCCCATACAAAGTAACGTTTTGTGTCGATAACCGACAGCATAAATAAGTGGGGATAGCGTCTCTTTGAAATGAATGGCAGAAAATATTTTCTATCCTTTTATCCTCCGTAATCCATTCTCCACTTCCTGTTTCTCTTAAATAACAATTTAAAAAGCTTTGTATTGTTGCATGTTCCGCGATTTGTTTCGCATGCTGCATACTGCTCCTCCTCTTTTAGACGAACACTATCATTTTTTTGTAAAACTTCTGACAGTTGAATTTTATTATCATCTATGATTCTAGTTGATAATGATAATCATTTCAAGATATATTTCAGAATTTTTTTATCTAGCTAAACTTTTCACCTTTTCAAAACATTTAATCCACCAAAAAAAATACATCAATATAATAATTGATGTATTTTTTCATTCTTATAGATTAAGTTTACATAATAATATTATCGAATTCTATATTGATAGTGATTTGTATAAACAATCCATATCTCGCCAAGCATATGCTATTTCTTCTACATTTAGTCTTTCTAAAAGTTTCGTGTCAATTTTTTCCGGACTATATTTTTCATAAAACTTTTTAGAAGGATTATTAGCAACCACCCAAACTAACAGAGATTGCATATTATCTTTTTTACAATCAGATAGTAAAGCATGAAATAATCTTTGTCCTATCTTCATTCCTTGATATTCTTGTAAAATGTATATTGCATATAATTCCCCATCACAATTATATGTACCTGTTCTTTCAACTCCCCCATCGATAAATCCAATTATTTTACCATTTAACGTTTCTGCTACAAACCTATATTGATGCCCGTCTTCTTTTTGAAATATACTTTCCCATAGCTTTTCTCGTTGTTCATACGTTATATTGTCTAAAATTTCATTAGAGAATATCCCTTTATACGTTGTTTTCCAACTATCCACATGCACTTTTGCAATTGCCGAAATATCATCTTTTATTGCCCTTCTAATATGTATCTCCACCATACTCATCCCCTTAGACAATAATTATAGCAAAATGTTTTGTATGCATTAAAAAAAGAGTGAATTTTCATCACTCTTTTTTATCTACTTTCAACTTCAACTGAAACAACACGATCAATCTCTTTTAGTGAACTATATAACTCAGTTGTATATAAATCTTCTGGGGCTAAAATGACCATCTCCAATTGCTGAAATGTCCCATTATCAATATCTTTAATTTTCACTCGCTTCACTTGCATATTTAAATTTTTAATTTGCTTAAATATACCATCTAACTCTTGATGCTCTTTTACAGTAATTTTTATAGATAAATCCTTTTGTCGTAATGAATACGGACCTGCAATTTTCACAATTTGAGGAAGTACGTTAATCGCTAAAATAATTAAAATCATAGCAACCGTCGCTTGTATATAAAATCCAGCTCCAATTGCAATACCTAATGCTGAAGCCGCCCATACCATAGAGGCTGTCGTTAATCCCGAAATAACATCATTACTTCTTCGTAAAATTACCCCTGCTCCAAGAAAACCGATACCACTTACAATCTGGGCAGCAAGACGCATTGGATCCATATTTGTATGACCCGGTACAGAATAAACATTCACTGATTCAATTGAAACCATTGTAATTAAACAACTCGCTACGGAAATAACCATACTTGTTTTCACACCAAGCGGTTTATTCTTTAGCTGCCTATCTATTCCGATGAATAATCCTAAAAAGAGTGCTAAACCTAATTTGAATAAAAATTCATATGACATAATTCATTCTCCTTACTTTACAATGTTTCCCTTCGAATAATACACTATAACTCTTTTATGATATCAATTCCAGTCTTTTCTATTCATTTAACGACAAAAGCCGAAAAAACATTTTTTATTATAATGTTTTTTCGGCTTTTCTATAGATTTTTTATCGTAATTAAGATACTTCTTTATTTTTGTTCTTTAATCTTAATTTGTGCATCTTTATAAAATGCTAATTTATTATCATTATACTCTTTTGTATGTTTATTAAATTGTTCTTTCGCCTTTTGCGCTTCCACATTTAACTCATTAACAGTTTTAACTTTTTCACCAATTTCTTTTAATTTCGTTTCTTTTACTTTTAATTTTTCATACAGTTCTTTTTCAGTCGCTAACGCCTTCGTGTAATTCTCATTCATCTTTTGGAAGGCATCATAACGATTTTTATACGATTCTTCTACTGTTTTTGCTTGTTTTTGTAATTTCTTATCTTCGAGTTTTTCAATATTACTTTGAACAGATGTCGTTTCTTTCTGCGCTTTTTCTAACTGTTCCTTCTCGTTTTTCAATACTTTTTCACGCTCGTCTACATTTGCAGTAGCTTGCTCTATTTTCTTTGAAACTGCTTCATTATGCTCTTTACCTTCTTGCAAAATTTGAGAATAGAGTTCTTGTCCTTGCTGTTCTAACTTCTCTAATTTTTTTGTGTCATCTGCCAAAGATTTTTCTTGTGTAGCTGCTGCTTCAAAAGCCGTAAATAAATTTTCTTCTGGCTTTTCACCAAAACAACCTGATAATAATCCTACTGATAATGCTCCAACTACTGCTACTTTTCCATATTTCAACTTCAATTCCTCCATTACATACGGTTATCATGCCAGAAGTTCACTGGGAAGTGATTCTCTTCATGATATGCTTCAAACTCATAACCCTTTTCTTTTAGACCCTTTAATATTGCTGGCACAGCTGCAACTGATTGCGGATGAATATCATGCATTAAAATGACTTCTTGAGGATTTGTTGCACCAGCTAATACATTTTGAGCGATTTGTGCTGCCGCTGCATCGACTGGTACTTTATTGTATTTCCAGTCTAAAGAATCAATTGTCCAGTCCCATACTTTAAGACCACCCTCTACTACTTTGTTTCGAAGGCCTTCATTTAAACCAGGCATCGACCCGTATGGTGGACGTGTTAATTGAGGTGATTTTCCAATAATATTTGCGATTAAGCTTTGATCTTCTTTCATTTCATTAACATATTCGCCATTTTTATATAACTTCGCAAAATTGTGTGTCATACTATGCATTCCAACATAATGACCCTCTGCATTTTCACGTTTTACTAAATCAGGAAACGCTTTTACATTCGCTCCGATTAAAAAGAATGTCGCCTTCGCATCATGCTGTTTTAACATATTTAATAATTCAGCCGTATATTTTCCTGGCCCATCATCAAATGTAAGATAAGCAACTTTTCTTTCCTTTCCGTTAAAACGACTTGGTGCCGTTTTATTCATTTCAACTTTCGATTGTTCACTTGCAAGCTGCACTACATTTTCTTGTTTCGCAACAGCTTTTGCTGGTGAAGTAATAGACTGAAACATGAAATACCCAATAGCTACTATTGCAATCGCTATTAAAACAACTGCAACTCGTTTAATTTTAAAAGCCTTTTCCATTCTATCGAATTCCTCTCCCTATTAATCTTATATATAAATCACCCAATATAATTATACATCTATTTATTTTTATTACACTATATAAACTTTATATAAATTATAGTGGGAGTTTTATCAAAATTGTTGTTCCTACACTTTCTCTACTTGTAATACTAAGCGTACCACCATGAAGCTCCACCATTTTTTTTACAATAGCCAATCCAATGCCTGCGCCTTCAATATGGTTATTAATCTGATAAAATGACTGCTCTATAAATGGTAGATGCTCTTTAGCAATTCCAATACCTTGATCTGTCACCTTAATCACGGCTTGTCCCTCACTTTTGGTCGCTTCAATGTAAACTGTACTTTTTTCATTTGAATATTTAATAGCATTATGAATAATATTTAGGAAAACTTGTTTTAGTCTATTTCGATCTCCTACTAGTTCTACTCGTTCTAAATTAGCAACTAGATGAATCTGTTTCTCTTCTGATTTAGGAGTTAATTGCCAAATCGTCTCTTCTAGTATATCGTACAATTGCACTTTTTGTTTATATAAATTAAAATGATTTGACTGCAATCTTGAAAAATCTAGTAACTCTTCTACTAAATGAATCAATCGGTCTGTTTCACCTGAAATAATTCCCATACCTTGCTTTATTTCTTCATCGGTTAAATGATCTACTGTTTTTAATGTCTCACTCCACCCTTTAATTCCTGTTAAAGGTGTTCGTATTTCATGAGAAATAGAGGCAATAAATTCATTTTTCATTTGCTCAGCCTTTTCTATTTTATCGGCCATATAATTTAAACTATGTGCTAACTTACCTAATTCACCAGGATAATCCTCTTTAATTTGCTCCTTTAATGTACCTTCCGCAATTTGCGAAGAAGCATGAATAATAGATTCGATAGGTTTCACAAACGAATTCGCCAATCGTCTACTGATTAAGAATACGATACCTGAAATGACAATTCCAACTGAAATAGTAAACATAATAATTTCAATAATCTTTGCATTTACATGTGTTAAAACAGTCGTATATTTTAAAACACCGATAGTTTGCCCTTGATGTACGAGTGGACTTAATACTTCTAATTGTTTTTCATTATCTTTCGTAGTAATAACTTGGTGATACATTTCCCCCTCTAGTAAAGAATAAGGAATACTCACTTTACCTTCAACCTTTTGCCCACTTGACGATTGTATAATTGTACCGTGCCGATCAATCAATTGTAATTCAGTTCCTTCTAATTGGAAACTCTCAATTATTTCTCCACTATATTCTTGCAAACGAATAAAATATAGTGAATTGTATTCCGAGAAAAAACGTGTACTTGTCTTTGCATGAGATTCAACATACTGCACAATGCCGTTATAATAATATCGATAAATAGAAACTGAAAATGCTACTTCAAATAATACAAGCATTAGTGTAATGACCGTCATAAAATATAAAGTCACTTTCCGTCTCATCTTATAGTTTCCTTCCACACATATCCTTTTCCCCACACAGTATGGATAAACTCTGGTTCTGACGGATTACATTCTATCTTTTGACGTAACCGTCTCATATTTACATCGACGACTTTCGTCTCGCCTACGTAATTGGTTCCCCAAATCATATTTAAAATTTCATCACGCGAAACCGGCTTCGAAGCCTGATTCATTAAATACTGTAATATCATGTACTCTGTGGGGGTTAAATCAACTAATTGTCCACCTTTATATAATCTTTCTTCTATGATATTTAACGCAAACGGACCAGACGTGATTGTATTCGTTTTTTCTTCATGTACTTCTATTCTTCTTAGTAAAGATTGTATTCGTGCAGTTAATTCTACTGGACTAAACGGCTTTGCGATATAATCATCTGCACCAATTCCTAGCCCTTGTACTTTATCTTCATCTTGTACACGTGCGGTTAACATAATAATACCCATTTTTTTATTTTCTTCCCGGATAGCTTTACAAACTTGAAAACCATCGATCCCCGGTAACATAACATCAAGTAACGCTACATCAACAGTATGTTCACTTAAAATCTGTAACGCTTCTTCTCCAGTACTAGCTTCTAATACATAAAATCCAGCACGTTTCAAATTTAAGACAATAAAGCTACGGATTGGTATTTCATCTTCTAAAACTAAAATTGTTGACATAATTCCCACCTCCCTACTCTTGTTGATAATCCGCTAGCGGTTTTATATATGCTTTCATTTTTTCAAATTTTGATTGCTTCGGTACTGCATATACATGAGAAGCCGTTTTAATTGCTGCCTCGTATCCTTTTATTTTGAACCATTCTTTACGCTTAAAAATATGGACTTCAAGCCATATTTCATTTGTAGTTGCATCTATAAATTTTTGAACATCCGGTGCTTCGTGCTGAACTGGGACAGTTATTTTTCCAATTAGCGCTTGAGGGATTTTGACAAAATAACCTTTCTCTATATTGATATATCTTTCTTCTATCGGCTTAATTCCCTCTTCACTCCACTGTATATAACGTTCAAACATCGTGCTCTCTCCATACGATACCTCTTCCCAACCTTTCGGACGCACAGTACGAACAAATTCAATAATGCCGTCTTCATTAACGTCTTTACTTTCCACAACATAATCATTGAATAAATCTTCTTTCCCATCTATAGGTAGTCCCTCATAATGATCCTTATCAAATTTTGCTACATATGTTATACCTGAATGAGCTCCAACTCCTGCATCAATTACAACTGCCTTTGACATGTTAGAAATACGCCCCATTTGTATTCGTTGAATACTATTTATATATGGATCAAATGTAACTTCAGACATAGTCTTAAACTGTTCAATGAACTCAACTTTCAATTGCTCATCTTTTTTATAAGTAACAAGGCTTATATCATTAAGACCATTTTCATTTAAATCCTCTATAAATAACTTCGTATATTGCCGATTATAAATCTCCTTCATATCATCATTTTCTTCCGAAAATACATACATTACATGTTCTAAAGATTCACGACTTACCGAGATTCCAATTAATAACTCTCGCTTCCCGTTCCCTGTAAAATCACCGACTTTAACGATATCTATATTCTCACCATCAAATGTATGAGTGGACTTTAGTTTCCAGCCATTGCTGCTTTCTGCATAAATAGCTAAATATATACTCCGATCTTCATTCGGTACTTTATAAAATACAATCGCTTCCTTCTTATTATCTTGTTTAAAATCCATTGACCAAATCATCTGTTTATCTTTATTAGACATTGGAGTAAGCAACCGATAATTAACAGGCAAATCTTTATCTATTTGCTCTTTTAATTCATTAATCCATTTTTCATTTGCAGGAGCTCCCATTAAACTTGTTGGAGCTTCAGACATTTTACATCCAGTCAATATAAAAATGATTCCCAAAATGCTTATCCATTTCTGCATATGATATCTTTCCTTACTACAAATTTTAAGTATTTTTCTATACTTTTTGCTTCTCCACTATTCTCATACATATGAGTATAATTTTTCTAATATAAAAAATCGTTACAGAAAAGTTACAAATATATTCCCATAAAAAAAGATTGGCGAAGGCCAATCTTTTTTACTATTCGTTTCGAGCTGATTTTGGTGTTATACCCAAATGATCATTTAATTTTTTTGAAATATCTTTTACATTTTTTTCGTTTGGAATGTAATAATAAATACCACCAATACGTTTATCAGTACCTTCAATTTGCATTTTTTCCATTTGCAGGTCAGATCCAGCCATATTTTTCGTAATAGCAAGCATATCATCAAACGTTAAGTTTGTTTTCATGTTGTTATCCACTGCATCAAGTAAAGAGCCCATTTTGCTAATTGATTGAACAGACATAGCTTTTTTCGCAATTGCTTCAATTACAAGTTGTTGTCTTTGACCACGCATTGCGTCACTGTCAATTTTACGCGTTCTCGCAAGTGCAAGGGCTTGTTCACCATTTAAATGTTGGTAACCTTTTTCTAAATGGATCATACCTGCTTGGTCTTTACTATCTTGTTCAGTGAAAGCAACCGGTACATCAATATCAATACCACCAATTGAATCTACAATTTGTACAAATGACTCAAAGTTAAACTTCACATAATAATCAACTGGAACATTTAAAAATCTTTCCACTGTATCTCTTGTACTTTCAACACCACCAAATACGTGTGCGTGTGTAATTTTATCTAATTTCTTTCTAGATGGAATATAAACGCGTGAATCACGAGGAATACTTACTAATTTAACGGATTTATCATCTTTATTAATTGTCGCTAATAAAAGTGCATCTGTTCGAACCGCTTCGCCATATTGGCTTTTTCTCATTTCACTTCCATCTACACCCATAATTAATATTGAAATGTTATCCTTTAACGGTTCAACTTCTTTATCACGCTTTGATGACTTATCAATTTTTGCATACGCATCACTTACAACAGCTTTTGCTTTGTTATATATAAACGATCCATATCCTACTCCTCCAAAAATAAGTAGGAAAAATGGAATTAAAATGAACCATTTTAATGACTTTCTTTTAGAACGTTTTTGATTACTTCTCGTGTTTTGTTCTAATTCAGAGCTCATACCCATTCGCCTCTCTTTCTCTTTCCCTAGTATAATGTAAGTCTATTAATCTTCATATTGAATTTCCTTTCAATTACCTTACAATTTTGTAAGGTTACTTCATGAATCCAACATGTATTCCATTTCACATTATACTCTTGTGCTTATTTTTGGCAAGTCACTATTTATCAACTTCAATAATTTAACACTTCGAAACATTTAAAATTACAGATTTATCATTCTTTTATTGCAGGTAGTAAGATTTTCACCTCACAATTTAGCAGGAATAAAGAGTCAAGTTTGTGCCGTAAAATCTTGATTGGTAAGGACTAATAATCAGTGAGGGATAAATCCCCCCACTGATTAAAGTTTCACTTTATTATTTTTCATTTGGTGTGTATATCATTTGCTTCCCATTATTATTAATTAAAGCTGATTTTGCTTTTATTTTCGTCTTTTCTATTACCACATCTTCATTTGAAAAATTCACAATGATTTTAATATCTTTTCCATATGAAGTAGATTGTACTAGCTTATCTTCTGACAGATATGCAAAGTTCGTCATTTCTTCTTTTACTGCCTTTTCATGAACTTCATTCCAAACTTTCAGATGCTCTGTAATTTCTTTTTTATGCTTATTCCACTCTACTTCATCTAAATGGTACAAAGGAGGAACATTATACAATAACTCATACAACATACGATTTCCTACCTCATCTTTTACTTTCAAACTTCCCCATTCCCAGTGATGCGTTGTAATAACGGAATCATTGTATACTAATTTATATAATGGAACCGAATATACTGGATTTAAATATACTTGTTTATATTCTTCTTTCAACGGTACTTGTTTTGCATACTTTTCTGGAACATTTTGATTTGGTGAATAATATCCACCGACATAATACGGACTTGTTTTGTTTTTCCTCATATCTTCATCATCCCATTTAATAACTGGAGTTTCAATTCCATGAGCAAATGCAATCGTACTACTTGCAAAATCATTTCCACCTTCAGAACCTACTACCATCCCTTTTTCTTGCGCGATATAATCCATTCGTTGTAATCGTGCTTTTAAATCTTGTTCTTGTGTCGTTACATGTTTTGATGAATAGTCATCGTAAATTTCACCCGTTGCATCACAATCAATAAACCAGGAATTATATTTAGGGCCATTTTGCAATATATCGTTCATTCGTTCTTTTACACTAGGAAGTGATAATGTTGGATTTAGTTTTCGCCCTCTACCTAAAAACCCTTGCACCTTTTCACCATTTTTCTTCGTTACAGTTGCCTCTTCATATAACGATGGATCATTAAAGGAAGCTGTGTTCCAATTTTTATCACCTTTCTCATGAATGGAATGATAAGAATCATACGGACCAACTAAATATCCCATTTTCTTAGCTTCTGTAACAAAATTAGGCTGCATATATCCTTGTTCCCAGTTCGGGAGACCAATCCACGCTTTGTCTATTCCTGCTTCTTTCATTTCCTTTATAATATCCGTTCCATCAGCGTTACCCCATTTACTTACTTCTTCAACCGCATCACCAAGTATCGACTTTAATAAATGCTTATTTAAGTTATATAATTCCATCTTCGATAAGTGATCTACACCTTTTTTTAATAACTCACTAGACTCCTGATCAACTTTCGGGAAAATATCCTCTTTATACAATTCCTTCATTGATAATACTTCGTTTACATAACGCAAAATAACATTTTTTTGATACTTATCAATGAAATCTTGTTTACTTACTTGCTCAAATACATTCAATTCCCCAGGTTCTGAACTATTTTTTTGAACAAGCTCTTTTATATGGCTAAACACTGGGCTATTTATTTGCTCCCTTAGCTTTGGCCAATTTACGTTACTTTCTGATAAACCATTTTGATTCCAAAAATAAAAATGACCTGCACCGTAAAGTTTTTCAATTTCTTTGTTTTTTCTAGCCTTTTCTTGTAATGTTTTAAATTCACCCTTTTCAATAATATTGTCCTTGTATAGTTTTGCGATACTTACTGCATCATTATTTGTCACATATAACTGAAATCCATATGTTTTATTTTTATTTATACTCGGGAATTCATGTGTAAAATCAAACCCTATTTTCGGATCCGAATGAAATTTTAATTCATTATTAAACATATTGTTCGCAATATATACAATCGAATATTTCGACCCATTTAATGCGAAAAACTTCATGGCAAATGATTCAGCAAATGAATATGCATCATCCTTCAAAAACTTCTTCCAATGCTCATCATTACTTGGAATTTGCTTACCTTCCCATAACGGAAGTGTATAATTTTCAGCTTGTACTTTCGGCCATGTAAAACTTTCTGCACCAGTCGATTCCACTTCAATATTTAAGTGATCTTTTTCCTTTTCTAAGTTTACTTTTACTTTTTGATCTGGATATTCCCACGATGTGCGATCCTTGTCTTTTTTTAAATTCGACACCTTCATTTTCGGTAACGGTTGCGATGCCTGTTCCTTTACACCACCATGTTCTACAGTTAACGTAAAAGTCTCTGGATTTACATCGTAAGTAAAATCTTTATACGTCGCTTTCTTTATTTTAGACTCTTGTAAAGCATTATTACCTTTTACATCACACCCGACTAAAGTCGAAAATGACAATGTTGTAAGAAGACATACCGCTATCATTTTTTTCATCTTCTGCACCTCCACCACTGAATATACAGCGGCTTTGTTACAGGAATGTGGCAAAAAATAATAGGACCTGTCCCAAAAGCCGAACTTTGAAATGGAGTCATGTTCTTATTGAGTAAATTTGCAACAGTACATGAAATTATATCGAACACAACTCTACTTATATCGACTTAGCTACAAAATATGACAATAATATCCTACCTATTAACAAGAGAGGGCCGTCCAATTTTTTTGGACGACCCTTCTTCAAAATATAAAAATAAGTTCATTTTTACTAATTGTGAGTTCAAACAAATCAAAATTTCAACAATATCCCCTCAACTGAAAAAGTAACTGTATATAATATATCCTAAAACTAACACTAAAATTAATATCCCTGTACCTTTCCAATTCATACCACCTGTCATATCAACGGGGCTACCTGATTCTGCTCTATTGAGTCCATCATTCAAAGAACCGGTAGGTTTATTTTTCAATTCACTTTGTCTCATACGTTCTCTTTTTTCTTCGGGTGACTCTTTTGAACTCATATAATCACCTCCAAAATTAATATTCATTTAATATTCTCTTTCTAAAATATTATTACTCCCGAAAAATCCCCGTTAAAAATAGATTATCTATAACTTAAAGAAAGCTAGCGATGCTAGCTTTCTTTATAATCCAATATGTTCTTCCTTATTTACAGTAATCCCTTTATGATCAATTTCAAGCTCACATACTTTCATAGCTGCAAATACTCTCGCTAATTGATCAGCAATTTCTTGACGCTTCTCATACGGAGTTAAAATAAAAATGGATGGTCCCGCACCACTAAGCGCTGTGCCATATGCTCCGAATTCTTTTGCGCATTTACGAATCGATGGTAATAACGGTACAAGTTCTAAACGATATGGCTCGTGGAAATGATCTCGTTCCATCATTTCACCTACAACTTCCCACTTCTTTTGACATAACGCAGCTACTAATACGTTACTTATCGCACTAGCCTTAACCGCTTCATGAAACGGAAACGTCTCTGGTAATACAGAGCGACTCTCATCCGTATTTAGCTCTTCATTCGGAATAAGAGAAATTACGCCTAATTCCTTACTTTCAATCCTTACAACCGAAACATTCTTTCCATCAAGTGCTCCGATTACAGTTCCACCTAAAATAGAAGCAGCAACATTATCTGGATGTCCTTCAAAATTTGTAGCAATTTGAACCTTTTGATCAGTTGTTAAATGTAAATTTCCAAGTTGATTCGCAAGCTCTATTCCTGCTACAATCGCTGATGCGCTACTTCCTAACCCTCTCGTCAGCGGAATATTACTAGTAACTTCTATTATATGGGGTGATAAAGAAGGACATACTTTACATGCCGTGCTAACAATTAAATTTTTATCGTCTGTTGGAATTGAATCTTCAAAGGAATGGATTACTTGCCATTTATCCGCTTCCGCCTTTACCACCACATCTAAATATAATGACAATGCTATTCCTACTGAATCAAATCCAGGTCCAACATTTGCTGTACTAGCAGGGACACGAACTCTTACTGGTATCACGACATAATCACCCCTTTAATATGATCTTTAATTTGTTCTATATTATTTGAAACACTTGCAATGTCTAATTTATTAGAAGAGATAGCGATATCAGGATCTTTCAAACCATTTCCAGTTAATACCGCAACAACTGTTTCGCCTTTTTTGATTTTTCCAGATTGAACATGTTTAATTACGCCGGCTAATGAAGCATTTGATCCTGGTTCAGCAAAAACACCTTCCGATTTTGCTAATAATCTATAAGCATGTAAAATTTCTTCATCTGATACCATATCTATTTCACCGTGAGACTGTTCAGCAGCCTCTACGGCATATGACCAACTTGCTGGGTTACCGATGCGAATCGCTGTTGCAATTGTTTCAGGTTCTTCAATGACATGTCCTTTTACAATAGCAGCTGCTCCTTCCGCTTCAAATCCGTGAATTCTTGGCTTCTTATAGCCTTTTTCTTTCTCATATTCACAGAAACCTTTCCAGTACGCTGTAATATTTCCGGCATTCCCAACAGGAATCGCTAAAACATCTGGTGCACTTTGCAACTGGTCACAAATTTCAAACGCTGCTGTTTTTTGCCCTTCAATTCGATAAGGATTCACTGAGTTTACTAATGTAATCGGCTCTTCCGCAGCAATGTTTCTTACAGCCTTAAGTGCATCATCAAAATTTCCTTCTATTGAAATGATTTCAGCTCCATAAGCGACTGCTTGCGCTAATTTTCCATGCGCAATCTTTCCTTCCGGGATTACGATAATACATTTCATTCCGAGGCGTGCCGCATATGCTGCAGCCGCTGCCGATGTATTACCTGTTGATGCACAAATGATTGCCTCAGAACCTTCTTCTTTCGCTTTAGCAACTGCCATTACCATACCACGATCTTTAAAAGAACCTGTTGGATTCGCTCCTTCATACTTCCCATATAAGTGAATCCCTAATTGTTTTGATATATTTAATAATGGAATTAGAGGTGTATTCCCTTCCATTAAACTGACATCAGGTGTGTTTTCATTCACTGGTAAATAAGCAGCATACTGTTTTAATAGTCCTTTATACATATTGTTTTTCCTCCTCAATAATGTAATAACTGTTTATTTCACTTGCGACAGCTTCTATCGCTCCTAAAACTTTTTCGAATTGATACTTTGAAGTTTGATGTGTCACCACAACGACTTCTGCAAATTCCCTATTTAAAGGTAATTGGATAACCTCTTTTAAACTTACAGAATAATTAACGAAACATTCTGTTACTTTTCGCAACATCCCTGGCTCATCTCGTAATGAAATACGTAAGAAATATTTCGAAACGACTTCTTCATCCCCTTGTAATTCGTAAGGAACTGGTTCTTTTAACACACTTTTATTTTTCGGAACTTGATTCATATTTTTAACGATTGAAATAATATCACTTACTACAGCAGAGCCAGTCGGTAACTTCCCAGCTCCAGGTCCGTAAAACATCACTTCCCCTACTGCTTGACCGTGAACATACACTGCATTAAATTCATTATTTACATTCGATAACGGATGCTGCCTTGGTAATAAAGTCGGCTCTACACTTAAATGAATAGCTGATCCTTGTTTCTCCGCTTTACCAATTAGTTTCATAGTAAATCCTAACTTTTCAGCCATTTGTAAATCTTCTTTTTCAACCTTTCGAATCCCTCTCACTTGCACATCATCTAATGAAACATTCATCGAAAATCCTAAATTCGCAAGGATTGCTACCTTTCTCGCCGCATCTAGCCCATCTACATCTGCTGTCGGATCTGATTCTGCGAATCCTAATTTTTGTGCTTCCTGTAAAGCCTCTTCATACGACCATCCATTTTGACTCATCTTTGTTAACATGTAATTTGTTGTTCCATTTACAATTCCCATTATTTTTTCAATTTGATCTGAAGCTAATCCGTCTGTTAATCCTCTTAACACCGGAATACCACCTGCTACACTTGCCTCATAACATAGATCACAATCATTTTCGTTCGCTATTTGGAGAAGTTCCGCACCGTATACAGCCATTAAATCTTTATTTGCTGTTACGACATGCTTCTTATTTCGTAAAGCCTTAACAATATGCTGTTTTGCTTCTTCAATTCCGCCCATTACCTCTACTACAATATCAATATTTGAATCATTTAGAACTTCATCAACATGACTTGTTACTACGATTCCATCAATGCAAACATCACGTTCTTTTCCTAAATCACGTACAACGACTGTCTTTACCTTTACTTCATATCCTGTATCAAGAGCAATTTTTTTATAATGTTCTTTCAAAATATGAACAACACCACTTCCGACAGTACCTAACCCTAATACCCCAACATTAATAACTTTATTCATTTTCTAATCTCCTCCTAAATAGTTTAATTGTTACACCTATGAATCACCTTACTCTGCTTTTTAATCATGCAGGTGGTGGTTATTTCCGTACGTACTAATCGTTTCATGTTACAGCACCTCCTTTCAAAGTAATAAAAAAACACACTCATCCCTAGGAAAGGGACGAATGTGTTTTCGTGGTTCCACCCTTGTTCCAATCCAGACTTATTCCCTTCTAGATTGCTCAAGTTCAGATAACGGCTGATACCGTCAATAATTACTAGATTACTCGTTCACTATTGAAGTTCAAAGGTGGTAAGATCATTTCTCGTGTTAGGAAGCTCACACCCTTGGCTTCCCTCTCTGTAAACCGTAAAAATCATCTCTTGTCCTTATCGTTACTTTTTCGTTCATATATATTTGTTAACTCATTATACTCACATAAAAAACAAAATCAATACATTTTTTAATTATTTTAAATTTTCAATCTCTAAATCTATAAAAAAACACATTCATCCCTAGGAAAGGGACGAATGTGCTTTCGTGGTTCCACCCTTGTTCCAACCTAGACTTATTTTCTTCTAGATTGCTCAAGTTCAGATAACGGCTGATACCGTCAATAATTACTAGATTACTCGTTCACTATTGAAGTTCAAAGGTGGTAAAACCATTTCTCGTGTTAGGAAGCTCACACCCTTGGCTTCCCTCTCTGTAAACCGTAAAAATGATTTCATGTCCTTGTCATTACTTTTTCGTTCATGTCTATTTGTTAACTTATTATAGTTATCAAATTTTTAAAAAGCAAGCCTATTTTTACTAACTATTTTCAAAATAATTTTTTATTATATTTCACAATAACATTTCATAAAGACTTCTCTTATTACGTATCTTACAACTTTGCAACTTATAAACCAGCAGTTCACATATGAAAATCTCATTCTAAAACGAGAAGATCTCGCTCTCACTGAAATTATATTAATAAAGAAATTTTCAATACAATCTTTTCGTGTAACTTTCTTCTAAAGAACGCGCAACATCCTCTTCTGAAGCATTCACTTTCGCATGCTCCATTAACATTTTCGCTGCTGAAGGTAGATCTGTTTTATTTAACCATGACTCTGGATCCCACATTTTTGAACGAATAAAAGCTTTTGCACAATGAATATAGCATTCTTCTATTTCAACAACAATTCCAAGTAACGGATTACGTCCATTCGCATGCATTTCTTTCAAAATTTCTTCATCGTTTGTAATATATGCTTTACCGTTTATTCGGAGTGTTTCCCCAAGACCAGGAATAAAAAAGATTAACCCTACGTGCGGATTTGAAATAATATTTAAAATTGAATCTATACGACGATTGCCCGGCCTTTCTGGAATGATAATTTTATTTTTATTTAATACATATACAAATCCAGGTGCATCTCCTCTCGGCGAAGCATCACACTCTCCGAATTTATTTGCAGTAGATAATACTAGAAAAGGAGATTTAGACAGAAAATCTACGCAATGGTGGTCTAGTGATGAAATAACTTTTTTCAAGGCCCGCTCACTTGGTTGCCCCAATATTTGTCGTAATTCTTCCTCAGTTGAAATTATTGATTTTATTTCCTTACTCTCTATCTTCACTAATAACCACTCCTTTTTCTTTATTTTCCCAAAATTCAATACAAATATTGTATAATAAAATTTGCAGAAAGGGGAATTAAAATGACAGAGTGGTTAACAATATTTGATCCTGAAAGAAATACACTTGGGAAAAAATTACGCGATGAAGTGCATCGTGACGGTGATTGGCACGAAACATTTCATTGCTGGTTTGTAGAAAAAGATGATAAAGATATGTTCTTATATTTCCAATTACGCTCTAAAAATAAAAAAGAAGCTCCGGGTATATGGGATATTACATCCGCTGGACATATTATGCATGATGAAGATGTACAAATTGGTGGCCTACGTGAAATTGAGGAAGAATTGGGGCTTTCCTTTCAAACTAATGATTTAGCATACAAAGGAATCTATAAAATAGATTATGAAATTTCAAACCTTACTGATCGTGAGTTTTGTCATATGTATTTTTACAATGTAATAAAACCCCTTCCATTTGCACCGGGTGAAGAAGTAGACGACGTGATGAAAGTACATGCAACTTCTTTTCTACAACTATTAAAAAGAGATATTTCATCTTTAACGACTATTTCTGTTTTAACTAGTAAACCGATAACGATAACATTTGAAGATATTTATCCGTATGATCTTGAATACTATGAATTTGTTGTGGAACAAGGAAAAGAATTGCTAAAAAATAATAGTTTATAAATAAATATGACTCCCAGCTAATATTACTTGGGAGTCATATTTTTTCATTATTGCTCAAGTATCTTTAACCTTTTCTCTACTCGCATAAATAAGCGAATGATTAACAACAGCATAACCACCATAATCGCTATTATTGTATGTGGATATCTAAACAGTATACTAATAACACTTCCAATTAACATCATGATGAATCCGTTTTTCTTCATCACTTCTGCACTATACTTGTTACCTGCATCCCATAACTCTTTATTTTTCATAGACCGTTTCGTCCGATAACCATATGCTGCGTTAATATCTGTCGGTGGATTCTTTTGAAGGATACGTGCGGCAAGTATAAATATAATACCAATCAATATGCTTATTCCTATGTTTACTAGTGCATACAACAATTATATCCCCCCCTAATTTACACCTTCATTATACTATACAACCATCTAAATTCTAATTATTAACATTTTTTATTTTCTCTCTTTAGATGTCTGGAACATACTTGGAAGTGTTACAAAACGCGCTCCTTTCGTTTTTAACTGTGGAATAATTTTGTCTAACGCATCGACAGATCCTTGCAAATGTCCACCTGGAGTCGAATGTTGAAGTATGACACTACCTGGAAATGAATTCCCTAGCACATTATTTGTAATCGTATCAGCACTTCCCCCTTTCCAATCAACTGTATCAACACTCCACTGTACAATCATAAAATTTTGCTCTGTTGCCCACTTCAATTGATTTTCAAGTATTTCACCGTACGGCGGACGTATAAACTTCGGTGCATAACCAGCTAAACGATTTAATATTTCTTCCGTTTTTATAATTTGATTATGGTACTCAGCCTCATTTACTTTCGCTAAATTTGGATGACTATACGTATGATTACCAATTACATGCCCTTCATTTGCAATACGCTTTACTACATTCGGAAACTTTTCTGCATTTTCACCGAGTAAGAAAAAAGTAGCTTTCACATTATGTTGTTTTAACTTATCTAAAATTTTTGGCGTAAATACTAAATCTGGTCCATCATCAAATGTAAGAGCTACTTCCGCTTTATTGTATGGTCCTGAAAATGCATACGCATATTTTTCGACCCATGAAAATGGTGTCCATGACCCACGATCCTCTTCTTTCATTTGGGCTTCAGAATTTTGAGGAACATGTAATGCGTATGGTATCGCATTTACATAGTCTCCATAATAAAATGAATGATATGGCATATAAGCGTACGAAATATTGCGTTCTAGCCCCATGCCCATCAACTTAAGAACAGAAACAAAATGAACTTTCGTTCATATGAATGAAAAAACTCTTAAAACACTTTGTACCCTTAAAAATGAACATGCCAAATAAACCTCAATCGGCCAAATTTCAAAAATTATGCAGATTTCTTTTGTCTTCTTAATCCATTATACTCATAGACAACACCCAAAATATCAAAGACTGTTTTCTTCTCATATCGGTGAGACTTTCGTCCATTCTTCTGTAGAAGGTGGAACAGACGGATAAGAGTCTTTGTTACTTCTTGGGTGTTTTGTTGTATGGCTTGATACAAAATGTATAAATGATCTTGAATCATTCCAATTGCTTTATATTCGCTTAATTCCTTTTGTTTCTTTTCCAAAATCAATTGTCGCATCTTAAACATAGTAGAAGAACATAGAAAAATGGCAATGAGCTTTCCATAAACATGGCATTCTAATCGCTCTTGTTTGATATTTTGCCAATGATGAATTTGAAATAAGGATTTCCAAGTTTTAAAAATGATTTCAATTTGCCAGCGGAGAGAGTAAAAATCATGTATTTGTTCCATCGGAACCCATTCCAAAGGTGTATTAGTAACATAAATGTTCATACCAGTTAATCGTTTGCTTTTCTCTGAATACGTAATACCCTTTTTACTTTCCGTATACACTTGTTTTTTCTTACGTTCTCGAAGTTGCTTTTCAGTTAATCGATATATAATAACTCGTGTAAATAGTTTTTTATCCTTTCCAATATAAGCTTCTGTTATTTCATGGACCTGTCCTGGTTTTAACGTATTCATAATGTGTTCTAAATCAACTTTGATGTACTGAGATTGTTTTTTTACTGTCCCATTTCGAAAGTATTCAGGAAACTCATTTTTGATATACACCATATTATTTAGTTTAAGCCGCGATATATAATACACGCCACGTTGGTCCATTTGATCTAAATCATCCAGTGAATAATAGCCTAAATCCCGAATACATAGATCGCCAGGTCGTAATGTCGCTAAACATTCTGTTCCAAAGGTCTTATCATTGTTCTTCCCCGGTTCAACTTGAAAATTTAAAAACTGTCCGCTATGTAAATCATATTCTAATTGAATCTTTATACCCGCTGTTTGTGCACAACCACCTGACCCAGGATACACATTAGCTAAATGTTTTGGTACTTGAAAAATCGTTGCATCTAAAATACGAATCTGTTGAAAATAGGTGGTTGAAGAGCTTGGAATCAATGATGTTTCACAAATTTTATTTTTTAATAATGTGGAAAAAATATGCTTTAAAAAGCAAACTGCCTTCTTATTGAAACGTTTATTGAGTCCTTCTGGACTCATAAGAGTTCCTGTAACAGCATGCAGTTGACTACACAGTCGAACTAATGAATCACTCGCAACACGTTGACTAACCCAGACACAGATAATAGCTAAATCATGACCTGAAAATTTACGCTTTCGTTTTACAAAATTTAGTTCCCTAGCAAGATTCTCTAAAAATGAAGGAGTAAGATGTTGATGCAACTCTTCAGCAAATAATTGTAATTCATCAGAAATTGATAGATACATACAAAGACGCCATCCTCTCTTTTTGAATTTATACTGAAAGAATAGCGTTTTTTTTCACTTTTAAATAGTCTATTAAGAGATACAGCCGAGATATAATAAGGATTATGAAGCATTGTACTTAAAGTAACCTTAGTTCGGGTATTCGCTGAGCTAAGGTTTTTTTATTTAAAGTTTCTTGCAACCATTTTAAGGCATATACAGTCTAATAGTTATATAAAACATAAATGGTAGATTTCTAAGGGGGAATTTAAAATGGAGCTGCTCATAAAGCGAGCTCAAAAAGGTGATGAGGAAGCCTTTATTGAAGCAATTGATATATTAATGCCACAAATGTATAAGGTGGCAAAAGCACGCTTGAAAAATGAAGAAGATATAGGTGATGCAATACAGGAAACGATTTTGTCTGCTTTTACAAATTTAAAAAAGGTAAAAGAACCAGGGTATTTTAAAACATGGATTACAAAAATATTAATGAATAAATGTAATGATATAGTACGAAAAAATAAGGTTTTATATGTGGACGATTATGGGAAAGTGCAGGGAGAACAAATCGTAAAAGAAAATATCGAACAAAAGCTTGAATTTGATAATATGCTTAGTTATTTAAGTGTGGAGTATCGTTTAGTAATCGTACTCTATTATGTAAATAAATTTAAAACAAAAGAAATTGCAGAGATTTTAAATGAAAAAGAAGGAACGATTAAATCAAGACTACATAGAGCAAGGCAACAGTTAAAAGAACAATATTTAAAAGAAGACTGGGAGAATGTAAATAATGGGGGGAATTTAAAATGAATGAACAATTCGAGCATAAATTAGAAGAAGCATTAAATGATACTGTAACAATTCCTACTAGTGTTTTGAAGAAAAAAGAACTTGCTTTTGAAGAAATTAGAAAAAGTAAGAAACAAAAACAAACATCTTCTCATAAAAAAATAATTGCAGCGATGATAGCAGGGTTAACGATTGTTGGAGCAAGTGTTGGAGTTGGCGTGTATGGTGATTCAGCATTAGCTGTAGTAAAGAAATTCTTCTTTGCGAAAGATCAGGGAGTTCAAAAGGCGGCAGATAATGGATATATGCAAAAAGTAGATGAAAATAATGTGATGAAAGATAATGGTGTTACAATCCAAATTAAAAATATACTCTATGATAAATCTAAAATAGCAGTTTCTTTAAAATTAAAATTTGAAGATAAAAGTCTAATAAGTAAAGTGACAGATATAAGAATGAAGTATGATTTAACGGATGATAAAGGACGATATATAGAGAAGGCGGAATACACAGAAGGATTAACAAGTGAAAATAATAAGATTTTAGCAGGTAGCGAATGGAGTATTCAAGCAGGTGAAGAAGAGGGAGAAATAACTTATAATTTAATATTCCATCCTATGAATTCAATTGATAACATTGATAGTCTAAACTTTAATATTAGTTCTATATCTTTGTTTGCGCCATTAGAAAATAAAGATATTTCTTACAGGACAGAAGCAGAATCTCAATCAAATACTGTAAAAGAAGATATAGAAGTTTTGCATAAGAATGGTATGCAACTTAATAAGGAAATTCAAGGGAAGTGGCAAGGGGGAATAAAATTAGACTCGAAGTTTAAAGGAAATCAAGAGATTCATTTTGTGCCTAAACAACAACCTGAGTCTGTAAAAATAGTGTCTGCTGAAGTACTACCAACAGGGACGAATATCACATTTGAACGTGATTCTTCTGGTGATGATGAAGAAATAAAACGTCAGATAAAAACAATTGATAGTGTAATTCTTATGGATGAAAAAGGGAAAACATATAAGTCAACGTTGAAGGGGTACTCAAGTGCTGGGGATAATGGGAAAACAATTAAAGTAAAAACGTTTGATGTTACTACTTTTGATAATGTGAATCATTTTAAAATATTATTAAAAGATGTTGATGGAAAAGATATTGTAATCGATTTAGCTCGTGAAGAGAAAAAATAAAGTATATGTTAAAAAACGCAAACTTCTAATCAAAAGAGGCTTGCGTTTTTTTAACTAACATTTTTCCACTTTTCCTCATTAACCAATAGAAAGAAAACCGTTTTTTCGTTTTGGGGTGTTATAAAATGCTTAAGTTGATGGGCATGCGTTCTAGCCCCAAAGGAAATGGAACGAACATTTCTGGTGAATAAAAATAATACATGATAAAAACCTCCCTAAAATTTCATATGTGATTCATCTGTACTTTGTTAGAGAAATTCTTATTCCTGAACAAAAATAAGACTGTCCGTAATTAGGACAGTCTTACTGATTTATATACTTAATAAATTACTTTACTATCTTTCGGTAATTTTCTTACATGCTTTAAATAACTCGTCACTTTGTTATCATCATCTTGCGGATATTGATATTCATAAGTGTTAGCAATTTCGTTCGCAACTTCTCTAAATAGATCTCCCATTACAAAAAATGACTCCCAAATATTTTCATATTCTGCATTAGAAAATGTCCTTTTAAATTGCTCCCACGTATCTTTTTCAAGATATTGTTCGAAATACTTCCCAAACTTCCCAGCATTAACTGTAAACTCTGTTTTCATACCAATATACCACTCTAGCATTACAACCAACATATCTCGCATTGGGCCTTCAAGCATTCCTTTCGCATAAGAAAGTTCCTCTCTCCATAAGCCTTTCCCTACATTTGTACTGCACCACCAAAATTCATTACAGCAATCCAAAAACTCTTTTTCTGTAGGCTTTTTTATTAAGTAATCTTTATCGCTTGCTGGCGGAAATTCTCCAATACAATTGTCTTTATCCAGTAGTAATTTACTTAAACTATCCTGTCCAATAAATTTATTTATTAAATCCACTGGAACTAGCATTAAATCAATCCGGTTTCCATCCATAAACTGCATTAAATACGGAAATTTCCCGTCTTCATCTGCTGGAACTAACGACATTTCTTCCGGCATTTGCACAATCATTATTTCTCCAAATCTATGAATCCAACTATGATTACACGTAAAAGATTGTATATCTTTTACAACATAAATAATATCATAGTCTTGGAAACAATCTTTTTTCACATTTGGATTCACACGTGACCCATTCATAATGACAGCTCGAATTCTTTCATCTTCTTTTGCTGTATTTATAATTAAGTCTAGCATTTCTTTTTCAGTTCTCATCTATTCCTAACCTCCAATTTTTTATATAAACTTATATTGTTATGTATGTTGGAGGTCCTCGGGCTAACTTTGTTACACACGATACATGTTATAATTTTTGAAACATCTTTTTCATTTTCTCTCCTCCTATTTTTTTATATCTATTCTTCTGAATCGTTCACATACAAGCAATATATCATCAGAAAATTCATGCCCCACTTCATTCAATTTGCTTCTGAAATATCTTTCATGAATCTCCTTCCAATTTTTATAGCTTTCGTCCCCTTCAGCAATTGCAAACTCTTCTGTAATTTCATTCATAGGTACTATTGTTACTTCAATCGTTTTTACAATTGCTACTGGATTTTCATCGTGATCCAAAATAACAGAGTAGTCCTCTGTAGTGGGTAACGGTATATTCTTTAATTCATAGAAGAGATATGCAGAACAAGTTGCCGTTTTCGTTCCGTCAACTACTTGCTTAGCAAGACGATCTGGGGTATCGCCAAATTTCCATGCACTCACCGATTTTGGTATCTCAGCATCTTTCCAATACTCCGCCCAATATTGTTGCGCTGCTTCATTCATTATCTCTCACTCCCCTAAACTCTACTATAAGTGTACTAGACTTTCGAACCGTATCACTCTTTTACGACTGCCATTACAAACCCATCGTACCCTTTACTTCCTACAGTTTGAAGCGCAGTAGCACTTACACGTGGCTCTGCAGCTATTAATTCATAGAATCGGCGTATCCCTTGTACACGAGGATCTTTACTCGTATTGTCAATAACTTCTCCTTCACGTACTACGTTATCCCCAATAATTACAGTACCAGGGCGTGATAGTTTCAGTGCCCATTCAAAATAAGCCGGGTTATTTTGTTTATCAGCGTCTATGAAAATAAAATCAAATGGTTCATAATTCTCATTTTCGATTTGCCGTAAAGAATCTAAAGCTAATCCTACTCGTACTTCAATTTTATCATTCAAATTGGCACGCTCAATATTGTTACGTGCAATTTCTGCATGTTTTTCATTTGCTTCCAATGTAACAACTCGGCCCCAAGATGGCAACCCCCTCGCAAGCCATATCGTGCTATATCCGCCTAGAGTACCAATTTCTAAAATGTTATGCGCTCCTTGAATTTGTACTAATAGTTTTAAAAACTTACCTTGCGTTGGCGATACATCATGTGCCGGCAAATTAGCTGCAGCATTTGCTTGAAGAACTTCTTCTAATGTAGAATCTCTCGGTATTAATACATCACTCACATACTGATCAACAGCCGTCCATTTCTCAATCGTACTCATGTAAATACCATCCCCTTCAATTTCTCAATGCTTTTCTACCATTCACTTTCGATTATATCGAAAATTCCGTTTTATATACAAAAAAGAAAGAAGGGACATCCACTCCATTACAGAATAGATATCCCTTCTTTGTTTATAAATTTATCCCTTACGGATTAGTAGACCAAAGTCCAGCAGATTTAATAAATGTACGTTTATTTAATTTTAGCTGCGCTACGATAAACTCTGCAATATCTTCCGCTTGCATTACTTTATCAGGGTTTCCATCAGTTAATCCTAAGTCTACAGCCATGTCAGTTGCTACTGTACTTGGAGTTAAAGCTGTTACACGAATGTTATGTTTACGAACTTCCATCGCTAACGATTCTGTTAAGCCAAGAACACCAAATTTAGAAGCACTATATGCACTTGTTACAGGCGCGCCTTTTTGTCCTGCTGTAGATGAAATATTAATAATATCACCAGATTGTTGTTCAATCATGCTTGGTAAAGCGGCACGAGTTGCATAGTATACACCCATTAAGTTTACTTGAATGATTTTTTCCCAATCAGCAACTTCTAGTTCTAAAAACTTACCGAACTTAGAAATGCCAGCGTTATTAATTAAAATATCGATAGATCCTAAACCATTTTTTAACGTTTCAATTGCAGTAGTCACCTCTTCATATGAAGATACATCAGCAGTCGCAATAACAGCTTTTACGCCTTCTGCTTCTACTTCTTTCGCAACTGCTTTTAAGTTTTCTTCTGAACGTGCTAAAAGACCTACATTTACGCCTTCTTTCGCTAATGCGATCGCTACAGCACGACCAATACCTCTACCTGCTCCTGTAATTAAAGCATTTTTACCTTGTAATAATTCTGCCAAGTATAACACTCCTTAATCTTCTCAGTTGTTTATTATATTAAAAGTGTATCTATGTTTATGTAAAAAGGCAATGATGCACTTTCATGTGCGTAGGTTACTTATAAGTAACTATAGTAATGGTAAATGCAGTTTTAAAGAAAAATAGTGTTAGAAGGTTCTCCTCCTAACACTATTTTTCTTCATAATTAGGAATACGCACAATAAATTTTGTACCATTTCCTTCCTCACTTTCGGCCTTTATTTCTCCTTGATGAAGATCGAGTACTTTTTTTACAATCGCTAAACCTAAGCCACTTCCTCCATAAGCACGGTTCCGTGAAGAATCCGCTTTATAAAAACGCTCAAAAATATGTTGTTTCTGTTCTTCTGACATACCAATTCCCGTATCATGAATACATACTTCTACGAATCCCTCGTGTTCTTTCAACTGAATTGTAATCGTACCACTACTTGGAGTAAATTTAATACTATTATGAATTAAATTTATCCATACTTGACTCATACTTTCTTGGTCGGCAATAATGTGCACTTTTTCTAAATCAAGGTCTAACTCAATTTCTTTTTCATCCCAAAGTGGTTCACTATTTAATACAACTTGCTTTAACTGCTGATCTAATCGATAAGTCACTCTTTCTGGTACATACTCTTCCGACTCTAAAAGAGTTAGCTTCAGTAAATTTTGACTCAGTTTAGATAATCTCGTTGTTTCAGTTTCAATAATGGTAAGGTAATGCTTTCTTTTTTCTTCAGAAAGGTTATTATCTTGTAGCGCTCTAGCAAATCCTTTTATAGACGTTAATGGTGACTGTATTTCATGAGAGACATTCGATACAAACTCCTGGCGCAGTTTCTCCATCGCATTCAGTTCATCTGTCATATCATTTATACTCTTTACGAGCACCCCAATTTCTCCATCATACTTTTCTTCATTTCGTATTTTTACGGAGAAATCTCCTTTTGTAATTTTTTGTATCGGTTCAATAATACTCCAAATCATCGCCTCTCGCTTCGGTCTCATTAAAATTCCGATTAATGTCCAAATAAGAACAATAAAAACAAAGCCCACCATATCACTAATTAGAAACGTAACAAAAGGAGATACGTTTATTTCAAAAGCTTTCATTATACTGGACGATACAAAAAATGCTATAGACCAAATTATTGTTAGAAAAGAAAAGAGCGCTATTATCGCCCCTATTACTTTTAACATCTTCACCTTACTCATTCTTTTTCTTTGTCTCATTTACTTACCTCTAAGCGATACCCTAAGCCCCTTATCGTCCTTATACTAAACTTCGATAGCTCTTCTTGAAACTTTTCACGCAACCGATTAATATGAACGTCTAGCGTGCGTTCATTCCCTTCAAAATCATATCCCCATACGTCTTCAATTAATTGCTCTCTTGAACAAGTTCTTCCCGCTTTAGATCCTAATGTAAAGAGCAACTCAAATTCTTTTAGCGGCAGCGTCACCGTTTGTTCTCCCGCGTTAACTTCAAATGTTTTACGATTTAACAGTACATTCCCAACTTGAATAGATTGCGATACTGTAATTTGGTAACGTTTCAATAAAGCCTTTACTCTCACAACTAATTCTAAAGGATCAAATGGTTTCACAAGATAATCATCTGTTCCAAGGTGAAATCCTTTTATCTTTTGAGATGTTTCACCTTTAGCAGTCAGCATAAGAATTGGGATATCATAATATTTTCTTAATTCATAACACAAATCAAATCCATCCATATTCGGCATCATAATATCAAGAATCGCCATATCGACTTTCACTTCTTCTATTTTTCGAAGAGCATCTAATCCATCAACGGCCTCATATGTTTGAAAACCTTCTCGTTCCAAAAATACAGAAACAAGTTCTCTAATGTGCGGATCATCATCTACAATTAAAATTTTAGGTATCAAGGAATCATATCCTTTCTGCTTAACATACTTTTTAGCACTCTAAAATCAACAATCAGTGAAGTTTCCCCTCACTGATTGTTTTCATTCTATAATGCTCCTTCTTTAATTTTCAATTGTTGCATTGCAAATTCACGGTACATGTCATGTGTCCGTAATAACTCATCATGTGAGCCACTTCCTGTAAGATTCCCTTTTTCAATAAAGATAATTTTATCTGCATCTACAACAGTAGAAAGTCTATGTGCGATAACTAAAGTCGTTCTACCTTTCATTAAGTTATTTAATGCTTTCTGAACAACCGATTCCGATTTACTATCAAGACTTGAAGTCGCTTCATCTAACATAAGGATTTGCGGATTTCGTAGTAATGCTCGAGCAATCGCAATTCGTTGTCTTTGCCCTCCAGAAAGCTTCACACCACGCTCTCCAACTTCTGTTTCGTACCCACTTGGTAAATCATGAATAAACGCATCAACATACGCCATCGCCGCTACTTTTTCAATTTCTTCATCCGTCACTTCACCCTCAACACCGTAGCAAATATTATCGCGAATCGTTCCATCAATTAACGGACTATCTTGTGAAACGTAACCAATTTGACGTCGCCATGACTGTAATGAATATGCTGTAATTGGTTCTTTCCCTAATTTTATGAAACCACTAGTTGGCTCATAAAAACGTTCTAACAGCGAGAATAAAGTTGTTTTCCCGCTACCACTTGGTCCTACAATCGCTGTTACTTTTCCAGATTCAATCGTGAAGTCGATATTTTTCAACACTTTCTCTTTTTCGTTATACTCAAAATTCACATTTTCAATAACGATCGGCTGCTTCGCATTTGTAACATTCATACCTGTTTCATGATCTTCTACTTCATATTCTAAAATCGTATTAATTCTTTCGGTTGCACCAATTGCTTTTTGGAACTGAGTAAAGAACATAGATAACTGACTCATTGGCATAATAATTTGAACCAAATACAAAATAAATGCTACAAGTTCACCTGTTGTTAATGCACCGCTAGAAACTCGCATTCCACCATACCCTACGATAATAACAAGTAATGCCATTAAAACAAACGACATAACTGGTGAAATTAATGCTTGCACTTTTCCTTCTTTCAAACCAAATCGCAATAATTTTTGGATACCTGTATTCCCTGTTTCATATTCTCTTTTTTCCGTATTTGAAGATTTCACTAAACGAATTTCTGACAATACTTGTGTTAACACACTTGTAAACGAAGCTGTTTCATCTTGAAGTGCTTTTGAAATCTTATACATTTTCCGTCCAAGTGGAACTAAAATTAGTACCGATAATGGAATAACCGTTAAAAGTAAAATTGTCATTTTCCAGTCTAAAACAAATAATACAATTAATGACCCAATAATTGAGATACCGCCTGTTAATAAGTTTGACAAATGCTCAGAAATTAATGTTTTAACAACACCTGTATCATTCGTCATACGACTAATTGTATCTCCCGTTCTGTTTTGATCATAATAAGACACTGGTAAAATAAGTACCTTTTTCCACAATCGTTCCCTAAGTCCAGCCACAATTTTTTGTCCAATATAATTCAGTAAATAAATAGACAATCCCGCAGCAATTGTTTGAATAATAAAGAATGCAATTAATCCAACAATTTGTCCCGTACTAATTGAAGAAAGTGAAAAATTATCAACTAAACCTTTTGTCAGCATTGGAATAAACAAACTCGCTCCAGTAGAAAGTAAGCTCATTAATAATGCAAAAATAAGAATGCCTTTCGGTGGATTTGTATCTTGAATAAGACGTAAAAACTGCCTCCAATTCCCTTTTTTCTTTTCTGTATTCCTAACTTCCATTGTCGTTCATCTCCTCGTTATAAACAAAACTATTATCTCTAAAACTAGAATACGCTATAAATGTAAACTGAATGTAAACACACTTTTTCTATTTTTACAAAATATACATATAAACTCATCTTTACAACAAGTGTAAATATCTGATATTATTACCTGGTACTTATTATTCTATGTGAATTATAGACTACACATAGAATAATAATAACTGATTTTATCAATTAGCTAATTTAAAATACTATATTAATCTCCAGTTATTGAAAGGAGTATCCTTTTTGCAAACAAATAAACATTCCGAAAAGGAAACAATCATTTTTATTCATGGATTAGTTGGAAATCGTCGCGCCTTCAAAAAAGAGCATAAACGATTTTCTGCATCCTACAACATTATAACTTATGACTTATTAGGTCACGGCGACGATAAAGGAGAAGCTATCGACTTTTCAATACAGCGCCTCGTAGATCAATTATTGAACTTGTATGAAAAAGAGGGAATTAAAAAGGCTCATATTTGTGCTCTAAGCTATGGCTGTTATATCTCTACGACATTTGCACAAATGCACCCAGAAAAAGTATTGAGCATTTGTCATATTGGTGGACATTATAATAACCCTTCTCGTTTATATAATGTTTTTCAGAATTTTTGGGAAAAACGCGGTGATGAATATTCATCTTGGCTTTCTCAGTATGCTAGTACTATTTTTCCAAGTGGAATACTAAGGGCAAATCCGTTCGCTGTTATTTCACGAAATATTTATTACCGTTTCGGATTACAATTACACTCGTCCATTATTGCTGAGTCATTACGACACCGCTTAGAATTCGACTTGAAATCTAAATTAAAAGCACTTCCCCATCCTATATTATGGGTGATGGGAGAACATGATCATCTCTATAAATCTTGTCTCTTTGATTTGAAGTCCATTCTTCCGAACGTTTTATATAAAGAAATTCCATTAGCAGGTCATGCAGCAAACTTATTCCGTCCAAACTATTTTCATGATTTATATGCTAAGTTTTTGCATGGACAATTGACATAAAGTGAAACTTTAATCAGCGGGGGTTTATCCATCCCCCGCTGATCATTACCCCGCAAATAGCGGGATACATACTACTATACTGACATTTTATCCAACTATGAAAAAGGCTTCCCAAGTTTCCCTGGAAAGCCTTTTCTCTATACGAATAGTATATAAAATACTTCTTCTTAGTATGCTTTTGTGTAACCTAAAATGTGCTTACTCCAGTAAGAGTTGCTTACAGAGCTAATGCGTACACCAGTTGCGTCAGTTTCTGCACTGATGAACTGTCCATTACCTAAATAAACGCCCATGTGAGAAGGACCTGATTTATAAGTATTTTGGAAGTATACTAAATCACCTGGTTGTGGATTGCTAGTTTTTGTTTTAGAGCTCCAGTATCCAGCAACTGTTTGACGAGCGCCTGAATGACCAGTTTGATTTAATACGTAGTGAATGAATCCACTGCAGTCAAAACCAGCAGGTGTTGTACCAGCAGTTCTGTATGGTGAACCATTTAATGATCTAGCGAATCCAGCGATTGAAGATGTATCTCCACCTGTTGGTGCTGTTGGTTTTTGTACTTGATTAGTACCTTCGTTACCACCAGTAACTACATTGTTCACTCCGCCTTTTACAAACTTCACAAAGTCTGCACTTACGTAACCTGTACGGCCGTTATGGTTAATTTTATACCAACCATTTTCAGCGCCAGTAACGTTTAATACTGTACCGTTTGTTACCCCACCAATTACAGGGTTATATGTAGCTGGACCTGTACGTACTTTTAAAGCTCCTGTATTAACAACATATGAACCACCAGTTTGAACTGTAGTAGTATTGTTGTTGTTTGTAGTTGGTTGCTGTGTTTCGTTAGATACAGCTGAACCACCTTTTGTTACGAAGTCTTTACTTACGTATCCAGTTCCACCATTGAAGTTAATTTTAAACCAATCTTGAACTTCACCTACAACTTGAACTGTTTTCCCTTTATTTACAGAACCTAAAACAGTATGAGATGCACTTGGGCCTGTACGTACGTTTAGTGAAGAAACGTTTACTGTGTAAGTACCTGTTCCTTGTTGAACAGTAGTTCCTTTATTGCCACCAGTTGTTACGAAGTCCCCACTTACATAACCTGTTTGACCATTTACACTAACTTTGAACCAACCGTTTTCTTGTCCAATTACTTGAAGTACTTGACCTGCTTTTACTTTAGAAATAACGTCATGTCCTGTACCAGCACCTGAACGTACATTTAATACATCAGCTGTCACCGTGTATTTTAATTCAGAAGTTGTTTCTACCTTTTTTGTTTCAGTTACAGTCGTTTGAGTTTGAGTTTGTGTTTGTCCATTAATTTCTTTTAGCGCATCATTTGAAACTTGTGCATGGGCAGAATCCATTCCTGGAACTGCTACGCCTACTACAGATGCTGCTGCTAAACCTGCGATTACTTTTTTCATAAGTTGTCTTTACTTCCTTTCCCTACTATCCTCTTGAGAAAAACTATAAACTTAGTACTTTACAATATTATCAAAGTAAAATATTCATCCAGTTCCATTTTTTAGCAAGAGTTTTATTTTTCACACGTCGTTTATTTTAAACGATTGAAGTGACTTTCGTGTGAACTTCATGTGAACTTTACCATTAAACTGTGTGTTTTTGCAACGATTTTCTCAAATTTCTTATGTATTACATCAAAATTTAAAATTCCCTAAGTTATTTCAATATAGATTTTACATTTTTTATCTAATATAGAAATTCCATTAATCTAATACATAAACACAATATATTTTTCTAGAAAGTTCTTTTTCATGAGACACACTCTTATCATGACAAAAAACACTTTATTTATCAATAGTATAATATTTTAAGCAAATGAATTCTCTATACTATGTATGATTTTAAACAAGGTGATGATTTGTAAGATTTCACGCACAAAAATCCCATCCCACTCGTGAGCACTCCCATTCCAAAAACACAATTGACTATTTTGTTTCCCTACTAAACATGGAATTATTAGGGTTTTATTGATAGAATATGTATAATCACATAAAAAGAGGAGTTGCATTTGTGGAAAAAATAATAGACGATCACATAAATAATAATATCGAACTTTACTATGCTCTTACTCACTTATTATCGTTTACAACACTTAAAAAGGTAACAATCATTGAAACAAAGAAAAACGAACTAAAAGAGCAAATGAAAACAATTCAGCATACAAACTCATACCATGTATAAAAAGGTGAACAGATTATATCTCTGTTCACCTTGTATTTTTTATTTTATTTGTAAATTTTCACACGAGCTTCTAATGGCTGATATTCTTTATCTCCTGCAGAAACTACTGGTTTACCAAATGGCATTTGCGCAGTTAACTTCCAGTTTCCAGGTACATCCCATTCTTTCCTTACTTCTTCATCAATCAACGGATTATAATGCTGTAGTGTAGCACCAAAACCTTCAATCTCTAATGCTGTCCAAATCGCAAATTGCAACATTCCAGAAGATTGCTGAGACCATGTAGGAAAATTATCTTTGTATAGTGCAAAGTTCTCTTGCAAACTTTCTACTACTTTACTATCTTCGAAATACAAAACTGTTCCATAGCCACTTTTAAATGCATTCATTTTTTCTTCAGTAGGTGCAAAATTATTTTCAGGTACAATTTTTCGTAACGTTTCTTTCGTAACATTCCATAATTTGTCGTGTTGTTCACCTAGTAATACAACAACTCTTGCACTTTGAGAATTAAAAGCCGAAGGTGTATGTTTCACAGCATGATAAATCACTTCTTGAATTCTTTCATCAGAAACTACTTGCTCTTTACTAATCGCGTAAATAGATCTTCTGTCTTCAATTGCTGAGTAAAAATCTTTTGCCATTACAATTCCCTCCAATTTTCATTTGAGGCAGTATCATATGTACGAAGCATATAACGCCTCTCAAACTTATTATTAATAAGTTCTTAACTTAATAATATCAACAAACAAAAACAAACTCAAATGATATCACTTGAGTTTTCACTTCCTATACATCAAAAAATAAAAAAACAGTTTATTGTCACCAAAATCAAGGTTCAATAAACTGTCTGTCTTATTTTTATAACAATCTCATTTACTTTTTTCTTCACCTAATTAAGCAATTGAAATGCATAGAACATTAATTTATTTGTTTCTGTAAAACGTTTTGTTTTACTTTTTGTCCCCATAACAACTGTAATAATGCGATTATCGCCTTGTTTTGCAGTACCTGTAAAACAATACCCTGCGCTATCTGTAAATCCTGTTTTTAATCCGTCTATTCCTTCTATATATAAAGCTTTATTATTTTTGTTTAACATCTCATTTGTGCTTGTAACATTAACATTATTAAATGCTAACTGACTTTGACGTAAGTGAGTCACTTCTAATATCTCTGGGTAGTCTTTTATAAGATGATACGCTAATTTTGCTACGTCAGCTGCTGTCATTTTTGTTTCACTTCCGTCGGGCTCCTGTAATCCGGAAGCATTCGCGAATTTAGCTTTATCTGACATTTCTAACCGCTGGGCTTTTTCATTCATAAGTTGAACAAAGTTTTTTTCCGTCTTAGCTATATGTTCTGCTAAAGCGACAGCCGAATTATTAGCCGATTCAATCATTAACGCTTGATATAAGTCCTTAACAGTTAATGTATCATCTACTTGCATTGGGATTTTTGCACCCTCTGTTTGTGCCGATTTCGCACTTATTTTCACTGGATCTTCCCAGCGGACTTTCCCATTATGTATACTCTCTAAAACGAGATATGCTGTCATCATTTTTGACATACTAGCAGGGGCAACAGCTTCATTTTCATTATTTTGATAAATAACTTCTCCATTACTCGCATCGATAATAATAGCTGCTTTTGCATCAATTTCTGGTGGTATATATTTTGGTGGAACTACTTTTTCAGATAGCCCTGTTTTAGGTAGCTCTGCCACTTGTAAAGGCTGAGTATCTACATTTGTTTCACTCTTTTGAACTCCTTGGAAAAAGAACCAACATATACCCAGAATTACTACTAATAGGATTGTTAATCTTCCCCATTTTAACCGCTTCATTCTAAAACTCCTTTAGCAAACCTTTTATACACTCATGTTTAACCATAACAACAATTACTTTATATCGTCAAGGTAAAAAGCATATTTATTCATCTACAGCAATTATAATTTCAACCTCTTTCTCTTTTCATATGTGTTACACTAAAAATAACGAAATATAAGAATATTCAATAACATCTAAGCGCAAAAACACTATATAATAGAAAGGGTTTATACAAATGATACTTCCAAAAGCATTAAAATATGGCGATACAATTGGTATCTACTCTCCTTCTTCACCAGTAACCTTTACTTCTCCAAAGCGATTTGAGCGAGCAAAATTATACTTACAAAAGAAAGGATTTCATATATTAGAAGGTTCACTAACAGGTCAATATGATTATTATCGTTCAGGGAGCATTAAAGATCGCGCTGAGGAACTAAATGAATTGATTAGAAACCCTAACGTTTCTTGTATCATGTCGACAATTGGGGGAATGAATTCAAATTCATTATTACCTTATATTGATTATGCTTCTTTTCAAAAAAACTCTAAAATAATGATTGGCTATTCAGATGCAACAGCGTTATTATTAGGAATTTATGCAAAAACAGGAATCCCTACATTTTATGGTCCAGCACTCGTTCCTTCTTTTGGTGAATTTGAGCCTTTCGTAGATTGCACATACAAATATTTTGCGGATACTTTATTAACTGATCAACACCTTCCTTACAACATAAACCAGCCGTTATTTTGGTCAGATGAATTTATTAATTGGGAAGAAAAAACGAAAGAAAAAGATCTTCGACCGAACAATTGGATTTCAGTAATTGGCGGAAAAGCTACTGGACGTATTATTGGTGGAAATTTAAACACTTTACAAGGTATTTGGGGCAGCCCCTATATGCCACGTATTCAAGAAGGTGACATTCTCTTTATTGAAGATAGCTCAAAAGATGCAGCTACTATCGAAAGAAGTTTTTCATTACTTAAAATTAACGGCGTTTTTGATAAAGTTTCAGGTATCATCCTTGGAAAACATGAGCAATTTGATGATTGTGGTACAAATAGAAAACCTTACGAAATATTATTAGAAGTATTACAAAATCAAAAACTTCCTTTTCTAGCCGATTTTGATTGTTGTCATACTCATCCAATGATTACTTTGCCAATAGGTATTCAAGTAGAGATGGATGCAACAAATAAAACGATACAAATTATAGAACAGTGGAAAATCTAACTCTACTACCTCTATTATTTTCATCTCTAAAGCTACGTATTGCATTCTATTGTTTTACATTAGAAGACATGATACTATATATTTTGGAATGTGAAGGAATAAACAAAAATCATTTCAATATGCCTTATATATAATAAGAAGCTATTGATTATATACATCGAGTTTACATACGTGTATATAAAGTAAAAGAGAGTGAATATATGAAACCAACTATTAAAAACTATGTATTTTTACATGTGGCCTTCTTGATATATTCTATCATTATGGTTTACATGAAATGGGCAGCTCAATTCCCTATTGCATCAATTTCATTTTTTATTGCTTACTTTGGACTTGTTGTACTTTTATTCGGATATGCAATTCTATGGCAACAAGTCATTAAGAATTTTGAAATTTCTAGAGCATATTCACACCGTGGGATTATAATACTATGGTCAATGCTTTGGTCAGTATTCCTTTTTGGAGATACGATACAGTGGAATCACATACTTGGCGCAGCTATTATTATCGTCGGAATTGTGGTGGTGACAAAAGATGAATAGTTATATGCTATTGTTGATTTTTGGAATCGTTTTAGCCAATTACTCACAAATTTTATTAAAAAAAGCTACTTTACAGCAATATGATTCTAGATTAAAAGAATATGTAAATCCGTATGTTATTATCGGTTACTCTTTATTTGTACTTAACGCAGGGCTCAATATTATTGCCTTAAAGGGCCTATCAATAAATCAAGTCTCTGCATTAGAGTCATTAAGTTATATCATCATATTAATTTTCGGTTGGTATTTCTTAGGAGAGAGAATAACAAAAAGAAAAGTCCTTGGGAATATTATCATCTTAATAGGCGTTGTTGTATATTTTATAAAATAATCGTTTATATAAAAAAGACCCGTTTATGATAAACAGGTCTTTTTTATTTTATTATTGCCCTAAATTTTGAACCTTATCTTTTAAATCCTGAACTTGTTCTATCGTCTGCATAAGCTCAGAGTTTTTAAACTGCTCTACATTCATTTTTCCTTCCTCTATCTTTTGCATAGATGTATCAATTAATGTATTTAACTTTTCATTATACCCGACGATTTGCTGGTGAAGATCCTTCGCTACATCCGGTGGTGTTAATTCATTAAAAGCTGGTATATCTTGTTTAATTTCAGTAAGTTTCGTTTCTAATTCTTTTCGAGCTTCTCCATCATTAACAGCTTTTTCAGCCAATGCTGGTGCTTCGTTTGCAAATGCACTTATTTCATTTACATAGTCTGTCGCTTTTTGAGCGTAATCTATGGAGTTCTTCCCTTCCTCTACTAGCGAACATCCCATCAAACCAATTGAAACTACAATTGAAAGTAACATTGTTTTTGTAAACTTCATTTTTACCTCCTAAATAATTGTCATACTTTTATTCATTTATAAACACTTTGTTTTCTTCTTATACACCTTATCACATCATATCTTATTTTTTAATCTCCCTCTTATACATTCTAGAAAAATCATTATTATCCTGTTCAACATGTACCTCGAAACTATCTTCATTTAAATATAAAAACAGACATACTTATTTTAAGTACGTCTGTTTTCAAGGTCAGTATGATTCCCACTAATTAAAGTTTCACTTTATCCTCTTACGTGCCCTATTACCGTTACAATATCTATGTCTATATGTACACTAATAATATCTTCTATAATGTCCGTATATCCTTGCCCTAAAGCTGTTCCGTAATGTAATACAATCTCTTTTTTTTCATAAACTGACTTCGGTATTGTAAAAATAAATTTCCTCATATCCCGTTCATCAGCAGGCTCCAGAATTAAAACAATGCCATCCTCTTCAAACATATAATCACGCCTTCCAACAATCCTTTCACTATGGCTCAGTATTGCCTTGAAAGACTATTTTTTAAACACCCTTTCTAACAATATATAACCATTTCATGATCAACTAGCTTATACGACCTATATGATTTCACCACAAATACAAAAAACACAAACCTTGAACTATCAAAAATTTGTGTTTTTTGTATTCATTCTTATATACCTTTATCAAGCTCGTATAACCTACGATATTTCTCATTTTCTTTCAGTAACTGTTCGTGACTACCTTGCATCGTAATTTTACCACCATCAAGGAAAATAACTTCATCTACATGTTCAATTCCTACAAGATGATGTGTAATCCAAATAACAGTCTTTTCTTCTGTTGCAGAAAACATTGTTTCTATTAAGGCTAATTCCGTTTTAGGATCTAAACCGATAGTCGGTTCATCAAGGACAATGATCGATGCTTCTTGCATAAGAGTTCTTGCAAATGCTACCCTTTGTCTTTCTCCGCCAGAAAACCTCTTTCCCATTTCATGCATTTTTGTTTGTAACCCATCCGGAAGAGAAGCAATATGCGGTGCTAGCTGTGCTTTCTCTAAAGCTTTCCATATCTCTTCATCATTAGCCTCTGGTTTACCAATCCGCACATTATTTCCAATTGTCGTATCGAATAAATGTGGTTTTTGGTTTAATACAGAAATATATTTTGACAAAAAATCCGTATGAGCTTGTTCACCATTCAATATGACTTGGCCATTCACCGGACGTAGTGCCCCAGTTAACAATTTTAGTAAAGTAGATTTCCCTGTTCCACTTCTACCTAAAATAGCAATTTTCTTTCCAGCCTTTATTTGCAATGATACATCTTTTAATACGGATTCATTACTATTCGGGTAATTATACGACACATTACTCAGTTCAATATCTACATGTTTTGGTACAACGTATTCTTTATCTCCAGGTAACTCCTTATCATCATCCAAAACACTATCACTTTCTACGCCATTAAGCCGATTAACAGATTCTACATAAGATGGAATTCGATCGATAGCATCTGATATAGGGATAAGCGCATTTGTCACTGATAACGTCATTAATACGAAGGCTGCGATAACAGTAGGTGCAATTTGTTCACTTGCTGATTGATTTCCAGTCCACATAATCATTGAAATAACTACAAGGCCGACTATTAAATGAATGATACTGTCTCGAATGTGGTACCAGCGTTTCACTCTCTTTTCTGTCTTTAACAACTGGACATTTTGCTCTACATACGCATTAATAAATTCATCTTTTCTACCACTTGCCTGCCAATCAGATAACCCAAATACAGCATCTGTCAATTGTTGATACAAACGATTTCTTCCTCGCTTCAGAGCAACATGATGTCGTTTCATCAAAAGTAGTGATACGAATGGAAGAAGAAAAACAATAACAGCTAACATACAAGCTGCGATAAGTGCAAATACTAAGTCAAATGCACCGATAACAAGTACGAAAATGCTATATACAACTAATGCTAATATACTAGGGAATATTGTACGTAAATATAGATTCTGTAAATGTTCTATATCATCAGACAATACACCTAATACATCACCAGTTTGAAATCGAGAGCGTAAAAATAACGCCTGTGGTTCTACAATTCTATATAGTTTCGTCCTCATTTTTTCTAAAATTCGTAGAACGACGTCATGCCCTACTAAACGCTCTAAATAATGAAAGACAGCTTGCCCTATACTAAACGCACGCGTTGCAACAATAGGAACATATACAGCCATTACATTTTCTGGTCTGAGAGCAGATTTAGAAATTAAATAACCTGAAATGAAAAGTAACATCGCACCTGAACTAACTCCAAGAAGCCCAAGGAAAATAGTCAACGTCATTCTACCTTTATTTTGCTGTATATGAGGTTTAATCCAGTTACTCATCGCTCTCCCCTCTCTTCCCTATGAAAATGTAATGTCTCATTCTTTAAAAGTTCTTCATATGTTCCACTTTCTTTAATTTCCCCTTTATTTAAAATAAGAATATGATCCATTTGCTCCATCCAATGCAGACGATGCGTTGCAAGAAATACTAACTTACCTTCAAACAGACGTAACATCGATTGCTTTATTTCAAATTCAGTTTCAATATCAAGATGTGCTGTAGGTTCATCTAATAAAATGATTGGCTTTTTACTTAAAAGTGCACGTGCCATAGCGACACGTTGTTCTTGTCCGCCACTAAGCATACGTCCACCTTCTCCAATCCTTTCGTACATCCCTTGTGGTAATGATGCAACGAGCGAACGAAGGCCCACTTCATTTATAACTCTCTCAACTTCTTCATCAAGTGTATTCGTTTCATAGAAACAAATATTATCTTTTAACGAAAGTGGAAAAATATAAGGTTGTTGCGGAATATAAGCAATATTTTTTTGCCAATCTTCTCGAGTAGATTCATCAACTTCCACACCATTTACTAACATCTTCCCACCCGAAGGAGGGAGAAATCCTGCTAACACATCGATTAACGTTGATTTCCCTGCCCCACTTTCACCAATAATGCCTATAGCACCGTTACCTTGCCAAGTAAAATCAATTCCCTCTAATATAGCCTTTTCAGATTCATCATTATTTACTTTTACATCTTGTAATTTCAAGCTACTAGAAGAATTCCATACTATATCTACATTTGAATCTTTCTTTTCTATTTCTTTTTGTTTCTGTAAAATTTCTTCTATTTGCTCCATTGCAAGTTGTCCATCTAATGTAGCATGATAATTCGCTCCAACTTGTTTTATTGGCAGAAAATATTCCGGAGCTAAAATTAAAATCGTAAGAGCTGGTAACAGTATTATCGTTCCATCTATTAACCGTATCCCTAATCCGACTGCTACAAATGCAATTGATAAACTCGTAAAGAAATCTAATGCAAAAGAAGAAAGAAAAGCAACTCGCAAAGTACGCATCGTTGCTTTTCTATATCGTTTACTTACTTTTTCAATCTTTCCTTCGTGCTTTTTACTTTTCCCTAAATACTTTAATGTTTCTAATCCTTTTAACGTATCTACAAAATGATTAGAAAGTACACGATATGTCTCGTATTGGCTATCCGCCATTTTCTGCGCTGCTAACCCTAGAAGAATCATAAATATGATCACAATCGGAATCGTTACAACTAAAATGATTCCAGACTTAATGTCTAGTGTAAAAACATATAGAACAATTAGTCCTGGTACGATACTACTTCTAATCATTTTAGGAATTGTCAATTCAATGTATGTTTTAAATTTCTCAATACCTTCTATCGATAAAGTAACCAGATGGCCAGTCCCATTCGTTTGGACAAATCTCGGCCCTAATGTAAAATATGCTTCTATTAACTGTTTACGTAATGCCAATCCTGTTTTTTCAGCAAAACGCTCAACCAATATTTGCGATGCTCGCACCAACATTTGACGTGTTGCAAACATGATTCCAAAATAAACAGTTTCATTTAGCACAGCTTGCACTGTTTCTCCTTGAAATAAAAATGTGATTGCTCGTGCTAAAAACACTGTCTGCGCAATGATACTACACGCCTCTAAAATGCTAATAAGACTTAAAGTTACATATAAAACTCGGCTACCAGGATACGACGGAAGTCCTCTTTTTCTTTTCATTAGTACTCCAAATCTTTGTCTGACTTAACAGGTTGTCTAAATACATAGAAACTCCATATTTGACTACCGATAACAAACGGTAAAATAGCAAGAGAGAAATAGCTCATCAGTTTTAATGCATAAGGTCCTGATGCTGCATTATAAATTGTCAAATCATTTACCGCTCCTAATGAGCTAATCATGACACGTGGGAACATACCGATGAACACACTTGCACTTAGCAAAATGATTGTTAAACTTGTCATAAAGAAGGCCCAACCATCTCTTCTTCTTTTATTTAATAAAGTAGAAACAAATAGCGCTACAAAAGCTCCGATCGGAACCATTAGCCACTCTGAACCATGTGCGGTGAAAATATCTGTTTTCCATAACCCTACACCTGCAAAAACAAGCAGTGTTATTAATGCAAAAGGTGCAATCTTTGTTGCGGCAATACGTGCGCGTTCTCGTAATTTTCCTGTTGTACGTATAGTAAGAAATTGCAAACCATGAACAATACATAGAAGAAGAAACATAACTCCTCCAAGTAACGCAAATGGGTGAAGTAATTTCATAAATCCGCCTACCATATTTTTACTTTCATCAATTGGTACACCTGTCATAAAGTTTGCGATTGCAACTCCCCAAAGTATAGGAGGTAACATACTTCCAATAAACATGCCCCAATCCCAGAAACTTTTCCACTTATGGTTTTCTATTTTCGCACGGAATTTAAAGGAAACGCCTCTTATAATTAAAGCAAGAAGCATAAACACAAATGGAATGTAGAACCCACTAAATAAAGTTGCATACCAGTGCGGAAATGCCGCAAACATAGCGCCACCAGCGCAAACAAGCCATACTTCATTTGCGTGCCAAAACGGTCCAATTGTATTTAAATATATACGCTTTTCCAAATCATTCTTTCCTAAAAACCTTGAAACGATTCCTACACCAAAATCGAAACCTTCAAGTACAAAGAATCCAACGAATAAGGTTGAAATAATTAGAAACCATAACTCATTAAGAGATAACATACTCTTCCTCCTTATCAAATGGATCATGGCTTTGATAATCCTTTTTCACTTTCTTATTCGAATGCCCTTTAATGATACGAACGAATAAGTAAACAGTAATGCCTCCAATAATTACATATAGTGATGTGAATGAAACAAGAGAGAATAATACTTCTCCAAATGTTACATTTGGAGATACTGCATCTTCTGTTTTCATAACACCGAAGACAACCCAAGGCTGACGTCCCATTTCAGTCATAATCCAACCTACTGTATTTCCGATAAACGGAAGTGCAATTGCATATACCATTAATTTTAAATACCAAGTTTTTTCAGCTAAACGATCTTTTCTTGATAAGAACCAGCCGTATACTCCTAGAAGAAGCATGAATGTTCCACTCATTACCATCGCTCTAAAACTCCAGAACATAGTATGTACTGGCGGAATATAATCTCCAGGTCCATATTTTTCTTCATATTGTTTTTGAATTTGATTCATCCCTTCAACTTGACCACTAAATTTATCGTATGACAATAGACTTAGCATATAAGGGATTTGAATTTCAAACGAATTTTCTTTCTTCTCTGTATCAATTTTCGCAAATACTGTAAATGGCGCTGGATCCTCACTCGTATTCCATAATGCTTCAGCTGCTGCCATTTTCATCGGATGTGTCTTAATTAAATTTTGCGCTTGTGCATGACCGAAAAATAATACCAATGCTGTTGAAATTGTTCCAACAACGATAGAAACTCTGAAAGACTTCTTAAACACCTCAGTCTCCTGTTGTTTTGCAATTTTCCATGCACTAACACCAGCAATAAAGAATGCGCCTGTTGCAAGTGCCGCTGTAATTGTATGCGGGAATTGCACCCATAGTTGTGGATTTTGAATAATCGCCAAGAAATCATTCATCTGCGCACGTCCATCTGCAGCCATTTCATATCCTACCGGGGACTGCATAAATGCACTTGCAGTTAAAATCCAAAATGCTGATAACATTGTTCCTATTGAAAGGAGCCAAATACATAAAAGGTGAACTCGCTTCGGAAGTTTATCCTCACCGAATACCCATAAACCTAGGAATGTAGACTCAATGAAAAATGCTAATAAACCTTCAATTGCCAGTGATGGTCCGAAAACATCACCTACAAAACGTGAATATGTTGACCAGTTCATACCAAACTGGAATTCTTGTAAAATACCTGTTACAACACCTACTGCAAAGTTAACAAGGAATATTTGTGTCCAAAACTTTGTCATTTTCTTATAAACTTCTTGCCCCTTTACCACATACAACGTTTGCATTAACGCAATGATAAAAGCTAAACCAATAGATAGCGGAACGAAAAAGTAATGAAAAATCGTTGTAGATGCAAATTGTATTCGTGCCAATTCGAGCGTTTCCATGCTAAAGTCACTTCCTTCATAATTTTTTATATCGTAATATCGATTGAATTGTATGAATTCACTTCATAACGAACAATTCAATCCTTTGGAAATACAAAAAGATAAATTCGTTTATGTACTTTCTGAAAATATAGATTGTCAGTTTTTTAGATAATTACAAAAGAACTTTCTTCATACGATTTACCTTTTCACTATTTCAGTAGTGTTTTATTCGTTAATCGAATTGTATAATATACTTACATAATAAATTCAGGTGATTTTTGACGTATTATTGACAGGATTTTGTCGGAAATATGTCTTTTGTAATTTTTTTGAATTAGATTTCTCACATTTTAAAAACGTATTTTTCAAACATACAACATACTCTTATATCAATTATTATTACGTTTTTCTCTTCATACGCTTGACTTTCCTCTCAGAAAATGTCCTCGAATTAAATCCGGAAATACGCTAAATTTTTGTCAAGAGAAAAATTTATTCCCAAAATTCAAATCAATAATATTGTTATTCACAAATAGAAAAATCCTTTCCTTTTTTTAGACTAAAAATTCATTTTTTCGTCATTTTTTCAAACTGACTAAATAAAAAAGTACCGAGAATAGATTATATTCCCGGTACTTTTATCATTATTTCGTTGTATATTTTCTAACAACTGGCATAATTTCAGTAGCAATTAATTCAATGTTTTTCTCAATCTTATCAAATGGTACACCGCCAAAATCAATCTGTGCCATAAAACGTTGCTGTCCAAATAATTCATATTGATAAAGCATTTTTTCAATAATTTGTTGCGGGCTACCAATCATTAACGCGTCACGTTGATCTACTGCATTAGTAAATTGTTGTTTTGGATACCCACCACCGCGTAGTGCAAGCATACCAGCATTAATATGAGGATAATATTCACTAAGTGCATCTTGTGAATTTTCTGCTGTATAAAATAAACTTGTTGTCGCAATTGGTAATGTTGCTGGATCAATACCACTTTGCTGAGCAGCTTCACGATATGCATCAACCGAAACTTTAAAATTAACAGCTGGGCCACCAAGTGTCGTAAGCATCATTGGTACACCTGCGCGTCCTGCCTTAATCGCACTAGCAGGCGGTCCTCCGACAGCACGCCAAATTGGCATATTGTTATTTTTAGCTCTCGGTATAATTGCCGCATGTTCAAGTGGTGTTCTAAACTGCCCTTTCCATGTTACACTTTCTTCTTTATTTATTTTTAATAAAAGATCCATCTTCTCTTCAAATAGTTCTTCATAATAATTTACATCGTAACCAAGTAAACTATATCCTCCAATACGAGATCCACGACCAGCAACGATTTCAGCACGACCATTAGAAATCAAATCGATTGTGGCAAAGTCCTCATATACACGAACCGGATCTGACGTACTTAATACTGTTGCAGAACTCGCGATTTTAATATTTTTCGTAGCTTGTGCAATGGCTCCTAAAATAACTGTATGAGCTTGCGTTGTAAAATGCGCTTGATGACTTTCACCGACAGCAAACACATCAATTCCGGCTTTATCTGCTAACTTAGCTGTTTCAATTAGTTCATGAATTCTTTTTTCTGCACTTATTTTCGAACCATTATGTGGATTTAAAATATGATCTCCAATTGAATATAATCCAAATTCAATTCCTTTACTTGTATCAATACGGTATTTTTCCATAGTTGCTCTCTCCCTTTTAATCAAGTGGTATTAATTTCTCTTCAATCTCTTTTCTTCTCTCTTCTAAAAATGGTGGTAAATCCAGCTCTTTTCCTAATTTTTCAATTGCTGAATCCACTGTAAATCCTGGTCCATCCGTCGCAATCTCAAATAAAATGCCATTTGATTCACGGAAATATAAACTTTTAAAATAAAAGCGATCGATAATGCCTGTTGATTGGAACCCTTTATCTTTCACCGCTTCATTCCAATAACTCAGTTCTTCATCATTTTTCACACGAATAGCTAAATGATGAATACTTCCTTTTCCAGGTCGTTCACTCTCTCCTTCTTGCTGTTTTACCAAAATTTCTCCAAATGATTGACCAGCAATAGATTGATAAATCCCCTCATCATCTGAACGAGATACTTCTTTATAACTAAACAGGCCTGTTAATGTTTTTGATAATTTATTTAAACTGCGCACTGTCATTTCAACTGTTCCCATGCCTAAAATCCGATGATTCTGCTCTATAGAAGATTCATCCCATGCAGTCCAATATTCAGGCACCTCTTCACCGTTATTATTTAGTAGCACTAACCGCAGGCCATCTGGATCTTCAAAGTGCAGTGCTTCTCTTCCGGCGTAAGTTGTAATTTCCCCATGCGCCACCTGGAGCGACTCAAAATGTCTCTTCCAAAATGTAAGACTTTCTATTGAAGGTACGAGTAAGCCTATTTGTGTTAATGCATTTGTACCACGGATTGTTCTTCCTACATTCGGCATTTCAAAAAATGATAATTCAGTTCCGGCACTCCCTGTTAAATCGCCATAAAACAAATGATACATAAATGGATTATCTTGATTGACTGTCTTTTTCACTCGGCGTAATCCCAATACCTTTTGATAAAAATCATTATTTGTTTTTGCATTCTTTGTCACCATAGAAATGTGGTGATGTCCTGGAATTGTATACATAATATTTCCCCCTCTAACCGTCACTTGATTAGTCAATTGATAGTGTAAAAAAAATTACTCAGCTGGTAATTCTTTTTTTTCACTATGCTTATGAACTTTTGTCATTAACGCGTATAGTATTTTCTGTTCTTCCTCATTTAATACATCATCAAAAAAAGATGATTGAAATGCAAGTTGCTCTGGTAATGCTCTTTCTAATACTGTTTCACCCTTCTCAGTAAGGCTAATCATTTTCGTTTTCCAATCTTGTTTTCGTATAATATATCCTTCTTTTTCAAGGCGTGTTAGCATTCTAGAAATACCACCTTGCGTCACAGTAACTTTTTCTGCTAACTCCATTTGTGTAAGTGGCTGATAAATCCGTATTTGCATAAGTACATCAAATTGAGCTGTCGTCAAATCAAAACGCTTCAAAAACTCATTCGACATCTGATTACTTTGATTCGTAAATCGTATTAAACGTAACCAGATTAACGATCCTATCGTGTTTTCACGCATATATTGTCACTTCCTATCGTGAATCTTACTATCACTTTACCACTCAAGTGATAGTAATGCAAGAAAAAAAGTTAAAAAAATTGCCTCATCAGAGTATAGCCTAAACTTAACTTTCAATCTCATTCATTGTTATATTTAAAGCTGCCACAGCTTTTGGCCAGCCAACGTAAAAAGCCATATGTGTTATTAATGCAACCAGTTCATTTTCCATAATCCCATTTTGTTTAGCTAACTTCAAATGAAATGGTAATTGTTCTGTATTGCCGAGACTAATTAGTGCCGCCACTGTACATAAACTTCTTTCTCTTAATGTTAAAGTGGCATCCCGCCACACTTCCTCAAACAATATCTCTTCACTATAATGAGCAAATGCAGGTGCTATTTCTCTCATTTTCTTTTGAATATAAAATTCAATTGGTTCATTCATCATTTTGCTCCCCCTCCACTTTTACCAATTGTGCCACCCCTTGACCAAATGACCAATTTTCAGCAGCTGTCTCATGTAGTGTAATAAAAATGTCAGTAACTTTCACGTTGGAACATGCTGAAATTTCAAAGGATATAGATTGATACAAACCTTTTTTCTGTTGCACTGTTCTTCCAGGTCCACATGTAATAGAAACATGAATCATATTCTCAGTTCTCATTTCTCCTCTTTCCAACAAATAATATGGATTATACAAAAATTGATTTCGTTGATAAGGTAAAAACATTTGAAAATAATCATTTTCAGGGATGTTAAAATGTTCAATTAATGAAAAGTGGATACATTCACCTATCTGTTTCAACTCTTCTTTATTTAATATATCTTCATGATAATAAACGTTCACAAAAGGCATACATTTCATTCCTTTTTCTTATTTTAACATTTAACAAAACTTCATTATGAAATGTGTAAAATCTCATATATAGTAGCATTATCCATTATATCTATTTCAGGCTTTTCATTATAAAAACTGAATTGACTATATCCCCATTTATCCGGATTATACACTATTACATTCCCTATACAATTTTCCGTATTGTGGACATTCTGATTCGAAATATTAAATTGGGCCCCAATCAAAGATTTACTTTGAGAAATACTTCCTGCATATTCAACAGCATATCTACTTTTTTTAAAATCATCGCTTAGATTAACAACTAAAGGAACGCCTATATTTATTTGTTGCCATCCAAACGATTGTAAAATATTATCGTAATAGCCTTCAAAGATAAATTTGTTCATCCCTTCATGACCATTCCAAATATATAAAGGTGCATAACAATTATAGAAATTCCCATCCTTACTTGCCTCAGAAATTAAATAGGCTTTAAATTTCAACTCTTGAAGACCATCTGTTTTATACCCATTATCCTTTACCCTATTCCTAATAATCTCCATATCATAATCCTTTGGCAAAATGACCTTATATTGCATTCCAATCATGTTTATCACTCACTTTCGATCTTATATACATAATGATAAACTGATGACTGACTAACGTAAAATAGGTATAAATTATGCTTGGTATCATTTATAATGATATCGTATAAGGGGCTGAGATAAATGGAATTTAATGATCTTATTATATTCAAAACTGTAGCTAGTGTTGGTTCTATTAGTAAAGCTGCTAAAGAGCTAGGTTATGTGCAACCAAATGTAACTGAGCGAATCAAAAAATTAGAAGAAGAGTTAGAAACTCCTTTACTACATAGAGATAACAAAGGTGTTTCCCTGTTACCTTCTGGTGACATTTTATTAAACTACACGAATAAAATATTAACTCTATTAGAAGAAGCGAAAAATGAAATTAAAATGAGTGGTACTTCTTATGTAATAGCGACTTCACAATCTATTTTGACAAATTATTTAAGTATGCGTATTAAAGAAAATTTCAGGAATTATCAAATATATATAGAAAGTAGTAGCCATTTACAAAAACTACTACAACAACAAAAAGTTGATATGGTCATCACTTATGATGATTATCCCGACGCAGCGTTTAAAAAAGTATTTACTACTTCAATTTCTATAGGCTTATTAAAAGCAAAAGAAAAGTGTACCATTGACTATTCAAAGGAATTTTTTTTCGTTAGCAATGACAAGAAGTGCCCTTTTAGAAATAAGACAATACAATTTCTAAAAGAAAACAACCTATCTCAGCGTCAACTTCAACAGTTAGATTCATATTCGCTTATTGAAGAGTTTATTAATGATGGAAATGGAATAGCTTTTTTACCAATTAGAAATAATAAACTAGTTCCAATTGAAGATGTTCCAATAGAGAAATTAGCTGTTCATTTTTTTACAAATCGAGAGTTAGATAAAAAGATTCCAATTGAACTATTCAACTAGAACAATATTTTTTTACAAAATAACACTTTCACGAATTGTATATGTTATAACTTTTCTAGAAAATAAAAATCCCTCCTTTTACTTAAAGGAGGGATTTTTATTTTCTTACTCCACTTACATTCTCTTCTATCAATTTTTCACACGTTTTGCTCCACTCCTGTACTTTTCTCCTTCTTACTCTTTTTTAAATTCTTCAAATTCTTAACCGTTCCAACTAACCCTTTCGGGAAAACTAGTAACACGATAATATACAATAGACCAAGAATAATCGTCCATCTTTCAAAAATCGGATATTCTGTCGCTAGTTCTGATAAATAATATTTAAGTGATTCAATTATGCCAGCTCCAGCAATGGCTCCAATTAATGTTCCAACGCCACCAATCATTGTCATCAGTAATGCATTTAATGTCATTTCAATTGAAAATACAGTCGTATTTACAAAGCGTAATGTGATGACAAATAAACCACCGCTAATCGCTGCAACTACTCCTGCAACAACACTAGCAATAATTTTATAATGAAGCACTTTATAGCCAAGTGCTTCAACTCGTTGTTCATTTTGTGAAATTGCCTTTAATACTTTCCCAATTGAAGATTTTGTGAAAAGACGTAACAAAATGAAAATACTGATTAAACATATAAGTGTTACATAATAAAATGTAAAACGATCACGGAATATATCTGGTACACCAAAGGTAAATCCATCCCCTCCGTGAGTCAGTGAACGCCATTTTTCAGCAAGTACAAAAAACAACTGTGAAATAGCGAGCGTTAACATTGCATAAAAATGACTTTTCAAACGTAATGAAAGCATACCAATTATATAACTAACGATGGCTGATACAATAATTGCGGCTACTACTCCTATGAAGAAGTTCATTATAGATACTCCTTGCCGATCAAACAAGAGTGCCACCCCATACGCCCCTATACCAAAGAACATACAATGACCGAATGAAACAATACCCGTATATCCAAGGAGAACATCAAAACTCATAGCGAAAATAGCAAAGATGAAGATTTGAGTGAACAAAATTAACAAGCTCCGTGAATCATTTACGAATGGAAATACACCTAAACAAATGAGCATAAAAACTCCGAAGTATACTTTAATTCGACCCGATATGCTGTTCACCATGTCACCCCTTTTCACCAACAAGTCCCGTTGGCTTCACTATTAAGAAAAATAGTAACATTAACATATTGATTGCAAGTGATAAATCTGGTATAAAATAAGCTGTAAATGCACCGGCTAATCCGACAATTAAAGATGCTAGTGCTGAACCTTGTACGCTACCTAATCCGCCAATAATAACTACTATAAAAGCTAAAATTGCGTACTGCATACCCATCTCAGCGAAAATAACTCCAGAATATGGTGCAAGTAGGAAACCACCTAACGCTGCCATCCCTGCTCCTAATAAAAAGACAAACGAGAATATCGCTTTTACGTTAATTCCGAGAGCTTGAACCATCTCTTTATCCATTACACCAGCGCGAATCATTAGTCCGATCTTTGTTTTTTTCAGCAGTAATAGTAAAGCGATATAAATTAGTATCCCAACTAAAATAACGAATAGGCGATATTTTATTAAGATAACTCCTCCAAATGTAAAACTACCTTGTAGCCATAACGGTAACTTTGCAACAATTGGGTTAGGTCCCCAAAATATTTTGATGCACTCACTAAGAACGAGCATTCCTCCAAGCGTAACGAGAAGCTGCCGAACATGGTTTCCATACACTGGCCGAATAAGAAATCTTTCTAGAATGAAACCGAGAAACATGCCCATAGCGACTGCTCCAATTAGCGCTAATAAATAACTACCTGTCATATTGAATAACCAAACGCCTGTAAATGCTCCCCATGCAAATAAACCGCCATGCGCAAAATTTAGTACGCTCATTAAACCGAAAATAAGTGATAGACCAGACGCTAATAAAAAAATAAGCATCCCTGTCGAAACGCCATTTACAAATAAGTTAATTAGCACATCCACGTTCTATCCCCCCGTATCAATGTTAAGAAATACCTAAATATTTATGACATGTTTCCTTATCCTCTCGCAGTTCCTCCATGAAACCGTTATGCACAATGCGCCCATTATCCATAATGTAAAAATAATCACCGATTTGACTAGCCATCATAAAATTTTGTTCAACAAGTAAAACGGTCGTTTTTTCCTTCATTTTCAAAATAGCTACCATTAATTTTTCTATCATAATTGGAGACAGCCCTTTACTCGGCTCATCAATAAGCAATAGTCCATCACTATTAATAAATGCTCTTGAAATAGCCAACATTTGCTTTTGTCCCCCGCTTAAGAGCCCACTTTTCTTATTCCAAAATTGCTTTAAATCTGGAAATAGTTCGAGCATCCAATCTATTTTCTCTTCAGATTCTTCCCCATTTTTTCCCCTAGCAAGTGCGAATGTCTCTTCTACTGTTAAATCATGAAAAATACCTTGATTTTCTGGTACATAACCTATACCTTTTCTTGAAATTAAATGTGTAGATAATCCATTTACTTTTGTGTTATCATAATACACTTCTCCATTTGCTATCCGGTGAAATCCCATAACTGAGCGCAATGTTGTTGTTTTTCCAGCACCATTTCTTCCAAACAATACTGTAATCGTTCCCTTCTCAACAGAAAGGGACACTCCTTGTAAAATATGAAACTGATCTAAATACGTCTCTATATTATTCACTTGTAGTAGTGCCACTATATAATCCCCCTAAATAAGCACTTTGTACTCGCTCGTCTTTCATCATTTCTTCCGGCAATCCTTCAGCCAATAACTCGCCATGAAATAAAACGATAAGATGATCTGATAAATCTAGCACCATATCCATTTTGTGTTCAATAAGTACAATCGTGCTCTCTGGATTTTTTTTAATATTTTCGATTACTTGTAATATAGCCGGAACTTCCTCAACTGAAATACCTGCTGTTGGTTCATCAAGTAGTAATACATCTGTCTTTAATGCTAACAACATAGCAAGCTCTAACTTTCTTTTTTCTCCGTGAGCTAAGTCTTTAGCTAATACGTCCCCTTTCTCGTGAAGGAGTACTGTCTTCAAAAGACGTCTCGCTTCTCCAGTTTGCTGCTTTAACTTGGCTGCATTCGGAAAGAAACTATAATAATCTTGAACGAATGATTGAACACTTAGACGCACATTTTCAAGTACTGTTAACTCTGGAAAAATATTTGTCAACTGAAAAGAACGACCAATTCCTAAGCGCGTTCGATCTGAAATTGATAATTTTGTAATATCCTGTCCTTTAAAATAAACTTCACCTTTCGTCGGAGAAATTTGCCCACTTAGTAAATTGAATAGTGTTGTCTTTCCAGCACCATTCGGTCCAATAATTGAAATGAGCTTTCCTTTTTGTACCGTTAAATTAACATCCTTAATAACGTGATGATCCCCAAAAGATACACAAAGATTTTTCGTCTCTAACAAATGTGTCATGAAATCCCTCCCACTGAAAGCCATGTTATGAAAGAAATAAGTATAAAGAGGGTATCCCCTCTTATACAAAAACAACAGAAGATTCAGTCTATTTATTTTGAACAGACGGTTCTGTTTCTTTCATTGTTAATTCTCGTTCTAACACTGGTACTGGATAATCAACACCCTCTTGCTTTTTCAGCGTTATAGAATAAAGAGTTTGTAATGCTTGATGATCCTTCTCTCTGAATTTCATCTTTCCTTTCGGTGTCTCAAATTCCATTCCTTCCATTTTCTTAATAAGTGTATCTACATCTGTATCGCCCTTCGTTTTCTTTAAAGCTTCGACGATAGAAATTGCTGCTGACATTCCTCCTGCTGTAAACAGATCTGGAACAGCACCATTAAAACGTTTTTTATGTTCTTCTACTAACCAATCATTCACTTTATTTTTAGGAAGTGAGTGATAATAAACAGAAAACCCTTGCATCCCTATTAGCGCATCCATCGTTTTTAATGCTGGTATATCCGGTGCACCAGTAGAAATTTTAATACCTTGCGCTTCCACATTCATATCTTTCAACTGTTTCCACGGTGAATTCGCACCTGCCCAAACGATAAATAAATAATCTGGTTTTGAGCTGATAATATTTTGAATATTCGCAGTGAAATCAGTTGAATTCGTATCCGCGTATTGCTCGTTTACAATATTCGCACCTAATTTCTTCGCTCCCGCTTTAAATGCTGCAATTCCTTCACGACCGAAAGCATTATCTGGAGCAAACGTCGCAATCTTTACATCTTTTTTAGCAATTGAAGCAGCTCCAGCAATCGCATCTTGCGAAGAGTTTCTTCCTGTTCTAAAAATATATTTATTCCAGTTCTTCCCTGTAATACTATCAGCAACTGCCGGTTCTACAACCATAATTTTTTCATATTCTTCAGCTAGTGGTAATACTGCTAATGTATCACTTGAACTTGACGATCCGACTAAAAAATCAACTTTCTCTTCTTCTAATAACTTCGTAGCTTTTTTAACTGCTACATCTGCTTTCGTCTCCGTATCTTCTACAACAAACTTAATCTTCTTCCCTTCCACTTTCCCAGTTCCACCAGTTGCATAATCTAACCCTAATTCAAACCCGTTCACTGTTTGTTTTCCATACGATTCTAATGGACCTGTTAATGAAGCAAGAACCCCTACCTTAATCGTTTTTTCATCTTCTGTACTTGTCTTCTTTCCCGAACAAGCTGCTGTTACTAATAATGACCCTAAAACACAACCTGTAACCACCGTTCTTAGCCATTTACGTTTTTTCATCGACATTGTGATCCTCCCCATACTTTACTTTCTGATAGAATCAAACACGCCAAATTCCCCTGTCCGTAATCATGACTTTAAAATTGGTAATGGCAAACTCTTGTAGTAACCTCTACATTCGGCACAAATCTATAATCACCTTCCTATTAAATGGAAACGGACATACAATCAATATATATTCCGTTGTTCAAATGAAATTACTGTTTCATTACAGTATTCGTCACGCAAAAAGCTGCAAATAATTGACTTAATTCATTAAGTCAATTATTTGCAGCTTACCTAAAAAAACGATTAGAAAAACTGATTAATTATTTTCGACTTTCTCTAACTCTTCAACCAATTGCTTCTTATCTAACCCTTCCCCTATTACTACCAAGTTTGTCGGGAAACCGAAGTCTTGTTCCAATAAAGTCGGTACCCCAAACGAATATTGGAATAGATGAGGGTATTTATCTCCATGAAATTTCACAAAACCTTTCACACGATAAATACTATCTGGTAAATTCGAAAGCCATTCATATAATTTGTCTTGATCAATCGATTTCGTAAATTGATACGTCATTGTTTGTATATGTAAATGCTGTTTAACATGAAGTGTCTCGTGTTCTCCATCACTCGCAAATTCAGCTTCTTCTATATCATCTAAAGATATATTACAATACTTTGTTTCAAACAATTTCGCATGATTATTTATTACTTTTACTTCTTCAAGTACTTTGTTCTTATCCGAATCTGTTAGTAAATCTGATTTATTAATAAGAATGTGACTACCAAATTTCATTTGCTCATGCAGTAACTGCTGCACATTTGCACTTAATATACTTCGATTCAACCATCTTACTGCATCTAATACGACTACTATGGATTTCACTTCAAGGAAAGGAGCTAAAATTGGTGATACACATGCATCTAACACTTCAATTGGATGTGCGACGCCTGTTGTTTCTATATAAATTACATCTGGTCTTTCCTGTTGATATAAAGAGTGTAATTGTATTTCAAGCTCTTCTTTCAACGTACAACAAATACATCCCTTCAGAAGTTCCCTTAACACATTCTCTTTTCCAATAATATCTGTATCTACCGAGTATTCACCGATTTCATTCATTAACACGGCAACTTTTCGATTTTTCTTCTTTTCTGCTAATAATAAATTTTGCAGCAATGTTGATTTTCCGCTACCTAAAAAACCACCTAATATATGAATTTCTACTTTACTCATTCGACCGACCATCCATTTCTCTACTTCAAATTTCTTCAAAGCGTAATTATTACGATTTATACTTATCATTTTATTAAAAGAATACCTATTTGTAAACAAAACTGCTAGATTATCGTTTCATTTTCATTCACTTCATGAGCAACTCTAATTCCAGACTCAATCGCTCCTTGCATCCATCCATGTGTTAATGTCGTATGTTCTCCTGCAAAGTGCACCCTTCCAGCTGGCGGCGTAATATATGGAAACAATTCAAGCTCTTGCCCTGGTTCAAAAGCTGTAAATGCTCCGCAAGAATACGGATTTTGACTCCAACTAAAAGATTCTCCCGCAACATACTCACTATAAACCACATTCCCATAAATTTGCGCTAAATTTTTCAATGCATAACGAATACGATCTCTATGCGAGAGACTATCCCACGTTAACGCTTCATCTGCCCACGTATAGCTTGCTATAACGATAGCTGCCCCTGGTGACTGAATGCCATAGCTCGGATAATATGTAAAGCGGATAGGTAAATCTGTAATTGACTTACCACCATATTGTCCTGCTCTTTCCCAAAATCTACTTTTAAACTCTATCGCAATTTTAGTTGAAGCAATATAATTTAATTCACGAATTGCCCGCCTTTTATAATAAGAAAATAAATGATATGGCTCAACTTCTACAAATCGCAAAGCTGAAAATGGAATTGTGACAATAGCGATGTCACCAGTTACTATAAATGAATTTAACGTTTGTTCATGTGTTACTTGCATCATTACTTTATTATCTTCCTGTATAATTTTTTCTACTTTATACGACATAAAAATATTATCCTTTAGCTCTGGTAAAAATGAATTTGGTAATTTATCCATCCCGCCCGTTATCTCATAATATTTCGTCGTTGAAGTGAAAAAGATCATTTCGCGTAATACTTCAATTAAAGACATTCCCATGTATGCTTCCATATCAAGAAGTACTCCGATCATATCTATTGCCCCATCTGAATAATACTCGGTTAAAAATGAACCGAGCGAATATGTTTTATACTTTTTTTCAACAATAATCCAGTTTTTATTAGGATCTTTCTTAATATAATTAAGTATCGGTTCCAATACCTCTAACATTAATCCTTCTGCCGTTTTCCCCTTTCCTTTATCTAAAACTGGATATCCAAGTACACTTGGGTCCGTTTCAAACACATCCAATCTCGTTTTTTTGTTATTCGTATAAATTATATCTGAAGAAGTTTTATTAATAAAAAGGTTTAACGGTAGTTTAAATTTACGAATGTAGGCTAAAGTTAAATCATGAGTATCCGGAATACGCATAGGGCCTGCGTTAAAATATAACCCTGCGCTAAATGGTTCACGAATCGTATACACCCTGCCACCTATTCTGTTATTCGCTTCTATAATCGTTACCTCGTGTCCAGCCTCTTTTAATAAAGATGCTGCAACTAAACCAGATATCCCCGCACCGGCAACTGTAATCCGCTTGGGGGTATTCGTTTTGGCAAGCCCTTCATGAATAATTTGAAGCATTTTTTCCATCGATAATGGATTCCTCATGCCAATTCCCCTTTTACGAAGGATTTTACTGAATTATATTCGTTTAACAGAATTCCTATGTTTCATTCAAGTAATTGAGTGGATACATTTTCAATCACTTGAATATCTTTTATAAAATGTAATAAAATAGATATGAAACTATAGAAGTAAGACGTATTATCTTACATAATAAAATTTATGAAATAGCGAGGAATTTTGAAATGAAAAAAGGTATTAACCGTGTTGTATTAGTAGGAACAGGAGCAGTTGGATGTAGTTATGCTTACTGTATGATTAACCAAGCTGTAGCTGAAGAATTTGTTTTAGTTGATGTAAATGAAGCAAAAGCTGAAGGAGAAGCAATGGACTTAAGCCATGCCGTTCCTTTCGCACCAGCTCCAACAAAGGTTTGGAAAGGTAGTTATGAAGATTGTAAAGACGCAGATCTTGTTGTAATTACAGCTGGATTACCACAAAAGCCAGGTGAAACACGCTTAGATTTAGTTGAGAAAAACGCTAAAATTTTCAAGCAAATTGTTCGTAGCATTATGGATAGCGGCTTTGACGGTATCTTCTTAATCGCAACAAACCCTGTAGATATTTTAACTTACGTAACTTGGAAAGAATCTGGATTACCGAAAGAACGCGTAATCGGTTCTGGTACAACTCTTGATTCTGCTCGTTTCCGCTATATGTTAGGTGAGTACTTCGATATTGGACCTCATAACATTCACGCTTACATTATCGGAGAGCACGGTGATACAGAACTTCCTGTTTGGAGTCACGTATCAATTGGCATTCAAAAACTAGAAACACTTCTTGAAAAAGACAACACATATAACCAAAAAGATTTAGATGATATTTTCATAAACGTGCGTGATGCAGCTTACCATATTATTGAACGAAAAGGTGCTACATACTACGGTATCGGCATGTCACTTTTACGTGTCACGAAAGCAATCTTAAACAACGAAAACAGCGTATTAACTGTATCAGCATACCTTGAAGGTCAATACGGCCAACAAGATGTTTATATTGGCGTACCTGCTGTCTTAAACCGCGGAGGCGTTCGTGAAATTTTAGAAGTGGAATTAAGTGAAGAAGAAGAATTAAAATTCGATCACTCTGTTCAAGTATTGAAAGAAACAATGGCTCCTGTTCTTTAATCGTATATTTAAACAAAAAAGCAATCCGATTTATATTGGATTGCTTTTTTATATTTTTATAGTTCCCCCTCAATTTAAATGGTAATATTATCTATACAAAGGAGTGATTTCATGAACGATTCTTGGACGATTGTCATCCTCTTACTAGCTGTAGCAGCTTTAATACTTTTCCTCTTTTTAATCATCAGAACGCTATTTCCAACTAAAAAATATGATAAGAATCTCGGATTGATTCTTATTATTTTAAGCTTATTAACAATACCGATAAGTATCTTCCTTATAGGAGGATGGGCAGGTATGGGGGTTGGCGTAATCGCAGTGTTTCTTTTCGCCGCCGTTATTATAGCTTTAATTGCAAATAAATTTATAAAACTACCTCCTCCAAAGAAAAAATAAGAAATAACCGATGTTTCCCCAAAAGACAACATCGGTTATTTCTATCACTTATTACTTTTAATCGATTTATCATTATTTACGTCAAGTACATCTAATAAAAAGATAAAGATCGGTATCCCAATAATAAGCCCCCATATTCCGAGGAAATGCTCTGAAAAGATGAGAATCATAAATGTATAAAAGACAGGCAAATTCGTTTTTGCAGACATAAATTTTGGATTTAAAAAATAACTTTCAAGAGCATGGATTATTGTAATGAATACTAGTATGTATACAACATACATAACCCCGCCGACGTTATAGGCAATGATACAAAGTGGAAACAAGGAAATAATAACACCAGCAACTGGAATCAAACCGAGTAGAAAGACCATGACAGCCAATACAAGAAGCTGTGGAAATCCTAAAATGACAAGTGCAATTACAGTGAGCACACAATTTACAACCGCAATTAAAAACTGTGCTTCAATCACTTTTCCGAACGATCTTGCAAATCTTTCACCGAAATATGCAATCTCCTCATAAAATATTTTCAGCTTACTATCTTTAAATTTCGAAGTAAATGCTATAATACGTTCTTTTTCTAATAAGAAAAATAAGCTTAAAATAAGAGAAAGTAGTATTTGTAAACTGACTTTTCCTATGTTTGCTATCGATTGATAAATGACATCTACACCTTGTTCGATATATTTCGATACTTCCATTCCATTAATTGTCGAAAGTGCATATTTAATTATCTCGTTATCAGGTGGGTTTTGAAAAAACAATTTAAATTGATAAATTAATTGTGAAATTTGTATCGTTAGTACAGGCAAATATTTATATAGTGTAGTTACAATAAACGTCACTAATACAATATATAAACAAGCAATAACCACTTTCCTATTTACTTTCAATTTTTTTGAAATAAACTTTTGAAATCGATCCATCAAAAACGTGAGAATAAACGTAATTAATATTAAATTAATCATACTTTTTAATCCATATAATACAAGCACTAATATTATTAAAACGAGAAACCGTTGAAACCCTCTACTTCGAAAGAAATTTTTCACTTCATTCATTAAAAATTAACCTCCCCCTTCAATGGATGGAAATTGAATATATTACATTTTATGAACTTCTATAGACAATCTTTCTTACTAATTGGGAAGAATCCTTTTTTTCTTTTTAAATGTCGGATTTTTCATCTAATACTTTTCTAAAAACTATTTTTCAACTCTATATTTTAGGAGAACGCCTATTTTCAGATTGTTGCTCCTTAGTAGATTTTTCATATTGAAAAAAGAGAGTTATCTATTACTTAACTCTCTCTAGAAAATTGCTAAATGAAAAGCTTAATTATTTCTTTTTTGCATTTGCTTCGCTAACAATTCCTTCACTTGGTTATACGTTAAACCTGAATTTTTGTTTAAACGCTTTACTTCCTCGACATCAGTACCTACCACTGTATATTTTTTCTCATCACTCATGTTTCCACTTCCTTTTTCACCAGATCATTTCTTATATTTCTTCCCTAAACTCTTACAAATTAACACAAATAAGCTGTACTAAATTAAATAGACTATGTTCAATAGCTAACGGAAGTTTAGTTGCATAAGAGGAATAGATAAAAAAATGTCGAATTTATTTATTTGTTGAAATTGAGGACTTGGAGGATACATTTTGAAGAAATATGAGTTTAAAAATAACATTCCAACATTGGAAGAGTACAAATATTTGTGCGAGTCTGTTGGATGGACTAATTATATGAATTTTGAAGTAGTGGAAACATCACTGAAGAATTCTATCCACTGCATCACAGTCAAGGATAATGAACAAATTGTGGGCATGGGGAGAATTGTTGGTGATGGGGCTATCTATTTCTATATTCAAGATATAGTGGTTCATCCAGATTATCAGAAAAATGGTATTGGGAAAAAAATAATGCATATCTTGGTTGAATACTTAAATCAGAATGCACCTGATAAGGCGTTTGTCGGTTTGTTTGCATCACAAGGTAAAGAATCTTTCTATGAAAAATATGATTTTAAAGATTACTCACCGAACATGACGGGGATGTTTACTGTCCTTTCAAAAAAATAAACATAATAGATTTTTAATTATACGTCATCAATATTAAAGAAATTGTTCTCACAGTAACCCTTTTATTATTAAGCTAAAAGGATGCTTATCTTAAATAAGATCTTCCACGATTGGGTGTGAATATTAAATAAGAAAGGACAGTACATAGTATATATACTGTCCTTTCATTTATCTAACTTTTTTTAATTTTGATTTTGAATTGTATTTTTTAATAAAATTTCACTACATCTTCAGTAGGTAAGAATGTTCTTTCCCCTGGTTGTTCATTTGGCTCACCAAATGGCATTTGTCCTACTAAGCTCCACTCTGCTGGAATGTTCCAAGTTGCTTTCACTTCAGCATCTACGATTGGATTGTAATGTTGTAATGACGCTCCAATTCCTTCAGCCGATAATAGCATCCATACAGTATGTTGTAGCATTGCATTTCCTTGATGAGACCAGAATGGGAACTGATCTTTATACAATGGTGCATTTTCTTGCATTTTTTCTACTGTTGCTTGATCTTCAAAGAATAGAACTGTTCCTACACCTGCATGGAAGCCTTTTAGTCTTTCTACAGTTGCTTCAAAGCTTTCTGCTGGCACGCGTGATCTAAGCGTTTCTTTTACGATGTCCCAAAACTTTTCATGCTCTCCATCCATTAATACAACCATACGGCCACTTTGCATATTGAAAGAAGTCGGTGCATGTAAAGCTGTTTTTAAAACTTCTTCAATTCTTTCTTTCGTAATTGCATCGCTCTTTGTTACTTTACGAATTGAACGACGGTTCACAATTGCTTCTTTTAAGTTTGTTGTAGTTGCTGACATTTTAATTCCTCCAAATATATGTTTTATTATTTTTATTTAAACAAATCAATATGATTCTTTAGTGTAAGACGAATTAACAATATCCATCCGTATTACATTTCATTCCCTCAAATGAATTTGTTTTATCTTTTTCAATTTCTTTATCAATTACTCTTTGTAACGTTTCTTTACTAGCAAGCCCTTGAATGACTTCATCACCAATCATGACAGTTGGTACCGCCATAATATTCGCTTCATCATATGCATGCTGAATTGCTTCTTGATGCTTTTCTTTATATTTACGAGTTACTAAAGCATCTTTAAATTCAGCTTCAGGAAGCCCTACTTCTACCGCCAATTTTGTTAAAACATCAATATCCTCAATGTTTTGTTCTTCTTGGAAAAACGCTGTAAATACTCTATGATGATACTCATTTCCAAGTCCCAGTTCTTTCGCAAATTGACATCCTTCGAAAGCTAAATGTGTGTATGGATGCGGCGAAACACGTGGTAAGCGCATTTCAATTCCTAATTTCTTTGCAGTAGGAAGAATGAAAGCATCCCATGAACCTAACTTATCCGGTTCGTTCCAAGGATCTATTTTAGAATATGGACTTGGACGTAATTCAAATGGCATCCATTCAATCTCTACATCTTTCTCTTTCGCTACTTCATCTAACGGACCTTTTGCTAAAAAACAAAACGGACATATAAAATCTGAGTATACTTTCATTTTTACAGTCATACTTTTACACCTTACCTTTATAGTTGTAATCGAAATAGTTACATTATTAACAAAAAAATATAGATATTATTTTACACATTCATTTTCTCTTGCAAAGATTCAAATAACTGCCCCATCGAAATATTTCTCAAAACTTCTTCCATCGCAGATTGAGCTTGAATTAAAATAACTTCTAACACAGCTTGAATATTTGCTCCAATTGGACAATCTGGATTTGGTTGTTCATGAATGTGAAATAGTTTGTCTTCTTCTACTACATTCACTGCATGATACACATCTAACAATGTGATTTCATGTAAATCCTTTAATAATCCCGCACCACCTGGTCCACGATTTACGTAAACAAATCCAGCTTGTTTCAAGTAAGACATTATTTTACGAATTACTACCGGATTTGTATTTACACTTTCGGCCATATAGTCTGAAGTGCAAAGTGAAGATGGATTGTTTTTCAAAATCGATAACATATGAACAGCTATAGAAAAGCGGCTACTAATTTTCATCGTGATCACCACCTTGATGTAATCATTATAGTTACAACAAAAAAATAAGTCAATCCTTTTCATTGATTTTTTATAAGCAAATTAAAAAAGTGTCCCATTATGATATATGAGACACCTCTTTTTATTCTGCAAATAACTCTTGGAATTCCTCAATAAATAGCTGTACGGCGAGTGAAGAATCCTTTAATGAAGGAACAGCTAAAGCGATTTCTCTCCATACTTGTGGTTCCAATTCTCTCGTTTGTATATTCTTCGGTAAACTCGTCAAAGATAACTCAGCCAAAATTGCGAGCCCTAATCCTTCTTGAATCATATTTAAAGCTGTAGTAACTGTCGAAATTATATACTCAGCCCGAAGTGGTACATTCGCTTGTTTAAACATATCGAAAATGGGTGGTTCGTATCCGCCCTTACATAATATGATCGGTTCATTCTCTAAATCACTAATTGTAATAGAGTCCTTCTTACAAAGAGGATGATCCTCTCTTAAAATAACAACCATTTTCCCCTTCGTTAGTGGGACAATCTCCATATCTTTATTAGGCAAAATAACAATTCCTATATCAACAACCCTCGATACTAACCAATCTTCAACTTCTTTAATCGTTCCTTCACAAAGAACGACTTCTAAGTTCGGATACTTTTCCTTAAAAAGATTTATCATTTTGGGTAAGAAATGTGCAGAAGCACTCGGAAAACTCCCAATTCGAATCGTCCCAACTTCGTGCCCTTTCTCCATTGCTACTTCTTGCTCAATTTTCTCAATTCCATTCAATATTTCTCTAATATGAACAAGAATTCTCTCTCCTACGTCAGTAACAATTAAGCCTTCTCTCTTATCACGTATAAGAATCGTAATATCTAATTCTGACTCAATACTTGAAATGGCATGACTGACAGCAGGCTGTGTCATATTAAGTGCTTTTGCTGCTTTCGTAAAACTACCTAATTCAACCGTTTTAATCAAAACTTGTAGTTGTGTAATGGTCATAACTAATCACTTATACCCCTTATAAAAAAGATTCATTTTATTTATCATAGTCGATATCATATCATAGTGAAATGATATACAACAAGGAGGTCTTACAGTGACACAGCTTTCTCGAACAAAAACAGCCATAATCCTTACCTTTCTTGTTATTATGTGGGGGATTAATTGGCCTTTATCTAAGTTTGCCTTGCATTATACACCACCTGTTTTATTTGCAGGCGTTAGAACTTTAATTGGAGGATTCATCCTACTTATTTTCGCATTACCGAAATACAAACAGTTAAATTTAAAGGAAACTTGGCATCTATACTTTATTTCATCTTTACTTAATATTATTTTATTTTACGGATTACAAACTGTTGGACTTCAATACATGCCCGCCGGACTATTCTCCGCAATCGTATTTCTCCAACCTGTCTTACTCGGCATTTTCTCATGGATTTGGCTTGAAGAGGCAATGTATGGCTTGAAAATTTTCGGACTTATTCTTGGATTTATTGGTGTAGGGGTTATTAGTTCTAGTAGTTTAACTGGACATATTTCTATTATCGGTGTTCTACTTGCTTTAGGATGTGCTATCGGCTGGGCACTCGGCACAGTATTTATTAAGAAAACTGGACACCGCGTTAATGCCATTTGGATGGTAACACTTCAGCTTATTATTGGCGGATTTTGCTTAATCGGATTTGGTTCAGAATTTGAAAGCTGGTCTAACATCGCTTGGAGTATACCATTTGTAAGTGTACTACTATTCATCTCAGTCTTTGTTATTGCAATGGGATGGCTCGCTTACTTTACACTTGTAGGAGCTGGTGAGGCAAGTAAAGTTGGGGCTTATACGTTCCTTATCCCTCTTATCGCTATTATTGTAAGCTCTATTTTCTTACATGAGGCCATTACAATTAGCTTATTCATCGGACTTTTATTTATTATCGTAAGCATTTGTTTTGTAAATATAAAGCCGAAAACACTTGCTGTAGGGCAGCAAGTTGAAGTGAAATAAATAGACATAAGAAAGAGCCTACTTTTTGTAGGCTCTTTCTTATGTCTATTTTGTGCACCATCACTTTAAGTACCAACAAAAAGGGAAATCTCTCTTTTTGTTATAACTATCCATATCAATAATCTTTCAGCTCTATCCCGTTAGCAGCTTTCGCTATCATTTTCGAAATCATCTTAAATTGTACAACCATAATGGTTGGTATACGCAACATTAAGTTGCGAAGAAAGATTTTGAAGTTTGATTTTTCAACCATACTCCCGGCAGCTATTAATCCTATCTTTTGATTTTTCTCAACAAACTTTCTCATTTTTTGTTCATAGGCAATAAATGCACGGGCGAAGTCGCCATCTGCAGCTTTGAGTTCACCAGCTAATACAAAAGCCCCGACAATCGCCAGGCTAGAACCTTGACCCGATAAAGGTGATGGGCCATACGCTGCATCGCCTACCAATGTTACCCGCCCCTTTGACCATGTCGGCATGTGAATCTGGCATATCTCGTCAAAATAAAAGTCTGTCGCATCTCTCATGGTCTTGAGTAGCTGCGAGGTTTCCCAACCTGTCTGGCCTAAGAAGGCATTTTCTACAAGTTTCTTTTGAGATTCTATATCATAGCGGTCATACTTCAATGCCTCTGATTGGAACAAGAACATCCCCCTTGCTTCGGTATTGTCACGAGCACTATACATACCTACTGTTTTGCCTGGTATCGTATAAAGCAGCTGGTGGTGGTCGAGGTTGAGGTAATTCTCGAGGTTAAAAATTGAGATATAACAGCCAAGCGTACGTTTAAACTGTGCTTCGTCGCCAAAAGTTAAGGTGCGCACATTAGAATGGAGCCCGTCCGCACCGATGACCAGGTCAAATTTCTGTGGCTTGCCATGAATAAATTGAACTTCTACACCAGCTTCAGTCTCATGTATAGCGGTAATCGAATCGCCCCAAATGTATTCAACCGTATCCTTGGTTAAATCGTACAAAATGTTACTAAGATCGTCACGCATGATTTCTATGTCCAGACCCTGCTGGTTCCCCATACTCGCTTCGCTTATTTGACCTTCGAACTTGCCCTTGCTGTTCACGAAATAAACACCAGTCATGTTCGTGTCAGCTGCACGAACTTGATCAAGTATGTTCATCCCCTTAAGCACCGTAATAGCTGCACCACGGATATCCACCCCGTAACCACCCGTGCGCAATGCTGGTGCACGTTCTATTACAGTCACGTCGAATCCGTGGCGTTGAAGCCAGTAAGCGAGTGCCGGGCCGGCAATGCTCGCACCAGAAATAAGGACGCTCATCGTTTGTATCATAATTGCTTATTCACTCCTATCCTAATTAAAGCCTTAACATCTCCACAGTATATTCACGACCTATTCTACTTATTTACCACAACAAAATAATAGGAATTTAATTTTCCAACAAAATGGTCCATTTCAAAAAGATACGTCTTTTTATATGCACCCCTCGATTTTGATTAAAGATTAATTTCAGTGGCTTTCAAAAATATTTAATATAAAAATTGTGTCTCAACTTTCCGCTCAGCTGAGCAAATATTCTCGTGGTTTCATTCTTCTCATGACCAAGTAAGCTTTTTATTACTTCAAGTGGCGCACCGTTGTTAATCATATATGTAGCATAGCTGTGACGTTTTACAAAGTTAAGGAAATTTATTAAAGAGCCCAATTCCTCGGCAATAAAATTGAGAATTGGGCTTTCTTCGTTATAAAGTGCTAATACATAGATTATGAATAATACGAATGTCAATTTTTTATTTCCCAATATTTCTCCTCCAATTTCTTGTCATGCCACCCTGAAACAATGCTGGTTCGCTTATGGGCATCTCTAAAAAGTAAAGAACAGAAGATACAAGAAATTATTTAATTTTAACACTTCAAACACGCATCCCCCCTCGAGGCTGCTTAATCTCTAATATTAATTAACAAAGGTCTCATTACTTTCAATGAGACCTTTCAATGTTGCCTATTTTTTACGACGTACTACAAAAATACAAGTACCCACTGACGATACAATCGCCAAAGTAGATAAGACAATTGCTATTGTTTGCATATTAATTGTACCTGCATTCTCTTTCACATTAGATACTTCACCATGTTCTCCTGTTAATGATGTACCTTTTGCAATCGTAGTAAGTGAATGCGGCTTCTCAGCTTTCTCATCGCCTGTCCATTCAACAATTTCTCCATCTTTATATTGTTGATATGCATTCCAAGCTATTTGTTGCTCTTTATCTGGATTTTTAGCAACGAAAGTAAATCGTTGGAACTGACCAGGTAAAATCCCTTCTCCTGTTGCTTCCCATATTACAGTTTTAACTTTTCCAGCTGCATCTTTTTGTTCTTCCACTTTCCACCCTGGCACTGGCTCGTACTGTTGAAACTCGACTCCAGACGGTATTTTCAGTGTGACTTTTGTTGTAGCCATATTCTTTTCAACAGGTACCTTTATTGTGTAAGTCTCCCAAGAGCTAACGTCAGAAGTTGCTGGTTTTACAGTTACGTGAGCACTAACAGGTAACGAAAAAATTCCCATTGCAATTATTGTTGCTATCATTGTTGTTCCTAATTTTTTTATACGTTTCATTCTCTTATAACTCCTTTTCCTCTGTAACTTCTCTTTATCCCGCTATTTGTGGGCAGTAATACTCCCATCTTAAAATTCGGCTGGAACAACGAAGTTAGGTGGAAGCCCTGCTGCCCGTAAAAGCCCGATTGGTGAAGGCTAATAATCAGTGGGGGATGAACAATCCCCCACTGATTAAAGTTTCACTTTATCTGCCCCCTACAATAAATTTATAATCTATATCGAAACTATCAAGGGATTTTGTTAACCCATGAACATGTATATTCCAGTTTCCTGTCATGTTAATATACATTCCTTCAGCTTCATATTCTCCCGGTGACACTGCCGAAACTTTAAATGAACCTTTGCCCATATTCATATCTAAAGATTGAGTCGTCAATACAATTTGTTCCATATCAGTAACAGGCTGTCCATTCTCATCCTTCAATGTAATATGGAATGTATTCTGTCCTACCTTATTAGGGCTTACATGTAAAGTAAGTTCATATCCATTATCTAATTGTTTACTCTCTGTAAAAGGGCCAGTAGGAGGCATTGGCGGTGTTTGTATGTTTGTCATAAAAGCTACGATTATGAAAACGATAATTCCAATGATAAACTCTATTTTCACCGTAGCTCCTAATCCTTGCTGGGCTCGCATTTTCCCTTTCACATAATGAATAATTCCCAATATTCCCATGAAAACGAATAAAAGTATCTTTGCTAATAAGGCTAATCCATACTTCGTATCAAATAAGGAATGAATCGTGGGAATAAAAAATGTACTGTTAAAAAGACCCGTTAATAAAATTACTATGACAGCACCTGTTGCCCATGGTGAAAAACGCTTAATTGCATCCCAATACTTAGTCCACTTGTCATCCTCTTTACGTAAAAGAAGAATAATCGATGATAGACCGCCAACCCATAACGAAGCTGCGAATAAATGTAGAAAGTCCATAACGACAGCAATGTCTTTAAACTTCAAGCCAAATGCGTGACTATTAAAGGCTTTCATAACGAGTAACCCAATAAACAGTAATATTGGAATGCTCCATACTTTAAACGACGAAAGTTTCTCACGCTTCACCGCAAAGTAAGTAACAATCATAAGCAGACTAATAAGAGCCATTTGAGTGATCCATACGTAACCAAAAACAGATAGTTGCAATGTTTCTTTTAATAATAGTGGATCAAATGCTTCTAACCACGAAACATCAGCATTTATTTTCGCTTGCAATGGTAGATTGAATAGTAAGCTAATGAATATACCAATTAATGATATCCATATTATTCTCTTACTCCTTGAGTGAACTTCTATTGCATTCCCTTTATATATAATAAGATTAAAGAATAGGACTCCTAAAAATAGTGAGAAACTTGTATATAGAACCCCGCGTTCCATAATCATATCGATTTGCGGGACATACCCCATCTCTTCTACTTGTACATCGTCTGCTCCCGCTTCGACTAACCCAACACGAAACGGAATAACTCCTTGAATTGGATGTCCATCAGCTGAAATAGCTTTCCATTGAATAGAATAGAGACCGTCTTTAAGATTCTCTTTTAACCCTGCCTCTAATAATTTTTTATTTCTTTTATCAATATGAGCATCTTTTAAATCTACTCTTTTACCTGAAGTATCTCTTACTAACAATGTATTAAAATGTGAAACTTGTATATCCTCATCAAATTCAATTTTCACGACAGTTGGTGCTTTCTTCAACGTTTCATTTTCAGCAGGATTTGATTTCACAACATACGCATGAGCAGACGCGCTTTTTGGTATCAATATAATAAGCACACATGCTATTAATAGCCATGCCCCTAACCTTCTCATTACTTTCACACTCATTTCACTTCTTTCTTCTTCATCGCTACACTTTCATTACTTAATACTTCCTAGTTTGATTTCCTAGCGAAATATTAACCTGATTAAGTATAAATCCCCATACAATATGATGCTTTATTTCTCCCCACCTTTAAACTTTCAATATAATAGTAACTACTCTAATTGAAATAACTTATATTTTTAAAGTCGATTGTAATTATATCATAAAATATATTTATGTAAGTGCCCTAAGAAGAAAAGTTCTCGTGAATCATTTGTGAAGAAAATGTGAAATACATAAAGTGAAACTTTAATCAGCCCTCACCAATGGAGCTTTTACGGGCAGTAAGACTCCCAAAAATAGCGGGATAAATTAAAAGGTGTTACGTAAAAACGTAACACCTTTTAAAAAATATCCTTCTTCTATTTCTCTTCCGGATAATCACAATACTCAATAATTGTCCCTTCTGTATCCGCTGGGTTAAGGTAAATTAATCGTCTACCATGCTTATTGATGCGAAGCGTATGTTCTAACGTTCGAATACCTTGTTCCTTTAATTCTTCTAAAGCTACATCTAAATCATCTACACGATACGCAACATGATGAACACCTTTACCTTTTTGCTTTATAAATCGTGCTATTGGCGAAGTTGTATTATTCGTTGGCGCAAGTAATTCGATTCTATCACCATCAACTTCAAGAATAGCTACTTCACTTTCAACACCAGGTGCTTCACTTACGTATCGATCTATTAAAGTTCCTGATAAAACCTTTTCATAAAACTGTATCGTACTATCTATATCACGAACTGCGATGCCGATATGATCAATTGTTTTTTTCATTTTATTTCCCCTACTACTTTATTTTTTCTCATTATTAATAGTAACAAAAAAAGTTATAGAATCAAATTCTATAACTTTTTAAATTCAACCTATTTTCTTATTTGCTCTAGCTGCTGGTTGAACTTGATTTTTCATTTTTAAAACGCTAATGCCATATCCGATAAATCCACCGATAATCGCTGGGAAGATCCAGCCTAATCCTACTTCCTGCATCGGAAGGAATTTAGTGAACACTTGGCTTACTACTTCAATGTTAACTCCAGCTGCACTCAATCCATCGAATAAGCTGATGATAAATGTTACGATTAAACTCACTTGATAAACTTCAGCTCTTCCTTTAAATAGTGAATGGAAGAATGTTAAGAAAATCAATACAATTGCTAGTGGATAAATTGCTGTTAATACTGGAACAGAAACTGCGATTAATTGTGTTAATCCTACGTTTGCAACAATTGCACTAAATACACATAGCGTGATTGCAATGGCTTTGTAAGGAATATTTGGGAATAACTTATGGAAGAATGAAGAACATGCTGATACAAGTCCCACACTAGTTGTTAAACAAGCAACTGTAATCATTAACCCTAATAATACTCCGCCATATGATCCGAAATAGTAATTAGAAACTTTCGCTAATACTTCTCCGCCGTTCTCTAAATGTCCAAGCTTCGCAACACTTGAAGCTCCCATATAAGAAAGTGCTGTATAAATAATTGCTAAAATAGATGCCGCAATGATTGTCGCTTTTGCACAAACGACCATAATCTGTGTTTTCGTTTTCGCACCTTTTTCTTTAATTGCATTAATGATGATGATTCCGAATACGAATGATGCAAGCGTGTCCATCGTTAAGTATCCTTCTTGGAATCCTTTAAAGAATGCATGTGATGTATATCCTTCCACTGGTGCTTGCATATCTCCAATCGGATGAATAAAAGCAACGATTACTAAAATACCGATGAATGTCAATTTAATTGGCGTTAATATTTTCCCAACAATATCGACAATTTTCGCAGGATTTAGCGAAAAAAAACAAGTGATGCTAAAGAATATAATTGTAAAAAGAATTAACGGTGTAGAACCTAATCCCTCTGGCATAAACGGCTTAAGACCAATTTCATAAGAAACATTTCCCGTTCTTGGTATTGCAAATAACGGACCAATCGCTAAGTATAAAACTGTTGTAAACACAATCCCGAATACTGGGTGAGCACGACTTGCTAATGACTGTAAATCATCTTTACCCGAAAAACCAAATGCTAGTACACCTAGTAATGGTAATCCAACACCTGTTACTAAAAATCCAGCGTTAGCAATCCAAACATTTTCACCTGCTGATTGACCAAGCATTGCTGGGAAAATTAAATTCCCTGCTCCAAAAAATAGTGCAAATAACATTAATCCGATAACTACTATGAACGAAAACGGTACTTTATTCGCCATAATATAACCCCCATTCAAAATTCCTTATCTCATTTCCAAATTTAACTAATTGAATTTTCTGAATATTTAATTTAAGTATCAACTATTCTTGAACTCATTATAGTTTGATATATAATATTTTGCAATACTATTTTCAAACTTTTCATTTATTTTATTAATATACATTTTTTTACATAGGTAATAGACTAAAAAACCAACATGGTCATCCATGTTGGTTTTTACATTTACTATCATTAATTAAAATTTCGACGCTACTTTCTTAACGTTATCTAGACCGTCTTCAACAATTTGCTGTGAGCGATCTGGATATTGATTGTGTCCTTCAATTACAACTGTCTCTGGATTTGTAATTCCCCAGAACCCAAGTACGTTTGTAACGTAATTAACAGCCATTTCCATAGGAGCCATTTGTTCAGAAGAGTAATCTGAACCACGAGCACCTAAAACAACTACTTTCTTATCACCAGCTAAACCTTCTGGACCATTCGCTGTATATTTAAACGTTTTTCCAGCTTGAGAAAGATATGAAATATACGTAATTAATGGTGCTGGTACTGTAAAGTTCCATAATGGGAACGCAAATACAACCTTTTCAGCCTCTAAAAATTGATTTAAATATTTATCTACTGTAGCAACTGCCTTCTCTTCTTCAGCTGTTATCTCCATTCCTTGACTACGTTTATATCCACCTGAAATAGCGATATTTCCGTAATACGGAAGATCTAATGCGAATAAATCTAACTCCGTAATTTCTGTATTCGGATTTGCTTCCTTATAAGCACTTACAAATGTTTCATACATTTTCGAACTAATTGCTTGCTCCGCTGGACGATCGTTCGCTTTTACAAATAATACTTTTGACATAGTTTTATTCTCCTCTACTTTTGTATTTTCTTCTTTTTTACCAAATAATGAGCTAAATAATCCCATTCTCTTCACCTAAACTTTCTTATCATATTCATTATTCATCAGCATTAAAAATCTTATTCCAAGAAAAGGTTTCATCATATACTGTTGAAACTATCTCATTTAAATACATTTAAATACATTTAAATACATTATCTAAACCGAAGATTTAACTTTTTTTTATTTATTTAATTACCTTATGTAAGTGAGTATAGTATACCTACTTACTTTAGTCAAGTAACTTTTCGAAAAGAAAAAAATCTCGAATTAAAAATATTAAGTAAAGATATTTCCTCAGTCAAAATGATAAATTTGAAAACACATAAGGGAAATACCTTGTATAATACAACTAGAGAGGGAAATTCATCTATAGAGAGGATTTATTAATGAGTACTTTAGAAAAGATTCAAACCTTTATCATTCTTGCAGCTGTTATATTCGGGGTTATATTAGGACAATTTAATATGATACATATGTATTCAGAAAAATTTATTGTCCCCTTCTTATTTTTAATGCTTTATGGATTATTCCTCAGCATCCCATTAAATGATATAAAAAATGGTTTCCGTAACTTAAAATTCGCTGGAACAAGCCTAGGTATTAACTTTATATGGACACCTTTTCTCGCTTGGGGATTAGGCGCATTATTTCTTTCAGATCACCCAGCACTTTGGGTTGGCTTTATTATGTTAATGGTTACTCCGTGTACAGATTGGTATTTAATTTTCACAGAGATCGCAAAAGGTAACGTCGCATTATCTACATCAATTCTACCGGTAAATTTAATTTTACAAGTATTATTGCTCCCAGTTTATTTATTTTTATTTGCAGGTGTAATGAAAACGGTAGAAATTTCTGTTTTAGTAGAAAGTATCGTTATCGTACTTGTTTTACCATTTTTACTTGCGCACGCTACAAAATTCATTATGCATAAAATGAAAAAAGCTGAAACACTTGAGAATAAACTCATTCCGTTTTTCAGCTCTGCTCAAATTGTATTTTTAAGTTTAGCAATATTAGCGATGTTTGCCTCACAAGGTAAGTACTTATTACAAAATATGAATATTGTTTTATTATTACTTATACCAGTATTACTGTTCTTCATGATTAACTTTATACTAGGACAGTTTGTAGGACGTATGATGCATTTATCCTATGAAGACACTGTAAGCCTAAGCTTAACAACATTAGCGAGAAACTCGCCTGTTGCACTCGCAATTGCTGTGACTGCTTTTCCAGACGAACCTCTTATTGCACTTGCCTTGGTCATTGGGCCGTTAATTGAATTGCCTGTGCTTGCTAGCATTTCACAAGTGTTGCTGCTTATTAAGAAAAAACAGCAATACACATAATAAAAAACGTCCCACTGCGGGACGTTTTTTATTTTCGAGAAATTATAGAATTAACGATACTTATCGTCTCTTACTCATTAATAAAAATGATATAATAAAAGATTAACTTTCGTTACATTAAAAGAGCTTTTCTAATTAAACATTATAGGAAAAGTAAATATAACGAAAGCTGCCCAAAGTCCGTATACCGGCAAATACTTAGTAACTGCATCTTGGATAGTTGAAGGTCCGGATTTGTTTTGTAGAAAACGCATATAGGAGAGCATAATCCAAATTAGATTTGCCCAGATAAGTATGTTTACTCCTAAAGCAGCAAGTCTATTAGGCGTAATCCCATAAGAAGAAAGTCTGAACACGATTGCTGACAAAGCCACACTGTCAATGATAAGTGCAAGAACAATTAAGGCAAAATTTATATAATCTGAAATGTTCTTTTTCTCGTCTGAGTCGCTCTCGATAATGGAAAATATGGTAACGGCCAATACACCAAGGAGTATTCCGTTGAAGACTATCAGGAAATTGCGGTCCAAGAATGGATTTTTTCCGACCCATATAACCGTTATTAGATAGAGCAACAACGTGATCAGGACAAGAGGACTAAAAATTTTAGCTATATATGGTGTAATATTCTTAGCAAGTTTCAGATTCATTGATACCAGGTATGCAGCCACAATAGCAAGAGCGGCAGCACCAAATAAAACAACATTACTAAAATAGAAGTCTTCTATATTCAAGTCAACAAACCTAAATAACTGCATGGTTAATGCTGCTAGTACCATTCCGCTAACTGCCATGCTGGCGTAGAGAATACAATACTCCAAATTAAATTTAATATAGGCTAATCTTGTACTGCCTTTTGAATATTCATTCCCTGTAAATGCAAGCCCTACCAATACCCATAAGAATATGGGAAAGTGTAAATAAGCAAGGATAATACTGTCTTTATAATTTAATGGCAGCATATTAAGATAAAACCCGGAAATTAGGAACAACGCTGCAAGAGAATAAATAACACTTTTTTTCGGAGTATTATTGTAAACAAAATAGGCAGCAATAAAGGGAATTATACCAAAAGCCAGGTTAATTGGAGCAATTGCTTCCTGTTCGACAAAATGGAAAATGATTCTAGTGCTTATCCCGGCCAGAATAGCTAAAATGCCCATGAATAAGAAACCTTTTTGAAATACGGAAGTTTTTTCTGTATTTACTGTCTCCTTGAAATGCAATCTTTCATGCCAAACACCAAGAACCTTAGAATCTGGATTTTGTTCCCATGCGTGTGAGAATGACTTTTTAAAAGCTTTCGGGTCTTTTCTATACATTCTCTCCAGCTCATGAGGGTTATCAATATTTTCAATAATCAAATTGTTAATGTCCATAGTTATACCTCCTCTAATTTTAAAAACAACGTTGTTGCCTTTTCCATAAAAAGCACCTCACTTATTTATTATGATTTTGATTTTAATATATTTTTTATCGTTTTACAATAAATTTTTATTATTTAAGGTAATGTTTTTGTTGTATATTTTTTCAGACGTCGGTGTAAGCTACTTTCAGTTGTCCTCTTAGTTGCTTGTTTTTCTTTTGTATAAAAGAACTGATGAAGATGATATAAACGTCCTATTTAATACTATCTTTTCAAATATTTTTTATTGTTAGTACACAAAATCATGTAATTCAAAAATAAAAAAGCATGACATAAAATTGTCATGCTTTTTCTTTTCTATCAATATTTTTTCAAACCTAACCTGTTATAGCACCTTTCACTTGAACATGAGCTGTTTTATTTATTGAAACCACTTAATTCTCAAACACAAAATTAATCTTATTATCTTTCCACTCTAACTTCGCATCAAATGTTTTCTCGCCTTTTTTAAAGCCTTTAATTAAATCGGTCTTCTCGCCTTTTAATAGTTTCGTCATGTTTTTTTGCGAAATAGCTTTGCTTAATATCTTCTTCGAAATGGTAAAGTCACACTGTGTTGTGTTGTAGTTGGAACACCCGTAAAATGTGGACTTATCAATAACATCGCCATCGCATTTTTTACAGTTACCCACCTTTTTACCTGTTGTAAATTTCGATCCTTTTCGCTCAATCGATTCAACATGTAATCCAGTGAAATCCCATTTCTCAGACATTTCAACCGCGTCTTCAATAATTTTAGCTGATAGTTTTTTCGTTTGTTCCATAAATGTAGCTGGTGAAGCTGTCCCTTCACCAATTTCTGCAAGACGCTGTTCCCATTTTGCAGTCATTTCCGGTGAAGCTAATATTTTGTCGCCGATTGCTGTAATTAATACTTTTCCCTTATCGGTCGCATACACTTGGTTTTTCTGCACATCAATATATTTACGGTCTTTCAGCATCGTAATAATTCCAGCGCGAGTCGCTTCCGTACCTAAACCTTCTGTTTTCTTCAATACTTTCTCGAGCTCTTCATTATCTAAATACTTACCGGCTGTTTTCATTAACGTAATAAGTTGTCCTTCTGTATAACGCTTCGGTGGCTGTGTTTTTCCTTCTTTCACTTTCACCTTTACAACTTTCCCTTGTTCACCTTCAGCTACAATTGGGAGAATTGTTTCATCATCTTTGTCATCTTGGAAAATTACTTTACGCCATCCTTCTTGAATTTGCTGTTTTCCTTTCGAAATGAATTCAGCACGTTCGTCTACAAGCGTTGTAATCGTTGTGTAGTCAAAGATTGCTACTTCATAATGCGCCGCAATAAGTCTTCTTACGATCATATCGTAAATTTTCTTTTCATCACCTGATAGTTTGCTTGGATTTGTAACTTGCTCTGTCGGTATAATTGCATAGTGATCTGTAACTTTTTTTTCATTCACATAGCGCTTGTTGTTCATAATCGATTCAATTGGTGCTGGCAATAAACCTTTATATTCATCAAACTGACTTAACTTCTGTAAAATATCAGGGAATGTTGCTGCCTCTCCTTGTGTAACATAGTTAGAATCCGAACGCGGATAAGAGACAATCCCTTTTTGATATAGTGCTTGTGTTATATCAAGCGTCTTTTTCGGTGAAAATTTAAAAGCTTTATTCGCAGTTGCTTGCAGTGCTGATAAATTAAATAAAAACGGCGGCTGAAACTCTTTACGCTCCGTTTTCATTTCTTTCACTACAGCCGGCTTATTCTGACAAAACGCTGCAATTTTATTTGCCAAATCAGGATCATTTAAGCGGGACTCATTATCTTTCTCCCATTTCCCCTCATACTTCTTTCCCTCTATATTAAAGGTTGCGAACACTTCCCAAAACGGCTCTGACTTAAAGTTCTCTATTTCTTTCTCCCGCTTTACGATTAACGCGAGTGTTGGTGTTTGTACACGACCAGCGGAAAACACATCGTTCATTCCCTTTTTCTTTAGCAAAATACTAAAGACACGCGATGCATTCATACCAACGACCCAATCAGCGCAAGATCTTGTATATGCTTCATAATACGTATTAATCGTATCTGCTTCATCTAGTAAGTTTTTAAATCCTTGATAAATAGCTTGCTTCGTTAAAGAGGAAATCCAAAGACGCTTCATCGGTTTTTGCACGCTGCAAAGATTAATAATATTTCGTACAATCAGTTCCCCTTCACGCCCAGCATCGCCCGCGTGAATAATTTCTGTTACCTGAGGATTATGTAACAGCTGTTTCACAACGTTAAATTGCTTATACTTCGACTTTGTTACTTCAAATTGAAAACGCTCTGGAATCATAGGTAACGTATTAAGTGACCATTTTTTCCACTCTGCGTGATAATGTTCTGGATTACATAACTGCGTCAAATGACCAATTGCCCATGTACAGTACGCTCCATTTGGAAATAACTCATTTGCTTCTACTTCTAAATATCCATCTTTCCGGCGATATTTAAACTGTGAAACAAGAGCCAAACCTTGATCTGGTTTCTCGGCAATAATTAATTTCATTTTATAACTCCCTATCTGTATTCCAGTGTTACTTTCATTGTCTATATGTTTAGAAGCGATGATAATACAACAATCTTATTTATCATTCGCGGGTTACTCCAATAATGGGATAACTATAATATTATACGCTTATTCTTTATGGCTTCACAATAGAAACTCATTATATAACAATTTCTTTCACATACTCATAGACAAAAAAGACGCTCAAAAATCGAGCGTCTTTTCCATTCACTACTATTTGCTTTCCTATATTCTATAAAATTTAAAATACAACAATCCCTATGAAGCATCGTCTACTAAGATAACCTTCATTATTTGAAAATTATATTGAACTTACCTTTTTTAAATTGTGCAGATAATTTGCAGATATATATTAGCATAAGTACTCTCCATTTGAACATATGATGAAGTGAATGATAGGACAGGGAGGTATCATAATGTTAGCTTATACGTTAACTACCTTAACACTTTGTTGTATCTCGATTATTATCGCATCATATATTTCTAAACGTAAGGGTACCCTAATGGAGTATATGGTATTTATTATGTCTTTTAGTATGAGTATCGGTTTAAGTATAGGTTTTTATTTAGGTATTCTCTTTAAAGGAGAATTACTATATTCTACTTTGCTTGCTATTTTGATTAGTGGTTTTATCGGTTTTTTAGTCGGTCTACGTTTTCACCTGTATACTGCCTTAGAAGGAATGTTCTCTGGATTAATGGCAAGTATGATGGGAGCTATGATTACAGAGATGTTAAACGCTCAACAAGCCCATAGTATACTGTTTATTAGTCTCTTACTTACTATAACGATAACTATGTCATGTATGATTCAGCTTTTATCAGAAACCTTTCCTACTTATATCCATCGTCGGTTTCTATTATTACTCTCAATTGGCGTAGTAATTGTTCTCACTGTATTCGTAACATTCCCAGATCATACGCCTCCACCTGCATCCGAGCATGATCAACATATGTATAACGCTAAAGACTAAAATATATAAAGCAGTTATCCTATGGATAACTGCTTTATATTATTCTGGCTTATTAGGAATGCTAGGGTTTGGAACATAATCAGATTTATAATCTGTATATTTCACTTCTGTTACCATCCCCGCTGAAGCATGGTGTAAATCATGACAGTGGAACATCCATTCACCCGGATTGTCTGCTACAAAGGCTACTTCATATTCTTCTCCCGGTTTTAAGTTTAATGTATCTTTAACAATTGGCGAACCTTCTATCGGTTTTCCATCTTTACTCAATACCTGGAAGAAATGACCATGCAAATGCATCGGGTGATCGTCCGCTTTAGAGCGATTTACTAACTTTACTTTTACTAAGTCACCCTTTTTCACTGGAATTGGGTCAATATCTGGGAATACCTTTCCGTTAATTGTATATACCATTTCATTTCCATTCATTTGCGTATTCAAGTTCATATTATATGTGGTAGTATACTGCTGGTCTAACGTGAAACTACCTAATTTTTTAGTACCATATTTCGCCATGTCTAATTTTGATAACTTCTCTTTTTCGTTTGCTTTGTCTTTCATCTCTTTACTACCTTCATATTCAATAACAGCTTTCATTCCTTTTGTACCTTTATTTTCTGAATGGTCTTCAACGTACCATTTCCCAGGATTGTTAGCAGTAAATTCAATATCATAACGTTCACCCGGTGCTATTGAAATTACTTTATCCTTAATAACTTTTGGATCATTTATTGGTTGGCCATCTGTCGCAATTACTTTTATATCATGACCATGAACGTGTATATCATGTGATAAGTAACCAGCATTAACAAGTCGAAGACGAACTTTATCTCCCTTATTCACTTTTAATGACTCTACTAACTTCCCGCTTTTACCATTGATTGTGAATAAGTCATACATACTCATATCATGACCTTCCATCTTCATATTTCCATGGTTCATTCCTGCCATATTGCCAGAGTCTTTTTTATCACTGCCCATGTCCATACCAGAATGATCCATACCTTTCATATCATCATTCTTTTTCGTATTTTCATTATCCTTACTAGATTTATTACCGTCTGCTTTTTCTGTTTGTCCTTTTGTCATTTCTTTTAACTGCTTATTAATTCCTTCTTTATCTGTTACCCATTCATCTAACATTAATGTGTAATCTTTATCATACTTTTCATTTGTATCCTCTACAATAAGAGCACCATACAAGCCTCTATCTAGTTGATTTACAGAATCTTGATGTGAATGATACCAATAAGTTCCTGGTACGCTCGCTTCAAATTCATAGGTGAAACTTTTTCCTGATTCAACCGCATCTTGTGTCACGCCTGGAATTCCATCCATGTTATTTGGGACAGGATACCCATGCCAATGAATAGATACTGGTGCAGGTAATTCATTTTTTAATGTCACTTTAACCTTTTTACCTTTTTTCACCCTGATTTCTGGACCCGGGGATGAACCATTAAATGTCCAGACTGGAACAATAACACCGTTACTTAGCTTTTGTTTTTCTTCTTTCGCTACTAAAGTAACTTCTGGCCCTTTTACAACTTTCAATGGCTTTGTAGCCGTCTCAGTCTGTGTTGTTTTTTTATCGTTCATATTTTTATGATCATTTGTTGTATTTGTAGTCGCAGAACATGCAGCAATTAAAGTTATTACGGAGACTGTAACTGCTGTTAATACAAATCTCTTCATGGAAAATCCCTCCTTTTTCTTTTTCAAGATTATTATAGAAGACAATTTTCAAGAAAATATGGAGATATAAAATGAACAAAATAAAAAGACGCCCAAAATTGAGCGCCTCTTCTAATTATTATTTCGTAACAACTTCATCTTCTTTTACATTTACATTATTTTCTCTCATAAACTCTTCAACCTCTTCAACTTCTCTAATGATATCTTTTGACAAGTTTTCATACCCGTCCTTTGTGATAAGAATATCATCTTCAATACGAATCCCAATTGATTCTTCTTCAATATATAGACCTGGTTCAATCGTAATGACCATACCTTCTTCTAATACTCTATCTTTGTATGTTCCTACATCATGAGTATCTAAACCTAAGAAATGACTCACGCCGTGATAATAATATTTAGATAGTTCCTCATCTTCTTGAATTAAACCAATAGCTTTACACTCTTCTGCTAGTACTTTTTTTGTATGCTCATTTAATGCAGCAAATTTTAATCCTGGCTTAATAAGCTCAGTTGTTTCTTTCAATGCTTTTAACACGATATTATATATTTGTTTTTGGCGACTAGAGAATGTTCCACTAGCTGGGAATGTGTAACTAATATCAGCGTTGTAGTAATCTTTCTGAGCACCTAAATCGAGCAGTACTAAATCACCATTTTGAATTTGTGCATCATTATCTTCATAATGAAGGACTGTAGCATTTTTACCACTCGCCAAAATTGTATTAAACGCATGATGTTTAATTCCAGATGATTTAAGCGTAAAATCAAAATGAGCTTCTAATTCATATTCCATCACATCTGCTTTTGCATGCTTCAGCACGTTATAAATACCCTCCTTAGTTACAGCAATCGCTTCTTTAATGATTTCAATTTCTTCTTCTGTTTTAAACACTCGTAATTCACAAATGTTTGGGTATACATTTCCAATTGTTATGTGCGGATACTGTTCTCTTACATGTTTAGCAAACGCTAATGTTTTCGTCTCAGTACCGTTCCACTCACGAAGTTCCAAGTCTAAATTCACATGTTTCACATTTTCCACGAAAAGTGTATTCGTCATTGTCTTTTCAAAGCTATCTAAATACACAACTTTCTTTATACCTGATAATTTCTCTGCTTCTTCTTTAGAAACTGTTTTTCCAACCCACTTTTCAAGCACTGGATCTGATTTTTCAATGAAAAGAGTCTCTTCTACACTATTCCCAAACTTTTTTAACATGAAAATAACATTCGGCTCATCGATTCCCGTTAAGTAGTAAAAATTACGATTCGGTACAAATTTATAATGTGCATCAGCTGACATATGAGGTGCTTGTCCAGCAAATAAAATAGTAATTGATTCATCTGGTAACGTGTTTACTAATCGTTCTCTATTTCGAGCAAAAAATGTTGACTTCATAATAATCCCCCTAGCGTTCTCTGTATGCTTGTAAAACTAATTATCCAATACAATTCATTCTATTATTGTTACAATTTTTCGTCAATTAATAGGGTTCATATAGAAAGTAAACCTTTCATTACTAGGCCTATATGCGGTATAACGTCTCCACAACTATTCCTTTCACTCGCAATTATGCATATCACTCCATAATTTCTTGACATTTATTCCATATACTTAAAATCTCATATGCAGGAAAGGGGTCTACAAATTTGAAACATTATGTAGCAACAGGGTTAGCAATTACTTCTTTATTAATAATTACAGGATGTTCTAACAATGCTGAAACAGCACCAGCGAAAAAAGAAACGGTGCAATCTCAGCCAAAAAATAAAGAAACAACAAATACAATTCCGCAAAACTTCTATAAAGAAATTACATCTGGAAAAATCGAACACATTCATGGGATTGGTTATGCAGGAAATATGCCTGGGGCTTCTATCGCAACTCACAGTGGTATAAAAGTTTATCAAAATGGAAAATGGTTTGAAACTACTACACAGTTACACGATTATATGGGATTTCAATCAACAAAAAACGGCTTCTTTGCCAGTGGACATCCTGAACAAGGTGCAAATTTTAAAAATCCTTTAGGGTTAATGAAAAGTTCTGATGGCGGAAATACCCTTGAAAAGCTAGCCTTTTATGGAGAATCTGATTTTCATAACCTTGCTGTCGGATATAATACGGAAGCAATTTATTTATATAACGAGCGTCCAAATTCTAAATTACAACAAGGTTTTTATTTCAGTACGAACAGCGGACAAGAATGGAAAAATAGTAAGTTACAAGGGCTTTCAAGTACAATCCACTCCTTTTCAGTACATCCGGATCAATCTAGTGTTGTCGCAGTAAGTGCTAAAGACGGCGTGTATTTATCTACAGATTACGGGAATACTTTTAAATTATTCTCTAAATCTCTTGAATCGACCGCAGTTACATTTAGCGATGAAGATGTCATTTATGCCTCTATTAATAAGGAAAACAAACAAATGATAACGAAGCAATCTATCGCTACAAATGAAGAGACAAACATACAAGCTCCATCTTTAGATCCTAAAGATACAATTATGTATATTTCACAAAACCCTCAAAATTCATCTGAAATGGTATTTGCTACAATGAAAGCAAATGTGTTTCTTTCTACGGATGACGGTAAAACGTGGAAGCAGATTACTAAAAATGGAACATTACAATATAACTAGTTAGAAAGGTGCATATAACGTGTTTTCAACAATTAGTGAATGGAGTTATCAGCTCATGTCTCCTTTAATGGATGTCGCGAATGCTACGAAATCAATTCCTCTTTTATTTGCGTTTTTATTAGGCATAGTAGGTACCCTTGCTCCTTGCCAATTAACAGGAAACATTAGCGCTATTACACTTTATCCCGCATTAACGGGCAGTAAAACTCCCACCTCAAAATTCGGATAGGACAAAGAAGTTAGGCGGGAGATCAACTGCCCGTAAATGCCCGATTGGTTCAACTAATAATCAGTGGGGGATGAACAAAACCCCCACTGATTAAAGTTTCACTTTATAGCAATCAATCTTTACAAAAGGGACATGCCTGGAAACATATACTGTTATTCATTTTAGGAAAAGTAATAGCTTTTACGATGCTGGGACTATTAGTATGGGCGTTAGGAAAAGAAATTCAACAAATATTAACTCTGTATTTCCCATGGTTACGTAAACTGATCGGACCTTTATTAATAATAATGGGGTTAATATTATCAGGTATTATAAAAGGAAGAAGTTTCTTCTCTATCAAATTTATACGAAAACAAAATGAAGTCAGCTCATTTTTACTTGGGTTCTTCTTTTCTTTAGCTTTCTGTCCGACTATGTTTGTGCTATTTTTCGGAACGTTAATCCCTTTATCTTTATCATATAATTATGGGTACTTATTTCCGACATTCTTTTCAATAGGAACCGCTCTACCTATCGTTGTACTTATGTTCATCATCTCCTACCTTGGATTAAATGAAGCACTACTTAAAAAGAGCCGAAAAACAGGAAAAAACATTCAGTGTATAGCAGGTGTACTACTCATTTTAATCGGACTTTATGACATATCCTTATATTGGGTATAAATAAAAAAGGTAAGTTCAAGTGAATCGAACTTACCTTTTTTTAAATCATTTTATTATTTTTTCTTTTTTTGTAACTGTGCTAATAAATTCGTAACAAACGCCAGAAACAATCGGTCATTTTCTTTTTTAGGTGACCATTGCATTATTAGTTGCCGTGGAATTTTAATTTCTATCGGTTGCACGATGAAGTCATGAATAATTTGTTTATGAAGTCCTGATAACGGAACGATTGTTATACCGTTAACTTGTAAAGCCAGTGCTAACGCCGAACTAATTGTCTCTGATTCCATCACTTTATTAACTACTATTTCATTTTTTATCAAATATGGTTCAAGTACTTCTTTACAACCAGAGAGCGGCATTATAAAAGGATAATTTTTCAACTCTTTCATTGTAAGATCAGATGGAACTGACTTAGAAGAAACCATAACATACGGATCTTCACCAATTACATCATAATGAAATCCTGGTATTAAATTTTCTTTTATAGAAATAGAAAAATCTGCACTTCCAGAAGACAGCCAATCTAACACTTCTTGATAGCTTCCTTCTCGAACTGCAAGCACATACTGACTTTGATCAAAATTACCTAGTTCGATACACTCCGCCAAACAATATACAGTAACTGAAGGATATGTAGCTAATACAATCTTATACAAGTTATTATTTTTTAATTGTAAAGCTGTTTCTTCAAGGTTTTCATACTCCAGTAGAAGTCGATCTACACAAACTAAAAATTCCTTTCCATTTTCAGTTAACATCGTTCCTTGTCTAGAACGATCAAATAAAGTTAAAGCATATCGTTTCTCTAATTTGTTTATGATATGAGTTATAGCCGGCTGTGTCATATGTAATTCTTTCGCTGCTAAACTAATGCTGTTCAAGCGAGCCACATTTTTAAAAACTTTAAAATCAAAAACGTTCATTCTGTTCTCCTTATATAAAAGATATTTATATCATCTATAAATAACCTTCATTATATTTATCAAACCACTTCCTATACACTAAGTATACATCATCAATATCACGAAAGAATAAATCTTATAATCATTAGAGGAGTGTTGGTTAAATGAGTACTTACGTTTTAGTACATGGAGCATGGCAAGGCGAATGGGCATGGGAATTTGTAAGACCTCAACTAGAGGCTTTCGGACATACAGTTGTTACACTAGACTTACCTGGAAGTGGAAAAGATATGACTCCATCACAAAATATAACGTTAGATTCTTATGTTAATGCAGTAACAGCTACTATAGATCAACAAAATGAAAAAGTTATTCTTATTGGACATAGTATGGGTGGAATTGTGATCACTCAAACAGCTGAACTTATACCAAATAAAATCGATAAATTAGTATATCTTTGTGCATTCTTACCACAAAACGGAGAAAGTCTTGGTAGTAAATTAGATGGTGAAGCTGGTCCACAATTCTCAATTAATGAGAATGACATGACTGCAGAACTTATACCAGAGTTGACTGAACAAACATTTTTAAACGCTACAGAAGATGCAGCTATTAAAGAATCTTCTTTCAAACAAATGCGTCCTCAACCACTAGGACCATTCCAGCAAGAGATAAAAATATCTGAAGAAAACTTTGGAACTATAGATCGTATTTATATCGAAACGACTCTAGATAGAGCAATTCCGATTGATTTTCAGCGCCGAATGAATACAGAAACTCCTTGTATGAAAATCATTACTTTGGAAGCTGATCATTCTCCATTCTTTTCTAAAACAACAGAACTTGTTAGTCACTTACATGAATTAAGCTAAGCTTTATATTTTCCTTGTAGACACCCACTTACTGTAATACGGGTGTCTACTTTTCTTTTACCCTTCTTGACATATTCATATAAAAAAGTTAAAATAACTATAAATTAGTAAGTAACTAATTTATTTTAAAATAAGAGGTGAACAAAATGCAAAACATTTTATTCCGTATTAACGAATTATCAAAAAAAGAAAGAACATCTGGATTAACAGTTGATGAAAAACAAGAACAACAAATGTTGCGTCAAAACTATACAAAAACATTTCGTGGAAGCTTAGATTCCATTTTATTAAACACAAAAATCGTTGATCAAAATGGTCTTAACGTTACACCAGTTGCATTACAAGATGCTCAAATACGTTTAAAATTAAGCAAATGAAATCAAAGCTAAAAAAACAATCGTATAAAACATAAAAAGAGCTGGATTTCCTATATAGAAATTCCAGCTCTTTTTATTGTCTTTTCTAATTTAGTATACGAGCGATACATCGCAATTCTCCACGATACGATCATCGCAAAAGCAAGTAAGAAAAACATCCCGCTCAATTGCGCCAAATCAATTGATTGACTTAAATATGATTTCAATGCTACCCGAACAGCTAATAAACCAACTAAAATAAATATGAACGCTTTTGACGGTTTCATATATATATCTTCGCCTCTTATTTCAAACTTAGTTGTTTTAATAAGAAATATAGAGAAAATAAGCCCTATGCTAATTGCCTCTACTATTTCTAACGATGTTAACCGAAACTCTGGTAAGAAGTACATCGATGCGCCAGTACTCATAAAGATTGGCGGTAATATAATTTTCTTTTTCACTATCGGTTTTTTCGCTGACTTAAAGCGAAGAAACATTACACCAACAGCCATACATACCGCTACGATACTTGATAAAAGTGCTAAACTCATACTCTCCACCCCTATCTATTTAAATGACTTTTTGAGCAAAATCATAAACCAAACGAGCCCGACACTTATAATAACATGAGCTAATCCAGTCATATGGCTTAAACCGTTAAAGTCTGTTCCATTTACTTGTAAAATACCTCTAAATACCATTGTAGCGATTGTAAAAATTAATCCTGCATTATAAACAATAAACCACGCGCGAAAGCTTTTTGTTTCTTGTACTTGAAACACTTTAAATAAAGCTAATGCAACCAAAAAGAATATGAATCCTAATACTAATACATGTGTATGCACTAGCTGTAGCATAGTGGATCCTTTAATTCCTTGCGCTTTCGTATACTCTCTTGCAAATACTCCTGATAATAAACCAATTATTAAGTAAATGAATGCTGCATTATATAATTTCTTCATCATATTCCTCCTGCTGTAAACTTTCCATATTCGATGCAATCATTTTACGCAAAGTTTATGAACGGAATATGAACGGAATATTACATTCTATTTTTGAAAATAAAAAAGCCATTCCACAACTATTCATTGCGGAATGGCCTTTTAACTTATTTTAAATCTTCAATTGAGAAAGCACCTGGCAGTAACTGTTCCACAGTCACTTCTTTTTCATCACCTTTTACATTCGTTAATAATACAGGCATTTTCGGATCACAAAATTCAGCAATAACTTGTCTACAAGCACCACATGGTGAAATCGGTCCCTCAGTTTCTCCTGTAATGACTAAGTAACTAAAGTCGCGCTCACCTTCTGATACTGCTTTAAAGATTGCTGTTCTTTCTGCACAGTTACATAAACCGTAAGAAGCATTTTCTATATTACAACCAGTATAGATTTTACCTTCTTTCGTAACTAATGCTGCGCCAACAGGAAATTTAGAATACGGAATATACGCTTTCGATAACATCTTATTTGCTTCTTCAATATATTTTTTCTTATCCATATTATTTCCCCCTCAAAGTAAATGTAATGATGATTAGTCAGTAATAACTGTATGAACTAATTTAGGAGCCACTGCTGTTTCAGCGATAGAAATGTTCTCATAAATTTTAGCTTTTACATCTTCTACATTTTCGCGATTTGCATAAATCGTTACGAACGGCTCGCCTTCTTTTACTGCATCGCCAACTTTTTTACGTAACATTAATCCTACCGCTAAATCAATTTCATCTTCTTTTGTCGCACGACCTGCACCTAATAACATAGCTGCAATACCGATTTCATCTGCAACAATGTTTGAAATCACACCTGAAGTTTTAGCAGGTACATCAATTACATACTTCGCCTGTGGCATTTTTTCTGGATTATCTACAATTGAGCTGTCTCCGCCTTGGTTGCTTAAGAACTCTTTAAACTTCTCAGTTGCTTTTCCATTTTTCATAACTTCAATTAACATTTCACGAGCTTCTTCTAACGTATTTGCTTTTTTCGCAAGTACGACCATTTGGCTTCCTAATACAAGTACTAATTCTGTTAAATCTTCTGGCCCTTCACCTTTTAACGTATCAATTGCTTCTTTCACTTCTAGGGCGTTACCAATTGCAAAACCAAGTGGTTGTGACATATCTGAAATAACAGCCATCGTTTGACGTCCTACATTATTTCCGATACGTACCATTGCATGTGCTAATTCTTTTGCATCTTCTTCTGTTTTCATAAATGCGCCAGCACCTGTTTTTACATCAAGTACGATTGCGTCAGCACCAGCTGCAATTTTCTTACTCATAATTGAACTTGCGATTAAAGGAATTGAATTTACTGTTCCTGTTACATCACGTAATGCATAGATTTTTTTATCAGCAGGTGTTAAGTTTCCTGTTTGTCCGATTACAGCTACTTTGTCACGATTTACAATATCAATGAACTGCTCTTTCGTAATTTCAACGTGGAATCCTTCTACCGCTTCTAATTTGTCAATTGTTCCGCCCGTATGTCCTAAACCACGACCTGACATTTTTGCTACTGGTACATCTAAAGCAGCAACTAATGGTCCTAATACTAATGTTGTTGTATCACCAACACCGCCAGTTGAATGCTTATCTACTTTAATGCCCTCAATTGCTGATAAGTCTATTGTTTCTCCAGACTCAACCATTGCCATTGTTAAATCTGCACGTTCACGATCTGTCATATCTTTAAAGAAAATTGCCATTGCAAGTGCACTCACTTGATAATCAGGAATACTTCCGTCTGTATATCCGTTAATAAAGAAATTAATTTCTTCAGTCGTTAATTCTTTTCCATCACGTTTTTTCGCAATAATATCTACCATTCTCATTACAATCACCATTCCTTTTTATATTATATGAATCTGTTAAAATAACAAGCCAACGATTGTTGCTGATAAGAAACTTACTAACGTTGCACCGAAAAGTAATTTCAAACCAAATCTTGCGACTACATTCCCTTGTTTTTCATTTAAGCTCTTAACTGCCCCAGCAATAATTCCAATTGAAGAGAAGTTTGCAAATGATACTAAGAATACAGATATAATCGCTGTCGTTCTATCTGAGAAATTAAAGTTTCCTTGTGCTAAATCTGTCATAGCGACAAATTCATTCGATACTAATTTTGTTGCCATAATATTTCCGGCGTTAACTGCTTCATGCCAAGGAACACCCATAATAAATGCAAATGGTGCAAATACATAGCCAAGAATTTCTTGGAATGAGATACCGATTACACCTTTAAATACTGCATTAATGAATGCGATAAGAGCAACGAAACCAATTAACATAGCTGCTACCGTAATCGCAACTTTAAATCCATCTATAATGTATTCTCCTAATACTTCAAAGAAGGTCTTTTTCTCTTCTTCTTGTACTTCTAACATGTCCTCTTCTTCAGTAACTTCGTACGGGTTAATGATAGAAGCAATAATGAAACCACCGAATAAGTTAAGCACTAAAGCGGTTACAACATATTGCGGTTTTAATAACACCATATATGATCCAACGATAGACATAGAAACTGTAGACATTGCAGATGCACATAATGTATACATTCTTTTTTCTGGCAATAATCCTAATTGTTTCTTAACTGAAATAAACACTTCAGATTGTCCTAAAATCGCAGAAGCTACCGCGTTATATGATTCTAGTTTCCCCATTCCATTTACTTTACTTAATGCTATACCGATAGATTTCACAATAATGGGTAACACTTTAATATGTTGCAAAATACCTATTAAAGCTGATATAAATACGATTGGCATTAATACACTTAAAAAGAATGAAAACTCTTTTTGATTTACTAATCCACCAAATACGAAATTCACACCATCAGCGGCATATTTTAATAATTCTCCAAAACCATCTGCTATTCCGCTAATTAATACATTCCCTACACTTGTATTTAATAATAAAAATCCCAAAATGAATTGTAATATAACCATCGTTATGATTGGGCGATATTTGACTTTCTTTCTATCATTACTAGCAAGCCAAGCGATACCTAAAATCAATACGAGGCCAAAAACACCGATTAAGTATTTCATAAGCCGTCTCCTCCCATTCGTATCCGCTTACATTTTTTTCAATTGTTAAAGCAATAGATACACTATACGTTGTGTATCTATTGCTCTTTACTTCATTAGTGATTAGTAGTTATCTGTAGCACCTTTTGCATCGTTTAAAACGATTGCAACACTAGCACTTGCTCCAACGCGAGAGGCTCCAGCCTCTACCATTTTGTCTGCATCTTCACGTGTACGAACGCCACCAGATGCTTTTACACCAACGTTTGGCCCAACTGTTTTGCGCATTAATGCGATATCTTCAGCAGTTGCTCCGCCAGTTGAGAATCCAGTTGAAGTTTTTACGAAATCAGCACCAGCTTTTACTGATAATTCACAAGCACGAACTTTTTCTTCGTCTGTTAGAAGGCAAGTTTCAATGATTACTTTTACAAGAGCTTTTCCTTTTGCTGCTTGTACTACTTCATAAATATCTTTTTCAACGAACTCATTGTCGCCATCTTTTAAAGCACCTACGTTGATTACCATATCAACTTCAGTTGCACCTTTTGCGATAGCATCTTTTGTTTCGAATGCTTTTGTTTCAGTAGTGCTTGCTCCTAATGGGAAACCGATTACAGTACAAACGTCTACATCATGTCCAGCTAATTCTTCAGCAGCTAGCTTTACCCATGTAGGATTAATACAAACTGAAGCAAATTTGTATTGCTTTGCCTCTTCGATTACTTTCATAACATCTTCTTTAGTAGAATTTGGTTTTAAAATTGTATGGTCAATTAACTTTGCAATGTTCATTATCTTCACTCCTCATATCTTTTAACAACTTCATTCTAACTCTTAGTTGAACAAATGTAAATACACTTTTGAAATTTTGTTCACTCTTTTCCGAAAGGAATTTTCTTATAATAACTGAAACGCATTCTACTGAGAAACAATTCATATACATCACAAGTTGAAATCAAAATTTTTATGTTAACACTGGTAGTATGTATCTCAATATCCATAATTATTTTTAAAAAGGAAATTTGTGTTCCAAGAAGGACTCTTATAATTTATACATAACAAAATAAAAGGCTTTCTCAAAATATTAATTTTGAGAAAGCCTTTTATTTCTAATCTTTTTGATAATGTAACAATTCTTTCGCCGTATGCTGATCTATAATTAATACATTTGCATACCCGCCACGTAACGCACCATCAATTGCTTTTATTTTTCTCTTACCACCTGCAACTAAAATAGAACGTTTCTTTAACTTCAATTCTTCTAGCTCAATTCCAATTGTGCGCTTATTAATTTCTTCGCTACTAATATTACCGTCTCCATCAAAGAAACGTGAACAAATATCACCGACCGATTGTTTTTTCAGTAAGCTCGTTTCATCTTTATCTAAATATCCTAATCGGAATAATAACGCTTCATCACGCACTGTTCCGACAGTGAAAATTGCAATATTTGCTTGTTTTCCCATTTCGATAATGTGATGAATATGTCTATCTTGCTCCACTAATTCTTTTGTCACCGCATTATCAAATATAACTGGAAGGGGTAGATTTCTTGGCGTCGTTTGAAAAGCATCTGCAAATAAAGCAATCGTCTCATTCGCATATGTATTTACACTTGAGTGACTAATGCCACCTTTTAATTGGACAACCTCTACGCCTTTTACATGTTGCGGTACGATTTTCCTAGCGATTTCATACATCGTCATTCCCCAGCTTACACCAACGATATCACCAGTTTTCACTGTCTTTTCCATATACTCAGCAGCATACTTACTAATATACTCCGTAATCGTTGCATATTCTGGAACTGGAGAAAACACAACATGTGCCTCTAACAAGTTGTACTTTTCTTTAAGTAAATTCCCAACGTTATCTAAATCAGCAAACGGATCGGCTATGCTAATTTGAACAAATCCTTTTTCTTTTGCGTACTTTAATAATCTAGAGATCGTCGGTCTTGAAATATTTAATTTGTTAGCAATTTCTTGCTGACTATAATCTGATTGATAATATAATCTTGCAACTTCAACGCTTAACTGTTGTTTATCTTTTTCCATAGTAACTTATTACAAACCCTTTCCTGTATTTCCCTTTCGTTACAAGCATTATACAGCTTTATGCAAGAAATTTCGACTACCGAATTTTATCCACCTAAACTTCTATTCCACTTAGTATATACAATGAAACTTTATTGTGTAACTTCATAAACTCAATACAGATGATCTTGAAGCAGATAAAGTGAAACTTTAATCAGTGGGGTTTTGTCCATCCCCCACTGATTATTAGCCCTCACCAATCGGGCTTTTACGGGCAGCCCGACTCCCACCTAAATCCCCCGCATTCGCCAAATTTTGAGGGGGAGTCTTACTGCCCGCAAATAGCGGGATAAATCGATTCATATTCAATTCATTCTTTTTGTTCTTTCTGTAGTAACGATAACAAAACCCTTCAATAACAAACATTAAATATTGTTTATGGAACTTCCTTAACGTACGGTAAAACCAAGTTTTTTAACATAGAAATTCCTTAGCGTACGAAATTCACGTTTTGATGGCGAGACCCCATAGCCATCAAGCTAAAGTTTTAATGTACCCCCAAAATAAAAATTTTCTTTCACTACAGTTAATTACTTTGAGAAGTCAGCGGATTTTTTCATTTTAGGGGGATTTTGTTTTATTAGCTTGATAGTGATGGGATACAGCCAACATTTTGGAAGTTTTATATGCTAAGCGAATTTTAACCTAAAAAAGTCGAATTCCTGTACGTTAAGTGAAGTGGCATTTCATTCACATAATCCCTATTATCTGAAGTTAATAAAGTCTGTTACACTCTCTTCTTTAAAAACGTTTCCATAATATCCTTCTTGAATCTTTTATAATCAAGCTGAAAAGCTACATTATGCGTTTTATAGCCTGGATTAGTAGCAAAACGAAAGTCTGCAATACTTTGACCAAATCCTTCTCCTTGATCAGGAATTACTTTAATGGGTACTCTTGAAAGGCCAACAGCCTCTTGATTCAGCAAATACCACACTGTTACAAAATCATGCATAGGGCTTCCACTTATACCAGGATTAGACTTAGAGTAGAATTTATAATAATAGTCTAACATAGGTTTGATGATGAGTCCTGCAAGATCCTGTGTATTCCGATGAAATGCATCGATTTGCTGGACCATTTCGGGTGTAACAATCGCATGTTGAGTCACATTTAAAGGAATAATTGTCAAGTTCTTTGCATGCTGCAGAATTAAGTTTGCTGCATAAGGGTCTGAGTAAAAGTTAGCTTCAGCCACAGCAGTTACGTTACCTGGATAGAAAAAAGCTCCCCCCATGCAAATGCATTCTCTTACGTTTCGCATTGTTTCTAAATTCAACACAAAAGTCGTAGCTAGCGAAGAAAGTCTTCCTAAATTGATAATTGTAAGATCTTCTAAATTTGATTCTATAATTTGATAAATATCATTTAAAGGATACACTGGATATGAAATTTCAGGGGGAATGATAGGTCCTAATCCTACTTTTCCATGTACCTCAGGGAAATACTGAATCAATATACCTGTCAGCGGTACAGAAGCCCCAAGGAATACAGGTATCTCTTCTCTTCCCGCAATGTACTTCAAATAGTTAATATTTCTTATTACATTTTCTCTGGATACATTTCCATAATCGGCTACAATTCCTACAAGTTGAATGTCTTTACGAAAAAAGGTGTACAGTATAGCAAACGCATCATCAATCCCCAAATCTGTAAACAGGAGAACCTTTTTTTTCATATCTCTTCCTCCAAAATCTATAGAATCCTACTTTCACTAATGATGTAGTGATCAGACTAAGCTTGTATGTATATATTTTATGTATTCTTAAAGAGTGGATTCTATTCACTTGAAATAGCTTTGCTCATCTAAATTTGATATTATGTTCAAGCGTAAGTTTCTGTTCTTAAGTTCATAGGCATGTTGTGCTATCCCATGCCCATCAACTTAAGAATTTTTTAACATCCCAAAACGAAAAAACAAGTTAAATTCTCATAGATAACTATCTTATAATTAATTATATAATTCATTTTGCAATATAATAATATAAAGATGTTACACTTAAAAGGTGGGATTCAAATTGGTTAAAAATTTACCTTTACTAATAGTTATTTTAATACTAGATGTAAGTTCTTCTACATTAAGTACGAACGGATATTTTTCTCCAGTTATAGTAACATAAATACCCAACAAAAAATCATCTCACCTCTAGAAATCTATAATGGTAGTTTTAGAATAAGTGAATAAGAGAAATAACCACCCTTGATTATTTCTCTTTTCATATACATATTTATTTTTGGAAAAATAACCTAACTCCAAATACTAATAATACTGTGCCAGTAATACCCTCTATTGTACGGTTCACTTTTTCTTTTCTTAAAAAAGTTCTTAATTGACGTATTAGTGAGATATAAAGTAAATACCATATTGCTGTCAAAGTCGTAAATGTGAGTCCTAACAAAAGAAATTGGAAGAGATGACTTTGATTGCTCACAATAAATTGGGGTAGAAAACTTAGGAAAAATACAGCAGTTTTTGGGTTTAAGATTGCCGTGGTAAATCCTTGTCTAAAACTTTTAATCGTTCCAATATCCTTAGAGTTCATTTCCACTGAACCTGACATATCTTCTTTTTTAGACAAGGCACTTTTAATTGACTTTACAGCTAAGTAAATTAAGTAAAAAGCCCCAGCATATTTTATTAATGTAAATAGCATAGCAAATTTCATTAGGATAGCAGAGAGTCCTAGTGTAGCCATTATTGTATGAATCATCATTCCAGATACCGTTCCTAAGATGGTCTTTATCCCACCATTTCTACCATGCGAGATAGTGTTTTTTGTAACTAAGGCAAAACCGGGACCAGGCATTATTATGATTAGGATTGCTGTAAGGATAAATAATAAATAATTTTCCATGTTCTAGTATTTCCTTTCCAATTTTTAGTTTTGCTTATAGTATAGCTTTTTCCCTTAAAAGATTAAATATAAAAAGCGTGATCAGGAGTTTATCGAGGTTATTAGTATCAATTTGACCAAACATTATCCCAAAGTTACATTTATAAAACACACGGCAAATTTATGGGCAAAATTACAAGCTCGGCTCTCACAAAAAACGGGATAAAAAAATAAACAGTGGAACTATTCCACTGTTTATTTCGCCACGCCTTCATGTAATTTTTCTGTATAATCCTTTACATCTTTCCAGCTATCTTTCGCTGTATTTAAATCTTCTTTTATAAACGTAAATTCTTCTGGACTGATTCCTTTTACGTTTTGTAGTAAATTATTATATTTTGCACCTACTGTATACCATTGATTTGATATATTTTGCAAGGCTGTAATTGCTGCATCAATTGTTTCTGTCATGTTTGTTGTTTTATTTTTCACATCCGTCAAAATTGCGACCTCTGCTTGCGCTCCTGAAATTCTATCTTTTAAATTGGCTATTTCTCTTTCTGCATTTGCGATATCTTTTTTCGCAATCGCAATCATCGGTCCGCCAGCAAGACATGTTATTAGCGCTACGCAAAGTACACCACCAGCGATAACCATATCATTACTCTTTTTAATCGAATCGTTATATGTATTTATTTGTTGCTCTAATGCTGGAATACCAGCATTCGTACTCGCCAAAATCGAGGTTAATTGATTCGTATCCTCTTTAAAACTATTTGTGTCTTTCGCCATTCTATCGCGAAAAGCTTTCAAATTCCCTAATAGTACATCTACCTCATTTTGATTCTTTAAAATATCCGCATACAACTTTTCTAAATCCGCTTTTAATTTACCGCTATCCTTTTGATCAATCGCTGCTAACATGTCATTATAATACGCTTGAAAAGTATTATTGTAATTAATAATGTTTTGATCCGTTTTCATAATTTGAGGCTTCATATTATTTAACCAATACGCCGCATTAATTTTTGCATCTCTTTGGTGCTGAATCATATTTCCTTTAAACTCACTATTAATTGAACTTATTTTACTCAAATCAGTCTCTTGCTGATTTTGAATTAATTTTGCATATGAATCCATTGCGAATATGCTCGATGTCGTTTGCGCCATTACATCTTGGAATCCTGCTGGACCGAGAGAATAATTTTTTGCATTTTCTTGTAATGTTTTTACGTTTTGTTCCGCTGCAAAAGGATGTAAAGGAAGTGCATTACTCGTTGCCACCCCAGCAATCATGATCGTTAAAAGACATTTTTTATAAAATCTTTTCTGCATACTTTTCACCCATTCTCTTTATAAGGATATAAAAAAGCTCCTGCTCACAACTGAACAGGAGCTTCAACTCATTCATCAATACTTAACGCTCTAACGATTCGTATTCGATTATGCTTTTTTCGTATCTACTACTTTAATATCTTCAGCATAGATTTTTTCTGCATAGTCTTTAATGTTCTTCCAGCTATCTTTCGCAATGTTTAAATCTTCTTTAATGAAAACAAGGTCATTTGGACTAATTGAATCTACATTTTGAAGTAAAGAATTGTATTTTGATCCCATTGTGTACCATTGATTTGAAATGTTTTGCAGTGCTGTAATTGCAGTATCGATCGTATTTGTTAAATACTCAGTTTGTGTTTTAATGTTTGTTAATCCTGCTACTTCTAGTTGAGCAGTTGTAACTTGTCCAGTTATTTTTTGAATTTCAGATTGTGCATTATCAAGCTCTTTCTTCGCTAATACGATTCCAGCTGTACCACCACCTACAGCTGCTGCACCACCTGCAATTAATGCGATTCCTAGCGGAGTTCCTGCACCAGTTGCAATAACTACTGCACCACCGATAATTGCAATTGGACCTAACGCTGTAGCAACTGATGAACCGATAATAATTGCATTATATTTACTAATTGCTTCATTGTACGTTGTAATTTGATTTTGCAATAGCGGAATTCCAGCATCTTGACTAGCTAAGATAGATGTAATTTGATTTGCATCTCCCTTGAAGTTTTGCGTATCCGACGTCATTTTATTTCGGAATTTCTTCAAGTCTTCTACTAACTGATCTACTTGTGCTTTATTTTCATTAATACTACTTGATAATCTAGTTAAGCCTTTCGTAAGAGTCGCTTTATCTTTTGCATCTACCGCAGCAACTAAAGTATCATAATAGTTTTGGAACTTCGTATTATAATTAATGATATTTTGATTCGTTGAAATAAGCTGTGGCTTTAATACATCTAACCATTGCTTCGCATTTCCTCTAGCTGTATCTTGGTGCTGAATCACTTTTCCTTTTAAAGCTGCATCAACTGACGATACATTACCAAAGTTAACATTACCTTGTTTAATAATTGTTAAAGCGTACAGATCCATTACTAAAGCATTTGAACCTGTTCTTTCCATTGCATCTTTTAGGCCTTCTGGTCCTAATGAATATTCTTCATAGTCATTATAAGCTTTTGCTACCGCATGAACTGGAGCTTGTTTCACTGTACTTTCAGCTGCATAAGTATGAGCCGGCATAATGTTCCCTGCTGCAAATACTGCCATAAGTGCTGATAGAGCCATTACTTTATAAGGTTTTTTCGTCATTTCTCTTCTCTCCCTATATCGTTAATTATTTTTCTGTTTAATGTACTTCAACGTTTGTAACGTAATCTTCAAATTGATTCGTTTGCTTATTCATTTCATCACTTACTTTTTTGAGTTGATTGAAATGTTTTTGAAGTAAACTACTGTCTGTATACGTGCCTTCTTCAATATTTGTTTGAATTTGGATCATATTATTATTTAAAACTTTCCAATCCGTTAATAACGTTTCTAAAGTTGTAATTTGGCGATCAATTAGTTCTGTAAAGCTACTTACTTGATCTTCAACGAATGTAATTTGAGTCGCCTCTGATTCAGTTTGTGATAACTTTTGAATAAGTGGTAATAGCTCTTTTTGCTTTTGTTGAATACGAAGAGCTGCTTCCCTCGTTTGACTATCTGCAGCATTTACAATTTCATTACTTAAAGTACCGATAGAAACAAAGTCGATCGTTTTCGTTTGTGCAGTTTGATTTGTAATTGTAAATACTTGTTTACCGATATTAATAGAACCTTTAATGATTTCTTGCGGTCTATTCAAAATAGTAGTTAGTTCAGCTTGAATTTCCCCTTGAATTCTTTTAATATCTTCTCTTAATTTCACAATATCCCCATTTGATCCTTGCAATGTTTTTATTGCTTCATCAGCTTTAATGGATAAGTTGTTACTATCTTTATCTAGTACTGTTTTAAATCGATTTAACTCTAATAAATCTTGCTCCATACTCTCTTGGATGCTTTGTACTTGCAATTGTAATTTTCCGTATGCGCTTGTAAAATCTGCTTTTGCCTGTTCATCTTCATTTACTTTTCCTGCTAGTTCATAGAGCTTACTATAATAGCTATTAAATCTAGTACCATATCTCATCATCTCTTGATTTAAGTCGATTAGCTTCGGATTATATTCATCAATCCACTCTCTTACATTCGCTTTTGCAAATTTTTGATGATTCGTCAAACTACTCATAGCGTTTACCTTAATGTCTGGCTGTTGTAAAATAACTAATCCGTATGCTTGTATAAGCGGTGACTGTGATCCTAACATTCTAATTGAATTAGATAATGTATTTGGAGCAATTACATTTTGCGCATATACTGTTTTCACTTCTGTTTGCCCCTCCTTAGCGTAAGCGCTTACAGGAACGAAGCAACTCGTAGATACTGCTGTAACCAATAACCCTGTAATTAAAGTCTTTTTCACTTTAACTCCTCCTATGTATTAGCAACTATTACTATCGCATTTTATTATTCTATTTTCTTGCAATTGATTTGAGATGGTTAAAATAGAGAACATTCTCACCGTGATTCATGTACGAACCATCTCTCCTAACTTTTTTCTACAGTACTTACTTATTGTTATAAAACATTTCACACCTTTTCATATGTGCTTAGTATGAATAAAGTTGTATAAATTTTCTATTTCATTGCAATTTCCACATTCATACAGTGAATATATTACATAAAAATATTATTCATTTTAAACTAATTCACGTATAAAAGTATGAAATTTCGTTTTGTTTTCAAGTAAGTTTTGTACTGTAAGGTCATTTAAACACAGCTATTTATATAACGTAAAGAAGTATTTTCATTCCCTTTATTTTCAAGCTCTCATGTCCTTATTCCAAAATAAAATTCGTTTCACTTCCCCGATTAAAATATCCATACATCCCAACAGAAAACACTACTTACTCACAACAAACAAAATTATATTAATATAATTTTCAGTTGAATATGCAATAATGCATAGCGTATACACAAAAAGGATAGCTTCACTTTCGTGAAACTATCCTTAAAAAATCTTCTTACTTTTTCAAATGATATGGAACTGTCGTAATAACAACATTTCTCTTATAGAGTAAATACGCACGTATTAATAAACTTGATTGATTATGAAGAATGTTATGCCAGCCTTTTTTCGGAATAAACTGTGGTATAACGACCGTAACTCGATAATTTGATTCACTCGCTTTATATTGCACTGTATCAATGAACTTAGTGAGCGGCTGAATAATACTTCTATAATGAGAATGCAATGTAACAAGCCTTACTTCAGGTTGCCACTTCTTCCATTTCTCTTCAAATTTCTTTTCCTCTTCTCTGTCAAAAGCAACGTATACAGCGATAACTTGATCTGCAGAAAGAGCCTTCGCATAGTTCAATGAATTTTCTACTACATGAGTCATACCAGCTACAGGAACGACAATTACATTCCCCTCAATCGGAATAAGAGGCTCACAAGTTTTTAAACTTAATTGATCACCCACTGCATCATAATGCTTCTTAATTCGATGGAACAAGAAGATAATAGCAGGTAAGAAAATAAGGATCGACCAAACTTGTGCGAATTTAGTTAAAAAGAACATGCTCATAACGATAAAACTAATGACTGCACCAATTAAATTAACCGTTAATCTTAAAGCCCATCCTTCAGGTTTTTCACGAAGCCATTTTAATACCATACCCGTTTGAGAAAGTGTAAATGGAATAAACACACCTACTGCATATAGCGGAATTAAATGTTCTGTTTGACCTTGGAAAGCTACAATTAAAATAATCGAAGCGATTCCAAGTATAATAATACCGTTTGAGTAACCAAGACGGTCTCCTCTAATCGTAAACATTCTCGGTATGAATTTATCTTTTGCAAGGTTAACTGCTAATAATGGAAATGCAGAATACCCTGTGTTAGCAGCAAGAATTAATATTAAAGCTGTTGTGCCTTGTATGAAATAGTACATGAAATTACGTCCAAATGTTTGTTCAGCAATTTGCGAAACAACAGTTACTTCTTTACTCGGTGTAATTCCGTAATAATAAGCTAAAAATACAATTCCTGAAAATAACACAGCAAGTAATGCGCCCATTGCAAGCAAAGTTTTCGCTGCATTGTTTGGTGCAGGATCTTTAAAGTTTGGAATTGCGTTTGAAATCGCTTCAACACCTGTTAAAGCCGAACTACCTGATGCAAATGCTCTTAACAGTAAAAACAAACTAATTCCCGCAACCGGCGTTCCAATCGGCGTGTGTAAAGTCGGTGAAACGTGACCAGTTAAAATATTGTATATCCCTACACCAATTAATATAAATAGTGCTAAAACAAATAAATAAACAGGATATGCTAAAACGGAAGCTGATTCTGTTACACCTCGTAAATTTAATATGGTTATAAATATAACAAATATAATCGCAATGATTACATTATGTGCATGTAAGCTAGGAAAAGCAGATGTTAACGCATCTGTACCTGCTGATACACTTACTGCAACAGTTAAAATATAGTCAACTAATAAAGACCCTCCAGCTATTAAGCCTGGATTCATCCCTAAGTTTTCTTTTGATACAACATATGCGCCCCCACCATGAGGGTAAGCAAAAATAATTTGACGGTAAGATAAAATAAGAGCTGTCAATAATACTAATACCCCAACAGCTATCGGAATTGAATACCAATACGCAATTGCTCCAAGACCTGCTAAAGCAATTAAAATTTGCTCTGGACCGTAAGCAACCGATGATAAAGCGTCAGAAGACAAAATTGCTAACGCCTTTGTTTTATTAAGCTTTTGTTCGCCTAACTCAGTTGATTTTAACGGTCTTCCAATTAAAAATCTTTTAATAGATGAAACCACTGCTGTCCACTCTCCAATAATTTTGTACGAACTTTTCTGCTTGTTACAGCCAATAAACTATTTCTTCAGAAAACAAAAAACGTCTACAAGCCATCAAGAAATAGACTTGTAGACATTAATTTTTTTGTCGCACAAGCTCCACCTTCCTTCTCAATATAACGCTTACGAGGTTAGCTGTCGGATTCGGGCCTATGAGTAGCCCTACCTTCTTCAAGGATTCACCCCATTGGATTATGTACCAATCCATAAGAACGGGTCCCCCGTACCGTGCGGTTTCAGCGATTTAGAAAATTGAAACTGTGGATTATAATACTCCTTTATTTTCAAAATGTAAACAAAAATTTTTAAAAAGAAAAAATTTAAAATCATTGCGCATAATCCGCCGATAAATATACATAATGAATACTAAAAAACCCTTAAAGGAGACCCGTATGTCTAAAAAGAAGAAACCGCTTTTTTCCGACTCATATTTAGATGCAGTAGCAAATGAAATTAATCAGTTATATGGTAAACGTGAACAGGAAATAAATTTGACAGAAAGAATTAAAAGAAATAAATAATTTGTCATACGCAAATAAAAAAGATAGCAATACACTTATATATTGCTATCTTTTTTATTATTTCATACATCTAATTCTATTACGGATTTGTTAAATGTCATTTCTTCATACACCTTCAAATTTTGATATACCGCTCCTAGTAATGGTGCTTCTAAAGAAAATTGCTCTGCTAAATCCAGTAAGTAACCTTGCAAATGCTCCCCCTCAATAAACGAACCTTTTTCCATATCACGCTGCATCGAGGACTTCATATCATAAGAAATTTTATCAATTGTTTTCATATGTTCCTGGGCAATATCTTCTTTAACTGGAGCTCCTAATGCCCTCATAATTTGTACAGATTCCTCAAATAAATTTCGGATAAATTCACGTCCACCTTCACTTTCACGAATTGGTCCTATCGGTGCACGCATTAATGTTGTAACGCCTGACATGACAGTAATAAATAAATATTTATGCCACATATCTTGCGTAATATTTTCACTTAAAACAAAGCTAGCTTTCGTACCTATAAATGCTTGAATAATACGCTTTATTCTCTCTGAATCTCGAGGCTTAATTTCTCCAAATACAAGTCTGTTGGCAGCACTAGTTTGTACAATTTCTCCTTGGTCGTTTAACGTCGTCTCAATAAAGCATAAACCGCCCATTACTTTTTCCCCGCCGAATTCCTTTTGTAATAGTGTTAAATGAGCGATACCATTTAACAGCGGGATTATTACAGTATTTTCTCCTACGAAAGGCTTCAAATCTACGATCGCCTCATTTAAATGATACGCCTTTGTTGAAAATAAAATCACATCAAATGGAGAATTTCTATCTTCTTTCGTTATCAATTTCGGTTGAAATGAAAAATCTCCATTAACACTACGAATAACAAGTCCTTTTTCCTCTAATTGCTGTTTTCTTTTGCTACGAACGAGAAATGTAACATCTTCTCCCTTTTCTACTAATCGGCCACCAAAAAATCCACCGACGCCACCAGCTCCTAATACTAAAATGCGCATACAACATCCCCTTTTCCTAACACAATTATACTAGTTTTAGTATACATAACATTATACATGTCCCTTGTTAAATTAGCTGAATTTTCATTCTTAATCTATTGCAAAAACAAGGTTATTTTCAAAAAAAATTGGGCATGTTGTTTCTATAGCTTATACGGAAAGGAAACAATGTAAATGGAGGCAATACAAACAATCGAAGAAAAAGATGTAACAACAGCTATATTTCAATTTATATTCCCGTTTTCGTTTAAAACTGGATATGAACAAAATATGTTCCCTTTCTTACAAAGAAATAATTTCCGTCCTTTTCGACTTGATCATCTTGAAGATGAAAATACATATTACGGGAAGTTTCAAGTTTCACATCAAAATATGGAAGCATACTATCTTTCATTTACGAATAAAATTCTTTTTCCTCATTCAGAACATCAAAAGGGACTACAGCGCTATTCTAAAGACCTTAATTTAAATGGATATTTAACAACAAATCTTATTTCCGTTCCATTCAAGATACATTCTATTGATGTAACACTTTGCCCTTATGAGCTTGGCTTCTTAACAATTCGAACAGAAGTCAAAACCGCTCCAAACATGACATTATCAGAAGCCATCGAATTCGCTTCTCGCTTCCGTGTACTTGAAACCAGAAATAATACAACTGAGACCATTTGTATTGAATGTGATGGGAAAAAATATTCACAAGTAGAAAAACTTATATTCGGCGATTTATTTCATGGCTTAACAGACTTCTTTGAGAATAAGAGGTTGCGGAGTTCATACTTTCAAACATTCCCCTTCTTTGAAGACCAACGAATGTATGTACAAACTTTATTATCTATAAACAAAGAGTCAGACCTTCATGTAGTTGATGTATATCGAGCTTCCAGTCTTTCCGGATTAACAGACGATGGTAAGCCGTATATTAGCGCAAATAATGTTCCTTATATTCACGATTATTTAACAAAGCATTCTTATCAAAGATGGGCTCCTAACCGTTATTTTATTATGGAAGAACATATTTTCACATGTATAACAAATGAAGGTGAACGAGAAGTCACTAAACTTGCTAGTCAAATGTACGGGGAATTTTATTACGCTTTATTATTAAATCTATTTCATAAAGTTGTTTTATTAAAGATGGCGAACGCTTATGCTGAGCTAAATATTGAACAAGATACAAATGAAATAGAAAAATTAATTTATTCAATTAATTCGTTTACAGCGAATTATTTTTCTTTAGAATTAGTATCTCAATCACAAAGTGAAGATATTTTCTTCCGCTTAAGAAAACTTTTTAACATTGAAATTTTATACTCGAACGCGAAACAAAATCTTGATAGTTTGTTTAAATATCAAGAAAATGTCGCCTCTAAAAAAGATAGCCTTTTATTATTAATTTTAACTCTCTACTCTGTAGTAGGCCAAATGTTAGGGTTTACTATGATTGACCTTTTAAAAAACACCGATTCAAATCATGTATCTTCACCTCTTGAATATTTTGCTCTTTTAATAGCTAGTAGTGGCATAGTCATTTCACTTATTTTAGGTGTACAAGGTTTATACCAATGGGCTATACAACATAAAAATCGAAAAGCATGGGTAAAACAAACTGTATTATCTGCTGTGAAAGAGAAGGATGGTACAAAGTAAATAAAAAAACAGATGGCAGCACGATGCTACCATCTGTTTTCTATTATGCTTACTTCCCTGCTTCGATTTTTTCTAATGTAGCAGCTACTTGCTCTTCTGTTAATTCGTGTTGCACGATATAACGATTACGTGGGTGTACACGACATTCATGAGAACATGCACGTAAATGTTTTGCTTCACTTTCTTCAGAACATAAAATTTTCTTGTTACATTCAGGGTTTGCACAGTTTACATAGCGCTCACAAGGTTCACCTGTAAAGTGATCTTTACCAACGATAACATGTTCTTTTTGGTTTACTGGTACAGCGATACGCTCATCAAATACGTAACATTGACCATCCCAAAGTTCACCTTGTACTTCTGGATCTTTTCCGTACGTTACAATTCCGCCATGAAGCTGGCTTACATCTTCATAACCTTCACGAACTAACCAACCTGAGAATTTCTCACAACGAATTCCGCCTGTACAGTACGTTAAAATCTTTTTGCCTTCAAGTGTTTCTTTATTTTCTCTAATCCAATCTGGTAATTCACGGAATGATTCAATATCTGGTTTAATCGCACCTTTGAAGTGTCCTAAATCAAATTCATAATCATTTCGTGCATCAATGATAACTGTATCTTCTTGTTTCATTGCCTCATAAAAATCTTTTGGTTCTAAATACTTCCCAGTAATTTCTTTCGGGTTAATGTCGTCTTCTAGACGAAGTGTAACTAACTCTGAACGAGGACGTACGTGCATTTTCTTAAATGCATGTTCATCTGCCTCATCAATTTTAAATACGATTCCAGCAAAACGTGGGTCATTGTTCATCGCTTCCACGTACTTTTCTGTTTGTTCAACAGTTCCAGAACAAGTTCCGTTAATTCCTTCTGTTGCTACAAGAATTCTACCTTTTAATTCAAGTGAATTACAAAACTCTAAATGCTCTGCAGCAAATTCTTCTGGGTTTTCAATTGTTGTGTACATGTAATATAGTAATACTCTATATGGTTTTGTAGTTGCCAATGTATTTCTACCACCTATCTAAATTTTAAAATCATGTATAAGTTAACGTTCATATCAAAACATATATAATAAGAAAATATATACAAAATTGTACTTAGCCTATTTTCTTCTATTTACAATTTTTTCTATAAGTTAACAGAAATAAAAACAAGATTACAGAACAAAACACTACGGTTAGGTTGTAATCCCAATATATTATATATCATACAATTTCATTTCCATCAATTAATATGCTGTAATATAGGCTGTATGTTCACATAAATTTCAAAAACAACCCTATAATTTATTATCTTCTCCCTTATTCAACAACCATAAACTCCCAAAATATTTTTGCATCGTCACACCATTCATTGCACACAGTCATATAATTTGCATTAAGGAAACTTTTATGTTCAAATGAAATTACCACATAATATATCTAAATGTATTGAAATAATGAATAAGAATAAATACAATAATTTCATCAAGTTAAGATTTCAAAGGGGAATACTACTATGAATAAAGATATAACAAAAGATGAACAAGTCCCTTCTCAAAGTACAACAGTTCAATCAGCCCATTTAGCGTTAAGCGGACAAACAAAAGGCTTTAAAAGACTGTTACCATTCTTAGGACCTGCTTTTATCGCATCAGTTGCTTATATTGATCCCGGGAACTTCGCTACAAATATCGCGGCCGGGTCACAATATGGGTATTTATTACTTTGGGTAATACTCGCTTCTAATTTAATGGCTGTATTAATTCAAACTTTATCAGCTAAATTAGGAATCGCTACTGGGAGAAACCTTCCTGAAGTAGCTCGCGAAAACTTCCCAAAACCAGTTTCCATCGGTTTATGGATACAAGGTGAGCTTGTTATTATGGCTACCGATTTAGCTGAATTTATCGGAGCAGCACTCGGATTGTACTTATTATTTGGAATTCCAATGTTACCAGCTGCTTTAATTACAGCGGTTGGATCATTTATTATTCTTGAATTTCAACGCAGAGGCTTCCGTCCATTAGAAGCTATTATTACAGGAATGATTTTTATCGTTGTTATCGCTTTTGGTGTCCAAGTCTTTTATGCAAAACCGGAATTAGGCCCTCTTCTTTCAGGACTATTTACTCCAAAATTCCAAGGTGTGGATAGCATTCTTTTAGCAGCTGGAATTTTAGGTGCGACAGTAATGCCGCACGCGATATATTTACATTCGGCCTTAACGCAGCGCCGCGTAGTCGGAACAAATGATGAACAAAAGAAAAAGATTTTCCGCTTCGAATTCATCGATATTATTATTGCAATGGTTATCGCTGGAGCTATTAACGCAAGTATGCTAATTGTTGCTGCTGCACTATTCTTTAAAAACGGCTTGCACGTTGAAGATCTTGATGTTGCTTTTAACCAATTTAGCAACTTAGTCGGTCCTGCATCCGCTGCTTTATTCGGAATCGGACTCTTATCAGCCGGATTATCTAGCTCTTCTGTCGGTACAATGTCGGGTGATATTATTATGCAAGGATTCATTCGAATGCATATTCCGTTATATTTACGCCGATTTATTACAATGATTCCACCACTGGTTATTATTGCTTTAGGTGTAAATCCAACTTATGCTCTCGTAATGAGCCAAGTCGTCTTATCATTCGGTATTGCTTTTGCATTAGTACCACTCATCATGTTCACAAGTAATAAAAAGATTATGGGCGCACTCGTTAACCATCGTATTACAACATTCATCGCATGGTTAATCGCTGCTCTCGTTATTGTTTTAAATATTTTCTTACTGTATCAAACATTTGTAGGTTAATGAAAAGGGTATTCCGATAAAAATGGAATACCCTTTTTTCATTATGCAATCCATATTAATTCTACAAAGTAGTTTCAACAAACTTCTTGAACGGTTCCTCTTCCTCGATATACGGATAATGGTTACTATACTCAAACGTTGTCAATATTGCATTTGGCATAAGTTCCGCCACTTCAATTGCACATTCATGTGGACACTGTGCATCATAAATTCCAGCGTAAATATGAGCTCCCATATTTACACTCTCTAATTGTGGACGTAAATCAAATGTAGGTAACTCCTTGTAAGAAAAGTAATCAAGACGTTTTGATACTGTTTTACCGCTATTTGGTCTAGTTATCATTTCATCATATGCTGATTCATTATACAAAGACATAATTGGTAAACTATGTTTCTCTCTAATCCTTCTACACAGTTCTATACCATCCATTTGAGGCATCATAATATCAAGAATAGCAAGTTGAATACTGTTATTATTTATTATCTCTAATGCCTCTTTTCCGTTGTCAGCAGTGAAAACAGTAAAACCTTCTCGTATTAAATTCACATTAATAAATTGAATAATATCTTGATCATCATCTACAATTAAAATTGAGTTTTTCTCCATATCTAAACCTCTTTTTGAAATATATTCCACAATCAATTTTAACATAAATTAAAATCATCACTACACCTTGAATAATCTTTATTTTCAGATTAAATTATATAATAACAAATACATTCTAGTTTCATATAAAAAAGGAGCGAAGGCATGTTTCCTATATTAAAAACCGATCGACTCATTTTGCGAGAACTTATTGAAGAAGATGCGCCGGTTATACTACAATGCTTTTCTAACACTGATGTACTGCGCTATTATGGTCAAAAACCATTACAGAATGTTGATCAAGTAAAGCAAATTATTAATAATTTCAAGTTGAGTTACAATGCAAGAAACGGCATAAAATGGGGAATCGAATTAAAAAACAAGAAAGGGCTCATTGGAACAATTGGTTTTCACGATTGGTCTTCTGAACATAAACGAGCCAATATAAGTTATGCCTTTCTCCCTGAACACTGGGGAAAAGGATATGCTACTGAGGCGGTATCTGAAGTTATATCATACGGCTTCCATACAATTCATTTAAAACGAATTGGGGCAATTGTCTTTCTTGAAAATGAAGCTTCAAATAAAGTGCTATCAAAATTAGGATTTGAAAAAGAAGGGTTACTAAAAAATTATATGTATCAAGATGATATTCCATATGACACGAATATTTATTCTTTATTAAAATCGGTTTAATAGAATTTATGTGTAAAAAACCCTTACTTTTAAAAGTAAGGGTTTTTTACAGACTGTGGAGAAAATCTTCTCCACAGCCTATTTTTGTGTCTGAACCTCTTTTCATGTGTCAACAGTGATAAAAAAGAGGAAAAGATCGCGCTCGTTTGTTGAAGATCTTAATTAGTAAATGATAATCTAAAATTTAAATGGGAACTTCGATTAAAGCCCCTCTATGTCCGGCTGTTTAGACATTTCCTAGATAGCTTCGCGTAATGTTTTGGAGAACAATTTTTCCATTCTTACTGTGTTTTTCGAATAACTCTGACAGGAGAAAAACAAAACTTTTATACTCTTCGTCATTTTTTTCCGGAGCATAGGATGCTGATAAATTCCTCCCAAAAAATCCGTCATAATCAAAAAGTAAATCATTTTGATATTTTTTAAACTCATACTTTCCATCCTTAAAAAAGCTGTTAAATACTTCTGGAGTTTCCTCCATTCCCCCGCTAATATACCGTAATTTTTTTGATAACTGACCAGTTTCTCAGTATTTAAATTAAGAAATTGGGCTTTGTTCGTTACTCTAAAAACACGTCCTTTAGCTGAAGATTATTAAATTAAGGATTTTCTTTACAGCGCCAAACTCAAAGTAGTTGTTCGTATAACTTGTTCCCATACCGATCACACACTTTTGTAGAGTAGTAGTAGCAATATGTCCAAGGTTGATAGATTTTTTGCACCAGAACCATTTTTCTTATATTGTTTTAATAATCCTATTAAGCTTTTTGTAAAATTCCCCTTTTGTTTTTACATGATTAAACTGATTCGGATTAATATTAGCTTTTTGTGAGAGTGCTACAATCTCTTCTTTTGTAATTGAATCTTTAGTATTTATAGATGCTATATTTGTATATTTTCCATCTTCTGTTTTTGGAATTTCTAAAATCCCTTTATTTACAAGATCAACTACAGCCTTATGCTCTGAAGAATGTGTATCTACACCAGTAATTTTCCAATTATGCATAACTTTTGGCGTGTATACACCGTTCTTTACCTCTTTTAAATATGTAATAGCAAGGTTACGAATGGTTCCACCTGTTTCTCCGAATGCATTCTCTTGTTTAGATGACCAAGTTTGTTCAAATTTACGTCCCTCTAAAGCTCCCCCTTTTGCCTGAAGAGCCTCCATTCTATACGCATTCATTCCCAGCGTCATAACATCGCTCATTTTGATTGGTTTATTTGTACGAATAGAGCGTAAATTTGTAATTCTACTACCATACGGTTTTGTTAAGTCAATTTCATATTTTACGCCTCCAAAGAAATCGTTCGTACTGTATTTAGACGCACGACGGTTTTTATCAAAGCTAACTGTTACATCTCCGGCACGAGATGAGTTAAAATATCCTGCTGCCCATTCCATATAGTCTTTTAAATCTTTTCCAGTTATCTTATATACTGTAATTTCTCCCAAGGCATATTGGTAATTGTACGCAATATCTTTTTTCTTAATAGGACCTATATCCAAACGGGCATAATCATTATCAATTTGATGGGCTACTACATCTGCTTTGCTGTAGTAAAGCATGACTTCATGAAAGAAATCTGATAAAGGTGTCTCTTGAATCTGCACACTTGGAATACCCTTTATTTCATTTTCAGGAACAAGGTTCCTACCCTTTAATTGAGCGACTACAACATTTGCATCTCCTCTCGCATACTCGTGAAAAGGTGTTAGTGTTTCTTCAAGTGTAGGGTCAGATAATACTGTTGTTCCATCAGCATTTTTTACAGGTATAGCGGTAGCAGTTTTATCTTTTAAAACCAGCTTTCCATCTTGCTTTGTAAAAGTAAGGTCAATACGTGAGATATGTGTTCCATATTTATCTGGTTCTGTAATAATTACGCCATTTACAACTTCTTTTTTTACAAGTTTATGCATATGAGCTGCAAAAATAGCGCTAAGTTCTGGGCAAGCATTCGCAATATCTTGAACCCCAGTACCAGGGATGCCATTCTCATTTTCGAGGCCCATATGCATAACTCCTACCATTACATCTACTTTACCTTCTAATTCTTTAATTGCCTTTTTTGTCTCTTCTACTGGATTTTTCACCACTAAACCATCCAAATGATCTGTCCCTTTTTCAAAATCACTAATCATTGGTGTATTCATGCCAATAATCCCGACTTTAATTCCATCTTTTTCAACAATCGTATATGCAGGAAGAAAACGCTCTCCATTTTCCTTGTAAATATTTCCTGCTAACGTCTTTCCCTTATATTGCTCACTAACTTTTTTCAATGTATCTAATCCAAAGTTGAATTCATGATTTCCAAATGCCCAAGCATCATATCCCATTGCATTCATCGCTACCATCATTGGCGATTGTGGCTTATCATTGAATAATTCTACTGAGTTTCCTTGAATTGTGTCCCCAGCATCTACTAATATGGTATTTGGATTTTCTTGACGTACCTTCTTTATAACCGTATAAAGCTGCGTTAAACTTCCACTCATATTTGCACCATCAAGCGCATAATCCCAAGGCATAAATCTACCATGAATATCTGCAGTACCCAACAATGTAATATTAACATCAGATTCCTCAGCTTTAGAGATAGCTGGTTTGACTGTTACTGCTGTTACAAGAAGCATAAGAATTACAAAATAACATACATAGTTCTTCCATTTCATTTTTTGCATAATAACAATATTTCTCCCCTTTTTGTAATGTCATAAAGTTGCTTGAACTTTTAAAATGTAACTTATTATTTGGAAAACTTCAACTACAAAAAATTATCACTATCCGACTGGAATTATGCCTTCCAACTCAGTAATTTCCTCACTAATTAACTGCTCTATTTTTTTTATAAAATCATCAATTTGATTAAGTTCCGTAAGAATAAACAGATTTGAACGCATCCAATAAGGTTTTGATTGCTTATTGTCAGCTACTACCTCAATACCTACAATTCCTCTTTTGTCATGTAAGAAGAATCTCATAGATAAGAAATGAGTTACATTGTCTATATCCTCACCTGAAACCCATTTAAACTCATGTAGTTTAAAAGTGGAAAGCTTGATTATTCCCTCTTTTAAAACTTCAAGTTCTTCATTGGTGGTATATATATTAATGTTCGCAGTGCCATAAAATCCAGTAAAATCAAAATTCAATTCAAAAAAATCGGTATCTTCCCATATTCTTTTTATTTTCATATTCGGTTCAGGCATTGTGGTCTATCCTCCCATAAATTGCACCTTCCAATTGAGAATATTATAACAAGTTCCCCTTAACAAAACGGTTCCGTTAGATAAGTAAAAAATAATGTATATTCTATATATACGAGGTTTACATAACTCCACTTATCGGTAGCAAGGAAAAAGCAGATTCCTACTCTCATAAAGAATCTACCTCCTTCTCTTTCTATCAATCCATGCAATTTTTTATACATTCCTATCATAGTGTGGGTTCTCGTTTGTTACTGGATTAGCCGAAAAACTCTATAAAATCCTGCATGCTTTTAGCATGGGTTTTTCCAAAATACTGGTGATGGCACACCGCAATATTGCACGTCAGCAATACCAAAAATGGACTTCGCCTTCGGTAGTAAGAATCCCACTGACGTTAGTCAGCTTGCCTTTTTTGGGGTGGGAATGTCAATATATATTCCACCATAATACAAATTCAAAACAATTTAATTAAAAATGAAAAAACTATTTTTCTTTTTTCCATGATATTTGAAATTACCCACCATGTTCTTCCGTTTTAATTTTAACCTTATATGTATCATCCTTAGGTACTTTAATATTATTTTCGCCTTTTCCACTATTAAACTCTAATATTGTATTATCATTTGAATCTACAACATAAGCAGTTATAGTTCCTTGTTTCGTTTTATCGTCAAAAGAAAATATCCAATTCTCACCTTTTTTAACTTTCATATCTTGAGTCGCAGAGCCGGTAATTTTTTTATACTTCCCAGATATACTATCTGAAGCACCATGGACTTTACCACCAACGATAGTTCCCTCTCTTGTAAAACAACCACTAAGAACTACTAAACATAAAACAAATAAAACTGTATTTTTAAAAACTTTCAACATCATTACCTCTTTTCTAAAACCATAAAGAACGTACTATCCGGTAGCGCAACTGCATTCCCAGACTCATCTTTAAACTCAATTTTCTCGTTTAGATGATTTGTATATCCATCCTGCAAATAGTTCATAACTTGAATGATGTTTAATTTATCTCCAAAGATCCCCTTTACAAAATCCTTATAGTCGTTTGGTGTAAAGATTCCAAACTGCTCCTGCACCTCATGAACGAAGGAATCCTCACCCCAGGTATACGTATATAAGAACTCCATCGCATCGTTAACAGGCATTTTGATTGTATTGTCTGCAAGTACCTCATACTGGATTATACGCCCCTTAAATTCATGGACATACTGCTCTAAGAACTTCATTCCGCCCGCATCTTTAAAACGAATCACACGCATTAACCTTTTATCTTCTGTCATGATGCCATCACGAATGATAATACGGCCTCCTGGTTTTAACACCTCGTAGGCACTCTGCAGACCCTTTTTAATTACTTCATGATTGAATTTCTTACCTTCATACTCGATATAAGAGAACAGCTCATGAAGGATAGAAGAATATACAATCGTATCAACCGATTCTTTATCAAAAGAGCTGCTTAAGTTGATTGCATCCCCTTTAATGACGTCCCAAGAACGACCCTCGTTCTGCTTCTTCTTTTTCAACGTATCAATCACGTTTTCGGAAATATCGATACCGTAGATTCGTTTATCCTCGGTCTCTTCTTCAATCATGTCTAGCATGACACCACCACCAGCTCCGACATCTACAACCGTATCTCCCTTTATATAATCAAGAATAATTCGTTTATCATCAGCCGAACTATTCATATGCTCCAGATACACTTCTTCGTTATGGAATCTATCATACGCATCCTTACGTAACCCGAAGAAATCAAACAGCAGCACATTTGCCCGAGCATGCATCATATCTATCTTTTCTGCCTCTACACAGAAGGTAATTAACGCCTCACCTACAGCAGAAAACTGAAACGACACATACGCAGTCTTCATATCTTCATCGACTTTAGCCTCAAAAGAAACATGCGTTGTATCCGGCTTCTCGTTCTCACGGTACTCCCGTAGATACTTCTCAATAACCCGCTTACGATACACGTTGTCCTTCTTCTCGCCTTTGAAATCATAGTGCAACTGCTGCATCAATTTCTCGAAATGGATATGCTGAACCTTTCTAGTGCCTATCTCGTTCTTTAACATAACAAAAACTGTCCAGATATCCTCGAAGCTAAGGGCATGCATAGACGGTTCTACATACCACAAATCCTTATCAGATAAGAAGGTTTGAACACCACTCTTCTCGCTCCCCATAATTATATCTTTTTCAAATGCTGACTCCTTATGTTTTGGCGTGAGTCTATGTATGCGAGAGGTAAATGGCTCCACATAGCCATCAAACAGACCATCAATTGTAATCTTCACATCGTTCTTTACTTCACTCCACAAGGATTTTGATACGCCCTCAATAATACATTGGTTAAGATAGTATAGAATCTCCTTTAACCTAACATCTCCGTACTCTTCTTTATACTTGTTAATCAAATTAACATGAGAGTCCAAACGAGCCTCCCCGCGGATATACTGCCCGATTAATCCATGTGTTCTAATTAAATCTCGAACAAACAAATACTTAGTAGAGTTTAAGTGTGTCTCTATACGTTCGATAAACTGAATATCACTAAAGATATCAGCAGAACCCTCGTTATGTACCAATAGGTTAATCCCGTTTTTCTTCCATTGCTCCCGCTGTTTTAAAGAGCCTACCTTTGCAAGCTCACTATACGTTAGTACCTTTTCAATAATGTGATACGCTTCTTCATCTAAAGACAACCCATCTAACACTTGCAGCGTACGGTGTACATAGTACAACACCGCATCTGTCTTTAATGCACCAAGTACCTGTACATTCTCATAGTTTTGATGTATCTCCTCTGCCTCGATTAGATGCTTTAACCACGTAGGGAGAACATTAGAAAACCCTTCAATGTATCTATTTAGAACTTCAATGTTTTTCAACTTATTTACCCCCATATATAATCAATATCTGTAGTAAGGTCTGGGACACCTTCTTCAAAAAGATCATCACCTTATGTCCCCCTAAGTGCTACTACTTGCTTTTTACCATCTACATCTCTTTCAAATACAAATGCATCAAGCCCAGTCTTTTTATCATGTAAAAGAGCGTTATCAATTTCGTTACTAACATGCCAAGTTTGTAACACATGCTTTTGTTCATCTCTTATTTTAACTTCATCAGGAATTTCGGCGGAATAAACATCAGGACTCAGCGGATCACTTCTTAAATTGATAAACATATGTTGTGACAGAATCAACTGAAAATGGAAACGGCAAGCGGGTGCACTCCACTTGCCGTTTTTTCATAGCTTAGTATGTATTTGAATTTCTTTTGCTTTCTCTTTTTCACCCTTCACGCGTACAATTAAATCATATGATCCAGATTTTGGCGCTTCAAAGGAAAGCAAACCTTCTTTTTGAGAAGTGACTTCTTCTTCATAAATAACCTTATCATCTTTTGTAACTTGCAATAAAATCGTACCTTCTTCAACGGCTGCTTCATAAGGAATTTCCACATTTCCTTTTTCAGCTTTAAGTGTTTGCACATCGTAATACCCTTGCAGGGAAGCAATTTTTAAAGTCGTTTCGCCATTTTTTTGAACCTTTGTGACTTGTGTTGCTGTATTGCATGCGCTTAACAATACAACAAGAGTGAGAATCATAAATAAACGTAGTAATTTCATAGAAATTCCCCTTTTTTTATGTATATGAATTAAGATTCATTCTTTAACTATTTCAAAAACACCAACAGCTTAAAAGAATCACTGCTTTTCTTCAATTTCTTTTTTAAATAATTTTTGAAACTCTAATTCTGTTTCATTAATTTTTAATTCTAATCATTAAAAACCCTACTTTTTCTTACTTTAATTGTTTCTAAAATGTAGAAAAGAACCCCTAAACCAAATATCTTTTCAGCATTAGAAATATTATTACCTAATTTAATAATAGGTACATTTAATCCGAATCTTTCGCTCCATTCCAAAGGCATATATCCTCTTTTACAGTTTATTAATATCCGGTTATCCATTGTACGAAAAGAAGTTTCGAAAAAATCAAATTCAACTTCTACTTCAGAAATTTTCATCTCTTTTTCATTCATTAAAGAACCACGTACCATTCCAAATCCTTGTATCATATTTTCTTTAAACATCCCTACACAATTATAATTTGAGTCATAAATAGCCCAATCATAGTTTTCAACTTCACTATGAAAATATGCAAGAATTTCCCCATCCTTTGCTTCCAATCCAACAACTTGCTTGTTTTTTAAAAAAGGTAATTTTGAAGAAATTATATCAGTTGAAACCATAGTTGTTCCTACTATATAGGCCCCATCGGGAGTATATAAACCGTAATGTTTATTATTTTGAGGTAATTCTAGTAAAACATAAGTATCAATATCCCAAAACTTCAAATCATTCTTAGCTATATTCTCTTTTAATAAATTCCCTTTTCTTAATTGCCAAAATCCCATTCCCCCAAAAACAAACGAAGCTATAACCATAAATATTATTTCTCCCCAATTAACATCACCCCAACTATTATACAGACAATATAATCCAAAGAGAAAAATCCCTGTCCCAATTAAACACTTAAACCGTCCCCTTTTTTTATAATACTCAAATAATTCCACACAAACACCTCTATCAATGCATCTTAATACCCCAAATTATCTTTTAAGTATACCAAGGACAAAATATATAATCTAATATTTTTTTCATATAATTAAAAATAAACGTAGTTACAGAAAGAGAATGCTTGTATGCTGATCTGTACTGCATTCCTTTATTCCATGTATGCTATATTTCTATTCTTCTTTTTCCGATATTACACCCCTACAAAGAATAGAAACTACATTCAATTTTTAAACAAATCGAAAAAACTTTCCGTTTTTATTTTTGATTTTTTGCAACTTCTTATGAATACGTAACTACAATTTTGCATTTATCTTCTTTATATGCTGGGAATACCACCAAAGGATTTCCCTGCCCTCTGTAAAAAAACCTTACTTTTAAAAAGTAAGGTTTTTTGTACTTATTCATTAGCGATATAAGCATTCTTATAAGTATAAACACCACCAAATTGATGCTTTTCAATTCCCTTTACGTAATCCTTTTGTACATATGCTGAACCAATATGATACAGCGGCGCTACAGCTGCATCTTCTAATAATACCTGCTCAGCTTCTAGCAATGCTCCCCATCGTTTCTCTGGTTCTAGTACAAAATCAGTTTCCGCTTTCTTTATTAATTCATCGTAACGAGAATTAGAGTAATTCATTTTATTATTTGGATTACCCGTCGTAAATAGCTCTAAATAACTAATTGGGTCTTTATAGTCAGGTCCCCAATTTGCCATAGTTATATCGTAATCACCTGTTTGTTCTAACTGTAATTTTTGCTTAAATGGCTGTTGTTTAATTTGTATCGTGAGTCCTTGCAAATTCTTTTCTAAGTCACCTTTTATATATTCTGCCATACGTTTTGCGTTATCTTGTTCAAACGTTAAAAACTCGAGGCTTACTTGCTCTACTCCAAGCTCTTTTTTCGCATCTTCCCAAATCTTTTTCGCATTTTGCAAATCATATGAAGAAAGATCTCCGTTTTCTTTTCTAAAATCTTTACCAGTCTCTTCGTTTACATGACCAACTGGTACAAGTCCGCTTGCAGATTTTGCCCCGTTATTAATAAAGTGAGTAACAAAGTCCTCTTTATTTAACGCTAATGAAATAGATTGACGTACCTTTTTATTTGCTAATGCATTATTTTTTTCATTAAAACGTAGCATAGCAATTCCAGGATCACTCGACATATGTAATTCCTTATTCCCTTTATACTTGTCTACAAATTGAGAATTAATAGGCGCCCGGTCCAAATCACCAACTTCATATAAATTAATAGCCGTCATTGTATCCTTTACAATTTGAAAGTTTATTTCATCTAATTTCACTTTCTTTTGATCCCAATATGTAGCATTCTTCTTTAATTGAAACACTTGTTCATGCTTCCATTTCTCTAATACAAATGGACCGTTATATATGAGATTACTAGGTTCCAATGCATAATTCTTCCCTTGCTCTTTCAAAAATGATTCATGCTGTGGTAAGTATATAGGTAGTGCTAACAACTGTAAAAAATAAGGAATTGGCTGTTCTAGTTCAACCTCTAACTTATAATCATTTATAACCGTAACCCCAAGTTCATCAAGAGGCATCGTTCCCTTATTAATCTCTTTCGCATTTTTCACATAAAAGAGCATGGACGCATATTGAGACGCTGTTTCAGGGGTAATTGCACGTTTCCACGCAAACATAAAATCATTTGCTGTTACATTGTCCCCATTTGACCATTTTGCATCTTTACGCAAATCAAATGTATATTTTTTACCATCTTCACTTCTTTTAAACGATTTTGCTACTGCTGGAATAGGCTGATCTTGATCATCTAATACATACAACCCTTCAAATATGTTTTGCATAACGTGCGCTGATGTACCATCCATCGTTTTCGCAGTATCAAGAGAAGGAATTTCTTCTGATACTGTTACATTTAATACTTGTTTTTTTGCCTCTGTTTCACTTTTATCCGCTTTATTATTACAAGCTGTTAATAATAAAGTTGTAACAAGTGCCATTACCATTAAATGGCTCTTCTTTCGCTTCATGAGTTGTTCTCCTTAAAAATATAATATTGTAAAACGTTATATATTATAGCAGAAATACTAACAGAAAGATGCGACATTCTTTTGAATATTTATTCGTTCAAGAAAAAAAAGCTATCCTTTTAAAAAAGGATAGCTTTTTCAATTATCTATCTTTGTAAACCTCGTTTATAACGACCTGCTTCAAATATAATACGCTCTTCATCTAATGTTTTACATTCACCATTCCAAACAACACGTTTTCCGTTAATAATTACATCGCTTATATCTTTTCCACTAGCAGCATATACAAGATGTGATAACACTTCATCCGCTGGTTGTAAATGCGGCTTATTAGATGGATCAATCGTAATAAAATCAGCGCACTTTCCAACCTCAAGTGATCCCGTTTGTTTCATGCCAATTACTTCCGCAGCTCCTTTTGTCGCAAGTGAAAGAGCTGTTTCAACTGGTAATGCTGTTGCATCTAGGTGAATACCTTTTTGTAATAAAGCTGCAATGCGCATTTCTTCAAACATATCTAAATTGTTGTTAGATGCAACACTATCTGTTGCAATCCCTACTTTCATTCCTGCTTCTAGCATCGCTTTTACATTTGCTATACCAGAACCTAGTTTTAAATTACTATTCGGATTATGAGCTACCCGAACATCATGCTCTGCCAAGAAAGTACGCTCATTTTCATTTAATACTACACCGTGCGCAATAACTGTTGGGCGTTTAAACAATCCGCAACTTGCCGCATATTCTACTGGACGTTTTCCGTACTGCGCTTCAATATCACGTACTTCACGATCTGTTTCAGAAAGATGAATATGAACCATAGTTTGATTTTCTACTGCAATACGTGCGCACTCTTCTAATAATTCTGTGGAACATGTATATGGACTATGCGGTGCAACCATCGTAGTTAACATACCACTTTCGTTATAATAACGCTTCACATATTTCTCGGCTTCTTCAATCGCTTTCTTTTCATCTTCTTTTGTTCCGAAGCTAAATAAAGTTCTTGAAACAGCAGCTCGCATTCCACTCCTTGATACCGTTTCCATAATCGCATCTTGATCTACTCCAATTGGATTAAACATATCAGAGAATGATGTTGTACCACTTTTCACCATTTCAAGCAACCCTAATTCAGTACTAGCAACTGCTAGATCTGGAGTAAATTGACTTTCAAGTGGCCAAATTCTCGTCTCAAGCCATGGCTGTAATAACATATCATCGCCAATACCTCTCAAAAGACTCATAACAACATGTGTATGTGTATTTACAAGCCCAGGTAAAAGCCACTTGCCTTTCATGTCAATTACTTCATCCACTTCAAAATCGTTAGCGAATTCTCCGCTATTTACATCTATAATTTGATCATTTTCTACAATGATATATCCATTTTCTATCACTTCATTTTGTTCATTCATCGTTACAATTGTAGCGTTTACATAAGTTGTTTTCAAAAGTATTTCCCCTTTCAACTCTATGAAGTTCCCTTTAATAAGTTACCACCATTATAGTAACTTATTAAAGATTAAGAGTCAAAAGATAATTTTAATTCTTTCATTATCTTTTCCTTCAAAATGTCATATTGTTTGTCATTTGTATCTGCAAATGCTTCTTCACGGCTCGACTTCACGTCCATATAGTTTAATTTTTCATGAAATTGAGTCCAAGTACAATCATGCCTTTTCCCATCTACTGTATTGTAAAAATGCCACACTTCTCCTACTTTCGTCTTTTTTATCTCTCCCCCGCATAATTCTTGAACAATAAGGGCCGTTACACCACATTGTCCCTTTGCTGGGCTTTCGCTCGTCCACTTAGAACTTGTTTCTATTGACCAAGATTTTATTAACGCTTCATATATTGGTTTTATCTTTTTATTATCCATTCTCAGCTTCCCCTGCCATTGGTAGTTTTACACATCATATTGTAAAAGAGGTAAAAGGCGATTTTTAAAAACCGTTGATGGTGTCTCACCGATTAGTTTTGCCCCCATTTTCACGTAAAATCCTTTCGCATTTGGATCACTATCAAACGTAAAACTTTTCAATCCTAGTTCATTTACTTGCTCTACTACAAACCTCCAAAGTATTTTCCCGTATCCTTTTCCTTTATAACCAGGATAAATGTATAGGAAATCGAGAGCATTTTCATTATGTAAAAATGAGAAAAATCCAATCTTCGCATCATCATTTTCTAAAACATATACAAAATTATTTTTTATGTAATCCTCTGAGATCGTTAATTCTTCCTTACAGGCTAAAATAAATTCTTCACTATAACCCCAAGTAGCTTTTGAATGTAGTGCCAGTTGACTTAGTTCATTCGCTTCACTTACTACTGCTTCTCTTACCTTCATGATTCTTTCTCCTTACCTTCGATATGTAAACTACTAAAGTGATTCGGAAAGTAATTCAAAAAACCTTTAATTTTCATAGATTAGAAATCCACTTGCTTCTTTTATAACTTGCATTATAATATAGAAAAGTATTCCAAAAAACATTTCATTTAGGGGGAATTGCTTATGCCGTTGGATTACATTTCAGGTAACTAATATTCCAAAATTTGAAGGAGTGCCTGAAATTTGCTAAACTCATATATCAATTCATTATTATATAAAAATACCGAAAAATTCAATGGTATAATTTTAGTAGCCCATAAAGAACAAACTCTTTATAAACAGTCATTTGGAAAAGCTAATTACGATTGGGACATACCTAATACAGCTACAACAAAGTTTCGTATCGGATCAATAACTAAAATCTTCACTGCAGTTGCTATTTTAATGCTTGTGGAAGAGAAAAAATTACAGCTACATGATACATTGGATCAATTCATTCCAACTTTCCCAAAAGGAAATCAAATTATGATTGAGCATCTATTAAGTCATACTGCTGGTGTTGGGAATATTACTGCTCAACACAACTTTTTAATACAATCTTACCAGCCTCGAACACCGGATGAATTAATACAATGGATTATTACATGTCCCTTTGAATCTAGCCCTGGTGAAAAATTCAATTATTCGAATTCAAGTTATATTATATTAGGACACATCATTGAAGTTATAAGTGGGATTTCTTATGAAGAATTTCTTAAAAAGAAGATTTTATATCCACTCTCTATGATGAACACAGACGTTGATCTGAATCACACCATTCAAAAACATAAAGCAACTGGGTATGAGTTACATCCAATTCATGATTTACAGAACACATCATTTATTCATATGTCAAACTCGTATTCAGCTGGTGGATTATTTTCTACAGCCGAAGATTTATATATATTTGATCAAGCGATAAAAGAAAATCGTTTGCTTTCAAATAGTATGACGTCTCGCATGTTTACTGCAGGATCTTATGGATATGGTTACGGCTGGAACATCGCTATGGCAGGCGAAAATAGTAAACTTGTATTCCATCACGGCGGCATTAACGGCTTTACATCCTCTTATTTACGGTTAATTGACAAAGAGGCTACAATCATCATTTTAAGTAATGTATCTACACTATTAACATCGACTCTTGCTAATGACATAGCTTCTTATATAGAGAATAACTATTAAAATTATTAATAGTTGTAACACGGTTCAATATATTGAACCGTGTCACAACTGATTTAATTCACCTTCGCACCATAACACCTCGCAACTGCAACCGCCTGCGCTATATCTAATTTTACGTTTTTTAAATCAAAAGCTTTAAAATCAACTCTATCAACTACAGCTCCTCTTAAATCTGCGCCGCTAAGTTTTACCTTGCCTAATTGTGCACCTGTTAAATCCGCTTCACGTAAATCTGCTTTTTCTAAATTACATTCACATAGGTCAGCTTCAATTAAACGAATACCCTTTAACATTTGTTTACTTAAGTTCGCAAACCTTAAATTCGTATATGACCAATCGCCTGATATAATTGTTATTCCGTCTAAATTCGCCTCTTCGAAATCAGAACCAGTCATTTTACATTCTTCAAACTTAGATACAAATAAATTCGCACCAAAAAACCTACAATTAGCAAACGTAGTTCCTTGATGGATAGAAGCATTAAAAAGAGTACCCGTAAAATCACATTCTATGAAATTACAATTTTGAGTAAAAACTTCTGATGCATCTATTCCTCTAAAACGGCATTTTATGAAGGTGCAATTTTTCAATTCCTCTTCTTTTATCCAAACATCCTGAAAATCTATTTCTACATATTCTTCATTTACAAATTCACTCATAATCAATCCTCCAATTTTTCAAAAAACCTCACTTCAGCATGAAGTGAGGTTTTTTCTTATACAATATGCTCATCTAACCATGACATCACATCTTGAAATACATCTTCTCTATTCACTTCATGGAACATTTCATGTCTACCATTTTTATATAAACGCAGTGTTACATCTTTTACACCACATTTTTTATAGTTTTCATATACTTCATTTACACCTTTCCCCATATCCCCAACAGGATCACGATCGCCAGAGAATATATGTATTGGAAGATTTTTTGGTGTCTTCTTATATTCTTCTATTTTATTTACTTCTAGAACTCCATGAAACAATTCTCGGTAAAAACTAGTCGTACAAATAAATCCACATAACGGGTCCGCAATATACTTATCAACTTGATGAATATCTGAAGATAACCAATCAAATTTCGTACGATTTGGCTTAAAGTGTGAGTTGAAGTTTCCGAAAGATAAAAAGTTCAGCATCGGACTTTTCGTTTTGGGCCCGCGTAGTTTCATCTCAATTGTCGCTACTTTATGACCAATACTTCCTAAAAGCCCTGGATTTCCACCAGTTCCTGAAATAAGAAATCCATCATATAATTCGCCTCTAAGTTGTACAGCTCGTCTAGATAAAAAAGAGCCCATACTATGTCCAAGTAAAAACAATGGACCTGTCTGCTCTTCTTTTATCATTTCCGAAACAAAGATAACATCAGACACAGCCTGATTCCAACCTACATTTGGTTCAAAATGACCATAGTCTTCTTCTCTTTTCACTGTTTTCCCATGCCCTTTATGATCATGAGCATAAACACCATATCCTGCTTCTAATAAAGCATCAATAAATTCTGTATAAACACCTGCATGTTCTGTCATACCATGTGCAATTTGAACAATTCCCCGCGGATTTCCTTCTGGTAACCATTTACGCAAATAAATTTCCGATTTATCTAATGCCGTAACGAAATTTTCCTGTATGCTCATTCCGACAGCCCCCAAATCTATTATGTATCTCTAAAATAATGAATATGCATTCATTATTCTTATTATGTATTATATGCAATAGCTTTCATTATGACAAATACCGCACTTTTTCGATTAGCTCTCAAACTATTATGTTGACGAATAATAAATAAAATTATATAGTTACTTACATAAAGTAATCATTATGTTTTTAGGAGGTTTCTATTATGATGCCATCATTATTTTTAGCACATGGTTCACCCATGCTTGCTATTCAAGATACAGATTATACACGTTTTTTAAAAACACTTGGAGAAACATATAAACCGAAAGCAATTGTTATTTTTACCGCTCACTGGGAAAGTGAAGTATTAACGATTTCCTCATCAGATGAAGAATATGAAACAATTTATGACTTTGGAGGTTTTCCTCCTGATTTATACGAGATCAAATATCGTGCGAAAGGCTCTTCTAGCATTGCGTCTATGCTAGAAACAAAATTTAAAAACAAAGGCATTCCAGTCCATACAAATACAACGAGAGGCTTAGATCATGGTTCATGGACACTCCTGCACCGTATGTACCCAGAAGCAAATATTCCTGTCGTACAAATATCAGTAAATCCATTCCTTCCTGCAAAAGAACAATTTGAAATTGGAGAGGCACTAAAAGGACTTGGACAAGAAGATATTTTAGTAATCGGTAGCGGAGTTACTGTTCATAACTTACGAGCTTTGAAATGGAATCAAACTACACCTGAAAAATGGGCAATTGAATTTGATGATTGGATTATTAAACATATGCAGACCAATGATAAAGATGCATTGTTTAATTGGGAGAAAAATGCGCCTCATGCACAATTAGCAGTACCACGAGCAGAGCATTTTGTTCCTTTATTTATCGCAATGGGTAGTGGTGAACAGACAGGGAAAGTCATTCACCGTAGCTACGAGCTTGGTACGCTAAGTTATCTTTGCCTTCAATTTTAATAAAAAAGGATGAAGCAAATATTGCTTCATCCTTTTTACTATTCATTCACCTAATTAACTAACTTCCAAATGTTGTTTCTCTGATACCTCTGCGTTCTTACTATGAAAATAGACCCAAATACATGCAATAAATAATAATGATGATGTAGAGAAGAAAACATATTGGAATCCCGCATGAGCTGCAATTTGTCCACCAAGTACTGGCCCAATCATATTTCCTAAAAACTGAAACGATTGATTATATCCAAATATTCGTCCCGTTACATGGGTTGGCGTATGTTGTTTTAGTAGAGTTTGTACGGAAGGTAATAGTCCTGCTTGTGCAATACCTAATAAAAAGCGAAGAATTAATAGTTGCCAAGCTGAGGTTACAAATGCTTGCGGGATAAAAATAATTCCTGCAGCAAACAACGCTACAACTAACGTTTTTTGAGGTCCAATATGATCTGATAATCTTCCTAGCTTAGGAGCTGCTAAAATAACTGCTAATCCTGTCGCAGACATGACTGCACCTGCAATCATTTCAATATGATCTGTTCCTGGTCCTGCCAAATGTTTTACGTACAACGTAATAATAGGTTGAATTGACATATTTGCAAGCTGAATGATAAACGTTGCTACAAATAAACTTATTATTAAATGTTTTGCCGGGACCATCGTCCATACTTTTTTCGGCTGTGCCTTTTTTGCTTTAGCAGAATGATTCTCCTCATGTAAGAAGAAAAAGACGATAAGAAAAGAAAGGAATAAGAAAGCTCCTGTAACTAGAAAAACATGGCGCATTCCGATTAACTCTGACAAATAACCTCCGAGTATTGGCCCAAGTAACGAACCGCTCACGCCTCCAGTTGAGATTGTAGAAATTGCCCAACCTGAATGTTCTTGCGGAGTTTCTGCAGCAATAAATGTCATCGCTGTAGAAAGGAAACCAGATACCGCTCCCATTAAAAACCGAAGTGCGACTAGTTGATACACGTCTGTCACAAACCCCATAAGCGTCATAATTATCGCCATACCAAGGCTAGCACGTATAAGCATCAATTTCCGTCCATGTATATCACCAAGCTTGCCCCATATTGGTGATACGATCGCACCCATTAAAAATGTTACACCAAATGCAAGTCCCGACCACTGTGCAATACTAGAAGTGCCGGTCACCCCTAATTCCTCAATATAAAAAGATAAAAAAGGAATTACTAAACTCATACCGGCTGCAGTGGTAAAACAACCTAGCCAACAAATCATTAAATTTCGTTTCCAGCTGGCCATTTTCACACCTTCTTTCATTCGATACCCATTCTACACCGTTTTCTAGAAAAAGTTTAGTAATTTGCTTTATACATAATAAAACCCTATCCCTTTGCATTCTTAGCAAAGGGATAGGGTTAATTATCTCCTATAGGTATTAATCGTGCATTACAACAACTCTCATAAAACTCAATCGGACCTGCTTGTCCTATAATTGCATACTCATATTCGCTTTTCTTCATGTTATATAAACAATAATTCAATAACGTCTTCCCAACACCGTTCACACGATTATGTTTCGCTGTACCCATCGGGCCAAACAACCCTTTCTTTCCTCTCACAACATCGTAACAAGCGAAACCAATAATTTCTCCTCCTTCCTCAGCAATAAAAATAGGTAACTTTTCTTTATATGTCCGAAATCCATAATCTAAAGATTTTAACCAACGCTCACCAAATTCATCCTTAACAAAACGTGCTAACTTTTCAAAATCAGAAAAGATCGCTCTTCTAATATTACAGCTTAAATTATTATAAATAGGATTAAATCTTTTTAAAGCAACGGTTAAGTCTCTTGGCTCAGATGTAATTTGCAATACATCTTTTTGCACACTTTTACTTAAAACCTTTTCAATAACTGTATCCCCTTGAAAAATCGCATATAAAACATGTCCTTCATTTATTAATACTTGCTGAAAACGTTCCATCCGTTTTTTCGCTACTTTTAAAACTTCTATCGTCTTATTTGAAACTTTAAACTCCCCAACATTTATGTATTCTATTTCATTTGCATAATATTGTTGGAGTAACGATATTTTTGCTAAAAAATCCATACCCACCGTGTGAAATAAATACATATGTAACTCCGCGCAAACTCCAGTACCTTCCTTACAAGCTCCTATAAATAGATGACCTGGATGAATAATTCCTTTATTACACTCAGCCTCTCGCGTTGCAATCTCCAATATTTTATATGCACGTTTTGTAAATTGGAACTCCTCCATCTATATCCCTTCCCCCTAAAAACTAAATATCAAACCGTAACCATATATAATAGAAACAATTATTCCAACTACCAATATTCCTGGAAGTAAATTTGCTACTTTAATTTTAATGAATCCAAGTAAGTTTAATCCAATTGCAAAAATCATAATACCACCAGTTGCTGTCATTTCAACTATAAATTCATTCATTAATTTCTCTGGTACAAAACTATTGATTTGTGTTGCAAAAATTGCAATGGCACCTTCATATAAAATAACTGGAATCGCTGAAAATACCACTCCAATTCCAAGAGTTGTCGTTAATATAATAGAAATGAATCCATCAATAATCGCTTTTGTGAATAAAACATCGTGATTCCCTCTAATACCACTGTCTAATGCGCCAAGTATCCCCATCGCTCCAATTGCAAAAATTAGAGTAGCCGTTACAAAACCTTCTGATATACTTCCTTTACCTTTCGATCCAACTTTATTTTCTAGCCATTCTCCTAAATGTTTTAATCTTTCTTCTAATTGTAGCCATTCTCCAATTACCGCACCAATAACTAAACTTAAAATCACAACGAGAAAATTTTCACTCTTCAATGCCATTTGAAGTCCAAGTACAGCAACCGTTAAACCAATTGCATGCATAATCGTCCCTTTCATACTTTCTGGAATATTACTAAATAATTTACCAAGTAGAGTACCAACTATAATACAAACCCCATTTACAACTGCTCCTAATATAACCATTTACATTCTCCACCCTCTGAGTTCTTTATTACTACATTCTGGATTACACATTGATTTAAAGGTTATCTATATGTTAACTTAATATTATGAATATTAACAAATGATTTTCACTATTAATAACCCGCTTTTTTTGTATCAATGAATCTAGCTATAACTTATTTTTACTATATTCATTGTTAGCATCATTGTGGAAGTTCACGATTGCGGGATAAAACCAAAAGGGACGGTAGCTATGAAAACTTTATTAAAACGACTTATTTTAATAGCCTTTTTCATTACACCAATTGTGTTATTAATCAATTACACTTACATTTCAAAAGCAAAAAATAAACCAGATGTACAAAACACATCAAACAAAGCAAATTCAACGACCGAAAAGAAAATCGAAGACCCTGAAATTACACTCACCTTCTCTGGTGATACGATGTTTGATTGGCAATTACGTCCCGTAATCGAAAAGAATGGGGCTGATTATCCATTCCAACATGTAAAAGAAGAAATAACAAAAGCTGATATTTCTTTTGTTAATTTAGAATCAGCATTTACAACGAGAGAAAAAAAAGTACCTGGGCAACAATTTTGGATTAAAAGTGATCCATCCACACTACAAGCAATAAAAAATACTGGATACGATATTGTCAATATTGGCAATAACCATACGCTTGATTATGGACAAGATGGACTACTAGACACCATTTCTCACGTCGAAAAATTAAAACTACCTTACACTGGAGCCGGAAAAAATGCTGAAGATGCCTATACCGCTCGTGAACTAACTGTAAAAGGAAAAAAGTTTAAATTTCTTTCCTTTGTACGCTTTATGCCTAACTTTAATTGGGTAGCTGGTGACAATAAACCTGGCGTTGCAAACGGATATGATCTAGATCTTGTAACAAAAACAATTCAAGAGCAAAAGAAAGATGCTGATTATGTAATCGTCTATATGCATTGGGGCGTCGAAAAATCAAATCGCCCAATAGAATACCAGAAACAATATGTTCCGAAAATGGTAGAAGCGGGTGCTGATGCAATCGTTGGAAGTCACCCCCATTGGTTACAAGGATTTGAGTATTACAATAAAGTTCCTATCGCATACTCGTTAGGAAACTTTTTATTCCCGAATTATGTAAATGGAAAGAGTGCCGAAACAGGCGTATTGACCTTAACCTTTAAAGGAAAGGATGTCCAAATGTCATTCAATCCTTACATCATTCGCAACAACCAAGTTTCTCCTGTAAATGAAGAAGAAAAGAAAAAAGCACTACAATATTTACAAACGGTTTCAACTGATGTAGAAATTGATGATACTGGGAAAATAATTAACAAACGCAACTAAACAGTGCAAGATTTATTTCTCTGTAACATACATTACGGAATAGGTGATGTATATGCTGAAAAGCTTATTAGAAAATATAAGTCTGTTAGAAAACGTGTATGAAATATCTATAGCAGTTCTGCTTTTATGTTCCGTTTTTTCTGTTAGGCTTCTAAGAAAAATAAAGCGAGAGAGAAAACTTACTCCCTTTGAATTTACAATGTACATAATCATTCGTATTGCAATACTTTTTTGGTTAACTAGCTTTATCCTTCTTAAATATGGAATGTATTTCGTTTAACTTTCAAAGAATAAAAAAGATAGAACAAGCAGGATTCCCCTCCACTTGTATCTATCTTTTTTTATTTCAAGTAGAATTGTATGTTCACTCTTTTCTTTTATTAAATAAGTAAATCAAACAACACAGGGTTTTTATTAAGCTCCACAAATTGAATGTTATTTTCTTGAAAACGAGTAATCAAAGCTTCATAGTCTTCCCTATGTTTTAATTCTACCCCTACTAAAGCTGGACCATTTTCTTTATTATGTTTCTTAATATACTCAAAGCGAGTAATATCATCTTCCGGTCCTAATCCTTTATCAAGAAACTCTCGCAGTGCCCCTGAACGTTGCGGAAATTCAATGATGAAGTAATGCTTTAACCCTTCATAAATAAGAGATCGTTCTTTCATTTCTTGCATTCTATCAATATCATTATTCCCACCACTTAACGTACATACAACTGTTTTTCCCCTTATTTCATCTCTGTATAGATCAAGTGCCGCAATCGAAAGCGCTCCAGCTGGTTCAGCTACAATCGCATTTTTCTTATACAATTCTAAAATGGTTGTACAAACCTTTCCCTCCGGTACTAAAACAATGTCATCAATTACATCTTTACATGTTTCAAATGTTAACTTTCCTACCTTCTTAACTGCTGCACCATCAACAAAACTATCAATTTTATCTAATGCAACATTTTCATTTTGAAGAAAGGCTTCTTTCATAGATGCAGCTCCCATCGGTTCTACACCGATTACCTTTGTAGTAGGACTAACCCCCTTTACATATGTACCAATACCAGATGCTAATCCACCACCGCCAATTGCTGTAAATATATAATCAACTGGTTTCTCCATATCATGCATAATTTCAACAGCGACTGTTCCTTGACCAGCAACGACATACGGATCATCAAATGGATGTACAAATGTCATCCTATTTTCCACACAATAGCGCTGCGCCTCTTGGAAAGAACTATCAAATGTATCACCAACTAATACAATGTCTGCGAAATCACCACCGAAAAATTCAACTTGTGATACTTTTTGCTTAGGTGTCGTTGTCGGCATGAAAATTTTTGACGGAATCTTCAATAAATTACACGTATAAGCAACTCCTTGCGCATGATTACCAGCACTTGCACAAACAACACCATTTTGTAACTTTTCTTTCGGTAAACTTTGAATTAAATTATACGCACCACGAATTTTGAAAGAACGAATAACTTGTAAATCTTCTCGCTTAACATATACGTCACATTCATATTTCTCAGATAAAACTGAATCTCGTTGTAACGGTGTTTTAATAACGATATCTTTCATGCAATTATGGGCCATTAAGATATCTTCAATTTTCACTCTCTCCTTTACATTTTGCACCATTTTATATCATCCTTATCTCTTTTTATATTGGCTCAATCAAAATTCGGGATTTTCAGAACTGCACCTGTATTCGCCGATGTTACCATTTGTGCATAACGTCCAAGCCACCCCGTTTTTACTTTTGGTTCTGGTCGTTTCCATCCTTTTTTACGTTTATCTAATTCCTCATCGCTAACTCTCACTTCTAACAAGCGTTCCTCAACATCAATACATACAATATCTCCTTGTTCAAGAAGTGCAATCGTTCCGCCAGCAGCTGCTTCTGGTGAAATGTGCCCTACTGAAATACCACGTGAAGCACCAGAGAAGCGACCATCAGTTAAAAGCGCAACATCTGCTCCTAATCCCATACCAGCAATTGCTGATGTTGGTGCTAACATTTCCGGCATACCAGGTCCGCCTCTTGGCCCCTCATAGCGAATGACAACTACGTCTCCTTTCTTAACTTTCCCAAGCATAATGCCGGCAAGCGCCTCATCTTGTGAATTAAAAATAACGCAAGGTCCTTCAAATCGTTTTACTTCGGTTGCTCCGCTTTTAATAACCGCTCCGTCTTTCGCAAGGTTTCCTTTTAATATACGTAATCCCCCTTCTTCACTATGAGGATTTTCGAGAGAATGAATCACTTCCTTATCTTGAATCTCTGCATGAGCGATATTTTCTCGTAACGTTTGCCCAGTAGCAGTTATACGATCAAGGTGAAGTACCCCTTCTTTTCGGCTCATCTCTTTCAAAATTGCACTAATCCCGCCTGCTCGATCGATATCTTCCATATGCCAATTAGAAGCGGGACTTACTTTACATAAATGCGGTACACGCCTTGAAACTGCATCAATGCGGTTCATATCGTAATCTAATCCCGCCTCTTGTGCGAGTGCTAACGTGTGTAGTACTGTATTCGTTGATCCACCCATCGCCATATCAAGTGCAAACGCATCATCAATTGCTTCTTCTGTTACAATGTCGCGTGGTTTAATATCTCTTTCAATTAAAATTTTTAATTTTTCTGCTGCTTGTTTAATTAACTCCTCACGTCTCGGATCAATCGCTAAAATACTCCCGTTACCAGGAAGAGCCAAACCTAACACTTCACATAAACAGTTCATAGAGTTCGCTGTAAACATACCGGAACAAGAACCACAAGATGGACAGCCATGATCTTCAATATCCTTTAATTCTTCTTCTGAAATTTTCCCAGATTGGTAGGCTCCTACCCCTTCAAAAACAGAACTTAAATCGACAACTTCCCCTTTAGATGTTTTCCCAGCTGCCATCGGTCCACCTGAAACAAAAACAGTTGGGATGTTTATGCGAAGTGCAGCCATCATCATACCTGGTGTAATTTTGTCACAGTTTGGAATACAAATCATTCCGTCAAACCAGTGTGCATTTACAACCGTTTCTACTGAATCTGCAATAATTTCACGACTCGGAAGCGAATAACGCATACCGATATGGCCCATCGCAATACCATCATCTACTCCAATTGTATTGAATTCGAATGGCACCATACCTGCTGCACGAACGGCTTCTTTTACAAGTTTCCCAAACTCGTTCAAGTGCTTATGCCCTGGAATAATTTCAATAAAAGAATTACAAATCGCAATAAACGGTTTATCAAAATCCTCATCTTTCAAACCAGTTGCTTTTAATAAACTACGGTGCGGAGCTTTATCAAAACCTTTTTTAATCATGTCACTTCTCATCTTGTCAAATCCCTTCTTACACATTTTTTCTCTTACTTAATCTATTTTTTAAAATAAAAACTCTCACCTCAGCAATCAACTACTACTTAATAGTAGCTTTGATTGCTGAGGCGAGAGTTTCGCGTTACCACTCAGCTTCCTTACACTTCTCACGAAGTATAAGCTCTGTAGGTCCAACCAGACCCCCGTCCTTTTACCGGAGACGATGCCGCCGCCCTCTACTCAGTTTCCCTTTCGCAAGCGATGCTCCGAGGTGATATTCAATGATTCGATGGTTACTACTCTCGCAGCCTTGGAGTAGCTCTCTGAAACGATCATAATCATCTACTTTCCTCTTCTTTGCATATACAAAATATAAAGTCAGAAAATTCTCAATTAACTTTTATTTATTAAACGTATTATAGGACTTTCTTCTTTTCATTGTCAATATATTTTTTGAAAAGTTATTTATTTTTTCTCAAAACAAAATTGGAATGAACTTCTTACACGTACTCATATATTACTTAAGTATGTGTGCTTTTCTACATAAAGAAAAACAACTTAAAACATATAAAAATTTCATGAGGAGATGAGGGAACTATGTTAAAAGGTAAAATAGCATTAGTTACTGGAGCAAGCCGAGGAATTGGACGTGCTATCGCAAAACGTTTAGCAAACGACGGTGCATTAGTTGCTGTTCATTATGGTAACCGAAAAGAAGATGCTGAAGAAACTGTTCATGAAATTCAATCAAATGGCGGATCAGCTTTTTCTATCGGTGCAAATCTTGAATCTTTACACGGTGTAGAAAACCTATATAATTCTTTAGATACTGAATTGCAAAAGCGAACTGGTGGAACGGAATTTGATATTTTAATAAACAACGCTGGAATTGGACCTGGTGCTTTTATTGAAGAAACGACTGAACAATTTTTTGATAGAATCGTTTCAGTAAATGCAAAAGCACCATTCTTTATCATCCAACAAGCTCTACCACGTTTACGTGACAATAGCCGAATTATTAATATTTCATCAGCTGCCACCCGCATTTCTTTACCTGATTTCGTTGCCTATAGTATGACGAAAGGAGCTATTAATACAATGACTTTCACGCTTGCAAAACAACTCGGAGCACGAGGAATAACAGTAAATGCAATACTTCCAGGCTTTATTAAAACAGATATGAACGCAGAACTCTTGAGCGACCCAATGATGAAACAGTACGCTACTACTATTTCCGCCTTCAATCGCTTAGGTGAAGTAGAAGATATTGCCGATACTGCTGCTTTTCTTGCTTCTCCAGACAGCCGCTGGGTTACTGGACAATTAATTGATGTTAGCGGAGGATCTTGTTTATAAAAAACATATATTTTCAAATCTTTTTTATTGCGCAATAAAACAATTTATATAATACTATATAAAATATATACATTTAGGAGGATTACAGCAATGTCCGAAAAAACATACGAACTCGCAACCTTCGCAGGTGGTTGCTTTTGGTGCATGGTAAAACCATTTGATGAACTTCCTGGTGTTCATAAAGTACTTTCTGGCTATGCAGGTGGTCATATAGAAAATCCAATATATGAACAAGTAAAAGCTGGAACATCTGGCCATTTAGAAGTCGTTCAAATTACATTCGATCCTTCTATTTTCCCGTATCAAAAATTACTAGATTTATATTGGCCACAAATCGATCCGACTGATGATGGCGGACAATTTTTTGACCGTGGTCCCTCTTACCGCACGGCAATTTTTTATCATAATGAAACACAAAAAGAGCTTGCAGAAAAATCGAAGCAAACTCTAGCAGAAAGCGGTATATTTAAAGATCCTATTGTGACTGAAATTCGCTCAGCTGCACCTTTTTATGAAGCAGAGGAATATCACCAACATTTCTATAAAAAGAATCCAGAAAAATATGCTACCGAGCAAAAAGAATCTGGCCGTGAAGATTTCATAAAAGAAAATTGGCAAAAAAAATAATAAAAACGCATCGTGCTTTTTTTTCAAAGCGCGATGCGTTTTTATCTTTGAGAAAAGTACCATACAATTAAAAGAACAATCGCTGTTAATGTCCAAAGTAGTATCTCGTTTTTCACGCTATTCTTTTTCTTCGTCATTTCATTCCCTCCTTATAACTATTAAACATATTCAAGATTTCCTTTGTTTGATTGTCCACTTGATAAATGTGAATAAATCCGTACATATTCTTATAGCAAGACCACCAATTATTCCGATTGCAATCGCGATTAATAACATCTGTTCAAAAATGCCATGTACATTCTCATTTTATGGAAAAGAATAAGAACCCCTTTTGTAAAAGGTTTCTTATTCAGTAGATTTAAGTTTAATTATTTTCTACATACCTTATTCCATAATTACTCCTGAAATAAAATAATATTACCAGCGATTTATTAGAAATTAAACATTCTTATTCCCCATCAACAAATATTTAGATTGACAAAATGTTTGGATCGGGCAGTCGGATACCATGCCAGCTGTCTACATCGCATTGGCCATATTCGTTATCCCCCACTGCTACCACCGTGCCGTCTGATTTAAGACCGACTGTATGGGCACAACCCGCCGCTATCCCTACAATATCGCGCCAATCACTTACATCACATTGACCATGTTTATTATTACCCACAGCCGTCACCATGCCGTCTGATTTAAGACCGATTGTATGATTACTACCCACCGCTATCGCTACAATACCACGCCAGCCACTGACATCACATTGGCCATGTTTATTATTACCCACAGCCATCACCATGCCGTTTGATTTAAGACCAACTGTATAAAGATAGCCTGCCGCTATCGCCACAATATCCCTCCAACCACTGACATTGCATTGGTCATACCGATTATTACCCACAGTCGTCACCGTTCCGTCCAATTTAAGACCGACTGTATGCCAGTCACCTGCTGCGACCGCCACAATATCACGCCAGCTACTTATATTGCATTCTCCTTCTTTATTTCGTCCCACTGCTATCACCGTGCCATCCGGTTTCAGGCCAATGGTACGACGCCAGCCCGCCGCAACCGATACAATATTATGCCAGTCGTTTACATCACATTGATCATGCTTATTCCACCCCACTGCAACCGCAGTATTATCACATTTAAGAGCGATTGTATGAGCATTACCCGTATTCGTCGCCATATGAACATTGCCCGCTGCGACTGCTTCAATATTACACCAGCCGCTTACATTGCATTCACCTTCTTTATTTCGTCCCACTGCTACCACCGTGCCATCTGATTTAAGAGCAACGGTATGACCACGCCCCGCCGCTATCGTATCTTTAGGCCACCGTTTCACTTTTAACACCTCTTCTTTCGGTGAAATGTAATTCATGTTTTACCTCCTTGCATATAAGCAACTGTATCCAAATAGATGTTTTTATCAAATTTCATTATAAATGACCTGACTTTTTTTATAAATCTACAGCTACAAAAGAAGCCTATTATTACTTCTTCAAAAAATAAAAACCTCCAGTTTAAATACTAGAGGTTTCTTCTTTATTTCTTCAATCGTTCAATAAAATCGTTCAATTTATCAAGCGATTTCATATTATGATTACAAGCTACACCATCTTTGCAAATATAGTTTCCCTTTCTAACGAAAGTTCCTGGTACATCACCTTTAATTTCAACTAAAAACATTCCTACTTCTTCATGCCCATGACATAATGAACAAATGCTTTTTTTATTTAAACTTTGAAATGTTCCTTGCAGACCAACAAACTTATTTTTATCATTTTTCGCTATAATAAATTTCCTGCTTGATCCCTTGTCAATCCAGCTTAAATAAGATAATTCTTTCATATCCAGTTCTTCCATATCAGGAAGTTTTAATTTTTTCGCCTTAGGAAATAATTTTTTTAACGTTTGTGCTGTAACTTCCTGAAACGGTATTACATACGGATTTATTTTCAGTAAAAACGATTCTGCATCTTCTCTATTTTCAACTGTTAATACCGTATCAATTAACTCTTTCTGTTCATCCGTTAAATTCTCAAATACATGTATTATCTTTTCAATTGCAAGTGATTTTAACGCTTGAATTACTCCTCTATCATTTGCCGTCGCATGTCCATTTGCTAAAATATAAGCTTGTGATTTTATAAAATTATATTGATCGCTTCTAATAAAAACTTCCATCTTTATCACTCCATACAAATTGTTGATCTAGTTTTATTGTATACAATGATTCAGTTTTTTGATATGTAAAAGATAATTTAGAAATGAAAATTACATAACTACATCGGTTATTTTCTACCGATTCATCTCCTGACAAAAGAATCCATCATCTGTTTTCCATTCCGCATATAGTACGTCCTCAAATTTAGTAATCCCTTTTTGCTTTATTTGTTTATAAAGCCATCCTTCATCAAAACCTGCTTCCCTCAAATTATCCTTAACTACTTTTCCATCACTAATTAACGAAATGGGTAAGTATACGGGCTTATGTTTTAAACTTAAATCGTTTATAGTGGGAGATTCATATTTACTTTTCTTCAATACACTTATGTTTCCATTAGGTTCTAATATCATATACTCAACTTCTCGGATTGAAAATATATCTTTTTGTTGCCTTAACATTTGTTGTAATTGGTTAATATCCAAATGGTTTATACTTAATTGCTCTCGATCAATATACCCATTGCGAATAATAATAGAAGGGTATCCTTCAAAAAACCTTCTTGTTCCTCTTATTTTTTGGGTTATCACTTCTATTGTGTAAATTAAAACCACCCAAACAAATACTGAATATAAAATAGACCACACTTTAATTTTAGGATCGTATATTGAATTTCCAACAAGCTCACCAAGGACGATAGCAGAAATAAAATCAAAGGGCGTTAGCTGAGATATTTGTGTTTTCCCTAATATTTTTGTAGCAATTAATAGAACAAAAAAACCAACTAAAAGCTCTATCGTTATTTGTCCAATATGATTCATATATGTTCACCTTTCTGCTTTTCACTCAAATACGCTGTATCCTACTCAGTAAAAAAACGGCACATTTTTGCTATTATCATGCCCCTTCACACCCAATATATCCAATATGTACAAAGCAAAAAGAGCCCGATTCAAAATAATATTTGAACCGGACTCTTTTATTCTCATTTAGAATACACAATCTTTTTAATCGTTTCTCCAGAAAGAAAATATTCTTCTGCAAGTTGATGAATAGCAATTCCGCTTTTAAACGCTTCTTTAATTGCTCTATTTCTTTCATCCAGTTGCTTTCTTCCTCCAGATCGTGTACCCCACTTATAATGTTTCGTTTCTTGTTTTGGAATGTAAATTGTTTCACCTTGTATATACTTTTGAATTTCAGTAATTAAACTCTCTGGTAAAACGGCCTTAGCCTTTACGTATTTCATTTCTGCTCGCCCCTTATTTTTTATGGTTCATTTCAATAAGGTGCAAAGCCAAATATAAAAAATGATACGAGCTCATTTAGGCGATTGTATATTACTTGTCTACCTCACGCAAAGTATCGCCATTTCCATACTTGGCTTTGCATGAGACGCTGCAGTGTCTGGCAATTGAATTGTAATCGCCATATAAACACCTCCTAATATACCTTTTGCATTTTATTATATGATAAATTTCCTCTCCTTGCATCTTCATCCTTTTTCAAAGCACCAAGTTACTTAGTTTGATATAATACTTTTTAATCGAATCAAAAATAAATGTGAGGTTGTATTATGAAGAAAAAAATAATCATTACATTAGTTACACTACTTATTATTGTTATATCATTATTCGGCACGTACAAATTAATGAACGCAAGAAGCTTTCAATTATTTGGAGATTTAACAAATCGCGTAGAAACAAATGAAAAATTGATTGCTTTAACTTTTGATGATGGTCCTACTAACAATGTAAAACAAATACTACCACTACTAGATAAGTACAATGCTAAAGCTACTTTCTTTGTTATCGGAAACGAATTAGAAAATAATTTACCATTAGGAAAATCAATTATTCAATCTGGACACCAACTTGGAAACCATACATATTCTCATAATAGAATGGTTTTCAAAACACCTTCTTTTATTAAAGAAGAAATAGAAAAAACGAATTCATTAATTCGCCAAACAGGATATACAGGTGAAATTGATTTTAGACCCCCTAACGGCAAGAAATTAATTGGACTACCATATTATTTAAATAACAACAATATCAAAACGATTACATGGGATCTTGAACCTGATACTTTTTATAAATCTGCAACTGACAAAATTGACTACGTCAATAAGAATATAAAACCTGGTTCTATCATTTTATTGCACTCTATGTACGATGAATCTAATGAAAATCTACAAACTATTGAAGGTATTTTAGACTCTTTATCTAAAAAGGGCTATCAATTCGTGACAGTAACTGAACTGCAAAAAAGAGCAAAATAAAAAGGTAGCGTATCATACCACGATACGCTACCTTTCTTTTATATAATTCCAAGCACATTTAGGAATACGATAATAATCGCAATTGGTGCAATATAGCGAAGTAAGAATAACCATAATACGAATAGTTTATAGCCTTTATTTTTACTTACACCAAGCTCTTTCATTAATACATCTTTCTTCATTTTCAACGGAACAAAGATGGAAACTAATAAAACACCAAGCGGCATTAGTATGTTACTAACCGCATAATCTGCTAAATCAAAAATTGTTTTCCCAAATGGTTTCACATCGCTTAACAAACCGAATGATAATGCTGATGGTACCCCAACAACGAAGATTAATAATCCTACGATTAAGGCCATTTTTTCACGTTTCCCTTTACCTTTTGCAGTTAAAGATGCAACGCTAATTTCTAACATCGAAATTGCTGATGTAATAGTAGCAAAGAAGAATAGTAATAAGAAAACGATGAAGAATAATTTTCCGAACGCCATTTTGCTGAAAATAGCTGGCAATACGATAAATAATAGTCCTGGTCCTTGAGATGGTTCCATTCCAAATGCGAACACAACTGGGAAAATTGCCAGTCCTGCAAGTAATGTAATGACAAGTGTTAAAGCTACGATAGAAAATGCTGAACGCGGTAAACTTTCTTCTTTCGGTAAGTATGAGCTATACGTTACCATAACGGCTACACCGACAGATAGCGAGAAGAATGATTGCCCCATTGCATATAAAATGATTTCTGATGTTACGTTTGAGAAATCAGGTTGTAAGAAGAAACGAACCCCTTCTCCAGCACCGTCTAACGTAAGTGCACGAACGATTAATACAAAGAATAAAACGAATAGTGCTGGCATGAAATATTTATTTACTTTTTCAACACCATTTTGTACACCTTTACTTACGATAAAAATAGTAATAAGGATGAATAATAGCTGTGATCCAACTGCTAAATACGGATTGGAAATGATTTCACCAAACGTAGCTTCGTATGCTCCATTTCCTTCCCATAGTCTACCTGTAATTGCATTCCATAAGTATAATAAAATCCATCCTCCTACAACACTGTAGAAAGAAAGTAGTATGAAACAAGTTACAATCCCCAATTTCCCTAACCATGGCCATAGTGTTTTTGGTGCGATTTCTCTATACGCATCAACGGCCTCTTTTTGTGTACTTCTTCCGATAACAAATTCAGCTAATAATAGCGGTAAACCAATTAATAATGTGAAACCGATGAAAATAAGGAAGAACGCGCCGCCTCCTCCGATTCCGGCCATATACGGGAATTTCCAAATTGCCCCAAGACCAATTGCTGAACCTGCTGCAGCTAATACGAAACCTAATTTCGATGTCCATTGCTGTGAATTCATCTGTTAATCTCCTCTCTTTATCTTTTTCAGTTTACAATTTAGTATTTATATAATTCTATCTACACCCTTTTCTAATACGCTCACTTCCTCCCTAATAAAAAACGCCCCTACGCAAATACGTAGGGACGACAAAAAATATCGCGGTACCACCCTAGTTATGAAGATACAACAAAAGTAAGACCTAAATAAAAAACGTCCCTACGTAAATACGTAGGGACGATAAAATATCGCGGTACCACCCTAGTTATGAAGCCACACCAAAGTTAGGACCTAAATAAAAAACGTCCCTACGTAAAATACGTAGGGACGATATATATCGCGGTACCACCCTAGTTGTGAAAAAATCTTCACCACTTTATTTGATAACGGTATGAACTACCGTCTTTCATTTCCTCACAATGTGAAATTTATGAAAGATGCTCCAGGACGAACTTCATGAATAATCTATATACTGATTCACACCAACCATCAGCTCTCTGAAATAGGGAGATTTTCACTACTATACCCTTTCATTGCTCAAATATTATTTTCCGAATTGATTACTATCATTTTTATCATACATTAAAAATAGTGTCAACTTATATTTTGAAATTTTATGCATTACATTCTATTTAAAAATTCAAAATATGACTTTTAAATGAATAGTATTAGAACATTTATGGTTTATACTGTATTAACTTCTCTAACAGGTTTATAGTAGTATACGATAAAGTGAAACTTTAATCAGTGAGGGTTTTGTTCCTCCCCCACTGATTATTAGCCCACACCAATCGGGCGTTTACGGGCAGCACGAGCAGGAGGAAAGAATTTTGTCTACTTCAAAAGTTTTAAAAGGTACCGCTTTATTAAGTGGTGCAACAATGATTTCACGAATTTTAGGTTTTATATACTTTTTCCCCTTTCAATTATTAGTTGGAACGCAAGGGGTCGCTTTATATGGATACGCATACTCTTGGTACGGTATTTTATTAAGCTTTTCAACAGCTGGTATTCCTATTGCCGTCTCAAAATTTGTTGCAAAACATAATGCGCTTGGTGATTATAGTACAAGTAAAAAATTGTATAACTCGAGCGTAAAATTAATGCTGTTTATGGGCTTTTTAGGATTTTTAACTTTATTTATTGGAGCACCGTACATATCACAATTTATTATTCGCTCGAAAACGCCAGATCCACAATTTATCGCCGACGTAACACTTACAATGCGAGCATTAAGTTTCGCGCTTATTATCGTACCAGCTATGAGTGTTACACGTGGTTATTTCCAAGGTTTTCAGCACATGAAACCAAGTGCTGTTTCTCAAGTTGTGGAACAAATCGCACGCGTCGTTTTCATTTTAGTTGGTAGTTTTATCGTCTCAAAACTATTAGGAGGTTCAGTAGCTTCTTCTGTTGCAGTTGCTACGTTTGGCGCTGTTATCGGGGCACTTGCCAGCGTCTCTATTTTAATGCTGTACTGGAAAAAGTATAACGGATTAAAGCCTCCTGAAGGTGAATTAAAGTCAAGGGCATCCGATATTCCATTAAGAAATATTTATATGGAATTACTTCGATATGCAATCCCAATTGTATTTGTTGGTATTGCAATTCCACTCTATACGTTAGTAGATCAATATACCGTAGCTGATGTCCTTAGAGCGATGGGAGAGCCTTTAGAAACCGCGAATGCAGTTTTCGCTTATATAACGAACTATGCACAAAAGTTAATTATGATTCCGGCTTCACTTGCAACTGGATTCTCATTAACAATTATTCCGGCTATAACGAAATCATTTACAAGCGGAAAACTAGAAGAATTACAAGAACAAATTTCAAAGATATTCCAAGTATTGTTATTCTTCACTATCCCAGCCGCATTCGGTCTAGCAAGTATCGCTTACGATGCCTTCCGCATGGTTTATGTAAATCCTGAAATTGCACTTGGTGGATCACAATATTTAATTTCATTTGCACCGTCTGCTATATTAAGTGCGATTTTCACAGTTTCAGCAGCCATATTACAAGGCATTGATTATCAAAGAAAAACAATGATTGCATTCTCAGTCGGTATTCTCGTTAAAATTGTGGTGAACACACCACTTTTACACTTATTCGGTGGACATGGCGCTGTACTTGGAACAATTCTTGGATATCTCGTTTCAAATATTATTATGTTGTACTGCATCGTTAAGTTTGCGAAATTTAAAATTGGCGAAACAGCAAAAACAGTATTTCTTATTACGATTTACTCCGCGGCAATGTCTGCTGTTGTAATTGCATTAAGAGCATTTATAAGCTGGATTATTCCTGGTCAATCTTATATAGAATCACTGGTTATTGTGTTTATATGCGCATCAGCAGGAGGACTTGTTTATCTTTTATTCGTATTAACGAGCGGACTTGCTTCGCATATTCTCGGTAATCGTATTCAACGTTTGCCTATATTAGGAAAGCTAGTAAAATAAAAAAACAAGAGATGTAACTCGTTGTTACATCTCTTGTTTTTTACTTCGCATATTGAATACGCTTTTGTTGTTCAGCGATATTTAACCCCGGAGCATATTGTTCTACTAAATGTAATACCTCTTCAATTAGCACTTCTAACTCCTGTACACTATACTCTGGTTTCCCTATCAACGTATTCGCCATACGCTCATATAAATTTTCAGGTTTAATACTCATTCGTTCCACATTATATGGCATCCATTTAAACGCAGGATGATGCACGTACATTCGGTTCAGACCAAATAAGACCCCAAATATATTTCTTTGCACTTCACAAATGACATCATATAGCATAAGCCAATCTTTCCGTTTTAAAAGCGCCTCTCGATTATGCCAACGATTACTAAACCAAAGATTTTCTGAGATCATTCTTTTCTCCAGTTCTTCTGGATATGCTTCAACCCTATCTTTTAGACCCTGTACTTTCACCTCTCCATACAAACTCACACCATCATGAACTGATGACACAATACATTGTTTCTCATAATTTATATCATACTGCTCTACAACTTCTAAAATAACCTTTTCCACTGTCACTGTTAAAAAATTACTAATCTCTAGTTTAATTCCTTCTTTCGTCAAATACGTTTCCGACCATTCTTCTTCCTCGTATGGATGATATGACAAAATAGTGCCACCTATAGTTTCGATTGGCTTTTGACGGTCTTTATCCTCAGGTGATGCTGACCATAAAATATGTAATTCGATATCCGAATGTTCATCTTCTAATTTTCTCGCTACAGAGCCTGCTAAAATAATAGCCTCGACTTTCGGATTTTCCCTATAAATCTCCGATATTTCTATCGCTTTCTCTTTTAATCCCATTTCATTCCCCCCCTAAAACTGCAGTACTTCCCTTACTTTTCATTTATCTATTTCGATATTTCATATTATATTACCTTTTCAAATTCACACTTAATCAAATTTCTACCCAATAACGCTGAACAATTTCACCAGTATGAGAAGAAACTACTTCATTTTCTAACACACCGCCAACCTTTTGGATCGTTTTAGCAGAGCTGATATTTGATTTATCGCAAGTTATTAATACTTTCTGCAACCCTAATTTTTGAGCCCAAGCTAAAGAAAGTTGAAGTTGTTTCGTAGCGTAACCTTGGCGACGTTTATTTGGATGGATACTATAACCAATATGACCACTTTCCAGCAATAATTCTGGATTTAATCGGTGTCTAATATTCACAAAACCGATAAGTTCTCCTTTTTCAAAACTTAAAAATTGACTAGATGGTACTCGATTCGCTTGTAAGTTTTCTCCTACTTCTTGTATACTCACTTTTTCAAACCATTCATCTAGAGAATCAAAATTTTGTAAAGAACTACTGCCGTGTGGTTGTTCTCCTGCATGTAAAAATGCCTTCCGATACTCTATAATTTGTTCGCTATATTCGTATGTTGGTTTCAATAGCTTCATTGTCATTCTCCCCACTCACCCATTCTCTATTTTTCTAAAAGAAACACCTTAATAGCGGATTTTCATCCTTACTATTAAGGTGCTTCTATCACTTTTATTCAAATAGCCCCATACTTAAATAACGTTCCCCTGTATCAGGCGCAATACATAAAACTTTTTTACCAGCACCTAGACGCTTCGCTATCATAATTGCGGCGTAAACAGAAGCTCCTGAAGATGGCCCTACTAGTAATCCTTCTTGTCTTGCTAAGTTCCTCATTGTAGTTAATGCCTCTTCATCTGCAATTTGAATAATTTCGTTATACACTTCTGTATTTAAGTTTTTTGGAATAAAACCAGGACTTGTTCCGACTAGTTTATGAGGGCCTGGAACACCACCAGATAACACTGGTGACCCTTTCGGTTCGACTACTGCAATATATAAGTTTGGTAGTTTCTCTTTTAACGTTTCACCGGTCCCTGTAATTGTTCCACCTGTTCCTGCGGTTGCTACAAATGCATCAAGCTCTCCATCCATTTGTTCATAAATTTCAAGTGCAGTTGTATAACGGTGAATATTCGGATTTGCTGGGTTTTCAAATTGCTGCGGAATAAAACTATTTGGAATTTCTTTTTGTAACTCTATCGCCTTCGCAATTGCTCCTGGCATTCTTTGTTCCGCTGGTGTTAAAACTACTTCTGCTCCGTATGCTTTCAATAAATTAATACGCTCTTTGGACATATTGTCTGGCATAATTAAAATAGCTTTATATCCTTTAGCTGCTGCATTCATCGCTAAACCAATTCCTGTATTGCCACTCGTCGGTTCAATAATTGTATCCCCCGGCTTAATGAGGCCGTGTTCCTCGGCAATATGAATTAAATTATAAGCAGCACGATCTTTCACACTGCGTGACGGATTAAACATTTCCAGTTTTACATACACATCCGCTGCGCCTTCTGGAATAAATTTAGATAATCGAACGACAGGTGTATCTCCTATTAATTCTGTAACATTTTCACATAATTTCATAGCACATCTCCTATTCTATCGTTTTCTTATCATTTGGCAGTAACAATGAAGTCAGTCCAATTAATGGTAAACAACTACATAATAGCATAATAAACTGAAGACTATACATATCAGCTAATTTCCCAAGGACTACAGCACCTAATGCTCCAAGGCCAAACGCAAGGCCGACAATTAATCCTGACACCATTCCAACTTTCCCTGGAACAAGTTCTTGTGCATATACAACGATTACACTAAAACTACTAGAGCTAATAAATCCAATGCATAAAAATAACGGTACAACCCACACGAGCGAAACGTGAGGTAGTAAAAGTGCAAGCGGCGCTGAACCGAGCATTGAAAATACAATTATCTTTTTCTTACCGAATTTATCTGCTAACGGACCACCAAAGAAAGTACCTAATACACCAGCAATCATAAAAGCAAAGACGAAATACTGTGCATTTTTTATAGATAAACCGTAATGCTCTATTAAATAGAATTGATAGAAATTTCCGATACCAGCACCGTACCAAGAACGTACAAATGTTAGAAAAACAAGAAGTATAATAACAAATTTAATGTGCGTACTTACAATCGCATTTTCAGCCTCAAGTGCAGCCCTCTTTTTCCTTCTTACAGCACCAGTGGCTAATTCATTTTTATACCAATTTGATACGAAAATTAGTAATACAATTCCTACTGCTGCAAAGGCTGTAAAGCCTAAAGAACCAATTTGACCAAGCGGGACGAAAATTAATGCTGTAAATATAGGAGCTAGAGAATTCCCTGTGTTTCCTCCTACTTGATATATCGCTTGTGCTAAACCACGTTTTGCACCGGCTGCCATGTAAGCAACACGAGCGCCTTCTGGATGAAAGACCGCGGAACCTAATCCAATAAATAAAACAGAAATAATAACAACTATAAAGTTCGGTGCAAACGCAAGTCCGATCATCCCAAGCATACTCGAAAACATACCGAGTGGTAATAAAAATGGTGACGGCTTCTTATCTGAATACATCCCAAAAACTGGTTGCATAATCGATGACGTCATATTTAACGCAAATGCAATCCACCCTACTTGCATATAAGATAAATTCATCGTTTTTTCCAAAATAGGAAACAACGCTGGCACAACTGCTTGCATCGAATCATTCAAAAAATGTCCGAAACTAATCGCAAATAATATTCGATATATCGTCGGTGTTTCTACTGCACTTTTTTGTGAAACTGCCTGCATATACGAATCGCTCCTTCCTGTACAAAATATATTTTTATTACATTAAGTGTAATAAATTCTGAGTTTTGAAACATTTCTATTCTATACTGGTTTCGTTTCTTTTTCCAGAAATTCAACTTCTAAAAAAATATATTTTTTCTATATGCTTTGTCGGATTTATTTATATGAACTCTCTGTGTTTTCTTTTATACTGGAACAGGACGAAAGGAATGCTTGCAACTATGAAGAAAAAGACGACCCTAAAACATATTAGGATCGCCTTTTCTATTAAATCGCAAAACGCTTATACTTCTCATAATCACTCGTCTTACATTCTAGCGCCATTTTCGTACCTTCATTTTCATAACTCGTAGATAAAACGTGTGCATGATTGTTGAAATACGAAACTACCTGTCCTTGATCATATGGAATTAACATTTCACACTTCGTATACTCTTTATAAATGTGTGAGCGAACCATTTCTACAAGCTCTTCAATTCCAACATGTTTCTTCGCAGATAGATAAACACGATCTTCTTGCACTTTCGGAATTTCAACATCTACCATATCTGATTTGTTGTATGCATAAATCGTCGGGATATTTTCCACGCCAATTTTCTTTAACGTTTCATTTGTAATATCAATTAATTGCTCATAATTAGGATTTGAGTAATCTACGACGTGAATGAGTAAATCTGCTTCCGCCACTTCCTCTAGCGTTGAACGGAATGCTTTCACAAGATGATGCGGTAATTTACTTACAAATCCAACAGTATCCGTTAATAAAAATGATTTATTATCTGGCAAATCAATATTTCGTACAGATGTCTCTAACGTCGCAAATAACATATCTTTTTCAAATACTTGTTTCTCTGCAGTACCATTAAAAATTTCAAGCATCGTATTCATTATCGTTGATTTACCTGCATTCGTATATCCTACTAATGACACAACTGGAATTTCATTTTTCTTACGTTGTTTACGCTGCGTTTGGCGCTGTGCAACAAGTGCTTCTAATTCTTTATTTAGAGCTGCAATTTGTTCTTCAATTTTACGACGGTCTAATTCCAACTTCTTCTCACCGACACCTTTATTTTTCGTGCCAACTCCCCCGCTTTGTCTTCCTAAAGATTCACGAAGACCGATTAAACGAGGCATCATGTACTGAAGATGTGCCACTTCTACTTGCAACTGCGCTTCTTTCGTTTTCGCACGCTGCGCAAAAATATCTAAAATTAAAATCGTACGATCAATTACTTTACAATCTAAATCCTCTTCTAAATTTCGAATTTGTGAAGGAGATAATTCATCATTAAAGATGACCATATTCGCATCTGCTTCTTTCACATACGCTGCTACTTCTTCAATCTTCCCTTTTCCAATATAATGCGACGGATTTACTCGCTGTAAATTTTGCGTCACTTGACCGATTACTTCCACATCACAAGCTTCCGTAAGATTTGCTAACTCTTCCATCGAATATGCAAAATCAGCTTCATTACCTAAATTTACTCCAACTAATATTGCTCTTTGTAATAATTCTTCCATATATTTATTCCTCCATTTCGATTACGTAAATAAAAAGCACAGGTCACTGCCTGTGCTTTCGTAAACGGATAAGGGTTCACCAAAGAAATAGAAGAAAGCGGTGCTTTCATCCTATCTCATAGTCAATAAGTCTCAAGATCATATACGTATCCACAACAAGTGTTCACCTATACGATCTCATTCTATTTTTAAAGGCAAAACAAAAAGAGGGCGTATTCGTCCCTCCCTCTTTTTCACATATAAGCTTAATAAAGGGTTCCTTTAAAATAGGCAGACCAATCCCGTTCACTCTGTACACAGACAGAGCCTTTGAGCGCTATTCAATTATCGGCACAAAGTATTGAGACGTAATCTGATTAAGATCAAAGGAAGCCCCTCCGTTCATTTTAAGTTACATAAAGTGTAGCATAAGTAATTCGCTTTCACAAGATTAAACCACCTATAGAAACAGAAAGAAATTCTTTATAATTTTACTTTAATCGTCATTTTTTCCGAGTTCTTCTCACAATAAAAATAACAAAAGTAATTATCAATAACAGACCGATGGAAATGATAGCAACTTGCCACCAACTTAAGCCACTCACCGTCTCCCCTTTTAAATCTACTTTCTTCGTTGGAACAGACTCTTTTGCAAATTGACTTAAAGCCACTTTGTCCGACCCTGCCTCATCCAATCTCTTCGTTCTACTACAACTATGTGTGTGTAATTGTTTTTCTGATCCTCTTTGAGAAGAAAAAACTAAATACTCTCCTCCATCTATAAAGTGAAAGGCACAATCACCGCCATTTGTATATACGATAATTTGTGAAGAGCTTGTCCCTTTCCAAATGTTCTTCACTTCAAATAACACTTCAGTTCCAACTCCCTCTTTCCTTCCAATTTCAATTACTTTCCCCTCAAACACCACATCATTTTTTTGAAATGCATCCTCTGGAGATTTTTTAATACAGTCACAAGCATAAGATTTATCTGGAAAAACAATAAGAATAAAGCTACAAATAATGACAACAGGCAACATGTGCAAAATTCTTTTCAAGGAGCCCCACTCCCTTCATTATCAATTTCAAAAGCTTCCCGTATATTATTTTTACGCTACTCGCCAAATTCCTCCAGAGTAAATTAAACATTATCGTTTCCATACCATAAAAGTCTTTATTGACATTTTTATTACTTGATATTAGTATCAGGTTATAAAAATGAGTTAGGAGATGTCCCTATGAATTCTAAATCTCGTATTACCGCAATTGGTACTTATGTTCCAGATCAAGTATTGTCTAATAACGATTTAGAAAAGATGGTCCATACGAATGATGAATGGATTGTACAAAGAACAGGCATGAAAGAAAGAAGAATTGCTAACGAAGACGAATACTCCTCACACTTAGCCATTAAAGCAATCGAAAATTTGTGTACAACATATAAGAAAAACTTAGAAGATATTGATTGTATCATCGTTGCTACAACTACTGCTGACTATGTTTTCCCTAGTGTTGCTTGCCAAATACAGCAATACTTCAACATACCTCATACGCTAGCTTTTGATTTAAATGCGACTTGCGCTGGTTTCACATACGGACTGCATGTCGGTAATAGCTTAATCACTTCTGGATCACATCAAAAAGTACTCGTCATAGCGACAGAGACATTATCTAAAGTTACTGATTACACCGATAGAACGACCTGTATTTTGTTCGGTGATGGCGCTGGAGCTATTTTATTAGAAAGAGATGAAAACAAACCAAGCTTTATCGCTGCTCACATGGGAACAAACGGTGACGGCGGCATTCATCTATACAGAACAAATTTATCTACTACTATGAATGGCACACCACTGCAAACAAATGAAAAAATCGTTCAAAACGGAAGAGAAGTATATAAATGGGCTGTACGAACAGTACCATACGGCATAAAAGAACTATTACATACTACAAATTTACAAATAGATGATATAGACTGGTTCATACCACATAGTGCTAACTTACGAATGATTGAATCTATTTGCGAAAAATCAAAAATATCTATTCAAAAAACATTAACGAGTGTGGAAGATATGGGGAATACATCTTCCGTCTCTATTCCACTCGCTTTAGATTTAGCTAGAAAAAAAGGAAGATTAAATAACGGAGACACACTTTTGCTATACGGATTTGGCGGTGGACTTACGCATTTAGGGCTTATTGTGGAGTGGGATTTAAGTTAAACGAATTAAAAAGAGGTTCTAGGAAATAACTAGAACCTCTTTTTAATTTCATGAATTTTTTTTACCTAACCGAGACCACATCACAACAGGAATTAGCAATAATGCTAACAAGCCTCCCGCTAATGATAATGCCGCATAACTGGAATTAGCTACTACCATTCCTGACATCGCTCCACCTGAAGCTCCGGCTAACGCAATAAAAACATCTATTTTCCCTTGTGTTTTAGCACGTGTAGAAGGAGTTGTGGAGTCAACGATTTGCGCTGTACCACTAATCAATCCGAGATTCCATCCTAATCCAAGTAAAGAAAGAGCAACAATTAATAATATTAAAGAATCACTCGGTGCTATCGCAGCTATGACACCCGCTGCAAGTAAAATCACCCCACCAGCTATACTCATCTTAGTACGGCCAATTTTATCAATTAACATTCCTGTAACAAGTGATGGAAGGTACATTGCACCTACATGAAAACCAATCACGAGACCTACTGCACTTAATCCATGACCGTGGTGTCCCATGTGAACTGGAGTCATCGTCATAATCGCAACCATCACTATTTGAGTAAGTATCATTACGATTGCTCCAACAGTAACACCACGTTTATTTTCTATCATTTCTTCTGTTACTGGTTGCCCTTTATATGTATGTTCTTGTTTATATGTTTCTATTATGTTAGCGATAATTAATGGATCTGGACGAAGCATAACAAAAAGGACAAGACCCGCAAGTATAAATGCCGCTGCTGATAATATGAACGGACCCGCAAGGTTAGGAATTCCAATTGAATCAGCAAAATTCCCCATTACACCTACTAAATTCGGTCCTGCAACCGCACCAAAAGTCGTCATTACCATAGTAATACTAATAGCAGTTGCTCGCTGCTTCTTATCCGCTAAATCGGTACCAGCATAACGAGCTTGTAAATTTGTAGCTGTACCTGAACCATATATGAGTAAAGAGACTAGTAATAGAATAATATTATTTGTTAAAGCAGCCAATACAACTCCAATAGCCCCTAGTCCCCCTACTATAAACCCTGTTGCAAGTCCTATTCGGCGACCATACTTTTGCGATAATTTCCCAACAAAGAAAGCCGCTACCGCAGATCCCATTGTAAACATAGCAGCCGGTAATCCTGCATATGCATCTGTCCCAAGCATTTGCTGTGCAAGTAGTGCACCTACTGTAATTCCAGCGGCTAACCCTGCTCCGCCGAACATTTGTGAAATACTAACTATTATTAACGTTCGTTTATATAATTTTTGTTGCTCTTCTTCTGTATACATATGATTACTTATTGAAGCATCTGCTGTATCTATCATTTCCTCACCCTCTCTATAAAACTAATACCTCTTGTTAATGTACTATAGAACAACAAAATCCCCAAATTTAAAATATTGCAATTTATTTATCCATATAAAGAACCCCACGGTTTATGTTTCACCCATTACCGAGGAGTTCCCAAAATAACTATACTAATTTTTTTGACAGCCAACGTTCCATCTTTAGAACACAATTCATAATTAGCCTATTTCCCTTACAATTCCCCTACTACTCTACTCTTTTCTCCTCTCTTTTGACTGAAAGCCTTCCCTTCCAAAAACAACAAACTCACTAAAGCACAAATTAAAATAAATGGAACACTCGCTTTATATAAATCTGTAAAACTCGTAGCCATTTGATTTTGAGCATAATGATTCACGTCATTTGAAAATACGTGTATTTCTTTCTTTATTTTCTCTTCTTGTTTTTCAACCTCTTTTGTTACTTGACTCGTAACTTCTTCTCTTTTTATTTCTCTATATTCTACTGGAACTCCACTTAATGCTTCATCTACCTTTTGGTGAATTAATTCATCTTTTTTCTCTTTATTTAGCCCTACAAATGTTCCATTTTGTTTCTTTTCTGCATTTGTTTCTATACTTTGCTTCTCTATCTTTTCTTTTGTTACTTGTAATATTTCAGTTTGCTGAGCACTATCCACATGAATATTACGCACTTTTTCTTCTGCATAACGATATACATTCTCTTTATTTACAGATAAGTTGTGTGTTAAGTTAGATACAAATATCGCTACTGCTAATACAATACCTACTTGACGTAACATCGATACGACAGTTTGAGAAGCAGTTAATAATTCTCCTTCAAACGAAGATGCACTTAAAACTGTAATTGGCCCCACTACTAAACCATATCCAACACCTAATATCATACATGGAATAATAATTTCTATATTTGTTGAATTAACGTCAATCATTTGCAACCAATAGTAGGATAGGCCCATAACAAGAAACCCTGACAAAATAATAGTTACTTTTCCAAGCTTTTTAATTAAAGTTGCTGCAACAGGTGAGATAAAAAATATCATCGCTGAAATTGGTGTCACTAGAAAAGCAGCTTCAATTTCCGTTCGGTGCTGTATTTTTGTCAAAAAAGTTGGAAGCAATACAGTAACGCCAATTAAGAATAAATTACTTAATATAACAACGATAGACGCTCCGACAAACATTCGATCTTTAAATAAATTTAAATTCACCATTGGATTATGAATCTTTCGTTCCACTAAAACAAATAGAATAAGAGAAATAGTGCTAATTACATAACAAGACAAAGCAATATTACTTTGCCATCCCCATGTATTACCTTTTACTAGTATGAGAGTAAACGAGAAAATCGCTGAACTACTTAATATGAGCCCAATCCAATCAATTTTTGAGATAATACGTTCTTCATTTTTTATTTGTAGCATGATACTGCATAAAATGATCCCAATAATACAAATTGGAACATTGACGAAGAACACCCATTTCCATCCTAAATTTTGCGTAATAATCCCGCCTATTACTGGACCAAGTGCAGCTGACAACCCCTGTGTTACTCCTAAAATGCCAAGTGCAACATGCCTCTTTGCTAAAGGCATAGCTGATACACCTATTACCATACTCGTTGGAAATAAAATTGCAGCACCAATACTTTGTATAAAACGAGAAAAAATAAGGAAATCGCCTGTATTAGCAAAAGCACAAAGCACTGATCCACCACCAAAAATAATTAAACCGAGAATATACACCTTTGCTTTCCCAAAAATATCAGCTATCCGTCCTAGCGGGATTGCGAGTACTGCAATCGTCATTGTATAAACATTTAATACCCAAGACATCTTCTCTAATGAAGTATTTACACTCGATTGTATTGCTGGTAAAGCTATATTCATAATCGTTGTATCAATCATACAAAGAAAAATACCTAAGCACATTAAAAAGACAATCTTAATACCCTTTGACTGCTCCATGTTAATCTACCCCTTTATTTATTGTGAACGTGTTTTTCATTCTTCCGTTTTATTGTTTTCTTTTGCTTCTAATTGCTGTAACTTCCTCTTCAACATCTCTACTTGTGCACTATATGATGCAATACCTACATCGAGTGAAATTTCTTCAACGAAAGTAATACCTTCTCTCCATTTTTCATATTTCAAACGAAGATCCGCAATGTACGCTTCTTTCCTTTCAATTTCGTCTTCAATCCATTTTTTTATCGCCCTATCATCACTATAATTACCAAAATACATCCTCATTAAAAAATCTGAACGTAAAACGTCTTTCTCTACATCCGTTTGCATGTATTTATAAAACTCTTCACGCCCTTCATCTGTAATAAAGTACATTTTCTTATTCGGTTTCCCTTCTTGCATGACAATTTCTTTTTTAATTTTCCCCTCCTTTTCCAATTGTCGTAACGTTGGATAAATCATTCCAAAGCTTCCATCAAAAAAGTAAGTAAATACATCCTCAAACACAATTTTAATGTCATAACCAGACAATTCTTTTTCCATTAATAAACCTAAAACAACATCTCTTCCCTTCAAAATAAGACCCCCACACAGCATATAATCAATAATCATATTAACAATGTTAATATGATTATTGATTATATACCTTATTCTGTAAATTGTAAAATGTTTCTAAATAAAAAAACCATCCTGTAATTCGGTTTCCCAAAGTTACAGGATGGTTCTTCTTTATATTTCATATGTAAACTTTGTACTATTTTCTAACTACATCTTGATTAGTTTCAACGTCCTCTGTCTTACCTTCTTTTATTTCATAATAATAAGAAGGTAATTCTATACCATGCTCTAAGAAGTAATCCTCAATTAATGAAATAATCACTTTCAATGTTTTCAAACGAGCGTATAATTTATCATTACTCGCAATAATATTCCATTTAGCATTCGGCTTATTTGTTTCTTCAAACATATCTTCCATTGCTTCGACATACTCATCCCATTTTTCACGATTACGCCAGTCTTCATCTGTAATTTTCCATCTTTTAAGAGGATTATTCTCTCTTTCTTTAAATCGTTTCAACTGTTCTTCTTTACTAATGTGATAGAAAAACTTTCCTATTATGTAATGATCATCTGTTAATAGCTTCTCGAAATCATTAATTTCACCATACGCCCTCGTCCACTCTTCTTTTGTGGCGAACCCTTCAACACGTTCAACTAATACACGCCCATACCATGAACGGTCGAATATAGTAATTTGCCCGTACTGAGGAAGTTTCCGCCAAAAACGTTGCAAATAATGATACCGTTTTTCATGAGGAGCAGGTGCGCCAATTGGATTTACTTGGAATCCACGCGGATCAAGATGTTCAGTCACCCGCTTAATCGCTCCGCCTTTACCTGCTGCATCCCAACCTTCCATAACAAGCATAACAGCTATTTTTTCTTCTTTTAAAATTTGCTGTAGTGCCAATAAGCGCATTTGATATTTTTCGAGTTTCTTATTGTACTTAGATTTTGATTCAATTCTTTTCGTTAAATCTACTTTAGCAAGATGCTCTTTTTCCATCAAACGAATCCCACTTGTTATATGACAATGTTATTTTAACATATTTATTGGGAATTTTTTCATATTAATACACCTTTTGATTCATACTTCAAATGAAGAACAGAAGTGATAAATCACATCTGCAAATATTTTATAGCAACATCATCAAAGAACATATATTCCTATTAACTATTCAAATAAAAACAACCAATCATCTTCTACATGAACAAAATGATGGTTGTTTCAATTGAATAAAACGCCTTACATGTTAATTCTTTTCGATAATTACCTTCTAAATTATATATTCATTGACTTTACCTCACATCGATTCAACGCTACATAACACGCTCCATATACACCGGCATCATTATGTAATGATGCTAAAGTGATGTTCGTCTTATTTTGATAAATGTTCATTACTTTGTCGTGGAACCTTTCCTGAATTTCTCTCAAAAATAGTTCACCTTGTTCTGTAATACCTCCCCCTATAATAATTAATTCGGGGTTGAACATGTGGGTAATATTCACTAAACCAGTAACAACATACTGCAAAAACTGCTCATATACATTTTTCGCCAACTGCTCTCCTATATATATACGTTCTATAATTTCTTCACCTGTAATTGTACCTATCTCTATTCCTTGTATTTTGGATGCTTCTTTATATTGACGAATCAGCGCAGAAGTCGATGCATACCTCTCGTAACACCCTGCTCCACCACAACCACATTTTTCTCCATTATGAACAATTATCATATGGCCAAGCTCTCCGGCTAGCCCTTTTGCTCCCTGAAGCATTTGGCCATTTGTAATAATCCCACTACCAATCCCGGTTCCAAGTGTTATTAAAACAATATGTTCTTTACCTCTCCCCGCTCCTTTCCACATTTCACCGAGACAAGCTGAACGAACATCATTTTCAACAGTTGCCACGTACCCTGTCTCACTATAAATGTAATCTGATATTTTTGTACCAGTATATCCCGGAATATTAGCAGAAAACATAACTTCTCCTTTTATATTATCGATAATCCCACATGATGATATACCAACAGAATGAATTGTATAACTCTTTTCAAACTCATGTATTACTTCACAAATGCGATGCAAAATTTCTTTCTTTTGATTTTGTACTGGTGTGTTTATTTTTCCTTGTTCATATACTATTCCTTGTTCATCAATCATTGCATATTTTATAAAAGTTCCTCCAATATCAAAACAAGCAATGCGCTTCCCCATATTTCTCCCCTCCCTACTTTTACACAATTGTAATTTCATTATAGAATTTCTCTACAGTTTTAGGCTGTATATAACCTGTTGCTTGCTCAGCTGCATTCGCCATTCCACACGCCACTGATAATCGAAGTGCATCCTTTACCTCATACCCCTTTGCGAGTGCAAATGTTATTCCTGCTACCATTGCATCTCCTGAGCCAACAGCATTGATAGAGTTTATTTCTGAAATAATTGCCCTAATGCTTTCAACTTTCGTGATAAGTATCGCTCCTTCTCTTCCAAGTGACAGAAGAACATACTGCACGCCTCCCTCGCACATTTTAGTTGCTTCCGCAATCATTTCTTCCTGTGATACATGCTTCTTTTGAAGCAACTGGCAAATTTCTTGCCTGTTTGGCTTAATTAAGAATGGCTTTCCTTGTATGCCATGAAATAATGGCTCTCCACTTGTATCTAATATAAATTTCTTACCATTTTCAGCAGCTTTTTGTGCCAACTGTTTATAAAATGATTTTGGGATACCCTTAGGTAAACTTCCCGATGCAACAATAAACTCAAAATCTTTTACTATTCTTTCATATTTTTTTATAAAAAGAGCTATTTCATCCTCCGAAATAGCTGGGCCCACTTCTAATATTTCAGTAGCCGAAGCAGAATTTTTTGTTACTAACGCTAAACAATTGCGAGTTTCTTCTTTAATGGAAACAAACTCATCTATAATTGATAGCTCTTTCAATTCTCCTCTTATGAACTCACCATTTCTACCACCAAGTAAACCAATACCTGTTACCTCTTCTCCTAGCAAACGAAGTACTCTCGATACATTAATTCCTTTTCCACCCGCAGTTTTTTCATAGTCCTTCGTGCGATGCACTTTGTGTGGTTTTAATTCTCCTAATTCATATCGCATATCAACAGATGGATTCAATGTAATTGTCGCAATCATAAAAATATCCCCTTACACACGATTCAAACTTTTGCACATCTTTATTTTATCCGCAACAACCTGTTTCATCGCCAGAATTGCATCTGAAAAATATTTACGCGGGTCATTTTCTTCTGGATGAGTATGTAAATAATGACGTAATGCTGTTACAAATGCAATTTTTAATTCTGTTGCGATATTCACTTTACAAATTCCTAAGCGAATTGTTTCTTGGACTAGTCTGTCCGATAATCCAGATGCTCCATGTAGTACAAGCGGAATATCAACTTGCTTCCGAATATTTGTTAATCTTTGTAAATCTAATTTTGGTTCCCCTTTATATAGCCCATGTGCCGTCCCAATTGCAACTGCCAGTGAATCAATGTTGGTACGTTCTACAAATTCTTTCGCTTGATAAGGATCTGTATAAATTGAGTTTTCTACTATTATATCTTCTTCTATTCCTGATAATTGTCCTAACTCAGCTTCTACTGTTGCTCCATATTGTTTTGCATACACTACAACTTCCTGAACAATCTGAATATTCACCTCAAACGGATGATGTGATGCATCGATCATAATAGAACGAACTCCTAAATCGATACAATTTTTAATATCTTTTATATCTTCATGATGATCCAAATGTAGGCTGATTGGTATATCATATCGCTTCCTTGCTGCTTCAATCATATACAAAAGATATTCTTTTCCCATATATTTTATCGTACCTGGTGTAGCAGCAATAATAACAGGTGACCTAAGTTCTACTGCGGTTTCAATTACCGCTTTTAAAGTTTCTAAATTATGAATATTAAAAGCAGGAACCGCATAGCCATGTTCTTGTGCATTTCTCAGTATAAATTGAGTTGAAACAAGCATATTCTCAAATCCTTTCTTTTTTCTTTTTATATTTCATTTCTCCCCCGACAACTGTCCCTATAAGGTTTAAATCCTCTGTTAATACAAGAAAATCAGCTCTTTTCCCTGGTGCAATACTTCCAATTTCATTGTCAACTCCAATACTTTTAGCCGGAATTAGCGAACCCATATGGACACTTTCCCATAACGATGCATTTGTCCATTTCTCCATATTCTTCACACCATCAATAAATCGAAGCGTGCTTCCAGCTAAAGATCCCGCCTCTGTTCGGGCAATTCCTTCTTTTACATGGACAACAAATTCCCCTAAATTATATGTGCCATCCCCTAATAAGCCTGCTCGCATACAGTCACTAACTAAACAAGTTTTATCATACCCTTTACATTTATATAAAATATTCACTACACTTGGATGGACATGATGTCCATCTGGAATGATTTCACCATACACGCCCTCAGTAGAAAGTACTGCTCCAACAACGCCAGGTTCACGATGATGTAACCCCTTCATTCCATTAAACGTGTGCACAAAGATTGTCGCTCCTGCTCGAATTGCTTCCTGGCATACTTCATAGTTCGCATCTGTATGACCAATTGCCACGCGAATATTATTTTTTACCGCTTGCTGTATAAAGGCGATGGCACCTTCTCTTTCTGGTGCCATTGCAATTTTTCTAACTGTTCCTTCTGATTCAGCAATCCACTCTTCTAGCAACTCAATCGTTGGGTTAATAAAATATTTTGGATTTTGCGCACCTTTATAGGCTTCAGTAAAACAAGGCCCTTCCAGAAAAGCTCCAATAATAGTTGCTCCTGCAACTCCCTTTCTTTTTGCATGAGCTATATTTTGTAAAGCCTTTGTCGTATTTTCTAAAGAATCAGTTATTGTTGTAGGCAAAAAACTCGTAATACCATTTTCCAATAACTGAATAGAAATATTGTTTAACGATTCATATGTACAATCCATTACATCGTGTCCCGCTAAACCATGAATATGTGTATCAACAAATCCCGGAGCAATAATACTCCCTTCAAAATCCATTACCATTGCTCCGTCTACTATTTCTTCAACATGTTTTAGAAAGTAGCCATTTACAATATGTAAATATCCACTTTCACGTACCCCCTCTTCGAGTAAATACATTGATGCTTTGACGTAATAATTCATACATTTCTATTCCTTTCCTTTATAAGGATGTACGGTTACACCTTGAACGACACGATTTACACTTCCGCTCGGGCAAGGATTATCTGGAGTAATGCCTAATGCAATAGATTTATATAATGCTAAAATTTGACCATATAATATATAAATAAACGTTATATATACATCATCCTTCAAATCGTTTCCGTCATTGCATAAAAATGTATTGCAATACTGCCTTGCTTCCTGGCTATCTTGATGCGCAATGACAATAATATCGTTTCTATCTTTCTCCTGATAAATTTCTCGTAATAAATCAATATCATACTTTTTTGTATACTCATCATTAGATAAAAACAATACAACAGCTGTATCTTCATCTAAAATTGATTTTGGGCCATGTCTAAACCCAAGCGGCGTGTCAAACATAACGGGAATGCGGCCAGCCGTTAACTCTAAAAATTTTAGTGCAGCCTCCCTAGAAAGGCCTTCGAATACGCCTGATCCTAAAAATACAATTTTATGAAATTCTTTTTCTGCAATTTGCTTCATTTCCCGTTCTTGCTTTTCGATTACCTTCTTTCCTAGCTGAACAATATCCGTAATGCTAGATTGTAAAAGAGGGATTTCATTATAGTTACATAATAAAAGTGCTGTTAACATCATAGAGGTAAAACTGCCTGTCATCGCAAACCCTCGATCATTTGCCTCCTTTGGCATATACATTACGAAAGCATTCTCTTTATGTTGAAATTGTTTCGCTAAATTCCCTTCTTCATTACAAGTTAAAATAATATGGTAAACGGAATGAATCATTTGTTCTGCTAGCTCCACTGCCGCTACACTTTCTGGACTATTACCAGAGCGAGCAAACGATACTAAAATTGTTGGGATATTTGGTTGTAAATAATAATAAGGACTTGAAACGATATTTGTTGTTGGAATGCTTTCAATCTGCATTTTCTTTACATCTACTATTCTTTTTATATATGGAACGAGTGTATCTCCAACAAAAGCTGATGTTCCAGCCCCAGTAAAAATAATTCGTACTTGCTCATGCCTTCTTGAAATATGGGAAAAAAACGCTGTAATTTCATGATGATTACTTTGAACATTCGAATATACTTGTTCCCAAAGATCTGGCTGCTGTGCAATCTCTTTCGCTGTAAAACATGCTCCATATGTTTCTCTTACTTCATCATTTGCATGTAATAACATTTGAGACCCCCCTTAATATTAGTTCACATCTTATCACGTCATCATTACCAGTTGAATTACAATAAGTATAATTATACTTATTGTAATTCAACTGTGTAAGTAAATTTATCTCCTCTTGCAATTGTCTGTGTGTATTCGATTATATTTTCTTTCGCATATGCAATCCGTTCTAGTGATAAAGATGGTTCATTCTTTTCAACTTGTAGCCATGTTGCATGCTCTTTTTCTGCTGCAATCGCTTTGAAACTTTCCACCGCGCGCGTGATATGGACTTGATATTTTGTACGGAAAATCTCGTACATTGGTGTTTCTTCTAACTCTTTCTTCGTTAAATATGGAAAGAACTTTACAGGAATATAAGATGTCTCAAATAGCATTGGTTCTTTATCAGCTAACCTTAGTCTAGTAATTTGATACACCTCTTCTTCAAAATCAAGATTCATAATTTTCGCTATTTTTTTATCGCAATGAATAATGGAAAATGATACAACGGTTGATGACGGAACTTTTCCAAACTTTTTCATTTCTTCTGTGAAACTATAAAAGCGAACAAGACTTTGATTAAATACACGAGGTGAGACAAAACTACCTTTACCATGTTTTTTATAAATATATCCTTCTTTTTCTAATTCCTGCATCGTCTGTCTCACTGTTGTTCTACTTACATCATGAATCTCACATAACTCCCGTTCTGATGGAAGCTTATCATGTTCTTGTAAATTCCCAGTTTCAATTTGCTCTACAATAATATCCATTAATTGATAATATAATGGTGTTCGATTATCTTTTACAATCATGTTTTACTCCCTCATCTATAAAGTTGTTATAACCAGTTTATGGCTATTATATCGAATGAAAATAGGAATTACCATCACTTTCTCACATAGGAAGATAAGCTTATTCCATCGGTTAAAATTCATTTCAATTGTATGTTTAATTTGTCCCTTTATATGCACTCTTCTCACTTCGCTGGATTCATCACTTCTTTTAACCCTGTCACATATTGCTTAAGAGATACCGTTTCACCCGTTATTCTTGATCTTTCAGCGGCAAAAGCAATCAAATGACTATTTGCCGAAGTCATTGCTGACGTTAAACTTTCAGTTTTATTGCTTTTTACTTTTTCGATAAAATCAGTCATAATTGCATTATCTGCTCCCATATGTCCACCTTCAATTGTATCTGGATAAACCGTTTCAACCTCACCAGAAAAATATTTGACCTTCAATTCATTTAGTACATCATGACCATGAATTTCACCATGTGTGCCCATAATTTTAAACGTACGGCAACACTCTTTCGTAAATGCAGACATTGTAAAAGCAACTGTTACATCATTATCAAACAGCAAATTTACAACTTGATGATCCACAACATCATTGTCACAATGGTACACGCAACGCCCATAAGGTCCTTTTTTTAGTGCCTCCAGTCTATTTTCAATGCTTGTATCAATAGAAACTACATTCGCTGGCCATTCATCTCTCTCATGTAAATACCACTTTAAAGCAGAATATTGGCAACTTCCCTCAACTTCACAACCATCTGTACAACGTAACGTCGAACCCTTAGGTGCATGTTCGGATTTAAAATGAGTCAAACTTCCAAAAGATGAAACCTTTTCACATTCTGCACCAATAAGCCATTGTAGCACATCCATATCATGACAACATTTTTGTAAAATCATCGAACTAGATTCAGACTTATTACGCCAATTCCCTCTTACAAAGCTATGTGCTTGATGCCAATGACCGACATTTTCATTCCATTGAATCGAAACAATCTCCCCTATCTTCTTTTGATCAACAATTTCTTTTAAAGTCCGATAGAATGGTGCATACCTTAATACGTGACATACTGTTAATAACACATTATATCTCGTTGCAGCCTCCGCAATTTCCAAAGCCTCTACAGGACTTGGTGACATTGGTTTTTCTAATAAAATTTTGTATCCCTTCTCAATTGCTTGCATAACAGGTTTATAATGAAACCGATCGGGCGAACAAATAAGCAATACATCACAAAGCTTTTCTTTCGCTAATAACTCTTCCCATGTTTCAAATTGCATATTTTCCGAAACGCTATGCATTTCAGAGAATTTTCGTCTTTTTGCATTATCTAATTCTGCAACTGCAACAAAAGTTATCTCTGTTGGATGTTCTAACGCGTAAGAAGCATAAGCGTACATCCCACGACTTCCTGCCCCAATTAAGGCCGCTGTAATCATAAATATCCTCTCCTATTCTAATATTCTTATTTTCCACCTGTAATTGTGATTCCTTCAATAAATTGTTTTTGTAAAAATATAAACAATAACAACATTGGTAAAATCGCTAAAAATGATCCTGCCATTAGCACCGGATAGTTTGTTGCATATTGTCCTTGTAGTGAAGATAAACCAACTGACAATGTCATCATATCTGGTGAATTATTTACAATCATCGGCCACATTAATTCATTCCAAGACCAAAGTGTTGTAAATATACCAAGCGCAATTAAACCTGGTTTTGCAAGAGGCAGCATAACATGCCAATATATTTGGAAATGATTGCAGCCATCTAGTCTTGCTGCTTCTTCTAGTTCCTTTGGAATCCCCATAAAAAACTGACGTAATAAAAAGGTGCCGAATGCACTAAATAACCCAGGTACAATTACTGCTTGTAATGTATTCAACCAATCCAGTTTTACCATAATTAAATATTGCGGGAGTAAAAATACTTGAGCTGGAACCATTAGGACAGAAAGAGTTAGTAAAAACAATATATTTCTACCTGGAAATTGTATTCTAGCAAAAGCATAAGCTGCTAATGAGCATAAAAATAACTGACCGACCGTTCTAGCTATTGTAACGATTAAAGTGTTCATCATAAATTTTAAAAATGGTAATAAGTTGAATATTTCCGTATAGTTACTCCACATAAATTGAGACGGGATAATTACTGGTGGAACTTGAACGGATTCTGCATATGTCTTTAGAGACGTTAATATCATCCAAATAAAAGGACCAATGGTTAATAAAGCACCTATGATAAGCATTGCATGAATCATAATCGTATTTTTATTGACTCCACCTACTCTTTTATTCATCATAATGCACCCACTTTTTCTGTAATATCATTTGAATCGCTGTAATGATTAATATAATAATTAATAATACAACTGCTATGGCTGCAGAATATCCTTTTTCATTTAAAATAAAGGCATTTTGATAAAATAAATAAACAATAGATTGTGTATTTTCAATTACATTACTTGTTCTACCAATCATCATAAAGATGAGATCGAATACTTGAAATGCTCCAATTAAAGACATAATCGTTACAAAGAAAATAACTGGTGTTAAAAGTGGCAATGTAATCTTAAAGAAAATTGTAAGCGGCCGGGCGCCATCCATAATTGCTGCTTCGTAGTATGTTTTAGGGATGTTTTGGAGACCTGATAGAAAAATAACCATGTTATATCCTATTCCACCCCAAATCGCAACTATAATAATTGAATATAAGGCAATGCTAGGATTGGTAAGCCAATTGGGACCATCAATTCCAAACCATGATAATATGTAATTGAGTAACCCATAGTCAGAATTATAGAGCCATTTCCACACCATCGCGATCGCAGCTGGCATTGTAATAACAGGTAAAAAATATAATGTTCTATAAAGGGATTTCCCTTTAATGTTTTGGTTTAATAGTACCGCTAATATGATGGATAAAAATATACTAATTGGAACAGTAAGTACGATATAAATAAATGTATTTTGAAATGCCTTTCCTAAATCTTCATCAGTAAACATCTTTTTATAGTTTTCTAATCCAATCCATTCATAGCTACCAAACGCATCCCACGCTGTAAAACTAAAATAAATATTTTGCAAAATTGGCCACATATAAAAAATGAATAACCCTAACATAGTTGGGGCAATCATGATATATGCCCATATATAATCTAATTTCTTTTTCTTTTTATATTTTTTTTGTATATGTGTGTGTTTTTGATCCACTACCTTTATTGATAGATCCTCCATCTCTTCACTCCTCCCATAATTTTTGATTTAAAGCAAGGAGAGGATCCCTCTCCTTATTTTTTAGAAAGAATTTCATTTGCTTTCTCTGTTAATTCTTTTGTTGCTTCTTCAACATTCACCTCTCCTCCCCATACTCTTTTTAATATTTTGGTTTCCTGCTCCCATAAAGCCCCTGTATTTTTCACACTTGGTAATGGGTAAGAATAGTCGACTCCAGTGATATATGCTTGTAAATTCAAGTTTGGAACGGATTTAACCCATGCTTCTTGTGTTCCATTAAAAGCTGGAATGACTGTTCCAGTTTCTGCAAACACATCTGCGGCCTCTTTAGAACCTAAATATTTCACAAATTCCCAAGCTGCATCTGGATATTTTGTTTTAGCTGAGATAACATTTGCTAGACCATGAATCATAACAGCTCTTTCTTTCCCTTTTGGCATAACAGCAATATTTAAATCAGGATTTTTCTTATATTCTGGTACCATCCATGGCCCATCAAAAATCATCGCTACTTTACCTGATAAAAACAAATCAGATGCTGTTGTCTCTGTCATTTGAGCAAATGTTGGTGATAATCCTTCTTTAATAAAACTAATATTATAATTAAGTGCGTCAATTGCTTCTGATTTATTAAATCCAGCTGTTTTTTTATCTTTAGTAAGAACATACCCTTTGTTTTGGTAAATAAGATCATAATAGCCACCTTGATTCCCCATTGCTGCTGCAAATCCCCAAACACCTTTCTCCTTTTTCGTCAATTTCTTTGCTGCTTCTTTCATTTTCTCCCAATCCCATGAATCATCTGGATAAGCTATTCCAGCTTCATCAAATAATTTTTTGTTGTACCAAAGTGCCGTTGTATCAAAATCTTTTGGAATACCATATGTTTTATCCTCCACTGTATATAAATCAACTAAAGATTTCGGATAATTATCTAGTTTATACTTATCCTTTTTCGCTTTATCATCCAAAGGCATCAATACTTTTCCTGAAGCATATTTCACGACATTTGGTCCATTCATCCAAAATACATCTGGCAATGCATTTCCTGTTGCTGCTGTTTCAAGCTTCTGAAAATACTGCCCATACGCTGTTAATTCTATTTTCACTTTAATATTCGGATGTTTTTCATTAAACTGTTGAACCACTTTCTCCACTGCTGGTAGTTGTTTCTTATCCCAAAGTGCATACCGTAATTCTACTTTTTCCTCTTTAGATGACGTGTTAACTTTTTCGCCACTATTAGAACATCCTACTACTGCCAATAGCAATGCTGACAAAAAGAAAACAAACCACTTTTTCATCCCATTCCCTCCTCTATAAACACTCATCTATATAACAAAAAACAAAATCTTTACTTACGTTTCTTGTAACTCACTGATGATAAATTAAACTAATAAAAGCAACTTTACAAAAAATCTGGAGAACCTTGTTAATAAAACGTTTACAAACGTAATTTTATTCATCTATAAAGACAATGCTCTTCTCTCCCTTCTCTATCAATTTAAGTAGACTTATGTCATTACCAGTTGAAGGAATAAACTATCATTGATATATTATTTATACATATACCAATTCGATCACGACATGATGTTGTCATTACCAGTTGTTATGAAGTATAACACCATCACTTTTTCCTCTGCAATATATTTTCTGAATTTTTTAAATTTATTATTAATTATATTCTATTTAATTTTATATGCCGCTAACATAAGTAGAAATATTTTTCTAATCCATTACCTCTATAAAATTTGTTATTAATAAATAATATAAAAATAAGGAGTGTTTATATGATTCAACAATTAAAAAGATATTACGATAAAGATATAAAAATTAATGAAGCAATACTTTCTGAAGATTATAGTTGGTTTTTAATTGACGGGAATAGAGTGGGAATTCGTAAATCTCGCTTACACCAAAGGGAGTGTCAACTACTTTCCTCCCTCTTAACTCCCCTCTATACTGACACATGTTTTGAAACAGAAAAAGAAAAGTATTGGCACGAAGCGTTATATCAAAGTAAAGATATTCAAGTAACATCCGTGCGCTTTTTACACTTCTTCACAACGCATCCTATAGTGGAACGCGAAGAATTTCATAATGCTTTACAGTCGATACTTGATTTTGATACTCCTACAATATGGGAAACTTCACAAACTGGGGTCCTCATCTTAGCAGAGAATATATCTGAATATAGATTGCAAACAGCCCTTGATACGCTAGAAACAGATTTTTTTATATCCTTATCCTTTTTTGTCGGCAGACACTACACCCAAACAAATCAAATTTCTCACCTGTATCAATGGGAGCGAAATTTATTTTCTTTTCTTTCTCCCTATTTATCAAAGAAAATTACATACATTGAACAACTCCTTCCTTACCAATTAATGATCTCATTACCAAAAGAAAAAAGGGAAAAATATACACACCATTTATTAGCACAGGTTTCCAGTGATAAAGAACTAATAGAGAGTGTTAAAGTATTCTTCCAATGTAATTTAAATGTATCACTTGCTGCCAAACAATTATATTTGCATCGAAATACCTTACAGTATCGAATTGATAAATTTATTGAAAAAACAGGATTGAATATAAAAACATTTGAAGGTGCTGTGGCTGTTTATATGGCCTTTCTTTCTTTGAACATCTCGTAATTTTGCATAAAAAAAATAGTATTTTTTGTGCAACTTGCCAATTCATCTTGCAAATAAAAAGACTTATAATTCAATCAATTATAAAAATAGGGGTGATTCATAATGGCCGAACTCGTATTAGATCATATTTTCAAATTGTATGACAATAAAACAACTGCTGTTTCTGATTTCAATTTACATATTCAAGATAAAGAGTTTATTGTATTTGTTGGTCCTTCTGGTTGTGGAAAATCAACTACCTTACGTATGATTGCAGGTTTAGAAGACATTTCTGATGGCTCATTTTATATTGATGGAAAACTTATGAATGATATCGCTCCAAAAGATCGTGACATTGCTATGGTATTTCAAAATTACGCACTATATCCACATATGTCTGTTTATGATAATATGGCGTTTGGTTTAAAACTGCGAAAACTACCAAAAGATGAAATCAATCGTCGTGTAACAGAGGCGGCAAAGATATTAGGACTGGAAGATTATTTAAAACGAAAACCAAAGGCATTGTCAGGTGGGCAGCGGCAGCGTGTTGCATTAGGAAGAGCTATCGTTCGTGACGCAAAAGTGTTTTTAATGGACGAGCCTCTATCCAATTTAGATGCTAAATTACGTGTAAGTATGCGTTCAGAAATTTCTAAACTTCACCGCCGTTTAAACACAACTACTATATATGTAACACATGACCAAACAGAAGCAATGACAATGGCATCACGCCTTGTTGTTATGAAAGATGGTATCATTCAACAAGTTGGTACCCCAAAAGAAGTATATGATACTCCTGAAAATGTTTTTGTTGGCGGATTCATTGGTTCTCCAGCCATGAATTTTTTTATCGGAACATTGAAAGATAACTATTTTCATATAGAAAACATTCGTTTTAAGGTACCTGAAGGACAATTAAAAAAATTACAGAACAAGGGATATAGTGAGAAAACACTTATACTTGGTATTCGCCCAGAAGACATTCACGATGAACCAATTGTCCTTCAATCTTTTCCTGACTCGACTTTCGAAATTACAGTTGAAGTAGCTGAGTTATTAGGTGCTGAGACTATGCTACATGGAAAACTTGCAAATCAAAGTTTTGTTGCACGAATCAACGCTCGATCAGAACTGAAAGCTGGCGATAAGCTTTCAGTAGCCTTTAGTCTAACAAAAGCACATTTTTTTGATATTGATACAGAACAACGTATACGTAACAACTAAATATGTCTAATTGGCCGTTCCCAGCTTAGTTGGGCATGCGAAAAAGCTGTGCAGAAAAATCTCTACACAGCTTCTTTCTCTAATTCCCCTTTATATAAATACTATTTATCATCACTTTAATAGTATTTATCCATTGACACATCCTCTTTACTTTTTAACATTCTGTTGTTGAGTTGAAACGTTTCTAATAATTTTTTCCCCTTCCTCTGTTGAATGCAAAATAAAAATACATAGTATTGCAACAAAATAGCACATACATGGAGAGGCAAGTATGATACAGCTTCAAACATTCATCATTGCCTCGTTCTTGGCGTGTGGGTCATGCTTGTAGAGGCTCCATGTCAAACTAATATTGCTCTGTACTTTTATTTTGCAAAAAAACACACTCTCTACTTATCATCTATTTATTGCCTTCTACTTTTAAAAAAAGTTCATTTTCCTTTTGAAATATTGTTTTTCAACAAAAAAGCTAATCTTTCAAATAAATTAAGAAAGATTAGCTTTATCCCCCCCACTTTTCATGTACAATCCGTAAGCTGACATACATGACTCCAATCATTAAAATATAAGGTATATTATCTTAAAAAGTCCAAATAATAACAAATAAATCCATTAAAGAATGGGAGCTCTCAAAAAATGAAACGCAAAATAATAACTCTCTTTACGCTTATATGCTTAGCACTACCAATGCAAGCTAGTGCATACACATTTCAATCACTACCAATTGCGTCAAAGTCTAAACAGTGGTATATCGAAATTGACAAATCTCATAACTCAAACAAGCAAGCAGTGCAGCCAAAACAAGGTGTATATGATACGTATAGTTTACTCTTAAAAAATATTGGTAATGATGTATCAAATGTATCCGTAGAAATACTTGATAACACACCTACATCTAAAACAACTTTTAGTCCTACTACATTAAATAACAACGTTTCAAAAAGTCATACAAGCTTTGATTACATGGTGTTCCCATTAGACTTTAATAGCCATAATTTTAAAGTCGTCATTACTTGGGAAGAAAAGAATTTCTCTTACAACGGCCATCCAGTAAATGAGGGTAAAAAAATGAAGCAAACATTTGTGTTTAATGAAGAGTAAGCCCTAATTTGATTAGGGCTTACTCTTCATTTACAAAACCAGATTGAATTGCTTCTGTCACTTCTTTTGCAATATCTATTTTTGTAGCGGCTACACAGATTTTTTTGTCCCAAATATGTACGGAAGGCTCTTCATTAGACAAATGCTTAATTAAGATGAATCGATTATATGTCATTTTATTTTCTATAGGAGTAGCAATATACACCGTGAAATTCCTTGCTTCAAATACCTTTTCTCCCAAAACGTATTTACATCCCAACTCATGTACTAGTAAATCATGTAGGTTTTCTATATTCATATACCACATCCCCCTTTTAGCCTACATAATCAATCGAACCGCCGAATACTTGGTACAGACAATGCCATTCCAATTGTTATGATTACTAAAATAGCTAGCATTATAATTGTTATCTTTCCACCTATTACAGTAGCTAACCAGCCTACAACCACATACCCTAATGGCAATAAAGCAAATGAACCTAACATATCAAGACTTGCCACTCTCCCAAATGCTTCTTCTGGTACAAGCTCTTGTAAACTTGTTTCCCAAATGAGCCCAAATATCATAATACCGAATCCTTCAATTGCCATTAATCCAATTAAGGCAGGTGCCCAAGAAACGAAAGGCATAATTAATAGCGCCATTCCACTTATTAAAACACCACCATACGCAAGTAATCCTCTCTTTTGCCACTGCTGCCTCCCACCAAAAATTAGTGCTGCGATTACAGCTCCAGCACCAGAAGAAGCCATCCCCAATCCATATACGTAAGCTTCAAAATGATGATGAACATTAAACAACCATGGAATCAATACAACGATTACGCCAGCATAACAAATATTAACGAAAGAAAAGACTAGAATGGTAATCCACAGCCATGGATGACTTTTTAGAACAAGAATCCCTTCCATAAAATCTTTTTTGTAATCGACTTTATTTCTTTCAAACTTCTGTACTTTATTAAACTTTATTTCTCTTAAAAATAATAAACATAAAAATGATAGCAAATACGTTACTGCATCCAGTCCAAACCCTATTCCAGCAGATGCAACTGAAACGATCAATCCTCCAAGAGCCGGTCCAATTAGTCGTATACCTTGATTACTCATTTGCGTTAATGCATTAGCTGCATTTCGAATTTCCGGTACAAATACTTTTGCTCTTACAGCTGAATACGCCGGCTGAAATATCCCTTCCATAAGTCCATATAATGCCACGAGTACATATAATAGCGTAATCGTTAACAAATCCATAAATATAAGTGTTGCAAGTAATAGCATTAATATGCAGCGGATTATATCTGTAAATAACATCAATTTCACCCGGTCAATTCGATCCACGACTAATCCAGCAAACGGTAACGCTAGAATATTAGGAAGCATGTACATTGCCATAGTCATTCCCATTACAACTGTTGAACCAGTTAATGAATACACAACGACTGGCAGAATAACCATCGTTATCGAACTACCTAAAGTCGAAAGTAATTGCCCAATCCATAAAAACTTAAAGTGTGGTGACACTTTAACTGGCAATAATAATTTACCGACATAACCTAAATTTTTCTCTGTTGGTATTTCTCCTTGCATATCTCTCTCCTCTTTTCAAATTAAGTTAATACCTAAGGTTAAACACAGAAAATTCAATCTTTATTACCTTTAATTATATATGAAACTGTTAAATTATTGGTAAAAATATAAGAAAGAACATCATAATGAATCTACAAATATTACATGTTGAATATAAATAAAAAAGGTGTTTTCATATATGAAAACACCTTTCCACTTTATAATTTTAAGTTCTTCTTCAATGTCCAATATTTTTCTTGAGCATTTTCAAGTGAGAATTCTACCCAGCCATTTGGATCTTCACGATATACATTTACTTTTGTACCATTTTCTAATTTTCCAACTTCATTTTGTGTAACGTTTGGTACACTCTTAATTGGATTGTTAAACGGGAATGGAACTTGATAGTAAGATCCTACAGTTTGAACAGTAGCTTTCGCATCTTTTGCATAATCTTTATATGGAATTGTTTCGCCTAATGCCTCTACATTTAATGTATTAGGGTTTTTCGGTAATCGTTTTACATTTTGATAATCTTTGTTATTGAAAGGCTTAATACGCTCCATAATATTAGCAATTTTGCCAGCCCATTCTTTATCAGTTGAATACATTACATTCATCGCAGGTAATGTGTAACCTTTGAAATACTTAGCACCTTGTTCTAAGTAATTCTTTCTCACATAATCAGCATTGTATGAAATACTTAATCCATAAGATGGTAAATATTTTGCATGTGCGAATGGGTCCCAATCATACGCTCGTAGTCCAAATAAATTATGTTTGCGATATGCAATTTCTGATTTCCCGTATCCAGACTCTAAGATTGCATGTGCTGCTAAATATAAAGAGTTCACGCCATACTCGTTTTGCGCTTTAATAAAGTCTTGTCCAACTCCAACAAGCGGACTATCGGGATGATATCTTTTAATATAATTATCAATCTCTTGAGCTGTTACATTAGAAGGTAATGTTACATCTAAATCGATATATGATGCCATGGCATTAAATAAAAATTGTGCATATTCTTCACGTGTTAAAACACTATTTGGATTAAATGCACCTGCTCCATTACCTGCAGCAACGCCGTTAGACTCTAATGCACTAATCGCATCATTTGCCCAATGCTTTTTCGGAACATCATTAAATGTATGATCAGCTATTACTTTTAGTTTAAAGGCTTTCTGTAAAATTACAGCCATTTCAGCACGAGTTAAAGATTCTTTCGGTCTAAATGTTCCTTTACCATCACCTACGAAAATCCCCATATCTGTTAAAGCTAAAATTTCTTTTTGGAACATTGTTGTCCCTTCGCTAAGATCAGAGTATGGATTTTTATATTCGCTTTTTGCTTCTGGTTTTAATGCACGATATATTAATGCGGCTACTTGCTCACGATTTACAACATCCCCGAATCCAAACTTACCATTATCATATCCTGCAATAATTTCTTTTGACGTTAAATTAGTAATTGCTTTATACGACCAATGATCTTTCGGAACGTCTGGGAATTCCTTTTCAGCTGCAAATGAAGTTGCCGGAGCCATCACTACTTGAAGTGCGACTGTCACTGCTAACACATTAGAAATAACTTTTTTCATATTTTTTTAACACGTTATGTATATGCTTGTCCCGTGTTAACTTGCCTCCCTTTTCAATAAAATTTTCCCTATTAAACTAACAAACTCTTAATTCAATTAATTAGTCAACAGTAAAAGTATACGTGATAAAAATAAACTAATCTACCATTATTTTATTTATAATCAGCATAATACGATATATCTTTTTATTTCGATACAAAATTATATAAGCTCATATAAAAAGCCCATCTCTATATAAACGATGGGCTTAGCAAACGATGTTTTTTTATTTAGCTAAACGATACTTTGAAACATTGAAACCCTTCCACTCATAATAATCTAAAATACCAGCATAAACTGCCTCTGCAGCAATTTGTCTTCCTGATTCCGAAGCCAGCTTCTCATAATCTGCACTATTATCTAAAAATGCTAGTTCAGTTAATACCGCAGGCATTTCATTTTCTCTTATTACATAAAAGTCTTCTGGTTTCACACCACGATCTCTTGTATCTAGAGCTTTAACTAGTCGTTTTTGTATTTTCTCTGCTAACATACGACTATCTTTTTCACGTTCAGTTAATTCTTTCGTTTCAGATCCTTTATAATAAAAAGTCTCCGTTCCATATCCATCATGATTTTTAGAAGCATTCGCATGAATACTTACAAAAACATCGGCATTATGTTCTTTCGCGAACTCTACACGTTTTTTAAGGTCCTCAGTTTGCTTGTCACTAAAACTACTATCTGTTTCACGTGTTAACAACACATGGAATGGAGTATTTTTCTCTAGTAAACTTTGTAATCTTTTAGATGTATCTAATACAATATCACTTTCATGTAATCCTTGTGTTGCCTTCCCAGGATCTGTTCCTCCGTGACCAGGATCAATAATAATCACTTTTCCTTCTAACGCATCTGGAATTTTAAGAGAATCTGATTTTGCAATAAATTGCGCTGCTTCTGCTTTCGTTACAGTTTTATTAGGCAGCCAAGCTGTACTAGTTACACCTTGTGAAATATCCAATTCTACTAAAATGTTCGCTTTATCTTTTCCCCAACTAGGATTTAAATCTGCAAATTTTGTTGGTAATGGCTGTTTTACTTTCGCATCTAATTTATATGCTTCAACAAGCATCGATGCCATTGAAACTCGGTCAATTTTCCCATTTGGATCAAATACGCCTGGGCCTTTCCCTTTAACAACACCAGCTTTTTCTACAGCTGCGATGTATGGGGTATACCATCCGTTTTGAGAGTCACCGAAAGATGGTTTAGCATCTTTATCGAATGGTAAGTTTAAGATTTTAGCCATCATTGTAGCCGCTTCTGCACGAGTGATCTCTTTTCCAGGCTCGAACATTCCTTTCTCGTTACCTGTAACTGCGCCTTTTTCTGCTAAGTAGTTAATAGAATCTTCTGCCCAGTTCCCTGCTGGGACATCTGGAAACGTTTTTGTTTGTGCGAAACTACTAGATGAATAAGATAATATACTAGCTGCTATTACTCCTGCTGCGATTATTCTATTTTTCATAGAATATATTCCCCTCTCAAATACAAATAATTTTATATAACAGAATAATTATAGTTCTGAAAATTAGTAATAGTCAATCGTAATTTGTATATTTTTGTATTATTATTGTATTTTTTGGAACAAAAAACTATAGTTAAATTATTAAATACTTATTTTATAAGAGGGAGATTCGTATGTGTACGAATTGGAAAAGTATCGAACACCGCATTTATACAATGTGTATGATTCAGCGTAATAACGAAGTATTACTAATACAACGGCCCGATCATCTAGGTTTCCCTGGTTACATCGCTCCTGGCGGCAAAGTAGATTTTCCAGAAAGTATCGTTCAAGCTGCTATACGAGAAGTAAAAGAAGAAACTGGATTACTTGTTTCAAATTTAACTTTTAAGGGATTAGATGAATACGTAAATCCGAAAGAAAATGTTCGATATATGGTATTTAACTATTGGACAGATTCATTTGAAGGTGAACTCCTTTTGAATCCTCCTGAAGGCGAATTATTATGGGTGCCAATTGATACAGCACTCAATCTTCCTATGCAAGATTGGTTTAAAGAGAGATTCCCATTATTTTTTGAAAAAGGTACGTTTGAAATTCAACGTGTTTGGGACCGAGACTTGGATAAACAAGTTGCTATGACAATTACCCATACGTAAAAAAGCTTGGAATCTCTCCAAGCTTTTCTTACTTTCCCTCTATTTTCTTAATCTCATAATCAATTTCTAAAAACTTGACTCCAAATATCCACATTCTATGATTAGCTTCTAATATTTGATCCTTGCTCTCTTTAATAATAAAAGTCTCTGCTAATGGTAAACGTATTGTAAAGAAACGAGTATGTAAATAAATCCCCTCATCTCCCTTACTATTTCTTCTCAGCTTACTAGTAATGATTAAATCATTACTCTTATTACATAATTTCAAAATTCCCGTCATATTCGAATATGGTAAAGGTAATCCGATATTCATATATGTCTCATTCTTATGTGTATGTTTTGCGTAAAGAGCTACAAAAATAGATTCTCCTGCTTCATTTTTTCTTAGCCAAGCCCTTACATTCTCTCTTCCATCCTTCTCATCTATTATCCCAATGATAGAGCTATGCATCGTTTCCCACTTGCCGCCCATTCCTAAATGTATTTGTTCTACACGCTTACTCATTTTCTCATAACAAAATGCAACCGGGCGGAACCAACGAGTCCATTTAATATTTGATTGTAACTGATACTCTTTTGTATTTTCATAAAAACGAATAATACTTAAAGGAATCTTCGCCATGTCAAATGCCTCACTATGAAAATCATTCATTTTATCAACTAAACCTTTGTATTCCTTGCTATCTATTAAATTTCTGTTATGTAAAAATGCTTCACCAACTGTCGCAGTTCCTCTTAACCTGCTCATTGGTTTCCCGTAATATTTATAATTCGGAGTACTCTTTTCAATCATCCAGCCAACAAATGCTGGTAACGCTACTCCAATTCCATTTACAACACCGTGAATCCAAACCATTTGTGCAATTGTAATCGTCATTACTTGTTTGAAATTTCCGTATGAATATATGAGTGAAAACATTATTGTTACCATAAGTGTGCTAGAAGAAAGAACTAAAAGTACCTTCGCACTTATAGTATTGAATTTCGTTCTCCACACGTAAACTCCATATCCATAAATCGCACATAAATATATGAACACTGCAAAAAATTCAAATATCCTTGAGTATGTAATTCCTATCGCAACTGTCATAGGTGAAATGACTATGATAAACATAATAGCATCATATACTTTACTTCTCTTTTCTCTTTTCCTCCCTATTAAACCCGCTGACAATGGTAATAAAAACGCCGAATAATGAAAGTGTGCCGCTGTAAGTAAAACAATGTCAGAACTAAAGTGCATAATCGAAACCTTTGCTACTGAAGCAAAAAACCAAAAACCACCTAAAAACAAATAAATAAACGCACTATCGATAGCCGTCTCTTCTATCGGTTTCCATCCTCTTTCTAACAATCTACTTACACCAAATAACGCAACGATTCCTGTATATGCAAACCAAAGTAGCGCAAAGAAATAGTGATTTGTTACGAAAGCTAGCATTGCACTGATTGCTGCGATTGGATATAAAAACGATACAAATTTATAAAATAATACATACGATCCATTTCTTTTTTTCTTGTCAATAATACAAAAAGACATCGGTATAAATAACAAAATAGATAATAAAATAATTGCTTCAACTGGGTTTACATTCGACCACTCACATATTAGAAAAATAATATAGCAAGCAAGTCCAAATATTATATTTTTCATCTCGTTTATTCCCTTTCCACAAATGTTCCCTTATATGAAAATAATGAACCAATTAACGGATTTCGTACTTGTACATGAATTCGAAAACATTGTAGTGCTTCATCATAACTCTCTACAATTTTTGCCTCTCCGTATAAAAATCTAGGTAACGGTATTTTTCTTCCAAACATAAAAAACCATTGTTTCTTTGAAGAAATATGCATCCCGCCTTTTTCATCAATATAAAAACTCAATGTAGAAACGAGTAAATGTGGCTCACCAAAATAATCTACAATTTCATTATTCTCTTCATCCAACTGCATAACAGCGTTAAAATATCTTTTCTTATTATGAAAATAAAAAGTACGATTCCACCGTACAAATTCTTTCCCCTGTTCATCTCGCTCAGCGGTATTATGTATCGTAAATGGCACTTTCTTTCCTCGCTCAGAGAAAAACATTCGAAACTTCGATGCAATTTTCAAAATCAATTTAACTAAAAAAGAGCCACCGTAAATTTCATCCATTTCCCCTTCTCCTGTAAAACTATTCTCTTCTGTAATCGCATATCGCTTCTGCAATTTTGGATGAAGCCTTTTATAAGAATCCCCTAATAATCTTTCATAAATATTAACCATATACTTATCCCTTTCTCGTCCTCTTGCAATTTTTTGCGCTTGGCAAATTAGTGCTATTTATATAACCGACAATCGATAACCCTATTAGAAGAAAATTTAATGTAATCGGATTAAACGGTTGCGTAAAACTAGCGATATTCGTCGATCCTGCCGCTAATGTTAAAACTATCAACAATATAATATGCAATATAAATAGTTTTCGCTTTTGAAGTGGCAATAGCCACATAACACCCCATATTATTTCTAAAAATCCAACTATTTTAAGTATAAAAATACTACTTTCATTCGATCCGATTAGTGCAGAAAGCATCTTTACTTCTTCTGAATGAGTAAACATCAATTTCGGTACAATCCCTTGATATAACCATACGAAGGCAAATAAAAAGCAAACAAGCCAATAAGTCATCGTTCTTCTAATTAGCAACTTAGGATGAAGCCCCTTTTCTAACCATAATTTTAAAGCATCAAAACTCCATGCAGTCGCAGAGCCTAATAAAGGCCGAAAAACATATGAATCTATCACATTCCCTATGCGACCAAACCTTGTATCATAATCATATTGCGTTTCAAAATGAATATGTTCTCCATTCAGTGTATATTTCCAATAACCTCGTCCTATTTGTATAAGTGATAACTTATTGTCTGTCCAAAATTTCAATGAGGAAATGCGTTCCCCAGTTTCTTTTCTTATTTCACCTATCGATTCCCCTTCTCCGGCTATTTCAAGCCCAAATCCGATCTTTGTTTTATATAAAAACTTCTGCGGTTCTCCCTCTTTCTTCTCTAAATAAGAAATTTCAGTAAAACGAGCATCCCACTCTGTATGTAGGTCTGGTTCTTGCGTATATTCCCATAATTTCTCCATTGTTGTTTTCATTTCTGTCGCAACATAAATAGGCCTCTTCATGCTTCCACCTCCTATACTCTATATTTTCAATGTACATGCAATACATTTATTTTGCTACATTTTTCACAAACTTTTTTTCGAAAAAGAAAGAATTTTGAAAATATATATAAAACACTTGATTCCCTGAAAAATTTAAATTATTATAAAACAAATGTTACCAACAACTTCATAAATCATACACTCTCGCCTAAAACGTGAGATAGAGGTTGCAACGCTTATAAGTATTCTAAAGGAGACACAGAGATGTCTATGAATTTAGAGGAAAGGAAGTGTTGCCGAAATTGATAAATTTCTCTGCATTTATCAATTGGGGCTGTTTTCGAATAGAAACAGAACTGTCATATGTACAGACGTGTACGTATGAAGAGCTATCTACAAAAAAGAGATATCATTTTCATGATATTCCTTTTTTGGCGGTTTTTTTATTAGCTCCGTTTTCTGTTTCCCTTTTCCTGTAACAGCACCATCCTCACTTATTTGAGATGGTGTTTTTTGTTTTTCTCTCTGGTAACTACAGGAATATTGGGATTTGTATATGTCCTAACCTATTCTTAAAAATGGACGAAAGAAGGAATTCGTAATGGAAACGATTGTACAAAAATTTGGCGGTACTTCTGTCGGAAGCGTCGAACGCATTCAACATGTAGCAAATTTAATTATTGAAGAATATGAACGAGGACATAGTATTGTCTCTGTCGTTTCAGCAATGGGAAAAAGTACGGATAAACTTGTAGCACTTGCTAACGCTATTACTGAAAATCCAAGTAAACGTGAAATGGATATGCTCCTATCTACAGGAGAACAAGTAACTATTTCATTATTAACAATGGCACTACAAACAAAAGGTTATAACGCAATTTCATTAACAGGATGGCAAGCTGGTATTACGACAGAATCTGTACATAGTAGTGCACGGATTACTGACATTAACACCACTCGTATTCAGTCTCACCTTACTGAAGGCACGATTGTTATAGTAGCTGGTTTCCAAGGAGTAAGTGAAGAAAATGAAATTACCACACTTGGCCGCGGTGGTTCTGATACGACTGCTGTTGCATTAGCTGCGGCACTAAAAGCGAAAAAATGTGATATTTATACGGATGTGACCGGCGTATATACGACTGATCCACGAGTTGTACAAGATGCTTATAAATTAGATGAAATTTCTTATGACGAAATGTTAGAGCTTGCCAACCTCGGTGCTGGCGTATTACACCCACGCGCTGTTGAGTTTGCTAAAAATCATAATGTAGTTTTAGAAGTACGATCAAGCATGGAACAAGAAAACGGAACAATTGTAAGGGGAGAATGTAACATGGAACAACAAGCAATCGTTAAAGGTATTGCATTTGAGGATAATATTACACGCGTCACAATTAAAGGATTAGAACAAGGTGCACTTTCAACAGTTTTCTCTACATTAGCAGCAGCACATATTAATGTAGATATTATTATTCAAAGTATTACAAATGAAGAAACTGTTCACCTCTCCTTCTCGATCCATTCTAATGATTTAAGAGAAGCATTAGAAGTATTGGAACAAAATCAAGAAGCACTTCACTATGAATCTGTAGAACATGAAAATCATTTAGCAAAAGTATCAATTGTAGGATCAGGTATGGTATCTAACCCTGGTGTCGCTGCGAATATGTTCACTACTTTAAAAGAAGGTGGTATTCATATTAAAATGGTAAGTACATCTGAAATTAAAGTATCAGTTGTAATTGACCGTATTCATTTAGTAGATGGTGTTGAAGCACTCCATCAATCATTTATGGCAAAAATTGAGCCTTTAGTGCAGATGAGTTAATTTCCACCAGTAAAACTTAAAACAAATTATATGAATCTATTTCCTTCCTATATAAATAGAAAGCTGTTTGTATTGTATAGATTGACAAGAAAGTTATTTTATCGAATAGCAACTACATTATCAAATTCTTGAAATGATAGCATTCACGAAATAAAGTTCGCGCATATTTCAATAGTAGAGGGTTTACGAAGTGTTGTTCGTTAACAAGATGTTATATACTATACCCGAAAACACCTTGTCACATTTCCCTACACTGTGACAAGGTGTTTTTTGTTTAGAAGAGATTTTAGTATAATTATGAGGATAATTAGATAATAAATTTATACATATAAGGAGATAAAGACTATGACAAAAAACAGATTACTACGAATGGACAATGTCAGCATCGTTGTAGAATCCCTTGATAACGCAATCTCTTTCTTCGAGGAGATTGGCTTGAATCTCGAAGGACGAGCTACTGTTGAAGGTGAATGGGCTGGTCGCGTAACTGGACTCGGTTCTCAGTGCGTAGAGATTGCTATGATGGTTACGCCAGATGGTCACAGCCGAATTGAACTTTCGCGATTTCTCACCCCACCTACTATAGCAGATCACCGGACAGCTCCTGTAAACGCCCTCGGTTATCTGCGCGTCATGTTCACCGTCGAAGACATTGACGAAATGGTATCCAGACTTACTAAGCATGGTGCTCAGCTCGTTGGCGAAGTAGTTCAGTATGAGAACTCATATCGACTCTGCTACATTCGTGGAACCGAAGGAATTTTAATCGGTTTGGCGGAAGAACTCGGTAACAAATAAGTAAGTGATGTTTTATAAAAAGCCTTTACTGAAATATACATTACTGAATTAAAAATATTTGAAGCACATTCTTACTCCATAAAACTTAAATTTTCAACCCCGTCCTAACTTTAGAACGGGGTTATGCTTATTGAACTTTTAAAATCAAATAACTTTATTATCATTTTACAAATACATTCCGAGACTTTATACAAACAACTTTTCAATACATTATCAACATCTAAAAATTTCTATAAAATAATTCAATTATTCTTAATACTCTTTCCTAGGAAATATAACGGACTCTTCTCACTTCTTATCATATATATCTTTCCCTTTAAAAAACGAGCGAAATTCATTCAAAATAACTTTCTTCACGTCAGAATAAAAAACCATCATGAATAGTGCAATTCCTAATAAGATTTCTTGCATTCCTTCATAATCAATGAAAGCATTCAAAATTAGCAAACCACATCCAATATAAAAACCAAACTCATTCTCTTTCTCAAAATCCGATTCTTCTTCATCAATATGTATCTTCTCTTTACAACTTTGATTCCCTTTTATTAACTCGTCTAGCGTAACATTATACATTTCGCTAAGCAAAATTAAATTATCAATATCCGGACAGCTTTTATCATGTTCCCATTTATCCCAATCTTTTTAGCAACATCTTCCTGTGAAAAAACCTTTGCTTCTCGAAGCTTTTTTAGTTGTATTCCTAAATTCATAACGCCCCCCTTTTAACAAATTATTATATAAAAGGATATAGAAATGAAAGAAACTATTAGTAAAAATCACTGTAAACCATTCGTTTACATAATAAAAACAGGGAGAGCTGCTCTATTTTTAAGCAACTCTCCCTCATATTTCTATTAAAACAGATGAATGTTTTCTTTCTTGCAAGCTTCACGTAAATCGTCAGGCCATACAGAAGATTGAACTTCACCGATATGCGCTTTACGTAAGAAGTACATACACATTCTTGATTGGCCGATACCACCACCAATTGTTAATGGTAGTACGTCTTCTAAAATACCTTTATGGAAATCATACTCACGTTTGAAGTCTTCACCAGTTTTCGTTAATTGCTCATCAAGTGCTTTACTATCAACACGAATTCCCATTGATGATAATTCGAATGAAGCTTGTAGTACTGGGTGCCAGAATAAAATGTCACCGTTTAATTTCCAATCATCATAATCGGATGCGCGTCCATCGTGCTTTTCACCTGAACGGAGTGCATCACCAATTCCAATAATAAAGACTGCACCGTGTTCTTTCGCAATTGCATGTTCACGATCTTTCGGTGTTAATTCTGGATATTTATCTTCCAGTTCTTGAGAAGTAATGAAAACAATTTCTTCTGGTAAATACTTTCCAAGGAACGGATACTTTTCAAATAAGTGATCTTCCAATTCTTTGAATATTCCATAAATTGTTTGTACTGTTTTTTGTAAGTAATCGACAGTACGCCATTCTTTTTGAACGATTTTTTCCCAATCCCATTGGTCAACATAAATGGAATGCGTTGCATCAAGTTCTTCATCACGACGAATCGCGTTCATGTTTGTATATAAACCTTCACCAGCTTCATATCCGTATTCATGTAATGCGAATCTTTTCCACTTCGCTAGTGAATGTACAATTTCTAATTCTTCTCCTGAATGTAACATATCAAACTCAATTGGACGTTCTACACCGTTTAAGTGATCGTTTAATCCTGATTTTTTCGTTACGAATAATGGTGCAGATACGCGGAATAGTTCAAGACGTTTTGCTAATTGATCCTCGAAAAATGTTTTAACTTCCTTAATTGCGATTTGAGTCTCTCTTACTGTCATTAATGATTGATACATGGTGGTTTCCTCCTAAAATGTTTGGATGTTGTGAAAAGAAGCCAACAAAAAAAGCCCTTCTTTCCCAAAAAACTGGGACGAAAGACTTTGGTTCCGCGGTACCACCCAAATTAGCAACAGAGGTTGCTCACTTATACAGTACGGAGATTAAAAAATCTCGATACTGTTCTTCTTGTAACGGCGAAGTTCCCGGCTAAGTCTACTTTCCTATAAAGGATTTCGGTTAGCGACTCCAGGAGGTTCTTCATAATAGGCTTCGTATCAGGCTCACACCGCCCCTGACTCGCTTAAACTACATCCTACTACTACTCGTCCTTTCATAGTCGTTTTATTGTCACATCTCTGAAACATTTTATTAATGATTATTCTATACAAAAAATAAAGAAAGTCAACAAAAAGTTTTAAAATATTTTTCAATTCTATATTTTACGGCTTTATTGATTGTTGTTAATTTAACATCTTTACTTCTTCTGCCTCGTCAATCCAAAAAATGTTTCACTAACCGAAACTAACGTATACACAACAATTAGTGTAAACGTTCGAAATATAGAATCCGCAGTATTTCTTATTATTTTCATTTTCTTTGTAATTCCTTTCAGTTTACTTGCAATTTCATGATATACTATAGCATTCAAGCAGTTTGTTTTTACTTAAAGCAAGCATAGTCATTTATCGATAGTATTTTTCTAAAACATTGGCTATTATCAAACAAGATTTTTATATAACGGAGTGATCATATGAGTAAAACGAAAGCAAAACCGAAAAAAGGTGTAGGACAAGGTACAGGAAGTAAGGGATGGAACCGTTGGCAATCAAGTGCGAAAAAGAAAGCTGCAAAACCATACAAGAGTAAAGGTACAAAGAAATAAAATAAATAGTGGGAGATGAACAACTCTCACTGATTAAAGTTTCACTTTATCTCTTTACTTTGTACAAAACAAAATATAATTATTACAACAAAAAAGCTATGCTTTCATCTCTGTGAAAGCATAGCTTTTTCCATATTAAATCATAAGAATATCACGGATTTCTTCCTCCGTAATAGAAGATAACTTCTCTTCTCCTGGCTTGATAATTTCAGCGATTAAATTTTTCTTACTCTCTTGTAACTCGTGCATTTTTTCTTCAATTGTTCCATGTGCTACTAACTTAATCACTTGCACTGTATTTTTTTGTCCCATTCGATACGCTCTATCCGCTGCTTGTTGTTCAACAGCTGGATTCCACCATAAATCATACAATATTACCGTATCTGCACCTGTTAAATTCAAACCGGTACCACCAGCTTTTAACGAGATAAGAAATAAATCCCCTTCTCCTTCGTTAAAACGATTGCATAGTTCTACGCGTTCTTGCGCTGGTGTACTCCCGTCTAAATAAAAGTACGGAATGGCTTGACGGTTTAATTCTCGTCCGATTATTGAAAGCATCTTCGTAAATTGAGAAAAGATAAGTATTCTCTTTCCTGTACTTCTACATTCCTCCAAAATTTCTAGAAGTTGTTCAAATTTAGCTGAACTACCTTTATAGTCATCAACAAATAAAGCAGGATGACAACAAATTTGCCGAAGCCTCGTTAAACCAGCTAAAACCCGAATTTTATTTTTACGTAACGTATCTTTATCCAAATGTTTTAACGTTTCTTCTCTTAACTTTGCTAAATAAGCGGCATAGAGCCTTTTTTGGTCCGGTAATAGTTCTGATGATTGTAAGTGCTCAATTTTTTCTGGTAGCTCCTGTAATACATCTTCCTTTAACCTTCTTAACACGAAAGGTTTTACCCGCTTCGCAATATCTTCACGTCTTAAATCGCCGAACTCTTTTCTTCCTGGTAATAATTCTGGGAAGATGACGTGGAAGATAGACCATAGCTCTTCTAATGAATTTTCTACCGGTGTTCCTGTTAATCCAAAACGGTACTCCGCCTGAACTGTTTTTACCGCTCTTGCAGTTTGCGTCGTATGATTTTTAAATGCTTGTGCTTCATCAAGAAATAGCGTATGAAATGGCTGCGCATATAACCTTACATCTCTTCTCAGTAAAGGATATGACGTAATTACTACATCAAATTTCGTTACATCTTTTAAAATTTTTCGGCGCTCTTCTTGATTTCCATCTGCAATAACAGCTCTAATATGCGGAGTGAATTTTTTCAACTCGCTAAGCCAGTTGTAAACAAGGGAAGACGGAGAAACAACTAATATAGGCAGTTTCTTCTCTCGAATTTCCGGCAAAACAGAATCTATAAAAGCAATACTTTGCAACGTTTTCCCAAGTCCCATATCATCAGCTAAAATGCCACCAAAACGATAATAGGCAAGTGTTTTCAGCCACTGGAATCCGTATGTTTGATACTCTCTCATTATTGCATCTAAGCCACTTGGCACCGCAAACTTAAGCTTTTTAGGGTTTTGAATGTTCTCTACCAATTCTTGAACGGATTCATCTAAACTTAAAACATTGCCTTCTTGCAGTGAATTCATCCATTTCACACTACGAATAAGAGGGACATCTATTTCTTCACCCTGTAAAAATTCTTTTCGAATGCTAGATTCTTTTATAAACTGATTAATGTCATTAAACTCTTTACTCTCAAGTGATAGTAGAGTACCACTTGCTAAACGATAATATTTCCGCTTCTCCTCAAGAGCAACTAATACCCCTTTAATTTCTGCCTCTGGAATACCTTTTATATCAAAGCGAAATGATAACCAATCAATTCTCTCTTTCCTTCTAACTCTTATAAGAGGAGCTGTGTCTCCTTTATGAATTCGTAATTTGATTGCTGTCGTCGCATAAATATCAACTAAACCTTTTAACGTTGGAACAACATGATATAAAAAGTTATACTCAGCTTCTTCATTATGCATAAAATAACCGCCTTCCGTTTTCGCAAAGGCACTTTCACGCATAATGTCTAAAATCTCTTTTTCCTTTTTCTCATCACGATTAAAAACAGACGGCTGTCCATCCTCTTCTAACGGATTAATTATGACGTTTCCATAGTGAAATTCAAGACCTGCTAATAAGCGATTTTTCACTCGATCTAAATATAATTTCGCTTTTAATGCGGGTGTTTCAACGCGATCTGATACTACCTCATCTATTCGCACAGTTCCTAGCCTCATTAACCCTGGTACAACTTTTGCTACAAAGTGCTCCATCTTATCTGCTGGAATATACAATTGGTTACTACTAGAACGATTCATCATTTTTTGTAATTCGATAAGCCGATTGCAATCCTCAGCGTTCAACTGATACAGTTTCCCTCCAAATAGAGCATAACTATACGTATCCATTACTTCTACTTGTTGTAAGCCGTCAATATAAAGTGTAAACCCACCGTTACTCCCCTTATTAAACTCAAAATGCAAAGGAAGTAATCCTTTTGAAATATGTACACCATGGAAAGATTGTCCATCTTGATTAAGTCTCACACACTCAACTTTAGAAAGTAAAGAAAGCATATCCATCCACGAAGCTGGCGGTATTAAAATCATACTATCATCTTGTTTTGCCTGTAATTCCAGTGTATCCTCATACATTTTTTCGTTATGATACATTTTAATAAGTTGCTGAATAATCGCATCCGTTTCTTGCCTGAAGCTATGTACATCTGGTGTGTATGTAAATTCATTGGAACAATTAAAAGACTCTCTTTTCTCCACTTTAGAAAGAAATTCTCTAATATGATTTACGAAATACGTTTTGGCAAGCTTCAACCGAACCCCAAGAAGTGCCCCACCATTTTTCGTAACTACTGGTGTACAATTAAACTCAATATCAAGTATTTCACGTGTATCAAAACGGTGTTGTTTACTTTTTGGCCTCAGTGGTTGTTCTGCAAACAACTGAAACATCCCGCTTGTTAATTGTTCATTTCCGCTCATGTTTCCGCTACTAATAGGCACCATTCCACCGGTTTGCTGATTATAATTTATTTGTATCAATACTGCCGCAACATGTTGACAGTATGTTTGAAAAGACGCTAACGAAGGACAACTACATTTTGCAACAACATCACCTTTTTTAGCTTTTTCTACTGTAACATGAAAATCTTCATTCCCTTTTACCGTTGCCTCGCAAATTTCTTTATTTTCATCATAATGATTTATTATTACTTTATTTGATTTATAATAAGCTTCACCTCTTTTATATGAGGTCTCTCCGCATACTTCTTTAATAATCGATTTATTTAATGTAAAACTCATTTTTTGACACTTCCTTAATTTAAAACCAGTTTCTCTTACTTAACATTTTACATGCTTCACGAGAAAATATAAAATGTTGGTTTAACAAAAAAGATACTTATTTATAAACACCTCAAACTGTAAGCAAATAGAGTTTCAGTACTTGTTAAAACTGCCTATTATGCAGGCGATTCTGAAAGCTTCCAGCGTAGTATTTAAATATCTTCTACATTATTCATGTAAAAGTTTTACCGGCCATCGCATCAATAATTTAAAAGATATGATTTTATGAAGAAGAGTAATAAAAGTTTTTCACACACACCATTGAGATGGATGTGCAAATTTTGATACAAGGGGCTTACTGTCTATAAAAGGAGGATAAAGTAGGTAATTTACATATTTTCATGCGTGCCCTTATATAAGACTGTTATTGCGGCTACTATAAGGATAATCCCCATACAAGCAGGTGCGGCATGCCCAAGTGAAACATAAATTTGCCCTCCAATGATCGGCCCAATCATTCTTGCTAAAGCTTGAATAGATTGACTACTTCCTTGAATCCTTCCTTGTTCACTAGAATCGACAGACTTCGAGAGCATCCCATTGAATGAAGGTCCAAAGATGGAATCACCAAAACCAAATATAAACATTCCAGCGATAAGAAACGGATAAAATGAGAACAAAGCTGATGCTGCAATAAGACTATAACCTATAATCTCCGAAACCATTCCGAGAATTGCTATCTGTTTATCAGTAAGTTTTGTCAAAAGTTTTGGCATTATGAAACTTTGTGAAATGATATCTTGGAATCCCATAATTGAAAACATAAGTCCGATTAACGCAGGCTTCCAACTAAAAGTATCCATTGTAAATTGTGAAAAAATTGCCTGTAAAGATCCATTTGGTATCCAAAGTAAAAATGCTGAGACAAGTAGCCATTTTAAATTTTTCATGGAAAGTATATTTGCAAGCTGTGTAAATGGATTCAATCTTACAAAGGTAATCTCTTTCAATCTATTATTTTTGTCAAGGCTCTCAGGCATATATAAGATTCCATAAACAACATTTAATAAAGTTATTATTGCTCCAAAATACATAGGTACAGAATAACCAAACTTGGCAAGATATCCACCTATAGTTGGTCCAATGACAGTGCCTACTCCTACAACCGCACTTACCCATCCGAAGTATTTCGTTCTTTGTTCTGGAGGAATAATATCTGCAAAATATGCGAAGATAGTGCTTATGCTCCCTCCTGTTATACCTTCTATTATGCGCCCAGCAAATAGTATCCATAGAGCTCCTCCTATGCCAAAAACTAAGTACCCGATTGCGGAACCGAAAAGGCATACTAAAAGTAATGGACGACGACCATATTTATCACTCAAAGCTCCAAGTGCGGGAGCCGCAAAAAATACGCAGACTGCATAAACAGAAGTTAATAGCGTAACGACGACCGCTTGTTCTGCCGAATTACTTGTATATGGCTGCACTAAAAATGGAACGACCGGTATTATAATGCAGAATCCTATTCCGCAAAGAAACACAGAGATGAGACCGAATAGTAAGGCGTGTTTATCTATGACTCGTTCCGTATTATGTTCATTATGTGATCTGAATTTGGACATTTACATTCTCTCCCCAACAGTTATTTTTGTTTCCTTATCAACAAAACAATAACTCCATTTTGTTTCCCTGTCAACAAAATTACAACAATAAAAAAGGCGGTCCATTCTTGGACTGCCTTTCGTTTCATTTTTATTTTTTGAATAGATTACGACTTAATATGTACACCTTGTTTCTTTATTTCTGTATCCAAATGTCTACTATACTTTTCCACGAAGCTAAGTATACTATCAAATTCTTCCTCGGTTACTTGATCAAACACAACTTTATCCCGTTCTTCAAACTCTTTGTGCAGATCCTCATGTATTTTATAAATTACTTTCCCTTGTTCAGTAAGCCTAAAATAGATTTCTTTCTTATTATCCGACTTCTGATAACTTTCGATAAGGCCTTTTTTTATAAGTTTTTTAGTTATTCTACTTATGGCACCGCGAGTCATATAAAAGGACTCCGCAAGTTTTGTCACGTTAGAATCTACATTTTTTTCAATGTATTCGATACAATGTACTTCAGAAGAATTATAACCCTTAAGACTGTCTTCCATCTTATCCTTATTAAGCCAAACAATCTTATTATATAAGTCCCTGAAACCCACTATGACCTTTTCTTCTTTATTCATGTCCTGTCCTCCTCCCCGTTGGTGCATTAACAATATTATATTTATTTTTTGTTTCTATTCCAACTCTAATTAAAAAAGAGAGTCAAAAGCATGTTAAGCACCAAGAAACTCAATGTCACTTGAACAAGACTTTGTCTACAATCTGAAACACTTATCTCTTTTCATTCTATCTCCATCAACCGTTTTGCCTCAAAATACAACACTTGAATAAACTTCTTCGTATTAATACGTATATGACCAGAAGTCGCTACTTCATCTTTTGTCATTTCTGTCATCCGTTTTCTAACTATAGTAAAATCAAAAAATTTCGGAGCATAGCTTTCAAATTTCGGATTTGAAAAGTCTGTTAACCCAAGGGAAGCTAAGTGATTTAACGATTGATAAATCGCCCTTCTTACCCTTTGCTCAGATGCTTTTTTCTCTTTATCAATATCCGTATCTAAAGCTATATCCCCTAATTTCTTTATTGTAATATGATGGAAAATATCTTTTAATGCAGGAAATCCAAATTCAAATGTTTGTGCTTTTTCTTGTCCATATAAATATTCCAGCATACTAAGTAAATCTTTACTTCCATTCTCTCCTGCAATACCGAGTTCTGATAATAAATAGCGCCCTGAATCCGCTATTCTTTTTCCTTCTTGCATTGGCTCATTTCGAACTTGCGGCTGTTCCCACTTAAAAACGTTATTCAATGATTTTTGAATATCATGTATAGAGCGCTCTAAACGAATACGTTCCATTACTTTACGTACAACAGACACAACTTCAATTTTATTTAATGGTTTTGTAATATAATATTCAACGCCAAGTGTATACGCCTCACCAATAAGCTGTTTCGATTCAACTTGAGAAATCATAATGATTTTCCCTGTAAAAGAGGATGCAATATGGCGAACTGTTTCAATCCCATCTCGCATTGGCATTAATAAATCAATAAATAAAATATCTACTTTTTTAAAATTTAGTTGATCTGCTTCAATAAAAGCTCCATCTTCCGACTCTCCAATTACTTCTCCAAGATCGCCATCTTCAATAATTTGTGAAAGCATGGAGCGGAAAACTTCATCATCATCTACGATATAATAAAACAACTTTATTCTCCTTCCCGCTTTAAACTGCACTCCGGTAAACAAACGATAAACTTACACCCTCCGCCAGTTTCTCGGTCTTCTAATCTCACTTCTCCACCTAGCTCTGTTACCATTTCGTTTATGTAAGAAAGTCCAATACCTGTTGAAGGTGTTCCCGTTTGATCATACTTTGAAGTAAACCCTGGCTTAAATACTAATTTCTTATACTTCTGTGCAATACCAGGACCATCGTCAATTACTTCAAAGAATATATGTTTATCTCGTTTATATAGCTTAATAATAATAAGACCTCTACCCTCAATTGCTTCAACTGCATTTGCAACTAAGTTATTAAAAATCGATAAGACCGTGTACACATGATATTCTGCATGCTCACCTTCTATATGTTCCGAAAAACGTATATCTTTTTCTAACATTTCAGCGTACTTCTCATTAATTCTTACAATCATTTCCGCTAATTCATGTCCTTCTACATACTCAGCCACATTCTTATCTAATAACAGTTTAGATAGTCCTGCAAAAATTCTTTGATTATCCTTTTTGATTTCGTGCACTTCTCCTGCTATTTTTAATGCTGTTTTGCTATTTAAATCATCGTTCGCTTGTAAGTTTCGATATAGTTGATATGCTTCTTGTGTAATTAACTCAGCATTTTGTAACGTTTTTTTCAAATGGACAGATTCCACATATAAATTAGAGAGATACATTAAAATATTTTCATTTTCTTTTCGAACTTGTGATTCTTTTAACTTCGTTTCATATAAATTCATCATATTTAAAAAACCAAGCGCAAAGAAACTACGGAAAATAGCAATAATAATTAGTTTATTCACTTCAGAAACTGTTATCGTTGTACCAAGTACTAACATATGATAAAACGCAAGTTCAGACATACTTGCGATAATTTCAATTGTAATTCCAAGACATCCTATCACAATTGGCTTCTGATGAAACTTATTCACCCTACAAAGCGAAAAAAGACTTCCATAAATAAAATAATAAAAGAACACAGGATAACGCAAATAAAATGATTCTGTCATATGGAATGAACCTTGCAATACCCAGTCAAGACATACACGAAATAAGACTACAGATATACCTACAAGAATACCTGCAGCTGCTGCTGGCACTCTTCTTAAAAATAGTAATAAAAAGAAGAAAAGCGGTGTCCCGAAACTAACACGAAACATATCATTAAAAGGATGAAAATTCAGCTCTCCAGCAATCGGAACAACAACCATTAATATAATTAAAAGATACATATCTTTCTTCCATAATTGATTCCAATTCAAAGGTGCCACTTCCTATGCTTTTTTTCAATTGTAAAAGTGAAAGCCCGCTTATAATTATAAACGGGCTTTATTTCTATATTCTAACCTTTTCTACCGCTTTTATTTGGCGATACTCCGGTTCCCATATTGCTTCTTTTACTGCAATCTTAATATCGTCATCACTTAAGTTCTCTCTAGCAACACCTTCTGCAACTGCAACTTTCGCTACTTCAATCGCAACCAGTTCAGAGATATTACGTAACTCTTCAACTTCTGGCAAAATAGGCGCTCCTGGCTGACTTGTATCTACCATACTTGCAACTGCTTCTGCTGCTGCTGCGAACATTCCATCCGTCATGACGCTTGCACGAACAACAATTGTACCAAGACCTAGTCCTGGGAAAATAAGTGCGTTATTTGACTGTCCAATCACATACGTTACACCGTTATATGTAACCGGTTCAAACGGACTTCCTGTTGCAACTAATGCTTTTCCTTCTGTCCACTCGATTAAATCCGCTGGTTTCGCTTCAGCAAGTGGCGTTGGATTCGACATTGGTAAAATGATTGGTCTTTCTACGTGAGAAGCCATTTCTTTAATAATTTCCTCTTTAAATGCGCCCGCAACAGTAGATGTACCAATTAAAATTGTCGGTTTTACATGTTTCACAACCTCAGCAAGTCCGATCACATCATTTTGTTTCCAATCACTTACTTCAGCTTCTTTTCTTGCATATGGAATTTGGAAATCAAGAAGATTTTCCATATTATCTGTAACCAACCCATTACGGTCAATACACCAGAAACGATTATGTGATTCTTCGTCTGATAAGCCGACGCGAACCATTGCATCTCTTACTTGATCTGCGATACCGATTCCAGCCGTACCAGCACCAAACACAACTACACGGTGTTCACTTAACGGTACACCAGAAGCTTTTACTGCCGATAATACAGCAGCAAGTGAAACTGCCCCTGTACCTTGAATATCATCATTAAATGTACAAACGTCATGACGATATTTATCTAAAATTTTTCGTGCATTTCGAGAACTGAAGTCTTCCCAATGTAGAAGCGCTTTCGGGAATTGTTTATTTACCGCTTGAACAAACGTATCAATAAATTCATCGTAAGCTTCACCTGTTATACGAGGGTGACGATTTCCAATATAAAATGGATTGTTTAATAATTCCTCACGATTTGTACCTACATCTAAAATTACCGGTAATACACGGCTAGGATCGATTCCAACTGCGGCCGTATATACAGCTAATTTCCCGATTGCGATGTTAATTCCACCAACACCCCAATCACCAATTCCTAATATACCTTCTCCATCCGTTACAACGACTAAATCAATATTTTCAGCTGTTGCACCGATATTTGCAAATGCATCTTCAATACCTGATGGATCGTTAATTGATAAATAAATGCCACGTGGTTTACGGTATTCATGACTATATCTTTGAATTGCTACACCTACAGTTGGTGTATATACAATCGGTAACATTTCACGTAAATGCTCTGTTAAAATACGATAAAATAACACTTCATTTCGATCATGTAACGCTGTTAAGTATACATTCTTTAATAAATCATCCGGCTGAGAACTAAATTGTTCATATGCTCGGCGTGCTTGTTCTTCTAACGTTAAAACCGCTGGCGGTAATAACCCTTTTAAACCTAACTCTTCTCTTTCCTCTTGTGTGAAAGCTACCCCTTTATTTAAAAGTGGTGTTGATAATACTTCTGCTCCTCTTAATGTTGTTTCTAATGCGCCATTAGAAGCCACTGTAAACTTACTCATAACATCCCTACCTCTATTCATATATAGCATTTCTATATTGTAAACAAAAAAGAGGGGATTGTCCCCCTCTTCTTTTAATTTTTCTTTAAAAGAGTTGCTCCTGCAATCCCTGGGTGTGTCATTTCGAATGGATCTAGAATTAACTCTAATTCTTCTTGTGACAATACACCATTTTTCACACATAGTTCTCGAACGGATTGCCCTGTCGCAATTGCTTCTTTCGCAACGCGAGCTGCTGCTTCATAGCCGATATGAGGGTTCACGGCTGTAATAATTCCTACACTCTTCTCAACGTACTCTTTTAAGCGATCTTCATTCGCTTCAATTCCTTTTAAGCAATTATCTGTAAAGGCACGGAAACCGTTATTCATAATGCTAATAGATTGAAGTAAGTTGAAAACAAGTACTGGTTCCATAACATTTAATTCTAATTGTCCTGCTTCTGAAGCAAGGCAAATTGTATGGTCGTTACCAATTACTTGGAACGCAATTTGATTAATTACTTCTGGCATAACAGGGTTTACTTTCCCTGGCATAATAGATGAACCTGGTTGACGAGCTGGTAGCATAATTTCCGCTAATCCAACGCGTGGACCTGATGCCATTAGACGAAGGTCGTTCGCAATTTTAGACATGTTCATCATACATACTTTAAGTGCTGCAGATACTTCAGTGTACGCATCCGTATTTTGAGTTGCATCTACTAAATCTTCTGCACCAACAAGTGGTAGTTCACTAATTGTAGCTAAATGTTTTACAACTGCTTCAATATATTCTGGATCCGCATTTAAGCCTGTACCAACTGCAGTTGCTCCCATATTTACTTCATATAGATGTTGACGTGATTGCTTGATACGTTTCATATCACGTTCAAGTACGCGAGAATACGCTTTAAATTCTTGTCCAAGACGAATTGGCACAGCATCTTGTAAATGTGTACGACCCATTTTAATAACATGATCGAACTGTTCTGCTTTTAATTCAAATACATCATGCATATAACCCATCGTTTGTAATAAGCCTTCTAATGCATTTAATGTTGCAATATGAATTGCTGTTGGGAATGCATCGTTTGTTGATTGCGCCATATTTACATGACTGTTCGGACTAATATAATCATAGTCTCCCTTTTTCATTCCTAATAATTCAAGGGCACGATTGGCAATGACTTCATTTGCGTTCATATTCATTGAAGTACCTGCACCGCCCTGAATTGGATCAACGATGAAATGATCATGCCATTTCCCCTCAAGGATTTCTTGTGATGCTTCTGCGATAGCACCACCCTTTTTCAATTCCAATCTTCCTACATCTGCATTAGCAAGTGCTGCCGCTTTTTTAACAATTGCTAACGCTTTAATTAAACCTTCATGGACTTTGTATCCTGTAATTGGGAAATTCTCTACTGCACGCATTGTTTGTACACCGTAGTACGCATAATTTGGCACTTCTTTTTCACCTAAAAAATCTTTTTCAATTCGCACTCCATTTTTAACTTCAGTTAATGTTGCCATGACTTTTCACTCCTTAACGATTTCTTATGCTGCTTCTGTTTGTTTGACTGTTTCTACATATTGTTTTGCTTTCTCATCATCGAATTCGCCTTCCCACTTCGACATAACAATGGCAGCTAATGCATTTCCTAATACATTGACAGCTGAGCGAATCATATCTAAAATACGGTCAATTCCCGCAATTAATGCGATACCTTCTAGCGGTAAGCCCATTGATCCTAACGTTGCTAATACAACAACGAATGATGCCCCCGGAACTCCCGCCATACCTTTGGATGTTAACATGAGAACGAATAATAGCGTTATTTGCTCCGTCAGTGACATGTGTATACCGTACATTTGTGCAACAAACAATGCCGCTAACGCTTGATAAATAGCTGATCCAGTCAAGTTAAATGTATAACCTGTCGGAATTACGAAAGAGGCAACTGCCTTTGGACAACCGAACTCTTCCATCTTTCTCATTATATTAGGTAAAACAGCTTCTGAACTTGCTGTCGTAAATGAAAGAATAAGTTCTTCTTTTAAAATTTTCATTAATGTAAAAATGTTTACGCCAACCATTCGTGCATTAATACCTAATACAATCACAACGAATAGTATAACAGTTACGTATACAGCTAGCACTAGTTTTCCTAACGGAAGTAGTGTTGCTACACCAAATTTTGCAACCGTAACAGCAATTAATGCGAATACACCGAATGGTGCAAACTTCATAACTTGATTTGTAACCCAAAACATCGCTTCGAGTACACCTTCAAAAAAGTTAAATACAGGCTTTCCTTTATCACCAATTGCCGCAACTCCTAAACCAAATAACACGGAGAAGAATATAATCGGTAATAAGTCACCTTGTGAAATAGATTCAAATACGTTTTTCGGTACGATATGAACAATCGTTTCAGCAAACCCTTTCTTCTCTGTTGCATCTGCAGTTTGTTTATAAGAAGAAATATCACTTTGCTGTAAATTACTCATATCAACGCCAGTACCTGGTTGGAATATATTCGCTGCAAGTAATCCCATTAAAATAGCAATTGTCGTAATAATTTCGAAATAAAGAATTGTCTTACCGCCTAGTTTCCCAAGCTTTTTCATATCACCTACACCAGCTACCGCAACAATTAATGCTGAAATAACAATTGGTACTACAATCATCTTAATTAAATGAATAAATATATCCCCAACTGGTGTGATATAAGAAATCGCCGTTTTATTGCCATAAAAGATTGCCCCTACTACAATCCCTAAAACAAGTGCGACAAAAATTTGTGTTGCCAATCCGAATTTTTTCATTTATGTTCATCCCCTTTATGCGAACGCTTTCAATTTGAATTTATAAAAGCTACTCACACATCATATAAGCGAACCTACAAAATCATACAAAAACCTACAAGTTTGTCACAAAAAATTCAAATATTTTTCTTCTATTTTTCATTGACACCATTTTGTTAAAAAACGATAAAATAAACTTGATAAGTAATCAGATTGTTTCGTATAATCAAAAAGATATATACTTAAAACAAATCGAAATGAAAAGGAGTGGATAGTATGAAAAACTACACAAAGCAATTCGTCCTATCTTCTTCTTTTCTTTTTCATTTTCTTAAAAAGGAACAAAGGCATTCGCCTTTGTTCCTTTTTTATTGCGATCTATATAGGGGGAATTGTTATGAGGCCATATAAAAGAGTCTTAATAAAACTAAGCGGCGGCGCTCTTGCCGATCAAACTGGAAATAGCTTTAACTCCAAACGATTAGAACATATCGCAAACGAAATTTTATCCATTGTTGATTTAGGTATCGAAGTATCCATCGTTATCGGTGGCGGTAACATTTTCAGAGGTCATCTAGCTGAAGAATGGGGAATTGATCGTGTAGAAGCTGATAATATCGGTACGTTAGGTACGATCATTAATAGCTTAATGCTCCGCGGTGTTTTAACTAGTAAAACAAATAAAGAAGTACGCGTTATGACTTCCATCCCTTTTAACGCAGTAGCTGAACCATATATTCGCTTGCGTGCAGTCCATCATTTAGATAACGGTTATGTCGTTATTTTTGGAGGCGGTAACGGGCAACCTTTCGTTACGACAGATTATCCAAGTGTACAGAGAGCAATCGAAATGAATAGTGACGCCATATTAGTCGCAAAACAAGGAGTAGACGGTGTCTTTACAAGTGATCCAAAACATAACAAGTCCGCGAAAATGTATCGAAAGCTGAACTATAACGATGTTGTTAGGCAAAACATACAAGTCATGGACCAAGCCGCTTTATTGCTTGCTCGGGACTACAATTTACCAGCACACGTCTTTAACTTTGATGAGCCCGGGGTGATGAAGAAAATATGTTTAGGGGAACATGTGGGGACGTTGATTAATGATGATGTTTCGATGTTGGTGCATGAATAATAGTTATTTTTCATTAACAAAAGGGTGTCTTTTATAGACACCCTTTCTCCGTTAATCATCACAAATAAAAATCAATTAATCCAACTACTTTCTCCTTACAACGCTCCCAGAAAGATAAGTTGTCAAAAAATGCTTCTGTCATCTCTTTCGAATCATCAATGTCTTGCGTTAACGCCTCATTCACTTGCGCTATAATAGGCCCACCGTGAATATACAAATTCATCTCATCATTTATATAAAAGCTACGTGCAGTGATGTTCGTTGTACCGATAACAGTTAGTTCATTATCAATCAGCATTAACTTTCCATGAAACATCCCTTTTTTATAACCATACACAGTAATCCCGTTTTTAACAGCTTGACGGATGTAAGGATATGCCGCCTCTTTAATAAGAGGTATATCCGGTTTATATGACCAAAGTATTTTTACTGTAACACCACGCTTTTGCGCTCCAATCAAAGCATTCATTAATTCTTTATTTTTCGCTATAAAATAAGGTGTTGTAATTACAATCGAATGCTTCGCTTGTTTTATTAACTTTATATATTTTTCAGCGACATGATGTCCATTGTAACTAACCATAGTATGTAACGTATTTCCTTTCACAGCCTTATTCGTACTTCTTTTTATCTCTTCTTTTGTATCTCGTTTCCAATCTAAAGCAAACTGCTCTTCTAAATCTTTCGCTCCTTCTCCTCTCAGTCGTACATGATAATCACGCCAGTATCCAAATCTCTTATCTTTCCCTAAATATTCATCTCCTATATTAAAGCCACCCGTATAGCCAATTTCCCCATCAATCGTCGTAATGCGGCGATGATTACGATGGTGAATTGAATAAAATCCGAATGGCAATTCTTGTTTTCTACTGTATGTAAAATGAACACCACTTTCCCGTAATTCTTTTTTCATCTTTCTTTCAAATGATAAATCATTAATTAAATCAACCGATAAATATACGTTTACTCCTTCTTTCGCTTTCTCTTTTAATAAGTTTAAAAAAGTATGGCTACTTTTATCATCCGACAAAATGAAAAAATAAGTGTAAATGGAACTTTTCGCTTCCCTTATATCAGTAAACAACTGTTTATAAAACGACTTCCCTTCTACATATAATTGAAAGTCACTATAATGAGGTGCATACTCTGTCGGCATATTTTTCCCAGCTTCCATTTTCCTACCGAGAGTAACATCGATATGCATCCAAATTAAAATAAAAACGAAAATAGCAATAATAATAGAAGTAACTCGCAATATTTTTTTAATCATTTTGATTTCCTTCCGCTCATATTACTTACTATTTCGTAGTGTTTCATTAAATTATTTTTTCATACGAAATGTCTTTCTTACTTTTATTTGCGAATACAAAAAGGCGTGGCATTACGCCACACCTTTTTCATTAAACAAAATTCCTTGCATCATTATTTCTTCCAAATTTATAAATAGCAATTAAGAAGAATGCTATCGCAAAAGCAAATAAGATTAAAATGTTTAAATACAACTCAGAAAATGGAATGCCTTGCTGTAGTTTTGATATCGTGTCTAGTAACCAGCGCTGCGGAAGGAAATCCGCTACTTTTTGTACTGCTTTCGGCATAATGTCGTACGGAAAATAACATCCAGCAAGCAAACATGTTGGTACTATCACTATATTTTGCATTGCATTTGAAGCAGTTGAACTTTTTGAAAAAGACACAATGACTAATGATAAACCAATTGCGATTAAAGCAAATATCATAAGTACACCAATCATCACTAGGAAAGGCATATTGATATTTGTGTGAAAAACATTCGTCATAAATAAGACTGCAATGACAATTTGTATTGTTAATATCATCATATTTACTGCAACATTAGATAATATAAATTTCTTCCCATCTATCGGCGTTGATAATAATCTAAAGTACGTTCTATTCTCTTTTTCTTTTAAGATAAATCCTGATAAGTTCGCTGCTGAAAATAGCATAAACATGATAAGATAACCCATCGTTTGATTTGTCATATCTTTATTTTTTGAAGTATCTTCAAGTGTCTCTACTTTTACTTTAAATGCACTTTTTTGATAACCAGCGTACATACTATTAAACGTACTTTGATCAGTCCCTGCCACTTTACTTATCGCAGCGATATTATCAATATAGTTATATAAATATGATTTTATAAATCCTGTTACTTGATCGCCTTTAATCGATGAAATTTCAATGTGACTCGGTTTTCCTGCTCGAACACTTTCAGAAAAACCAGACTCTAATGTAATAACACCATCAAGTTTTTTGGAAGTAAGTTTATCTTCTACTTCAGATTCCTTCACTTTACTTACATTGACATGATTTAACTCTTCTAAAAATTTCACTGTATCATTTGCTATTGGCTGATTTTCTTTATTTATAACCCCTATATTTAACGTTCCTTGCCCTACATTTCCGTATATTGAAAAGGAGATGAGCGTTCCTATTATCGGCAAGCTAATAATAATTAATAAACCTTTTTTATTTTTCAGAAGTACAGATAAAGTTTTTTGTATGAGCCATAAAATATCTTTCATACTATAGCCCCTCCCGTCTACGTAATGCAATAATCGCAATTAATAAAAAGAGTGCTGAAATTCCAAGGTTTAAAGAGATTACTGGCAGTGCTGCTCCAATATCATTTGCATAAATAATTTTCATAATGGCTGTATTCACCCACGTTAATGGCGATAAATTCGTAATGACATTTTCTTCCACCACGAAATATGCACCACCAAAAATAGAAGCTAATTGCACAACAACCATAATAATTGCTCTAGATGATTCACCTGTTTTTGTAATATATCCAATCCCTAAACCGAAGCTAATTGCTAGAAAGACTTCTGTTAGTAAAATAATAAATATGATTCCAAGATGGTCACCCCAATTTGCTTGAAAAACAAATTTACTAAATAAAACGACTAGTAATAGACAAAGTGCATTTGCTACAAGACTTCCGAGCACTTTCCCAATGAAAATTTCAGCTTTACTTATAGGTGCCGCAATGAGACGATCTCCTGTTTTACGTAATCGTTCTCCTCGAATTAAAAAACTCGCCCCCATCGCAGCATACAGTGCTATCATCGTTGTCATTACAACCGCATAGTAATCCATAGAACCTGGCTTTTTCGCTGCTTGTAAAGATGTTTCTTTAATATAATCATTATGATTTCCGTTTGAAATAACTGCGCTAACCTTACTAGGATCTACTTTTGCAACTTCGGCCGCTACATTGTACTTATCAACAAATGTCGTAAGCATTCCTTCCACAATACTTCCTTCAATACTACTTCTGTCGCTTCCGTAAAATTTCGCACCATCTTTATTTACTTCTACATAGGCAGCATATTTATTTTGCTTCACTTCCTCTTTCCCATCTATACCTTCGGAAGCTTTCTTAAAATGAATACCGGCTTTATCGACTTCTTTCGTAAATGCTTCAAACGATTGAGAAAACGCGCTACTCGCTTCATCTTTGTATAGCACTTGAATATCTTTAATTGACTGACTATCGCTACTAAATGCGTTACTTAACGCTGTTCCTAATACAAGCATAAGCACAATCGGAAATGCTAACATAAAAACTAAAGTTCTTACGTCCCTGAAATCTCTTTTAATATGCATAACTGCAATATTGAAGATGTTCAATTGATGAACCTCCCTTTACCTTTTCTTCATTTACCTTTTATTTATCTCGTAAGTTTCTTCCAGTCAACGTAAGGAATACAGTTTCTAAGTTCGGAGCCTGCTCCTCTAACGAGCGAATTTCAACGTCATGATTAATAAAGTGTTGAATAATTTTATTTAAATTATTCAATCCTGCATCAGAGTTCACTTTAATTACGTTCTCTTCGATTTGAACAGCTTTCACACCGTTTATCTCTTTTAATTTTTCTACATCTAAATTTTCTATTGACTTCACTTCAACCCAAATGTCTTTCGTATCTGTAATAATCGCTTTTAACTGTTCTTTCGTTCCTTCTGCAATCACTTTACCGTGATCTACAATTGCTATTTTCGTACAAATCTCTTCTACTTCTTCCATGTAGTGACTCGTATAAATAATGGTGCTTCCCATTTCATTTAGTTTTCGGACAGACTGGAGAATATAGTTTCTTGACTGCGGATCAATTCCAACTGTCGGCTCATCCATAATAATTAACTTCGGTCTATGTGCGATTGCACAAGCGATATTCAGTCTTCGTTTCATCCCGCCAGAAAAATTTTTCGGATAACTTTTATGCTTATCACTAAGACCTACAAATTGAAGTGCTTCCTCTACTCTCGCTTTTAGTTCAGTGCCTCTTAATCCGTACAATCCCGCAAAGAATTTCACATTTTCATAGGCAGTTAGCTCTTCATAAATCGCAATATCTTGCGGAACAATACCGATATTCATCTTCGCAAATCGATTATGTTTCTTTATATTTTTTCCTAGTATGCTGATTTCACCTTCATTACTTCTTAACAACCCAGCAATCATATTTATCGTCGTGCTCTTACCAGCACCATTCGACCCTAAAAAGCCAAATATTTCTCCTTCTTTAATAGATAAAGACATATTATCTACCGCGATAAAATCACCAAATTTTTTCGTTAAATTTTTAATTTCCAATGTATTCATCATTTCACCCCTATTTCGGTTTCTCTGCTTTTACCCCGCTATTTGCGGTCAGTAAGACTCCCACCTCAAAATTCAGCTAAAGCGAAGAAGTTAGGTGGGAGATCAAACTGCCCGTAAATGCCCGATTGGTTCAACTAATAATCAGCGGGGATAACCCCTCCCACTGATTAAAGTTTCACTTTATTATAAACAAAAAGAATGAACCTGCTCAGTGCAGAAGTTCATTCTTTTCACATGAGAATATTCACTTTTTTCATATGAGATGATTCATCCTCATCATGCCTTACTATATTGGCAACAACATTGTTACTGAAAAACCACTTGTACTATCTACAATAATTTTCCCGTTTACAGACGCTGTTCGCTCCTCCATCCCCATAATGCCCAGGCCTTTTTTAACAAGAGCTGCACCTTTTCCGTTGTCCTTCACTTGTACTTTAACCATCTTGTTAAGCACATGAATATCTATAGAAATAACTGTCGCATCAGCGTATTTCATTGCATTTGTTAGTGCTTCTGTAACATTCTCACCGATAATTTTCCACTGAATGGGAGAAATCATATCTAAGTTCCCTTTGTACACGAAAGGAATATTCACATCATGCTTACCGGCAAATTCCTCTATGAATAATTTCATACGATGAATGCCAATTTGCTCGGTTGGTGGCTTCATATTTTTTAATGTAATCCGAATGCTTTCAATTCCATCTTTTGAAATATGAATTGCATTTTGTAATAACTCTGCAGACTTTTCTTTATCTATTTCCATTAATCTCTTCGCTGCTTCCATTTGAATTAGTGCACCCGTCATCGAGTGGCCAATTTTATCATGAATTTCTTGTGATAACCGATTTCTCTCTTCTAACTTAAATGTGTATTCAGATTGCCTTATGTACTCTTTATTTTCATTTAGACTTTTCGTCAGTCGTTGCATATCTTTTCGCATCTTATCATTTTGCGATTCAAGCTTTAATACACGCGATATATATATATCTGCCATAGTTAAAGCAAGAAAAGAAAATGCAACAATTAATCCATACGTCATTCGAATGCTTTCATCTGTAATAGTAATGGGGAGCATCATAATGACAAAGAGTGGCCACTTCTTCTCTATATAATGAGATGTAATTTCGTATAAGTTCAAAGGTAAAAATAAAATAAAAAACGGATGAACCCTCCATGTAAATAACATAACTACGCCAATTGACATACAGATTAATATTTTTTTATACGTATCTTTTTTAAATATAGAAATCATTACGTTTACAGAGAGGTAAATAAGTAAAGTAAATATAACCCATGGTAAATTTGCTACATTTGCGTAAATATAACTAAACACAATATATAAAAAGACAATTAATTTACTTACAGTTAACCAAAATTCCATAACATTAATCTACTTTCCCTGTTAAGTAATAAATCGCAATTTGCGTGCGATGTTCTAGTCCAGTTTTCCCTAAAACTGATGTAATATAATTTGCAATCGTTCCTTCAGATATGAAAAGCTGCTTCGAAATTTCTTTATTCGAGAAACCTTTCGCAATTAATGCGATAATACTAAGCTCTCTTTCTGTAAAAAGACTCTTATCAATTTTAGATTCTTCCTCTTTACTTTCCATTAAATTAGACTTAATTTTATCAAGCACTACATCTTGCATAACAGTTTGGCCGTTATATACGCCTTTTATTGCATCACGAATACGCTCTGGATCATTATTTTTTAATAAATAACCTTTCGCTCCGTTTTTTACTGCGTCCAAAATATATTCATCATCATCAAATGTCGTTAAAATGAGAGGCTTCGTTTTTGTCTCTTCACAAATTAACTTCGTCGCCTCTACCCCGTTCATGTTTGGCATACGAACATCTAAAAGGGCAATATCAACTTCATACTTTTTACAATAGTCTACAGCTTCTTTTCCATCATTTACAGTTTCTAATACTTCGAACTCTTCGTATGTATTTAAAATAATTTTCATGCCTTCTCTAATAAAAGAATTATCGTCCGCTATTAATATTTTAATTTTCATGTTTGTTAGTATGGCCCTTCCCCTACTAACATTCACATCCTTTCTCTGTGTAACATTTCCTTCTTGCTCATTATATACTTCTCTTTACCATTTTTTCACACCTTTTTCATATAGCCCTCCTGCTAAAAATATATTATTCTTTTTTTACAACATGTGTAGGGTGACTTATCGTTTCTTACGTCTATATAATAGAATGCGTCAAAAAGGAGGGAGAAAGCGATTGAGGAAAAACAATTAATTGAAAAAGCACAGCAAGGAAGCGAGCATGCTTTTCGTATCCTTGTACAAACATATCGTCATTATATTTTTCAAGTTATCTTTTCTATTTTAAGACATGAAGAAGATGCTAAAGATGTTACACAAGAAGTATTCGTAAAAATTCACAGCTCTCTCCCTAATTATCAATTTCGCGGATTAAAAACGTGGATGGCACGCATTGCCACTAATCACGCTATTGATTATAAAAGGAAGAAAGCTAGAGAACACGAAGAACTCTCCTTATGTAAAGAAACTGAGGAAAATATAAAATCCTCTCATAACATTGAAGCTTTACTATTGACGAAAGAACAAAAATTATTGATTGCTCAAAAACTAAGAGAACTTCCGGAAAATTACCGTGATGTCGTTCTCGCGCATTATTTAGAGGAAAAAAGTTATCAAGAAATTGCTTTTCAGGAAAATATCGAAGTGAAAACAGTCGAAATGAAACTGTATCGGGCAAGAAAATGGATTAAAAAACATTGGAAGGAGGAAGAGTTTCTATGATGCATTATTCAAAAGAAGATTGGCGCAATTATACATTAGATTTTATAGAAAGCAATGAACGTGAATCTATGGAAGAACATCTTTATGAATGTGATCATTGTTTAGCACTTTATATGGAAAGTATTGATGAACAACATGAAAACCTTCCAATGATAAATGATGATTCATTTACGAACGAAGTTATGACGCAAATTAATTTTGAAACACTACAGTCTAATGAAAATATAAAAACAAACTCACTAAAACGCACAATTATTCACTACATAATTGCGACTGCGGCTACAATTATTTTTATGGTAAGTGGTTTATTCCAATATATTTTTACAGCGACATCAAATTTCGAGAAATCTTCAAAACATAACGAGTCTTCTATCTCACAACAAATTGTAAACAAATCGGTAGACACATCAAAAAAGGACGGAGGTTCAAAGCATGAATAAAAACCCTTTTTTAGCACTTGTATTAGGACTAATTCCTGGGCTTGGACATTTATATTTAAAGAAGTTTGGACGGTTTATTTTATATAGCGGAGGGGCTGTATTTCTATTTATCTTTGCAGCATTTTGCACAATAGCATTAGGAGAGCGTGATATTGCTTTTCTTTCTCTATTTTTACTAGTCGTGTTATGGGCGATCAATTTATTAGATTTAGTTATCACTATTATTAATCAATCGAAAAAACAAGCTGCCGGAGAATTTACAGAGTCCTCTAAAGAGAGCGAACGATTTTATATCATTCTTCTATCAATTATCCCTGGACTTGGTCATTTTCAAATAGGACTTATGCAACGTGGCCTTACATTTTTAGTAGCTTGTACAGGAATCGGAAGTATGATCATTTTCGTTGCCCTTTTAACATCTCAAGAAAGTTTCCTTATCTTTCTCGTGACGTTACCTGTTTTATGGATTTATAATTTCTTCGATGTTGTTCAACAACTACAGAAAAAAGAACGCGGAGAGCAACTAGATGACCGTACTATTTTCGAAGAGTTTGAAGAGCACCGAGAACAAGGAAAGAAAAATAAAACATTCGCTTCCATTTTAGCAATGTTTCCTGGAGCAGGACATATGTATTTAGGCTTACAGCGCCGTGGTCTTCAGCTTATGGCAGCCTTTTTACTATCCATTTATTTGCTCGACTTATTAAGACTTTCTGCGTTTTTATTTTTAGTACCAATCATTTGGTTCTATAGCTTTTTTGATGCGTTACAGCAAACAGCAAAATACGGAAAAGAACGAGTACAAGACGAACCCATTATCGATTATTTTATAAATCATCAAAGATGGATCGGTATTGGATTAATTGCATTAGGTGTTTATTATTTATTAAATCAAACAGTCCTTCCTATTTTGAATGATTATTTTGTAACTATATTTAATATTCATCTTAGTGAACTATACTATCGCTATTTCCAGACATCTATCGTTGCGCTCCTTTTAATTGGCGGCGGCTTTAAATTGTTACTTGGAAATAAAGAAAACAAAGGTGGGACAAGCGAATGAGGACTTGGCGTGTTGGAACATTCTCAATGGGGCTTTCTATTATATCATTAGGATGCTTTTTACTATTTTCAGTCGTAAAAGGAATTCAAGTATTAGATACACTAACTGCATGGTGGCCAGTTTTACTTATCATACTTGGAGCTGAAGTTTTACTATATCTTCTATTTTCTAAGAAGGAACAATCATTTATTAAATATGATATTTTTAGTATTTTCTTTATCGGCGTTTTAGGAAGCGTCGGAATTGCTTTTTACTGTTTATTATCAACTGGATTACTAGAAGAAGTTCGTCACTCTATTAACACAACGAGGCAAACGAGTAATATTCCAGACGGACAATTTGATATACCTGAATCTATCAAAAAAATCGTAGTAGATGCAGGGCATCAGCCTCTAACGATAGAGGGAAATAATACAAATCAAATTCACCTTTTGGGAACGTATGAAATGACGACGAAAGCAAATGAAAAACTCAATTTAAAACAAGATGATTTCCTTTCAGTTCAAATGGCTGGAGAAACGCTGTATATCACTTTAAAATCATTACCTGTTCAGCATACGTTATTTAATTCAGCACCACAGGTGAAACCAACGCTTGTTCTTCCGCAAAATAAAAATGTGGAAATCCGTGCTTCAAATAACGAACTATCTCTTTATCCAGGTCAATTACAAAATAATTGGTTTGTACAGGAAAGCTCAAGAGTGTCTGTCCATCTTGCAAAAGAGAGTGATGTATCTTTAACAGCAGTAACAAATCAAAAAGAAACACATGGAAGCACACCTTGGGAACAAGTCGAAGATTTAACGAAAAAAGAAAATACTTCTTCAGAAGAACATCCAGAATTAAACAACCAAGAACATTGGTATAAAAATTCGATTAAAACTGGAAATGGCACGTACAAGTTAAATATTGAGAAAGCTTATAATTTGAATATGAGTGTTATTGAAAAATAAAAAACCGTCCGCAATTGCGGACGGTTTTTCTCATATAATCGCTTTAATTCCTTCTAACACTAATCCAATCATAAATCCGCAAACCGCCCCGTTCACTCGGATCCACTGCAAATCTTTACCGACATTATTTTCAATCATTTCGATTAATGTTTTATCATCTAACTTATCAAGGTTTTCTTGCACAAGCTTTCCAATTTTCGAATGATTTTTTTCAACAATAGTAACAACTTGTTTTTGTAACCAATCTTCTATTTTTTGAACAGTCAGTTCGTCTTCTTTTATTTTATTCATTTGTGTTTGTAAGAATGGAACAACATATTTATCGGCAAATTCTTCATTTTTCACAAAGGTAACTGCCCTACTCTGTACTTGCTCTAGCATCTCTTTTATTTTGTCAGTAGCATCCCAATTGGCAATCCATTTTTCTTTCCAATTCTCTAATTCCTGTAATAAAGATTCATTTTCTTTTACATTTATAATTTCTTGACGAATCTTCGCTAATATAAGTTGTCTTGTGCTATTATCAGCATCTTGCAAGCTGTTAATATTGCTAATGATAAACTTCTGCAAAATGCCGCCAATTTTATCTTCATCAACAATATTCATAAACGATTTCAAAGTAAACTGCAGGAATCCATCTACTTTTATGTTTTCCATCGCCTTCATACCTAAGCTTCCTAGCTGATAACGTGCTTCATCTTGCGCTGTCCAATCTTTCACTTTTACTAATATGTAATCAAGTGTCTTTTCATCATATTCTTGCACAACTAATTGATCAACAAGCACTTGTAATATGTTACTTGTGTTAATTGTATGCAAATACGTTTTTAATTCTTTTTCAATAATAACAGCTAATTTTTCTGTATCTATTTGAAGAATCGCTTTCTCAGCAATTGTTACAATCCCTTTTTTCACAGCATCAGACTGTAACTCTTTCTCAGCAATTTGCAGTACCATTTGCGCTAACTGCATTTCTTTTACTTTACTTGTAATACTTTCTTTCGTCAGCCATTCATTTTCTAACGTAGAAACGAGTCCCTTTGTTACCCGCTTCCGATTTTTAGGTAATAATGCTGTATGCGGAATTGGGATTCCTAACGGATGACGGAATAAAGCTGTAACCGCAAACCAATCCGCAAGTCCACCAACTAACCCTGCTTCAAATCCCCCTTGAATAATCTCCCCAGCTACCGTTCCTTGAAAAGGGATTGAAGCCGCAAAACCTACGCCCATAACCCCAAGCGAAATACCCGCTATATATTTTGTCTGTAATGACATCGTATACACACATCCTCTTAATTATGTAAAATAAAGCTTTTTTGTTATATTTATTCGATATTAGCAATCCTTTATATCTATACTATAAAGAACTAGTGCGAAAATAACAAAGAATTTTATGTACATGAAAAAAATGAGGCTGTAAATAGCCTCATTTTTATTTTAACGTTAATTCCATACCTGTTTTATAATACCCATTCATCACGTCTTCTGGAACCATACTCCCACCAGTTCCCCACACAATATGAGTACCTTTCTTTACCTTCTCTGTTAACCTATATTTTTGTAAATACTCATTTTCAGCTTTACATACATTCAACGGCCCTACCATACCCGCTAACGCAGAAGGCTCTAAATAAATATTTTCAGTATCAGCCAGTTCTTTTAATAATCTATATAACTCTTCATCACTCACTGTGTAATTTCCACTTAAAAATGGTTCCATCGTTTTACCGACAAATCCAGAGGGTCTTCCTACCGCAAGTCCATCCGCATCAGTTACATTATCAATCCCGATATCTTGAACGGCAATTTTATCGTGAAGCCCCGTCATTAAACCGAGTAACATACATGGAGAGTGCGTAGGCTCAGCAAAGAAACAATGCACATTGTCTTTATACAATAACTTTAAGCCGAATGCTACTCCGCCAGGTCCCCCGCCGACTCCGCACGGAAGATAAACGAATAAAGGATGTTCTTCATCTACCGCAATCTCTAACTCTTCTAATTGTTTTTGTAAACGCGACGCTGCTACTGCGTATCCTAAAAATAAATCATGTGAGTTTTCATCATCAACAAAATAGCAGCTAGGATCTGCATCTGCTTGCAGTCTTCCTTCTTCTACTGCTTTACTATAATCCGCTTCATATTCAATAACATTTACACCTTTACTTCTTAATAAATCTTTTTTCCATTGTTTCGCATCTGCTGACATATGAACAGTTACATTAAATCCTAGTTTCGCACTCATAATCCCAATGCTCAGTCCTAAGTTTCCTGTCGAACCTACTGCAATTGAATACTTCGCAAAAAAAGCTCTAAATCTATCACTATCTAAAATTGAATAATCATCTTTCTCTGTTAACATTCCATGCTGAAGTGCCAGTTTCTCTGCATGTTTCAACACTTCATAAATGCCGCCTCTTGCCTTTATTGATCCTGATATTGGAAGATGACTATCACACTTTAATAATAATTCTCCCCATATAGGTTGCTCGTAATTTTTCTCTAAAGATTGTTTCATAGAAGGTATTTTCACTAAAGGAGATTCTATAATTCCGCTCGTTTCTTTCGTTTCAGGAAATACTTTCGCAATATATGGTGCAAAACGCTTTAATCTCTCTTCCGCGTCTTTTACATGTTCTTCATTAAGTGGCGAATTTTTTATTGCTGTTTCATACTTTTCCATATTCGGGTTTATCCAAAATACTTCTTCTGTTGCGATTAAGTTATTTACTAGTGGGTATTGCTCTTTCAATGCCTCTATCTCCTTCATTTCTCTTCCTCCTCATATCCTTGTAGCTAGCCATATAATAAATTATAATTAAATTAATTTTAATATAGTTTAACATAAATAATTCATTTTAGTTAATTTTAATTTAATTTATTTAAATATAATTTAATAATCATTAAGGAGCATTTATTATGGAGAATATAGATATCGGTAAAAAAATCGAAAAACAAAGAAAAGAAAAAGGATTAACTAGTAAAGAATTAGCAAAGATGGCTGAAATCACACCATCAATGCTTAGTCAAATTGAACGTGGTTCTGCTAACCCTTCCATTCAAACATTAAAGGTACTCGCAAAAGCTCTTGATGTTCCAACATTTAGTTTTTTACTTGAAGAAAATAATACAGACGATCTAATAGTGCGTTCTAATAAAAGAAAAAAAATGATTATCGATAATTTATCATATGAATTGTTATCACCTGATTTCACAGGAAATTTAGCAACAGCAATTATGACTATCCCACCGAATACTGCTTCATCAGAAAATGTGCTAGAACATAAAGGAGAAGAATTAGCATTTGTATTAGACGGAAAAATCACATTGCACTTAAATGAAGAAGAATACACATTAGAAACTGGTGATAGCGTAAAAATACCAGCTTATTTAAAACATAAATGGGTAAATCAATTCGAGAAAAATGCGATTGTTTTATTCTCTGTTACTCCGCCGATTTTTTAATTCATGTGATGATAAAAAAATAACCATGCATGGATGCTCTCCGTACATGGTTATTTTTATTTTTTTGGTACTAACAAAATCCCTAAACTAATAACACAAAAACTGAGTATTTGCTGTATTGAAAGACCAAATAGAACTGAATTTTGTTCACTAATAAGCGAAATAATGATATGAGCAATTCCTTCGCAAATTAGAAAAACACTTATATTCTTTCCATTTCCTAATCTTTCATTTTTAATCCATAACGAGCCAATTATACAGAGTGCGAGTATAATCTCATACACGAAAATAGGATGATATGAAAATTTAGATTCATATATTTTCATCCCCCATGGCAATGCCGTTTGTATACCTACTTCTTGATGGAATAGAAAATAAAAGATAATACTCATACATAGTCCAAAAGGCCATGCATCAAGTAAAATACGAAGCGAAAATTGCTCCTTTTTACTTTTCCAAACAATGTATATACTAGCCATAATAAAACCTACTATAATATGCTGAATACTTCCTACAGCTAATAATGCTTGCATTGGCGCCCCAATGGCCCATACCGGATTTAAAATTGCCGGTGCGAATTTCCATACTAATACAATGATGAGAAAACCATTCGTTACTGCATCCATCATTTTTTCATATTGAATATTTTGTTGTTTCATCCTTAGTTTCATCAGAGTAAATCCAAATAGACTTCCTATTATCAGAGAAACTGGTTGTAACCTAACCATCCACTCCATCACTATGAAATCCCCTCTTAATTCTCAATTATTTTCTTAAACTTCTCTTCTAATTGATCTGGAGGTAATACCCCTCGTGCATGATCTACAATAATTCCATCTTTATTAACAAAAAATGTCGTTGGTAAAGAAAATACTTTATAATCTATTCCAGCTACTCCGTCCATATCTAATAAAACAGGAAATTTAAATCCATGGCGATCTGCAAATGCGCTCGCTTCTTGTACTGGATCCCCGATTGTTGCATTTACCGCAAAGATTTCAACATCCTTTTTATATTTATCATACAAACGAACTAAATCAGGAGCCTCCATTTCACATGGACCACACCACGATGCCCAAAAATTAATAACATATGGTTTTCCCTTTGCATCATTTAACGAATACAGCTTACCGTCCAATCCTTTTAATGTTATGTTTGGTGCTTTAAATCCCACTTGTGGCAATACTTCTTTCTCTTGTAACTCCGCTTGTTTCGCTTTTCTTTCTTTTTCTTCTTTCTTTGTATTATAAAAGTTAACCCCGGCCCAAATTAGTGCCCCGGCCAGTATAATAGCAATTAGTTTCTTCACTTTTCTTCCTCCTAAACACACTACAAAACGTAGTGTTAACTATTAAAAAAAGAGGCTATATGCATTCTCCAACAATAAGTACAATCGACATACAAAATAGCCCTAACGTTACATATACTGAATTCGTATGTAATGGTATATTCAGCTTAACAACTTTCTCATTCAAGACTTGCTCAATCCGTAAATTAATTGCAGTTTTCGCAAAGGAAGCTGTAATACATTGATTTTCCATCGTCTTTATTTTAATTAACTTTAATAATGCACTACCTAGCTCAAATGAAGATTTCATTTTTTGCATCGCATATTTATCAGCTGATAGCTCCTGATACACATGATAACGCTGCAGCATTCCTTTTAATATAGGAATGTACATCATTCCTTCAGCTAACAATGTAAAGAAAAATAACTTTAATGGATCTCGATTTTTTTGATGATATTCCTCATGTAATACAATCGCATCAATTTCTTCCTCTGAAAACGCCTGAAACATCCCTTCTGAAATAACAATTTTCGGTCGAAATAATCCAATTGTAAATGCCGTAATCTGTAACGTTGATAATACGTACACTTGCTTTCCTTTTCTAGTAATAGACACGATATTTCTTTTCAATTTTTTACTATAAAAAAACTGCTTCCAAATTCTTTTACTTATAATGATTACAGTAAATAACAGTAATCCGGCTATCATAATGCGGAGTATTGACAGTTCTCTCATATGTTGTTGCAATTCAAATAAACAAAATTGTGAAAGAAAAAATGCTTTATTTTGAAAAAGAAATGGGTATGTGACGTAGTATACTAACATACTTAAAAAAAGAACACTAATAGTCACTGCTAACAAAATGATTTTACGCATTTGCCACTTCATTTTATCGGTCCTCTTTTTTTAGCTGACTTAATTTCTCTTCTAATTTTTTTATTAAAGATGGATCAGCTTGTTCTAACTCATCTATCATATGGTTCACAACAAGATCTCCAAATTCCCCCATTAATTCCTGTGTCATTTTCTTCGTTTGATTAGATAAAAATTCTTCTTTCGTTTGTGTAGTACGATACATACCACTTCTTTTCACGATATGCTTTTCTAAATGTGCTTTCTCTACTAATCTGTTCATAACTGTCATTACAGTATTAAAATTCACCGGGGATTCTTCACTTAATTTCTGTTGCACATCTTTAATGGTAATACCCTCAGTAGCCCAAACAATTTCCATTATTTTCGCTTCAAGCGGTCCGAAAAAGTGATTTAACCCTTGCTCATTTAACTTGTAGTTTTGAGTAAACATCGTATGGCCCCTTTCACACTACAGATTGTAGTATAAAATATATAGAAGGTCAAACATGAATGATATTAACTGATACTTAAATGGATCCTAATCTCCACTAATTAGTTATCTGTACCGCGTTCGATTCATTGTAAGCCTAACTTCTCTCCAAATGTATCATAAAGATAATATTCTAATATTTGCACACTAAATTTCTCATTACGCCCGAGTGCAAATAATTCCCGATTTTTTGCTACGATAGTATCTAATGGAATTACCACATTATCCACTATTTTTGTAATTTCAATTATATTACTTTCTACGTTTACTTCTGTTTTAAATTCGATATTTTCTAATACTATATGTGAACGTCTTCCTGATGCAAAAAAAGTAAAGTTAGGATTTTTAAAAATGCCAATTTCACTCTCTAACGGATATAAATATTTAAAAATTATATCTCTGTGTCCATCTTTTATTATTTTTTCATCTTTTTCATCATCTAAATATTCTTTCACCTTCGCTGCAAACTCAAATCGAAAATCCACTCTTTCACGCTCCCTCTTTTCATTCTACACTAATAAATATATTGATATAATTTTACCATATTATAAAATAACTTCCAATAAAAAGTAAAAACCACTTTTGTAAAACCTCTGGTATTCCCCGCACTTTTTAAATATAAATACTCTTTCAATCTTAATTAGTACGTCGTTATATTCATTTAAACATATTGTTTCCATACTTTGAAACAATATCATCCAGTATTATATATGAATAAACTGCTTCTAATTCCTTTCTATCTACAGCTATCAATACCTCATGCTATTTCAATATATTGTTTACTTTATTTCCCCTTATTCATTAAATCACAGAAGGAATGTAACTCCCCGCTATCGAATTTTTACATAACAAATATTATTAGGTGGTGCTTTACTATGAAATTAGCTGTCATTGGTGGCGGTGATTTACAAGATCCAAATCACTTGCATATTAATGAACGACTTATAGAATTAACAAATAAACAATACCCAAAAGTATTATTCATTCCAACAGCTAGTCGTGATGATGAAGGATATATAAAGTTATTTTTAGAAACATTTGAAAAGCAATTACATTGTGAGGTTCAAATTTTACGCATTTCAACCGAAACACCTACTAAATATGAAATAGATGAGATGATTCATTCTGCCGATTTAATTTATCTTGGCGGTGGAAATTACGTTCACATGCTTGAACAATGGAAAGAACATAAACTAGATGAGAAGTTACTATTTGCTTTAAAACGCGGAACACTTATTGCAGGATATAGTGCCGGTGCGATGTGTTGGTTCACATCTAGCATTCGTTCAGATTATGAAGGTTCTGGTTATATAGAAAGTAGTGGCTGGAGTATTGTTAACAAAAGATTTTGCCCTCATTACAATCAATTAAATAGAATGAATGCCTTCCATACGTTTTTACAAACTCACCAAGGTAATATAGAGGGCATTGCATTAGAAGATAATTGCGCTTTATATATTACAGAAGGTTCATTTGAAATTATCGGTGAGCCAGATACAGCTTGGGAGTTTTATATGAATAATGGAAAACTCATTAGACAACATTTTGACATAACTTTAAAAAGTTATTTATAAGCATTCATCAAAAAAATGTCCCTAAGTCTATAGACTTAGGGACATTTTCATCTTTTAACTCACTAATCTTGTAATTCGTTTCTTCTGCCATGAAAGCTTATAATATGCATACTGTAATATTAAGCTGACGATAAATGCCGCTGGATATCCAATCCAAATTCCTTCTATACCAAGATTCGTATGGTAAGAAAGATAATACGCTACAGGTACTTCAACAAGCCAAATTGATACCACACCAATCACAGTTGGCCAAAGTACTGTACCACTCGCTCGCATTGTCGCACTAATAATTTGTGCATGACCGAAAATTAAGTAACTCCATAATGTAATCATAACTAAACTATGAGCAATTTCAATTGTAGTTTGACTTGTCAAAAATAGTGCTAAAATATCTCTTGAGAATAAGTAAATAAGCGATATTAATACACCACCAATGATATAATTCATGATAATTCCAGCCTTAACAACTTTCTGTAATCGATCAAATTGGTTTGCACCAATTGATTGCGCTGCAAAAATTGATACGGTAATGCCGAGGCTAACTGCTGGCATTTGTACATAACTTGCAACTTGGTTCACAACACCATACGCGGCTGTTGCATCTGATCCATAGCGATTCACAAATGCGATTACTGCAATTTCTGATAATGAAACTAATATCATATTAATACTCGCTGGAATACCAAGTCGTAATAATAACTTTAATAACTCCCAGTCCATACGAAGATATTTTCTTACTGTAGCGTCTAATTGCAGTGGATGATTTTTCTTCTTTAAATACACTAGCATGACAATAAACGTAATAACTGTAGATATAACTGAAGCATATGCTGCTCCGTAAACATCTAATTTCGGAGCTCCTAACCAACCAAAAATAAGAATTGGTAATAAGATCATATTTAGCGCTGTACTTACGATTAAAAAGTAAAATGGCGTTTTAGAATCTCCTGTACCTCTCATAAATGTTGTGTATGCAAAATATAAAAATAATACTGGCATAGATATAAATAAAATTCTTGCGTAATGCACACTTATTTCAATAATGTTTTCTGGCGTTCCCATAAGGCGCATAATATCCATCGCAAAAATACTACCTATTATCGCCAACACGACTCCGATAATAAAAGTAAACGTAAGCGTCGTACCAACGATAGCTTTTAAGCGCTCTTCATTTTTAGCACCAAATGCCTGACCAATTAAAATCGAACTACCAGAACCAATTCCAATTACAAATGAAACGAGTAGGAAAAATAACGGGAAGAAAGCCGATATAGCTGCTAGATCATTTACGCCAAGCCATCTTCCTACTACTACCATTCCAAATAACTGTCCCACCGATTGTAAGACATTACTTAAAAGTAACGGCACTAAAAACATGGACATTGATTTCCATATCGGCTTATGTTCCGTTTCTGACTTCTGTGACTCTACACCTTCTTTATTATTATCTGTAGGTGGTTTCAAATTTCATTTCTCCTTTTATTAAAAATCTGCACGGTTAAATCCGCGCTCAAATAGTTGTAATTGCGCCAACCATTTCTATACTGTTTGCTCGTTAAAGTAAATGCTTATTCCACTCACTATTTTCAAATTCATCATAGAACTTTGACATATTTTTCGTATCCGTAATTCTTTATCTCTTTGTATAGTTGTTTTTATTATGTGCATCTATTCATTTTCTTTGCTTCATTCTTATAACTTCACCCAATATTGACTTCCATCAGCTGTTCTATCTAAAAAACCATATTCGATTAAATATCTTCTCAAAGTTACAAAATCCGGATATACATTTTCTAAAACTGTATTTACTTCTTTTTCAGTATACTTTTTATTGCTATCGAATTTCTTCACTAAATGACGTAATATAATTAATTTACGCTTTTGCTTTTTCGGAAATTTAGAAAGCTGTCCATCCAAACCTTCTGTAAAATGTACTTTTAAGACTTCATCATTTTCTTCCTCTGTAATATTGTATCGATCATCCACCATCGTAGCTGTTCTATGAATCGGTACAAATTTAGTTTGAACTTTTGATTTTTCTTCTGACAATTCCATTAACGCTAAAAATACTTTCGCTTGCTTCATTTTCTCGCGCAATGTAAATCGATGATTGCGAATTGTCGACGTACTCCCGCCATCCATTTCTTTTACAATCTCTTTATCGTTAAGTCCCATATGGAAAAACTGCACCATTTTCTTTTGCAACTCAGTTAAACCCGTAAACTTCTTATCAAGATTTAATAAATATTCAAACATAGATGTATGCTCATTTTGAATATGCAACTGTACAAACTTCTCTGCTTCATACAAAACTTGATTTTCTTGATAAATAACCCCTTTAATAAACGTTTCTCCACAAGCTAAACAAATATACTCCTCTGCTGCCTCGTCAAATACATACCCTTTCTTCAATTCCTCTACCGACGCATCCCAAAACTTCTCTGAAATATCACTCATACTAAACACTCCTTCAAAATGTTTATTTAAAAACAAACAAATTACAATAACGTTTATTATCACTTCATCATCTTAACACATCAAAATTAAACATTTCAATGTTTTGTTTACCTATTTTATAAACCTTTATAAAAATGTTTATCTAACTATAATAAATAAGACTTATCACACCGAAAAGCGAATGTATTTTAACAAACTAATTATTATGGGATGTGAAACAAAACATGACTACTATTCAAGATCCTTCCAGCATTCAATTTTAACTACAAAAAAGGTGTTTCCATATACGGAAACACCTTTTTACCTTTTATATATTTTATAAACAACTTCCACTAAAACTTTACTCGCTTGTACAAATACATGTTTTCGCTTTCCATCCTCAACGAATCTATTTGAGCAGCCACTCATAATCATCATACAACTAATTATAACTAGCACTACACTTCTATTCTTGTTAGTCACTTTATGCCACTCCACTACTAAAAACTTCATTTAAATTTATCCTATCAAAAAATTTTACACGAATAATAAACCGAAAGAATATGCAATTCTGCATATTCTTTCGGTTTATTAAGATGTTGTGATTTAATTTAGTTAAAGAACACGTATAACGAGGTGACTAACTTGAAGTTTAAAGCGAAAAAAAATCCATTTCACGTCATTTTTATTACATTATTTATAATTATTTTTTTCATTTCGCTATTCTTCCAAAATGAAAATTCTATTTTTTTCACTCTTATGATGCTCTTAAATATCGTGAATCTCTCTTCTTTCTATTTTTCTCATTACAAAATAACGGAATCTGCCCTTGTTGTTAAACATGGTTTCATACTCCGTACTGAAATTCCATTTGAAGATATACGTCATATTAAATACTCTGGTAAAAAGCTTCGTTCAGAAAATTGGACAAGACAGCAAATAGAAATTCATTATAATTTATTCGACTCAGTAACATCTTTCGTACCACAAGAAGAGGAGAAATTCATTTCACTCTTAAAAGAAAACTGGCCAAATGTGAAAATAATCAATAGCACCTCAAATGAATAATTTTCTTTGAGGTGCTATTAGGATAACTATATAAGAATTGAATATCCTCCCAAAGCAAAACCGCCGTTTACCTATTTATTCTCCTCTCAGACTAATTACCCAATAGTTAGTCTATTTTTTTATTACATAAAGATACTCCCCCTCCATCACAAACGATACGAACATACACTATTTCTAAAAAACAAACTACTACACAAAATGAACGAAAGGTGCTTATTATGTATGAGTTAAGTTATGAAGGATTAACAGGTGGATTTATTACAAGATATGATCGTGAGTACGAAGAAGCTAGACAAGAATGGCATCGGGCTATTCAAAAGTTTCCCTTAGCTATCATTTATTGTTTTACGAAATGGGATGTTAGTAATGCGATTATTTGGACGATAAAAAAGCCAAGATTCTAAATTAAGAATCTTGGCCTCTTCTATTATTCTTTCGGAGCGATCATTTTTTTCGGGTCTACAATTTCATCAAATTGCTCTTCTGTTAGTAATCCCGATTGCATTGCTGCTTCTTTTAAAGTTAACCCATCTTTATGAGCATGCTTTGCAATTTTCGCGGCATTTTCATACCCGATATGTGGGTTTAGTGCGGTTACAAGCATTAATGAACGATTTACATTTTCATTAATTACTTCTACATCTGCTTCAATACCGACTGCACATTTATCATTAAATGAAACAGTTGCATCAGCTAATAGGTGAGCTGATTGCAGGAAGTTGTATGCAATAACTGGTTTGAATACATTTAGCTCAAAATTACCTTGGCTTGCAGCAAATCCGATTGTTGTGTCATTCCCCATGACTTGTGCTACAACCATTGTTAGCGCTTCGCTTTGCGTTGGATTTACTTTCCCTGGCATAATAGAGCTTCCTGGTTCATTTGCAGGAATAATAATTTCCCCAAGACCACTTCGTGGACCACTTGCAAGCCAGCGCACATCATTAGCTATCTTCATTAAATCAGCAGCTAATGCTTTTAATGCTCCGTGTGCAAATACAACTTCATCATGACTCGTTAACGCATGGAATTTATTTGGTGCAGAAACAAATTGTTTACCTGTGAACAGACTAATTTCTTCTGCTACCATCTCACCAAATTTAGGGTGTGCATTAATTCCAGTTCCAACTGCAGTACCACCAATTGCTAATTCTTTCATATATGTATTGCTATCTGCAATCATACGCTCTGTTTTTTCAAGCATACGGTGCCATCCACTAATTTCTTGTCCTAACGTTAAAGGTGTTGCATCTTGTAAATGCGTACGACCGATTTTAATAATATGTTCAAATGCAGTTACTTTTTCTGCTAATGTTTCTTTTAATTTCGTAATAGCTGGCAATACATGATTTTCTACCGCAATTACACACGCTACATGAAGTGCTGTTGGGAACGTATCATTTGAACTTTGAGACATGTTCACGTCATCATTCGGATGAATATGTACGTCAGATCCCTTTTCTTTCAAAATTTGATTACCGCGGTTTGCAATTACTTCATTTACATTCATATTCGATTGTGTACCACTACCGGTTTGCCATACGACAAGTGGAAAATGTTCATTCCATTTTTCTGCGATAACTTCATCAGCAGCTTCCACAATTGCTTGTGTTTTTTCTTCTGATAACTTCCCTAATTTTTGATTGCTAATCGCTGCACTCTTCTTTAAAATCGCAAATGCTTTTACAATTTCAAGTGGCATATGCTCTGTTCCAATCGGAAAATTTTCCTTACTACGCTGCGTTTGTGCTGCCCATAATTTATCAGCTGGAACTTTCATTTCTCCTAATGTATCTCTTTCAATTCTATACTCCATTTTTTCATCCCCTTGAAAATAAAATACCTACATTTCTCATTTTAACAGACTTTCTTTCAAATGATAAGAATTCTCACTCGTATGTATAAAAAAATACCTTCCGCCATTGCAGAAGGTATTTTTTTATGATGCTTGCTTTCCTTTTTCAGCGTCATCTACATACCAAATGAATTTTCCTGTATATCCGTAAATAACTGCCAAAATTAATGAAACAAAGCTTAACCACATAAACGGAACGTATGAGAACGTTGCTACACCTAAAATACCAGCCATAAAAATACCATTATCCGACCACGGAACCATACCAGAAGTTAACGTTCCACCTACTTCTGAGTTACGCGCTAATACACGGCGGTCTATTTTTAATTTATCATAGCTATCTTCCATAATTTTCGGTGTTAAAATAAGTGATACGTACATCGCACAACCAAATATATTAGCTAAGAATGCCACGATTAACGTAGACAACGTTACATTACCTGCAGAATTTAATTTCTTCTCAAATTTTGATACGATTACTTTTAAAACACCTAGCTTTTCAAGTAGTCCACCAAAACCTAAGCCGAAAATAATAACGGCTACTGAACCAAGCATACCGTTAATTCCACCACGGTTTAATAACTTATCGACAAACTCGACACCAGATTGAATTGAGAATCCGTTATATGCTGTTCCAATTGCCTCTCCAAAGTGCATCCCTTGGAAAATAGTTGCCCAAATTGCACCAATTAAAGCTCCCATAGCAATTGTTGGCATAGAAGGTTTCTTCAGCGCCAATAGCGCAATAACAATTACAGCTGGAACAAGCATCCATATTTTAATATCAAAGTGCTTTAATAAAGCTTCTTTTAAAAACTCTACTCTATTTAAATCTACATTATCCCCGCCATACATCCATCCAGCAACAGTAAACATAATGCTGGTAATAATAAAAGCTGGAACGTCTAATACTAGCATAGCTCGAACGTGAGCAATAACATCTACTTTCGCCATGGAAGCTGCAAGAACTGTGCTATCAGAAAGTGGTGATAATTTGTCTCCGAAATAAGCTCCTGAAAGAACTGCACCCGCAACAAGCGGCAGTGGTAATCCAAGCCCTTCACCAATTGCCATCATAGCAATACCAGCTGTTCCAACTGTTCCCCATGATGTTCCTGTCGCAATAGAAGTTATTGAACAAATAATTAAAGTTGCCAATAAGAAGATGCTAGGGTGAATGAATTCTAATCCATAATAAATTAATGTAGGTACAACCCCACCAGCAATCCATGTTCCAATTAAAGCTCCAACTGCAACTAAAATAAGAATTGCTTCTAATCCATTAGAAATTCCTTTCGTAATTGCATCTTGCAATTCTTGATAACGAAATCCTAATCTTAATCCAAGCGCAATAACTAAAAACCATGAAATAAATAGCGCTAATTGAATTGGGAGATCAAAAATCGTTTGGAAGGAAAAGACGACAGCAAGAAATAGGCATAAAAGAATAATAATTTCTAGCATCGATGGTAATCTTACACTTTTCATTTTTTTCTCTCCTTACAAGTCGATAACATGATGTATGTCGTCTTACGTGTATGTAGTATACAATTAGCGAAGACAAAACAAAATTTTCATATTATTTCGATTTATTTTTTCAGTATAATATATTCACAACCCTTTCTATTGTAAAAGTAGATTGCGCTTTTCGCAATGAAAAATATAAAAAATGTTGTATTTTTATTTATTTAGATAAAAACACCTAATGAAATAAAACGTTAATCAATGAGGGTTTTATCCATCCCCACTAATTATTAACCCATAATAACCTTTTTAATATTTGCCTCAACAAAACTTTTTAATAACGCTTTCACCTCATATGTAATAATATATTTCCACATAAAAAAAGAGCACACATCATTTAATCGATGCATGCCCCTCTTTTATTTATACATATTTTGTATCTCTTCTTTATTTTTAAGTATTTCCGAAAACTTATCGCTACAACCTTTCGGAAATAAAACTCCGAGTCCATATGAATGCCCAAACTGAAAATGAGGGTGTTTCACCTTGACCTCATCCCAAAACTTATACACACCGAAATCACCGTTTTTAACTTCAATATCATGAAATAATACAATACCGTTTTTCGCAACTTTAGGTAACCATGTTTTATAATCATGAGAAACAGCTTCATACGTATGATAGCCATCAATATGCAAAAGATTTATCGTTTCATCTTGAAACTGATCCAGAGCCTCATCAAAAGTGGATCGAATTAGATTTCCTATATTCAGGTAGTTATCGCTCACCACTTTTTCTACCATTTGAAAAACCCCTTCTCCATATGGACCTGTATGCCCATCTCCAGCCCAAGTATCTACAGCAAAACATTTTGTGGCTAACCCACCATCTTTTACCCCCTGGCAAAAACTAAAAAAGGAAGCACCTAAATGCGTACCTAACTCAACTAAAGTTTCTGGTTCTTCAAATCTTACTAAATCATATGCGAAATCTAAATGCCCACTCCACGCAGATTGTGACCGAATAATAGGACTAAAATTTTCAAATTCAAACGATGGTTTATGAGTAACCCAGTTCATCGCGTATCTCCTTATACACATATTTTTAACAAACCAAATTACTCTTATCTTTATTTTTTTGGCGTCGCGATTATGATTATATTTCATAAAAAGATGAAGAATTACCCCATTCTTATTGGGGTAAAGCATCATATACATATGGATCTGCTGGCTTATTGATCTTCTCCACTTTACTTATTTTCACAAGCGGAAATAGCGTTCTTTTATATGTCGTTTCATCTAATAATCCTGTTATTTTCACCCATGTTTCTTCTGGGAATTTTTCAACGGTTTGTCCCGTAACAATCATCCCCCAGACTGATGCATCCGCAATACAACAGGTTATGCCATAGCGAGCCACTACTACTTTATTCCCCGTCACATCTTTATCATTATATATAAACCCTGAGAATGTAATTTCTTTCCCTTTAAACCCGTTAATATCCTGGCCAATTATATTCATTGTTTGAACATAATTCTTATCCTCTACTTGTATTTTGCGCTGCCCTAACATACTTTTTGCTACTTGCTCTTCCGTTTGATAAGTCGCTTTTAAATTCGAGGGTTCATCTTGATCAACTAATACTTCTCGCCAATCAGAACTTACCTGCCTTCCCTCTTTTTCGTTCTTTTCCATACTTATCGCCTGTGCACTTTGATTCATGCCCCTTTTTACTGCTAAACTTCCGTCAATTGTTACACTTCCATATAGAAAAGCACTAATAATTGGAACAACAAATAAAACGTATACAAAGAAACTTTTTGTCCTTGATTTCCTATGATGCGTACAACAATTACAATCATCTTCTTCCTCTTTCCCATTTCCCCAAACTTGTATGGAACCAAGAAGTAAAATTACTACAAAAGCTATATACGAAAATTTAATCATTTTTGGAGCGATAAAATTATAAATATTTCCTGTTACAAGTAGTTTAAATAAGAGCATTGCTAAACCAATTAAAATAATGCCACGAATATAGCCATGATATGCCTGTTGCTCCTCTTTCTCCAATTTTCTCCCCTCCTATAACATTGTGATTTGCAAGATGGTATACACGGATAAAATAACAATTCCAATCAAAAAGAATACAAATCTCTTTTGAAAATATGCAAATAGCATTAACGTATTTTTCATATCAAGCATAGGCCCAAACACAAGAAATGCGAGAAGCGCCTTTACTGAGAAAACATGTCCAAAAGATGCCGCTATAAACGCATCCGCTGCTGAACAAATTGATAAAACATAACCAAACCCCATCATAACAATTGGGGCAATCACTTCGTTTTGTGCTACTGTATCAAGTACATTCCGGTCAAAAAATGTTTGAACTACGCTCGCTAAAAAAGCTCCAATTAATAAATACTTACCAGTATCAAAAAACTCATCTACAGTGTGATTCATAACATCTTTCCAACTCTTTTTTTGTTTTTTCTGAACCGGAACCTCTACGTCTTTTAAAACATTTCTCCCGCGATAGCAATAATACACAATTAGACCTATGAATAGAGCAACAAGAATTGTTATCCCAAAGCGTGCATATACAACGGCATCATTTTTTTGAAACGCATATACAGTAGATACAAGAACAACTGGATTCATAATAGGTGCACTCAGTAAAATGACAATTCCCACATGAAGAGGGAGCCCTTTTTGAATAAGTCTTCTTACAATTGGTATAATGACACATTCACACATTGGAAAAAGGATTCCGACAAATATAGCTGGAATCATTGCAACAATCGGAGACCTTGGCATTACTTTTTGAATCATATCTTCTGTCACAAACACTTGGATGAGAGAAGACACAATTACCCCTAATAAAATAAAGGGTATTGCTTCAAAAATAATACTTAAAAACACCGTATTCACATTCAGCCATTCTTGCGGCATACTTTTATGCAAATTTGCTAGACTTGTAAAATCCACAAAAAATAATAAAAAGAGAAAAATAGCAATAAGAGCTATTCCTATTAATTCTTTTGAAACTCTATTAAAGACCAACACTATCGCCCCACTTTATTCATATTAAATCATATGCTTGCCCAAATATTCCATACAACTACAACACAAATTTTATAGTCTATTCCTATTCTCAAATCGTAATCATTATGATTTATTATTGATTTTTTCTTTTTTGTCATTTAATATAAAACGTAACGATTACGATTTAAAGAGGAGAGATTATTTTATGAAAAAAGTACCTATCACTGTATTAAGCGGCTTTCTAGGAGCTGGAAAAACCACCTTACTACATCACATTTTGACTAATAAGAACGACTTAAAAGTAGCTGTTATCGTTAATGATATGAGCGAATTAAACATTGATGCGTCCCTTATAAAAAAGGGGGGTTTTTCACGTACGGAAGAGAGATTAGTAGAAATTCAAAACGGTTGTATTTGTTGTACACTACGAGAAGATTTAATAATAGAGGTGAATCGTCTTGTTGAGAACGGTGATATTGACTATATTGTTATTGAATCTTCTGGTATAAGCGAGCCTATTCCAGTTGCTCAAACATTTACTTACACTGACGAAGTCCTTAACATTGATTTAACGAAAAATTGTCGTCTCGATACGATGGTTACAGTTGTAGATGCAAATAGATTTTGGGATGATTTTGCAGATGGAGATAGTTTATTAGACCGGAAGCAGGCAATCAATGAAAATGATACTCGGGAAGTTATTGATTTATTAATAGATCAAATTGAGTTTGCCAATGTCATTATTCTTAATAAGGTAGATTTACTAGAAAAAGAAGATATGATAGAACTCCATCATTTGCTCCAGAAATTAAATCCAGATGCAAAAATTATTGAGTCTTCATTTAGCCAAGTACCATTACAAAAAGTTTTAAATACGAATTTATTTAATTATGAAGAAGCTAGTCAGTCAGCTGGATGGATGCAAGAATTAAATAGCGAACATCATACACCGGAAACGGAAGAATACGGTATCAACTCCTTTGTGTACCGTCGTAAACACCCATTTCACCCTGAGCGACTTATGCATTGGTTAGAAAAATGGCCTCTAGATGTTGTAAGAGCAAAGGGGTTTTTCTGGCTCGCCTCTCGCAATAATATGATAGGGCTTCTATCTCAAGCAGGTTCCTCTATTACAATTCAAGGTGCTGGTGAATGGATAGCGGCATTACCTAAGGCTGAAAAAAATCAAATCATTACAGAAGAACCAGAAGTATTGAAAAACTGGGATGAACGATATGGAGATCGAATAACTGAACTTGTATTTATCGGCATCGATATGAATCGTTCTATTATCGAACACTCATTAGATGATTGTCTATTAACAGAAAAAGAAATGAAACAAGATTGGAATACATTTTTTGATTCTATTCCCGCTTTTACTTTCACTTCATAACAAAAAATAAAAAGGCTTCCGTAGAATGAAGCCTTTTTTCACTTTATAGTACTCTTATTTAACAGACTTGCTTTAATAAGAAACACAATTGTACCTAAAACAACCAATATAGCATATACGATCCCAACTAAATCACCTATTTTTTCTAAGCCAAACGGTAATATTATTGTGGCAACTCCGACTATATAGGAAAACACCCCTGAAAGCTTCGCTAATTTATTTTTATCTCCAACAAACGTTTCTTCTTGGTATCCTGCCAACAAAAACAATCTCTTTTTCACATATATTTGATACCCTAAAAAAATGATAAGTAATCCAACAAATAAACAAACCAAAAATCCTGCTAGCATTTTAATACCACCCTCTCTACAATATTTTACCACGTACAAAAAAATTTTCGTCTTCATCATAAATAATTTTTCATCTAATTAGAAGTTTCAGTTTATTGCTGTTCCTTTTTGTGATATATTGCATATTGTATCCGATATATATTTTGGAAAGGAGGACTATATGTCTTATGGATCCAAATCGATTAAAAGGAATTATAATGGTCATAATCGGTGCTTGTTTATGGGGCTTATCCGGAACAGCTGCGCAACAACTATTTCAATATGAAAATGTTTCTACTGAATGGCTAGTTACAATCCGTTTACTTATATCCGGTGCTATTTTGCTCATTATGTCATCATTTGGAACGAACAAAAAAGAAATATTCGGCATCTGGAAACAAAAGTCTTATGCAAATAAGATGATTTTATTCGGTCTTTTAGGCATGCTTGCTGTACAGTACACGTACTTCGCTTCTATTAAAGAAGGCAACGCTGCTGTTGCAACTTTGTTACAATATTTAGCCCCTATATTTATCACTATATACTTACTGTTCAAATGGAACGTCCGTCCATCAAAAATTGATTTTATTTCAATTGCACTCTCATTATTAGGGACTTTCCTCTTACTAACAAACGGGTCTGTTCAAAACTTAGCTGTTTCCACACCAGCTATCGTTTGGGGCATTTTATCTGGATTATCACTCGCATTTTATAGTTTGTATTCAAAAGAATTGTTAGAAAGATGGTCTTCATCTGTTATCGTTGGATGGGGAATGATTATTGGGGGTATTGGTGTAACGATTTTACACTTTATTTCCACAAACGAATTCATTTTATTATCAACTATGAAATATGTAAAACCAAGTAGCCTCCCGCTCATTGCATTTGTCGTCATTTTCGGGACACTCATCGCATTTTATTTATACTTAGATAGCATAAGATACCTTACACCGAAAGAAACAACGTTATTTGGTTGTACAGAGCCGCTCGCAGCTATTATTTCTTCGGTACTTATTTTGCACGTACCGTTTCAATCTTTTCAGTTATTAGGTGCTTTTTGTGTCATTGTAATGGTGCTCATATTAAGCCAAAAGCCGGATGAAGGAAAACCGAAGCTAAAACTTATGAGTAGAAAAAAACAAAATATACAATGAAAGGATTGAATTATTTATGCCTGTCCCTCAAAATTATAAAAAACCTGGCAGAGTTTCCGCAAAGTCACTCGTTTTAACCCAACTACAAGATTGGATTATAGAAGGTGTATTACAACCAGATGAAAAAATTAATGATGGGGAATTGGCGGAAGCACTAGGTGTAAGCAGAACACCAGTTAGAGAAGCTTTACAAATTTTAGAGCTTTCTGGGCTAGTAGAAATGATTCCCGGTCAAAAAACGAAAATTGCTCCTATTAAATTAGAAGACGTATCTATCATTTATGAGACGCTGGCCGGTCTTCACTCAATTATAGGAAAACAAGCACTTCAAAAAGTTACAGATGCTGATATTAAACTACTTTCCGAGATAAATGATACTTTTCAACAATCTATACATGAAAAAGATTCAAAAAAAGCTTTAAAACTAGATATACAATTTCACAATACAATTACTTCTATTGCTAAAAACCGATATATTGAACCTTTTCTAGAAAATATGCAGCTTCACGTTTTACGACTTGAATATTTGTTTTTCCAAAACTTTGTGCCTGCAAGTCAATCTATTAAAGAACATCACTCTATCATTCAAGCACTTCAAAAGCAGGACGAAAAACGAATGGAACAAATGATGGCTCAAAATTGGCTCCGTCCCATGAAAGAAATACAAAAAATGATTTCTATGAAAGAATAATAAAGCTGGTTACACAAAAGTGTAACCAGCTCCTTCTTTTAATAATCTATATGCTATGCCTGAATATTTGCGTAATCTTCAATATCTTCGTACTCTTTTTCCAATTCCTCTAAAGATAGCTCGTATAATTGTCGGTCGCGAATCTTAAACACCCCTGCTCCAATTAACTCATCAATTAAATGCCTCTTACGATTTTCAACAGCAAAACGGAGTTGACTACTCATCTTTTAAAAAACTCCTTCCTACGATCATCAAAAATGATAATCTTTATCAATTACCACTTTTGATTATAAAAGATGATTCTTAATAAGTAATCTTATGAAATATTTACCTTACAAAGTATTTGTGGCCACATTATATATATGTATGCCCTGCGAAAAATGTTATGACACTTTTTCTGATCCTTTTTCTTTCATACTTTGCAAGTTGTCTCGCTATGATAAAACTCACCTTCCATTTCTACTTGGATGGTGACATGTTCTACATGAAACTTCTCCTTTAATACATCCGTAGCCTCTTTTAATACACTTTGCGTTTCATTACCTTTTATAATCAGGTGGCAAGTTAATACTTGAAAATCCGATGTGACAGACCATATGTGCAAATCATGAACTTCTTTTACAATCGCAATCGTTAATAATGTATTTTTCACCTCATCCATATCTATGTGCTGCGGTGCACCTTCCATTAATATATGGACTGTATCACGTGTTACACGCCACCCACTAATAATGACTAAAATAGACACAAGAATACTAGCAATTGCGTCTGCAGCAGTCCATCCGAAAAATTTAATAAATAGCGCTGCAATAATCGCTCCGACTGATCCTAATAGATCGCCTAATACGTGTAAGAAAGCACTTCTTAAATTCAAATTACCTTTCACATCTCCGCCTCTCATTAATATCCAAGCTGATAAAATATTAATAAGCAAACCAAGTACAGCAATAATGAGCATCCCATTACTAGCAATCTCAACTGGTTCTTTAAAACGACGAATTGCTTCAATAAAAATGTATATAGAAATGACGATAAGAACGACACCGTTACATAATGCCGCTAACATTTCGACGCGCTTATACCCGTATGTTTTTGCAGCCGTCGCTGCTTTTTCTCCAAGCTTAAACGCAAGTAAACTTAAAGCCAAGGATACTGCATCACTTAACATATGCCCCGCGTCAGATAATAGTGCTAAACTATTTGTTACAAATCCGCCAATAACTTCAGCAACCATAAAGCTTGTTGTTAATAGGAAGGCAATTAATAACGCCTTTTTATTTTTTGAATGACCGTGATCATGTGAATGTCCCATACTTATACTCCTTTAAGTGCAATATCTGTATGTTAGTATGAAACAAACTCCCCATCTTTATCCCGAATTGACTGCCCGTAAACCCCGCTTCCTCTGTATACACACTTCGCTACTTTTGAAACAATTCCTGTTTCTCAAATAAAAACAAGACTACTTCTTTTTTATTTTCATATTGTTTACTATTGAAAGAAATTTTAAGGAGGTTACGAAAATGAAACGTTTATTTCTCTGTATGGAGCGTGAACTTGTTGTAGTAAAAGAACAATATGGTAACTACGAAACGACTTATCACTTACAAAATATGCAACCTACCTGTATTGCCGTTGATCCGTTCCAACAAAAACGTGTATATTGCGGAACATTTGGACGAGGTTTATGGTTAAGCGACGATGGCGGAGATTCGTGGAGACCAATTGGGGATTCCTATCGCTACTTTGATTTCCCTAAAGAAGATGGTATTTTACACTCCTCTATCACTTCTATAACGATAAGCTCAAATGAACAAGTTAACGGATATGGCGTCGTTTATGTCGGCACAGAACCGAGCGCTTTATTCCGTTCTGAAAATGGTGGTGAAACGTGGACGGAACTTAAAAATATGAAATCATTATTATCTTCTTATACGTGGGCTTTTCCTCCTAGACCTTTTACCCATCACGTACGCTGGATTACAGTTGATCCAAACAATTCAAATACACTCCACGTTTCAATCGAAGCTGGTGCTGTTATTCAAAGTAACGATAAAGGGCATACATGGCTTGATAAAAAATTCGGTGCTCCTATCGACGCTCATCAATTACTCATGCACCCTGAAGCCCCAAATCGCCTTTATGCATCATGTGGTGACGGATTTATGGGCGGACCCGATCGTGCCTATCTTGAAAGTTATAACAGTGGAAACAGCTGGATCTCATGTAGTGAAGGACTTGAGCATCATTATTTATACAGCATGGCTATCGATCCAGCTGACTGCGATACTGTTCTCGTTTCTGCTGCACCGAGTGCCGATCTTGCTCATCATCGTATTCCTTATGAATCTTATATATATCGAAAAACGAAAGATACTCCTTTCGAGCAAGTACAGCAAGGACTGCCGTCTGCAATCGGTACAGTCATTTCGATGTTTGCTACAAATCCAGCCGAACCACATACATTTTACACTTTAAATAACAATGGCATCTTTCAATCCACTGATAGCGGTGAAACGTGGGAACAACTAAACATTACATGGAAAGATGAGTATAAAACACAGCATCCACATGCTTTATTTGTTACTAGTTTTTAACGAAAAGAGACTGCCTAATCATTGGCAGTCTCTTTTCGTTATTTCTTTAAATCAATCACGATATCATCTAACACAATATCTTTACTCTTCGCTTCTTTTTTCGGCACTTCTATTTTCTTCTCTTTTCCATTCACATACTCTACTCCACCATGATTTTCAGGTGTATGAACTCGCAAGTGCACGTGAGGTGTAACGATAAGCTTTGTTGCATTTTCGTTTAGTTTTTGGAATGTGGCACTCCATCGAATATTGTAAGGATCGTTGCCACTTCCCCCATTTCCTTCACCCGAATAATCATTCCCTAAATCATCCTTAACCGTCAATTCAACATCTACACTATCCCATTCTTTCCTCGCACCCTTAGAAACTTCTTGATTGTAATAAAGAATAAATGAAACCGGCGACATTGCGACCTTTTCCATATTTGCCTTTATACCTTCTTTTTCCGAACTTCCACCAATTGTTCTCTCTTTACTATCCACTGATTTTACAGTTAACGCGAAATTCCAATTACCTTGTATTGATTTTTTCTTATCTGGCATCTCTATTCTCTCTATATTCCATCTAAAGTTTACTTTGTCCTTTTTATTACTATCATGGTGCGTCGTTGTTACCATACCTACATACTTTTTTTCAGTAACTTTAGTCATTTTTCCACTTCCTGAACTACCATGAGCGTCCATTATATCCAATCCGCCTAATATGATAGGATCATCCCCTAAGTCTTGCTCACTTTCCAGTGAATACGTTATAGATACTGTTCTGCCATCAGAAATTACATCATTAATTGTAACCTTAACCCCATTACTCTCTTTCGTCATATTCAATTCAGTTGAAAACTCTTTATAATTTTCATATACCCCTGTTCTACCATTATCTAAAAATCGGAATATGTCACCTACGATTGGCAATCCTCCAGCGTAAGTTGGAAATCCGATACCCAGTGTTGCAACTGATAACCCTACTAAAATAGATGCAGCAGCGACACCTTTTTTCCAAGTTTTCATCTTTTTCTTCGTACGTATCGATTGTTTTAAATTACGTTTCACTTTTTCTTTTTCAATTTCAGAAGTCTCAATTTCCTCAAGTTCTTTTTCATCTATATCAATATCATTTAATAGTTCATAAATGTCTTTCATATTACACTACCTCCAAAACTAATATTCGTAGCATTTTGTTGTAGTTTCTTTTTCCCGCGATACACACGATTATCTATCGCTGCTCGAGTTAATCCTAACTTGTCACCTATTTCTTCTGTCTTCATACCGAGGAGATATTTCATAATGAATACTTTTTGATCTAACGGTTCCAATTGATTAATGAGCTTCAATAATTCTTCCCGATCTTCCATAACGATTAATTCGTCTTCTGCCGATTTTTCTGTACTGATATGAAACTCATCTGAAATGATTTCTACTTTTTTATTCGCTTTTCGGTAATAATCAATTGCTTTAAACTTTGCAATCGCCGCAATCCAGTTTTTAAAATCACTCGGCTCTCCATGAAATTTATTTGCGTTATTCCAAATAGATAGGAAAATATCATTTATACATTCCTCTATCAATCCATCATTTTGAACTGGAAGAAGAACTTTATGCGTTATCCCCTTTATGAGTGGTAAGTATGTATCGACAACAAATTCTAGCGCATCTTCTTTTTGCCGCTGTAATCTTTTGATAAAATTTTTCTCATTTGATTTCATGTAGCGATTCCCCTTATTTTTTTTGTAAAAGCTTTTACACCCTATATAACGTTTTGGAAATTTTTTTCTCTCATTTTTTATTTTTTGTATGTAATGGGATACTTTTCCTTGTCTATTGTCTCATATAACTTTGAATTTGAAGAAAATTTTCTCAAGTCTACAGTTTAATTAATGTAGTACACTATTTATGTGGTTATCTTTAAACTTGATGTACATTTTATTTAATTAATTTATTTCTATTTTACAATTTTAATGTAGGAGATGAGATGTATATGTGTGGAATCACAGGTTGGGTAGATTGGAAGGAAGACCTTTCAAATGAACATGTTATTTTAGAAAAGATGGCGAATAGTATTCGGCATCGTGGACCGGATGCTGAAGGATTTTGGTTTTCACCTCGTGCGGCCTTTGCACACCGGCGTTTAATTGTAATTGATCCAGAAGGCGGGACACAACCAAAAACATTTCGTGCTGGTGATTATACGTATGCTCTTACTTATAATGGAGAAATTTATAATTTCCGTGAGCTGAGAGAGCAACTTCAAAAATGTGGGCATGCATTTGAAACTCATTCGGATACAGAAGTGTTACTACATGCTTATTTAGAATGGAAAGAAGACTGCGTACAACATTTAAATGGAATTTTCGCTTTTGCTATATGGGATGATCAGAAGCAACAATTGTTTTTAGCACGCGATCATCTAGGTGTAAAACCACTCTTTTATACGGAAAGAAATGACAGTATTATTTTCGGATCTGAAATAAAGGCACTACTAGCTCATCCATCTGTTCCTGCTGAAATTGATGCGGATGGCATAAATGAAATATTTGGATTAGGCTTATTTCGAACTCCTGGATGTGGTGTCTTTAAACATATTCAGGAAGTGCGTGCTGGACATTCTATAACATTTACACGTGATAAAAAAGTCGTTAAGAAGTATTGGAATTTAGAAAGTAAGATCCATACAGACTCTATAGAAGACACATCTTCTCATATTTTATCTATCTTACAAGATACAGTAAAAAGACAATTAATTGCCGATGTTCCCCTCGTATGTATGTTATCAGGCGGATTAGATTCTAGTGGTATCACTGCTCTGGCAGGTAAAGAATTTGCAGAGGAACACAAAACACTTCACACGTATTCAATCGACTTTTTAAATAGCGCAAAAGATTTCGAACTGACATTTGCTCGAACTGGTCTAGATGCTCCTTGGGTAAAACGCGTTTCTGAACATGTAGGGACATCGCATCATGACATTATTGTGAATGCTGAAGAATTAGCAAATCACTTATTCGTTCCCCTTCATGCGAAAGATTTACCAAGTGCAGGCGAAATGGAAACTTCACTATATTTACTATTTTGCGAAATGAAAAAAGATGCAACCGTAGCTTTATCTGGCGAATCTGCTGATGAAGTATTCGGGGGATATCCTTGGTTTCATCAAAAAGAACTATTATATGTAGATAAGTTTCCATGGTTAACAAACTGGAAAAACACATCTTCTCTATTATTAAATGACGTAACGACTCAATGTAATCCTGAGCATTATATTAATAAACGATTCCATGAGGCTGCTCTTGAAGTACCTACTCTTGAAGGTGAAAGTAAAAAATCCGCGAAACAACGTCAAATGTTTTATTTATTTTTAACACGATTCCTTCCGTTCTTACTCGACCGTAAAGACCGTATGAGTATGGCTGTAGGATTTGAAGTTCGTGTACCGTTTTGCGATTATAGATTAGTTGAATATTTATGGAACGTTCCTTTCAACATAAAAAGTATTGATAATATTGAAAAAGGAATTTTACGTAGGGCACTGAAACCTGCTTTACCTGATGATGTGCGAAATAGAAGAAAAAGCGCTTATCCTACTTCACAAGATCCACACTATTTACAAACAATCCGTAATTTAACACTTGATATGTGCAGCAATAAAAACAATCCTGTTTTCTCACTCATTAACCATTCCATATTACTTGCAATTGCTGATCAAAGTAACAAAGAGATTACCAATTTTGAAGCAAGAAGCGCTATGGAGTATATGCTACAAGTAAATGAATGGTTAAAAACGTATCATATTCATATTGCTTAACAAAAAAGAGTTCAAGGACAAAAACCCTTGAACTCTCTTTCATTTATTAATTGGCACATTGTCTATTTTCAGTATCGATGGACCATCCAATAATAGTGGCACAATCTCTACCTTTCCACTGAAGTACATTTGTTAATACAGGCTCAATCTGTAAAGAAGTTCCGTCGTGTAATATTTCTACTAAAGATTGATCATCATCAAACTTTCGTTTATCACATTCTAAAATACCATCTGTTGCCATTACAATGTGATTTTGACCTTTTTCTAATCCCCTTATCCCTGATGTAAAGCAAGGGGTATTCGCTGCAAAAACATTTTTTCTTCCTATATATTCATAGTTCTTACGCTTATTTAGCCTACCTTTTCCATTTTTCGCTTGCTCTGAATGGAATAAATACGCGAAGCAATCACCAACTGATAGCCAATATAAGAACTCACCTTTTCGTAAACAAATTAAACATGCAAGTTCCTCATCATCTTGGTCACATTTCTCGATAAATAGCTCATCTGTAAATAACGCTAATAAGTACATATGTGTATGATGAAAAGCTAAATGGATTGGGTATGAAAATAACTCTTTTAGTTTTTCTTCTCTTTCTGAAATCGCTTCTATTATATAATGTATATTTTTCGTTTTATGATGTGTATCAAAAATCATAACAAATTCAAATTCTAATTTCAGATCCCACCAAGCTAGCACTGCATCTCCTCTTTCATATGCATCACTCTCTTGATTTCCTCCATATACGCCGACTGAAAGAGGACCACATTTTTCAACATGTATTTGATCTACATACATCTTTTCATGACTAATCCATTTAAATGTATTCACAGCTATCATCCTCTCTCTTGCTAAATGTATACCTTTACACATAGATTACCTTATATTTCAATAAAAATAAACTTTTTCAACATTTATTATGAAAATAACAGGATTTTAATTCTTATGAAGCGAATATATCTTATAACACGATATAAAAATTAGGGGGAATTATCATATGAAAGACATTAATCCACATTGGGAGACAATATACTATCACTTACGCTATGAATATGAAGACAATCTTTCTCATCAAGCAATTCGTATTTTACAAATCACTTCTCGAGAGAAAGATATAACAATTGGAAAAATTGCTTCTGAACTTGGTTTATCTCATAACACAGCGTCCGAACATGTAAAACGCCTTATTCAAAAAGGATTTATCATTAAAGAAAGAAATAAACAAGATGAAAGAGTTGTGAATCTTACATTAATGACAGAAGGAATTGAAGCATTAGAAAAGCATACTTTGCTAGATAAAAAAAAGTTACAAATATTAGAATCACAATTATCAAAAGAAGAGCAACAACTAATAGAAAAAGCCTTTTCGTTATTAGCTAAGGAGGCAAAATATGCATTTCCTCGTTAAGGTCATCGTCTCCGCCCTCATTATTGGGGGTGTAACCGAATTTGCCAAATATTTTAGTACGCTTGGTGGCTTTATCGCAGCCCTTCCTCTTATTAGTTTACTTAGTTTATTTTGGATTTCTTTCGAAGGTGGGAGTAAACAAGAATTAAGTCAATTCGCTTTAGGCGTATTATATGGATTTCCTGCATCTGCACTACTATTATTTATTGTTTATATCGGTTTAAAGAACTCCTTTTCACTTAGTACATCTATACTCTTCGGCATATGTGCCTGGTGTATCGTCTTTACTTGCCAAAAAGTATTTCAAGCTTAGGGGGAATTACTATTAATAGATCAGTAGAGATATTTGGACAAACTGTAGAAGTATATATGAGAGGTAGCAGTAAACAAACTGTAGTCATTCAAACAGGAATGGGATGCTCATTTTATGATTGGCTTCCTATTATAGAAAAGCTTTCACAAAAATTTACAGTCATTTCATATCATCGCCCAGGTTACGGAGAAAGTGAGCTAGGAACTAATCGACGTACAACAATGCAAGTTGTAAAAGAACTACATATGTTACTACATGAACTAGATATTTACGAGCCAATCATTTTAATCGGTCATTCCTATGGAGGTTTATGCGCACAACATTTTGCAATGTTACATGAAGATAGGCTGCAAGCACTTCTTTTAGTTGATTCTACTTCCATGAACTTACACCGATTAGATGAACTGCATTTACCGGTTTCTGATCAAACTGATTCTGATGATATGTGGCTACAAAAATATCATACTTACTCCAACATGGATGCAGAAGCACTTTATAATGAACTAAAATCTATGCTCGTAAATCAACCAAAACATCACACAGAATTTTCCACATCCCCTTCATTATATAAAGCGACAGCTGCTGAACTGTCCGAGTGGAAAAATTGTGCTCTCTCAATAAAAAAACAACATAAAACATTAGAAATACCATTAATCGTTATCGGTAGAGATCCTCAATATTCTATTGCCCAATTGATTGAGGGCGGTATGCCAAAAGAAGAAGCTACACAACTTGAAGATATGTGGCAAGAACTTATTTGTGAACAATTAAATCTCTCAATAAACAGCCAGTACATTTTGGCTGAACATGCTGGTCACGGTATAGAAAATGATCGACCAGATATTATCATTCAAGTCATTCAATCTTTACACACAAAAAAAGGAAGCAACTAAAGCTGCTTCCTTACTTATCTATTCATAATCTTCTTCGTCATCATCAACTTCTTCATAATACGAACTCCCATTGCTTACATATATAGGACCATTCGCAACATCAATACGTAGTACCCATGCCCATGGCACAGCTAAACGTTTATGTATTGCTCTCCAAAAATTCATTGATTTTCTTTCGTACTCCTGGAACTCCTGAAGTAACTCTTTATAGGAGGAACCGTCTAACTGAATATTTGCTTCTAATAAACGAGAATGGGCATAGTACTGTAACTCTAGTTCAGCAGCAATCTCCATTTCTTCTTCCGTTGCCATACCTATAATTGCTCCATCTGCTGGTGCGATTTCATATACGTTGTGAACTTCAATAAGCCCTTCTTTCTCTTTCTCAAACATGTAAACAGCCTCCTTTAACCAATATTTTTTATGTTACAAAGTCATACTTCTACAATACCTTCTCTCTTTCCTCTTTTTTTGATAAACTTTTACAAAATGTTTATCTGATGACCGGTTTTCTCTATTCTTTCAGCAGAAGTGAAACGATTATTATCAAAAGTTAATTTATACACATCAGGCATATGAAGTGTTTTCCAAAACTGAAAATCATATTTCGAATCAAAATAATTCATTAGTAATACCATAATATTCCCATGAGTGCCTATTACAATATTCTTCCCTTTATATTTCCCCAATATATTTTGCATACATAATACAGCACGCCTTTGCGCTACATCATTTGATTCCCCGCCTTCGTATGCAAAAGTCCAGTCTTCCCACACTCTATGAATAGCTTCATTAAAATCTGCTACTGGCTCTGAACTTAATAACCTTTCTCGTAACTCTTCTTCTATTTGTATTGATAAATTATATGTATTCGCAATTCCTTGTACAGTTTGAATCGCTCTTTTGTACGGGCTTGAAATTACAACATCAATATGTTCATCGTTTAATAAATGTGTTACATTCTCTGCATCAAAGTGCCCCCTATCAGATAAAGGACGTTCCCGTTCTTCTTTTGTATATGTAGAGTGGGCATGGCGAACGAAATACATTGTAGTCATTATTCAACTTCCTTTCTTAATTTTAAATCTATATTCAATAATAAAATTAGAAAATCCTGTATTAGAAAAAGGCACTTTTTCATAAGCACCTTTTTGTTTACATAATAAAATTATTCTATTATAATTTTTTTCTAAATTCTTCGCTTATGACGATATCTCGAATAAAGTAATCCATATTATTTAAAAGTTTTTCAAACGCTTTCTCACTTAAATTATTCATCATAAAGACAATCTCAATCTTATTCCCTTTTTTATCAGTACCATAAAAACTATTTGCTAATACAAATGCCGTAGAACCACCTTTCTGTCCGGCATATTCGAACATTCCATCCCCTACTGTTCTTTTAAATATGTTTTCAATCTCACTTTGCATTTGTTGTGTAAAATAGTTTCTATTATTTATCTTTCCCATTAAACTCATGTAATCTTTCGCATTTGCACCTACTAACCGATCTGACCAAATACGTTGGGCGTCCATATCGGCTTTTAACGATATCTCCCGTTTTGCCCATTCTTTCTCGTCTTTCATCCATTCATGTATTTGCCATACATGCTTAACATATTCATCATTAGACATATTACGTAGCTTGTCCAATGCTTTATTTTTGGGAATATGCATTTCTTTTTCAACATATCCCCTCATATATAATGCTGCTGTATACGCCGGATAAAATTCATCGTGACTATTTAAGCCTAACTCTTTCAAACTTTCATTCACCCGTGCTGTTCCAAGCTTGTCCAATAAATATGATGCGTTCGCATTCGAACTATAATGAATCATTCCTTTAACTACTTCTTCTAAAGAGATTTGCCCATCCTTCACTAACGCTCTAGCTTTCACATCATCTAGCCATGCAGGGTGTGCACCACCATCAGTGTTTTTCACATAGTATTTTTCTAATTCTTTCAATGAAATTTGCTCGTCTTTTCTTATCTTTCCTTCATCTATTTGCTTAGCATATTCAATTGCTATAACGATTTTCGACATACTTGCTAGTGGTAATTTTTCATTTTCATTTAGTGATGTTAATGTCTCACCATTTCTTTTAACGATTAAAGAAGCTGTTTTATCATCCGTATGTTCTTTTATATAATTTAGCACATAATTAGGATCTTCTTTTGAATTGACATATTCCTTCACTGAAAAGAAAGCTATATAGCCTACTATAGTAATTCCAGCTATAATTCCAACAACTTTTAACCCTCTCATAATACTCCCCCTAAAATAAACATATTATATATTATACTAAATAAATTTCCCTTTTTAAGTAAGAATTAGAGTATTTATACACAAACGTTTCTTTTCTTAAACAACAAAAAAACATGCTTTCATAAAGAGAGCATGTTTTGTGATATTCTTCACATTGTTTGGTTAAAAAATAAACTTTTTACTTACCATGATGTAACATTAAATCACTAAGTTCTTCTTCAATGTGATTTAATTTCGCAACGCCTTCTTTCCATTTATGAATATAACGTGAAACCCCGACAATAAATAAAACAATAATTGTAGAAAGAATAATACCATATACGATTGTTACAGTACTCATAGTTACACTTCCTTGTAATTAGTTATATTTTTATTATAAACCTTTTTTTTATAAAATGCTTTGATTTCAATTTTTTGTAACAAAATTAATTTTTCTAACAATACTTAATAACATAATAACGCTAGAAGAAACCTCTTTCAGATTCCTTCTAGCGTTATTATTTATTAAAAAAGTTATACAACTAAAGCTCTCATTAATAATCTTTTTACTTTACACCGACTGAAACAGTTTCTGGTAATGTGCTACCGCCATCAATGACAATATGTGTACCTGTTATGTAGCTTGATTCGTCAGACGCTAAAAATCCTGCTAATTGACCTACTTCCTCGATTTTCCCTAAACGTCCTAAAGGAACACCTGAAGCAATTCCATCGATGACATTACTCGGCTTATTTGGAGCGGACTCATTCGCTATTTGCTCTGCCATTGGCGTCATAATATAGCCTGGACAAATTGCATTTACAGTAATTCGATGCTTCGCAACTTCACGAGCTAATGCCTTCGTAAATCCCCAAATTGCTGCCTTTGTCGTTGCATATGCCGTTTCACCTTCGTCAGCAACTATTGTTCCTGTTACAGAAGACATATTAACAATCTTCCCGTAATTTTTCTCAATCATATATGGCAATACTGCTTTAGAGAAATTCCATACTCCATTAATATTTACTTGAAATTGAAAATCACGCATTTCATCTGACATATCTAGAAAATTCGCAAGACGGATCACTCCTGCGTTATTAACTAATATATCAATCTTCCCATACTTCTCATATGCTACTTTCGTTACTTCTTTTACAGCATTAAAATCAGCCACATCGACTACGTAACTCGCAGCATCTAATCCTTTACTAACAATATTTTTTGCAGTATCATGAACTGTCTCTGAAATATCAACAAGTAACACTTTCGCCCCTAACTCTGCAAACACATGAGCAATTCCAGCTCCGTTCCCCATCGCAGCTCCTGTAATAAAAGCGACCTTACCATCTAATTTTCCCATTTCATAACCCCCTTATGATAAATCGAAAGCCTTTACACTTTTATCATACCAAATATTCCCTTGTATTCTTTACACATCTCTATTTGTTGAAAAACGTTCAAAAAAAGGAAAAAATTTCACAAATTATACAAAACTTCACCATATGTACTATTGTCATATGAGTTATATTATTTAATAGAATAAAGGGGATGATATACTATGACGACTTGGTTTATTGTACTGTTAGTTGTATTTGGGGCATTTAAAATTATCGTTTCTAGCCTTCCTAACTCTGTTATTGAATCCATTATTAGCAGGTACGAAACACATCCACAACTTGAAGAAGAGAATGTAACTGTTACAATCAATGGAAATAATTTAGAAGGCGAAAAGAAATCTCAAATTATTCATGATTTTAATGACGGTTTATTTTTAGATCGCTATTATGCACCGCCATATAATGAGGGAACTCCTTTAATTATCAATGCAAAGCGTGGCAAAAAGGATTTTACATTTTATATTTATAATCATGAAGAGCATGTTGATGTTGTAAAACAACATAAAAAGAAAGTAGTTGCTTATAGTTTACGCTCAAAAAACCTTCAAAATAGTGATATGTTCGTGTCAGCTGATTTAGCTTAATGCTCATACATTAGAAAAAGGAATCCACGGCATATGGATTCCTTTTTCCTACTTACTGAAAAATCAGCTCTGTCTTCAAACTATCTTTCGGTAACAACCATCCTTTTTTCTCTACACTCGCCATCAATAATTCTCTTTGTTTTGTTGCAATACTTTCCTCATTTGTTTTAAACGACACTTCTATTACGAAATCATCTTCTATTTTCCCAGTATTACTTAATGGCCAAACTTCAATATTCGTTTTTATATTTTCAAACTCCCCTGTATACCGTTTCATTAATACAGGACCGTAAATATGAGAATCCCTTAACATCTCTTCTCCCCAATTCGTATACAACCATTTGTTCATTTTCCCTGGTAACTTTTCTATTAACATATTTTGAGCAGCTCGTTCATTTGGTAGATCAAGTACCCCATATCCTTTAGCACTGTAACTTTTCTTATTTGAAATACTTAACGTTTTCTTCCCAAATCCCCAATCTATTTCCGCCTCATAATTATCCGTATTACTATCAAATCCATCTTTTTTAGCTACTTCTAGTACATCTTGAATTGCACCATTTTGAATAGGATATCTCTTTTTATATGTTAGCTCAAAATCTTTACTAAATTCTTTCTTTCGAATTCTCGCAAACCAACCTTCGTCACTTAAATTTTTATTCACCGTATCTAAAAATTGCACCTGTATTCTTTCATAATTTGTACCAGCCTTGAAATGTTCTAATACCTCTTGCTTCACCTCTTTGTTATAACCTAATACTTGTTCTGGCTTTAATAATAACTTCACTTCAAAACTAGGTTTCATTGGACTAGCAGCAAACCCTTCCTTAACGTTATAAAGGAAACAACAAAAGAAAATGCTTACGAATACAAATACCTTTTTCATATACCTATCCCCTTTACATTTTAAATGACTTCTATAAGTTCCGTAGCAAGTGAATATATATTTTCATATCCCGATGAGCTTAGCTTTTGTTGTAATCGATCCGTATCCTCTTTAAAAGCATGCACTAACACCGTATGTTCTGGTAATAATATATTTAACATCGCCTTAACGTCACTTATACTTTGATGAACCTTATACTGAACTCTCTCCACTCTACATTCTCTACTAACACGTTCTTTTATCACCTTTTCAGCAAAACTCCCTTTAGCAATATGTCCAGTAAAGATAATGGAATTTCGTTCTTCATGCCGAAGTTGTTCATAATACAACTGTGCTCGTTTCGTTTGCATATTCGCATCACTCATTACAACTATTCCGTAACTATTTTGCATACATATATCATTATCCATAACTATTATGTTTCTTTTTAAACTATCCAGAACCCGCTCAAGTTCTTCATTATTTTTTATCCACTCTTTATATACAAACATCTCTTCAAATCCAGCCAAAATTTCTTTGTCTACTATAATTGGGAGCTCTTTATATTTTTCATATAAATAAAATACTATATCTTGCGCCCTACCAAGTGGAGGCAGCGGTAGTAATGCTATTCCTTTATTTTGAGCAACTCGTTCAATTTCCGCATATAGTTCGTTTATTCGTTCGTTTTGCGAAATATCATCAGTGTGATATGCGGCATCTACAATTGCAATTTTTATATCGCCACGCAATTTCTCAGGTAAATTAGCTCGGAGTATATTAGACTCTGCTGAATAATCACCTGAATAAAATACGTATGTATTACACATATCCACTAAAAACCAAACTGCTCCTAATACATGCCCACTATATCCCCATTGAAACCGCAATGTAGGAGTAATTTGTATCCATTCATTCGGATTACTAATCTCATCAATACACACATAATTTAAATCTTTAATATTTTGGTCGTTATAAGGTAAATTCCACCCTTTTGAAAGATTGTAGTTTCTCCATTTTTCAAAATAAGTTGGCAGTTGCTCCTTCGTATAACGAGTCGTCCAAATTTTTTTCTTATATCCATACTTCGTCAATAAAGGTAAACCCATCGTATGATCTTCATGAATATGTGATAAAAATACTGCATCCAAAAACGGAACAACTTCTCTTTCTATTTTGGGATAACTATCCTCATATGATCGATTAATACCACAATCAAATAGTATTTTCGTCTCTTTATTTTTTACAAAATAGCAGGAACGACCGTATTCTCCTGCTCCTCCCCATACTTCTACCCTCATCATGCTACCCCTTTTCGTTTTTGCTCCATATGTTGCAGAAGTAATAAGCACATTGTTGTAAGTCCAACAGAAACAACGGCCATCGCCATTCCTATAGATACTTCCCCCTGTTCAAATTGAGCAAAAATAAACGTTGCTGACGTTTCTACTGATGGAGGTAGTACGAGAAGCGACGCTACTAACTCTCTTATCGAAATCGTAAATGTCATCGCCCATCCAGCAAGAATTCCTGGAATAATAAGAGGCAATATTATTTTTCTAAAAATATAAATATAATTCCCAGAAAAAACGCTTCCCGCCTGTATAAGAGAATCATCAATTTGTCCGAGCGAAGCTTTTACATACTGTACCGTATACGGTAGAAAAAGAACAACATACGTTACGATAACCATGACAGGTGTATTGTAAATTGACATAGGCATATATGGTGAATTCCAAAATAAAATAAGCCCTACAACCATCACTATTCCTGGTACCATATTCGGTAACATGCCGCACATATCAAGCCATTTTTCAGATGACTTTTTCCCCTTTCGAATCATAAGTGCCAAAAATACGCCAATAATTACAGCAACAATCGCTGTTACGAGTGAAAAAAGAAAACTGTTCCATAAAGCTTCTAATCCCGGAGAACCAATTGTAAATAATGCTTCATAATGGCTTATTGTAAAGTTATTTAAATGTAAGCCACCGCCTCTTAATTTCGACAAAGAAGCTATCAGTATAGAAAAGTATGGAATGCCAATTGCGACTATTAGTAAACCAATTACATAAATCCATGCTATAAAACGTGTAACTATAGACAAAGTATACCTTTTAGATTTCACACCTTTTCCACTAACCATGGCATATGAATACTTTCGATTCAATACATTTTGCATATACCAAATAAGCATACACGCACTTAGTAATAAAGAAGATAATGCTGTTGCACTACTAAAATCAATTGGCCAACTCGAAATAAATTTATGGATTTCTGATGTTAGCACATGAAATCCTATTCTACGTCCGAATGTAGCTGGTGTTCCAAATTCTGCAATCGTCTTTACGAAAATGAGTAAAGCTCCCATTACATAACTTGATACCAATAACGGCAATATTATTTTTCTTAAACGGTAGAGGAAGCTTCCGCCATGAACTGCTGCAGCTTCTTCTTTACTACTTCCAATTTGAAGTAACGTGTTTTTCAACATGAAATAAAGAAATGGAAATAAATGCAGACTCATAATTAAAACCATACCGCCTAAACTAAAAAACGATGATGAAATCGACTTTAAAGCCGGAAAGAATTGTTCAAAATAGCCGTTAGGTTGCATGAACAAAATCCATCCCATCGATCCGATATAGGGCGGGGTCATAAATGGTATCATAAAAACAATATCTAACTTACTATACTTTCCTACATCTGTTTTGCTCATAATGAACGCCAATGGAAATGCAAATATTGTAGCTCCTATTACAACGAGTACACCTAGAAGCATCGAATTTAGAAAAATCCCTGCAAATCCACCACTCTGCATGACTTCAAAAGGCTTTAAAAAATTCCAACTGCTATTTTCATATACACTAGAAAATAAAATGAGAAAAAGCGGAATGACGATTAACATCGCCACAAGTAACAACGCTACTGTCATTCCAACTTGTCTTACTGATACGAATCGATTTACCATGTAATCACCATCTTATTGAAATACTTTCTTAAATTGTTTTGCTATTTCATCTTGTTCTTTCTCAACTGTTTTCCAATCAATATTTAATACTGGAATCTCTTCTACATTCGGTCTATTTTCAGCTTTTATATCTTTTCTACCTGGCAACAAATACGCTTTAGAAACTTGTTTTTGCACATCATCTGATAATAAATAATCAATAAACTCTTTTGCACCTTCTACATTTTTACTATCCTTCATAATGCCTGCTGCACGTGGACTAATGACTGTTCCGCTTTTTGGATATACGATATCAACCGGTTCACCCTTTGCTTTTGCACTGTACGTCATATAGTCAACACCCGCAATTACCATATCTTTCGCACCTGTTACAACTGGGTCTAATGCTTCTTGGTTTGCCCCAGCTACTGTAACTTCATTTTTCTTAAGCTGTTCAAATAAATTCCATCCATCTTGTCCATTTTTTTTCACATATCCTGTTACAAAGTCTAAAGCTGAACCTGAAAGTGCTGGATCGGGAAGATTCACTTTCCCTTTCCATTCTTCTTTCGTTATATCGCTCCAATCTTCAGGTGCTGTCTTCACATTTTTTGTGTTATACACAATTCCTAATGCTGAAGCACTATATCCAAAATAATGTCCTTTATCATCCGACCATTCAGAACGAAGCTTATCAGCTTGTTTTGCTTCTTTATAAGCTAACGTTTTCCCATCTTTTTTTAATCCTTCCATCGCTGGTAAAGAAGCGAGTACGACAACGTCAACGACTGGATTTTTCTTTTCAGCCTCCATTCTTGCTAAAATCTTACCTGTTGTTCCTTGAAACATTTCTACTTTTATCCCTGTTTTCTTTTCAAAGTCCTTTTGAATTTTTTCTGCTAATCCTTTTGGTCCTGCACTATATACAACAATTTTCTTTTCATTAGCGTTTTTATTTTTTGCATCTGCACTGCCTGTCTTTGAGCTACAACCTGTTACTACAGCAGAAAATAGTAAAGTACATACAAATAAAGACTTAAGCGAACTGAATTTCTTCATACGATTCTCCCCCTATATGATGAATACATTTTTTTGGTACATATAACGATACTGGTTTCCCGATGCTTAGCTTACTATTGTGATAAGCTGTCCATACACCGAGTGTCCCCATGTTTACTTTCACTTCATAACGTTCTCCTACATATGTAACGTGCTGAACTTCACCGGTATACATTTCGCACAAGTCATTTTTTGTCCAGCTCACATGCTCTGGACGAATCATTTTTTTCCCCTCTACAAGCCAATTTGCCTTACCAACAAATTTGGCAACAAATTCATGAGACGGTTTCACATAAATATCTTCTGGTGTTCCTTTTTGTAATACTTCTCCTTGTTTCATGACAATAATTTGGTCTGACATTGACATGGCTTCTGTTTGATCGTGCGTTACATACAATGCCGTTAAACCAATGGAATGAACGATGTCCATAAGCTCTATTCGCATTTCTTCTCTCAAAATTGCATCGAGTGCACTTAGCGGTTCATCGAACAAAATAAAATGAGGTTTCGTTACAATTGCTCTAGCAAATGCGACACGTTGCTGCTGTCCACCTGAGAGTTCATGCGGATATCTTTTCTCCATACCTTGCAAACGAACTCGCTTTATCGCATCTTCTACCTTTTCTCTTAATTGATTTGTTTGCTTTGTAGCCCTTAACCCAAATGCAACATTTTCAAAAACAGTCATATGCGGCCATAAAGCAAAATCTTGAAATACCATACCGATATTCCGTTCATGAGGAGATGTTTTTATCTTTTTAGCAGAAGAATACATGCACTTATCTCCAAAATATATTTCACCTTTATCCGGTTCTTCAAGCCCTGCAATCATTCTAAGTAAAGTCGTTTTCCCGCATCCTGAAGGTCCTAAAAGTGTGGTGAATTCCCCTTTTTTCATTACAATCTGTAACGGCTTTAACGCCTGCGTTTTTCCAAATGCCTTTTCTAATCCATGAATTTTAATATCCATCGTTTCACCTCTCTCCCCTCATTATTAACCTGCTTTCATTCTATCTGGAAGATTTATACTGAATGTTAATGTACTGTAAAGATTAAATTAAAAAATCTCTAATAAACTATTTATTTCTATAGATTTTTTCTATAGTTAGAAGAAAAAGGGGCCAACTTATAATGAATCTCTTAAAATTAGAAATTGTAGTGCTTATTAAGAAATACAAAAAGCTTACTATCGTTGCAGAAAAACTTGGCGTTAAACAACCTACTATTACGTTTCATATAAAAAGCTTAGAAGAGGAACTTGGTGTGCCTTTATTTGAATTACGTTCTGGAAGGTATTTCTTAACAGAAGCTGGTGAGGCGTTGCATCATTATGCTTGTAAAATAGATGCACTTATGAAAGAAGCTAGGCGGGTCACACAAGAGTTTAAAGATTTTAATAAAGGCGCTATAACAATTGGTGCTAGTTATGTACCAGCGACTTATCTTTTACCAGAAGTTGTTCACCAATTTCAATGCGAATTTCCAAATATAAAAATAACACTCATAGTAAAAACAGCTCCTGAAATTCGAACGATGCTACAAAATCATGAAATTGATCTCGGGGTAATTTCTGCGGCACCGTTTGACGAACCACTTCTAAAACAAATGAATGTAATGCCTGATACACTTGTTCTTGCCTTTTCCAAAGAACATCATCTTTCTAAAAGAACAAATGTATCATTACAAGATATCGAAAAAGAACGTATATTATTGCATCGTAACCCATCTACAACGAGAGATTTACTTACACAATGGACGTTAGCACATAACATCTTCTTTCAATCAGAAATTGAACTAGATTCATTAGAAACGATGAAACAAATTTTAAAATATGGTAATGGCGTCGCTTTTATTTCTAAACTTGCTATTGAACAAGAAATACAGCGAAATGAGCTATGCTATATACCGATCCCCGATTTTGAATTTCAGCGTAATATTTACACCATTCATCATGAGGACAGATGGAATTCTAAAATCATTTCTTTTTTACTACATAGCATTACTTCTTTTGCAGCAAAAAATTAAAAGGCTGTCGTTATACACGACAGCCTTTTACACTATAACTCTATTTATTTTTCTTTTCCTCAATTTTTGCTTGTGCCTCTTCAGCCTTATCTAATGCTTCTGAAACTTTTTTCTCTTTTTCTTTCACTTCATCTATACTATCGACAGCTTTAATAAGTTTATCGATTCCTTCTTCTTCTACCTTTCTACGCTTTGCCACTCTTTCATTTACTTTCTCTTCCACATCTTTTGCTTTTTGAAGCATATTCTCTGCATTTGATGTCACAGCTTTTTCAAGTGCATCGTCTTTTTTCTTTTGTAACACTTCATTTGCAATATCTTTCGTTTCTGCATACTTGCCGTCTTTTAATGCTGTCGCACCTTGATCTAGTAACTGAGCGACTTCTTTATATGCCTTCGCTTCATTTCCTGATTTTTCTTTTTCCGCTTTTTCAAACCACATAATCGCATCACTATATTTTTCATTTTTCAATGATTGCATACCTGTTTCAATATATGTGTCGTAATTACTACATCCAGTCATTACGACTAACAGAAAAAGCATAACAAAACTTAATTTTTTCATGATGTTTTCTCCTTTTCTTTGCCTGCTCACTTTACTGTAACATACATGAAAAAGAGTTTCAAAAACTAAAATACTAATTCGGTCATTTTTATTCCGTTAAAATTTTCCTTTAAGCTGAAACATTCACTTTTCTTTTCGCCATATGCTGCTTTACTCCAACTAATACAACTAACAATAATCCTCCGCCTATTGTCATCATAACAATGCTAGTAGGTAACATATCTAATAATAATCCATATACAATCATACCGAGCGGTGCGATTGCAGTAGCAATTGTTTCAAGTAGGCCGAACACACGCCCTAAATAGCTCGGATCTGTCGTCTTTTGCATATGTACTTGCATCGGAATATTTACAATCATAATTGATATACCAGTTAACATCATAAAAGCAATATAGTAAATAAAACTTGCTACTTTCGGAATGGTAACTAACAACGGGAAGACTGTACATAAACTCAAACCCGCAAATAAAAACAGTCCACTATAAATAGAACGAAACAGATTATTCACTTCTTTACGCACTGATAAAGCAATCGCACCCATTAACATCCCGACTGCTAACATTCCCTCTACAGTACCGAGTTGCTTTGAAGATAAATGCAATGTTTGGACGATAATGTATGGAAGTGCAACGGTTAGCCCACACGCAAAAAAGTTTACCCACAGTGCTATTTTCATTAAACCATATATTTCATGCTGTCGTTTTACATATGAAAAACCTTCTTTTATACTCGTCAAGAAATGCTCTTTACTCTCAGCCACTTCTTTTTTATATAAATCAAATACGATAAATAATTGCAAAATAACTGCTAAAAAGAACGTAATGCTATTTAACAGAAAGAACGACTGAATTGAAAAGAAACCAAATACAACTCCGCCAATAATCGGTCCTAAAATATTTGATAAAGAAGATGCCGTTTGATTTAAAGCACTCGCTTTTTGAATACGCCCTTCATCTACTAAATTAGGAATAGACGAAGTTAATGCTACAGAATAAAAACTTGCACAAATTGATAATAATGCCGCTGAAACATAAATAAACAGAAGTGATGGCCCAAATATAGTAGCAAGAATAAACATAATAAGCATCGTTAAGCTACTTAATAAATCCGTGCCAATGACAAGCCATTTTCGATTAACACGGTCTGCTACAGCACCTGCAATTGGGCCACAAATCATCCTTGGAAGTGATCCACAAACGAGCGTAGTTGCAAACCCCATCCCTGACCCTGTTGTCTTTAATACGTATAACCCCATTGCGAACGTATAAATACCCGCTCCTAGCAAAGACGTCATCTTTCCAATCATCATTAAAATAATATTTCTCGTTGCAATCTTCATTTTTGAATCATTTGGAACTATACTTACATCCCCCATTATGACACTCTCCCCTTAAAAGTTAAATTGTGTTAAACTTATTATATAATCAACTTTCCAATTTTTACAACAAAAAAAGTTTAATTGTATTTAACTTTTTATTATAAAGGAGCAATTATATGGCTACTCTCGGCGAAAAAATTAAAACATTACGAAAAGAAAAAAAGCTTACGCAAACCGAACTAGCAGGTTCGGAACTGACAAAAAGTATGCTTAGTCAAATTGAAAATGGAAAAGCTACACCTTCTATGAAAACATTACAATATATCGCTAATAAACTTGGATGTGAAACGAGTTTTTTACTAGAAGAAGATGATGCAGAAATCGTAGAACTTATTCAAAAAATGGAGCAACTTATAAAAGCTAATAAATGTGATAAGGTGTATGAAACTTTACTTCCTATCGTTCAAAAGGAACTCCCTCTCACTTTAAATACTGCCCGATTATATAAACAATTTATTACTGGAGCAGCTATAATGAAAGATTGCAACATTGAATCTTTCGTTGAAAAAGCAACTTCTATTTTTGAAAAATATACTTTATACAGAGACAGTACTGAAACAAAATTAACATTCTCTTATACGTTATTCTCACGTAAAAAGTATGAGGAATGTTTGCAACTTATTGCTCGTATTCGAGATGATTATGAAGCGAACCATTTAGAAATGGATCTTATTATACATATCAGATTGTGCTTAAAAGAAGCCATTATTTTACTCGCATGTGGCAACTATGAGGAATGTGAAAAAATCATATTAGAAGCATTAGCATTTTCAAAAAAACATCAAGTGTATTATAAAACAGATGAATTTTATCGCATATTATCTTATCAAAAAGTCATGACGGCTGATAAAGAACAGTATTTACATTACATTAAGAAATCTGAGCAATTCGCCATTTTTACTGAAGACACTTTATCCGTTGCGATCGTAGATATATTAAAAGCGTATTACTACAACACGATTACTAAAGAATATACAATTGCATTAGAACATGTAGAACAATTTCGAGAAAAACTAAAAGACGAACCGATTTTCCAAGAGGATGGATTGTATTACCTCGAAACCGGAAAAGCTTTGTACGGATTAAAAAAATACGAGGAAGCTCTGAAAGCTTTTCAACATGCTAAAATACCAGATTATATGATGCATCCACTTGATCAAGCATGGCTTACAACGGCAGGTGCATATCGTGCCCTTTGTTATGTAAAACTTAACGATAAGCAAAGAGCTCTTGAAGAAGCAACAAAAGCAGCTCAAAAGATACAACCTTATCCTGATTCCATCTTCTCTTCATTTATTAAAGAAACATTACAAATAATACAAAAACTTTAAGAATGTCTCGAAATGGTATATTATTCCTCTTTTTTAGCAAAGATAATAATGATGGGAGGAATATAAATGAATATACAACGTGCAAAAGAGCTTTCTGTGTCATCAGAACTTGCTAATGTCAGTTTTCAGGGCATGCCTGTTACGATTCAACACGTCGACGAAAGCAACGAAACCGCCCGCATATATGAAGTGAAAAATCCAGGACGCGAATTAACAGTTCCAGTTAATAGCTTAGAGGAAATATAAAAAATGCCACTTCTTTTTTTGGGAAGTGGCATTTTCTTTTATTATATATTTCATCACTAGTTTTTCCTTTTTAGTAAACCGTACAGCCCAATACAAATTACAATTAGACCTACTATGCCAAAAGCCAGTTTCTCAAATAAATCTCTTGTTTCATGACTCCTAACTTCTACTATACTTTTGTTTTGTCGTTCAATTTCATTTTGGTCTGTTTCTACTCGCTCTCCATATACTAACAATCGATATTTACTAGATGTATATGGTTCACATGTAAGTAATGTAACTCTATCTTCTCCTTTTATTACACTCAATTTATCAACTTGATTTGGATCAATTATCTCACGCCCAATTACTTTATAAACAAGTTGCTTCCCTAGTACACTGACATAGAATGTGTCGCCATCAGCTAATCGATCCAGGTGGCGAAACATCGTTGCGCCGTGATATCCACGATGTCCTGCTAATACAGCGTGCGTATCTTGTCCACCGATTGGTAAAGAAGTCCCTGCAATTTGTCCGATCCCTTTACTCAAGTTATCTTGACTTTCTCCTACGTATAATGGTAATTCTTCATCTATTTTCGGAATTGTAATTGTACCAAATACTTCATCTTTATTTATAAAATCTAACTGTTCGTTATTTACTTTTATATCATGAACAAATGGATCATTCATTTTAAAAGTAGTTCTACCTAATAAGCTATTATATGCTTCCATCCTACGAAATTTCTCATTAACATCTTCTACTTTTAAATTATCAACCATTTTTTCATAACGTATTACTCTTGTTTTATATACATAATTGTTTATATAATTAGCAACCGTTGGGTATATAAATAATGAAAACCCTACGAGGAACAATAATAAACTTATAAATCCCCTTCTCACACACTCACCACTCAATACATACTATTTTCGTTTTTTTAAATAAATCATTAGAAGGACGATACAAATAATAACAATAGGAAAAACGATCATCCAATCTTCTAAAATGAAAGGTTTTGAAATCATTTCTTTTTCTCCAGCATCATATGGAACCCGGTGTCCTCTCACTAATAACCTATGTGTATTCACTCCATAAGGGGTGCATGTAATTAACGTTGCATAATCTTGACCTTGTACGACTAATAAATCTTCTGTTTCATTTGGTAATACAACTTTTATTTGATCCACCTTATAGGTAAGTATTTTATCTAATGAATGAATATAAAATATATCGTTCTTTTCGACTTTATCTAAATGAGTAAACATTATTGATGAAGGTAAACCACGATGTCCCGTTAAAACTGTATGTGTATTTTCTCCGCCTACTGGTAATGAGGATTCATTTAATTGTCCAATTCCACGGCTTAGCACTTCTTCCGTCGTCCCTTGATAGATTGGAAGGTTCACATCTATTTTTGGAATCTCTATATATCCCATAACATTTCCGATATTTAACATATCTACAGTAGAACCTTTATGTTGATCCTCCTTTTCACGAAAAGGATCTGAAAATGTTTGCGTCGTATTTTGAACCTTCTTATTATACTCTCGCGCTTCTGTTTCTTTACGATCAATCTCTTCCTGCTCCAACTTCTTTACCGCTTCATCGTACGTGCTTACTTCTGAATAGTGTGTTCTCGTTGCAAACCAATTACTTACAGTAGGATATAGAAATATACTTAATCCTAGTAAAAAAATACTTCCAAAAATAATATTTCGTTTCATGACATCCTCTTTCACTACGGATAAAATGTGGAAAAGAGGAAAGCGTATGCCTTTCCTCTTCTCAAAACTCAATTATTATAAACATATAAATTAAGAATTCTTTACAGGTTTTTTTCTAAAGAAAATAAATGTTGCTACCGCCATTAGTATAAGGCCCACTACCGTGAAGAGAATTGTACCCATACCACCTGTTGCTGGAATAATCCAACCGCTCTTATTATTCTCAACTTGTAGCTCTATTTTTTGATGTTTTTCATCAATTGTAATATCAATCGGATCTCTTAATTTTTGATATTGTTCTACTGCACCGTCTTTATCTTTATACTTTGGTGCTTCCGTTTCAACAACTTGATATTCACCGTACGGGATTTCATTCCATGTAATAATACCATTTGCATCCGTTACATCGTTCATTTCTTTCCCATTAATTTTTATAACATTACCTTTTTTATCTTGTAATTGGAACTTCGCACCTTCTAATTTAAGCGTCTTATCCTTACCATCAACTTTTTCAATTTTAATATTTCCCGTTGTCGGTGTGACCACCACTTCATTAGATGGATTTCCATCTTTTTCTGATGAAACATCATCTTTGTTTACAAAATCAAGTACTGCTTTGTTCGGAATTTTCATTCCAGATTGAACATCGCTTTTAATTTTCGCAGTAATTTGTAAATGAAGCTCTTTTCCATTTATTTTTGAAAAATCTTCAATCGTAGCGGTTACTTTTTGGCCTTCTACAACTACTTTTACACTATCATCTTCAACTTTCTTTCCGTCAACCATAACAATTGGTAGGCCTTTTATTTCCAAACGATCATCTAAAATATCTTTTACAACATATTTTTTATATGATTTAATATCTTCCGGAAGTAGTGTTTTAATATCATACGTATAATCTGTCTCTTTATTAATTCCAGCTACTTTTGAACCGTTATTTATACTTTTAGTAATGGTAGGTTCTTTATAGTTCTTTATATCATCCAGCTTAACTACTTCACCAGATTCCTTAATAGAGAAAGGACGCTCCTCTTTACTAGTTAAATAACCTGTTGGAGCCTTATGCTCAATAAAATAATAATAATCCCCATATTCTAGCGAATCAACACGAACTTTACCATCTTCTCCTGTTACTAATGAACTCGGTGTCTTAACTTGTGTACTTGTTCCATCCTTATTCTTTTTAAATAAATGGAACTCTGCATCTTTTAATACTTTACCGGCTTCACCTTTTTTTACGAATTCTACTGAACCACGTTTTGTTTCATTTTTAGGGTAAATATGAACATCGTAATTTAAATCTTTACAGTCTGCACTTGTCATTGGAATATCGACAATAAAAGTAGTCTTATCCAACGCAATATGTTTTGGACCTTCAATTGCTTTTACTTCATAACGTCCTAGCGGAAGATTTGTAAAAACAGCTTCCCCTTTTGCATTTGTTACCTTTGTTATTGCAGCGTCTTTTACTGGTTTTGCATCTTCTTTTATAACAGTTCCATCATTTGAAATTTTTTCAAATGACTCAATTCGTTTAATTTCAAAAGTTACACCTTCTAAAGGTTTTGCATCTTCTGGAACAGTTTGTCCTTCTTTCCCATTACCTTCTGTAGTTGTTTTAGAACCTTTACTTTGTTCAAACTTGTGAATCGTTAAAGTACCTGTACTTTTTGATTCAGCACTAACCGTCATATTCATTAATGCCGAAAAAGCTAATACACATATTAATAATAAGCTAAAAATCCTTTTCATTATTCGTCACTCCCCTATTGTGTCTACCTTTGTTGCAAACTACTAATCTATTTCATAATCTTTCTTTTTCTGAAGAAGAAGAAAGATGTAATGAACATCAATATTCCACCAATTACATAAAAGACAATTGCTCCTATGCCACCTGTTTCAGGGATAATCCACTCATTTTTATGATTTACTATTTTTATTTTTTGGGTAGATACATCGCTAGTCACATGAATTTCAATTGGCTCTTTCATAAGCATATATCCTACTGGTGCTTGTACTTCTTTTAACATATATTTTCCAACTAGCAATGGATTAGAAATAGCTACACCATTTTTATCCGTTGTTAATTCAGATACTACTTTTCCATCTTTATCAATCACTTGAAATACTGCGCCTTCTAATTTGAGATTTTCATCGTTCGCATCTACTTTTTCAATCTCAAATTCCCCTAATGTTGGTGGTACTATAAATACTTCATTTGATACGGATTTCTTCTGATCAAACAGTAACTCCGCTTTATTTGGAATACCATCATTCGCATTGTATTTCGTTAGTATATCTGCATTTACATTAGCGTTTAGTCCTGACTTAATATGCATTGTATACGATTGATTCGCAAGATAAGTATAATTTCCGTCCTGCTTCGGTAACTCAATACTTACTTTCTTTAATTGTTCATCAATTTGCGGTATAACTTCTATTTCTTCTCCATCGCTGTTTACAAGTTTTACTTGTAAGATAGTTAAAATATCCTCTAAGTCATCCTGCAATACTACTTTTTCAAGGTTGATAACATCATTACCAAAATTATAGTTTACATGCCATGTAAACTCTTCATCTATACTTTGTAATGTCGCTTTTTCCACTTCTTTTTCATCTGCATCCGAAACCATCTTTCTTACTTTAGGTTCCTTTGCTTCCACATTCGTTTTTACATTCGGTTTTTGTGGTGGTAAATCTTCATTATCTGGTGTTTTCCCCTCAACAACCGCTATGTTCTCAATTTCTTTCGTTTTTAATGCGTCTTGCGTAACTTTCACTTTAAAAGTTACCATTCTTTCTTCCGTATCAAGCACGTCACCAAAATTTACTTTAATCGTATTATCCTCATACGACCCTGCATCTTCGTCAACTGCGTCTGTCAGTAAATTCCCATCCACTTTCATACTACCAGCTACATACTCTACACCTTCAGGAAGTTTATCCATTAGACGCATATCTTTAATAAGTCCATTTTCTACCTTATTTCGAACTTTAATTTGATACTCAAATTCATCATTGACATGAACTTTTTCTTGCCTCATATCAATAATCTCTTTCTTCGATTCTAGTTGTCCAGACAACGGGTCGACTGGTGTTTCAACTTCTGGCTTCTCCTTATCTGCCGAACTATCCGTCTCAACTATTGCTATATTCTTTACTTTCTTATTTGCCATTTCCGGTTTTACAACAATTTCAAACGTGATTGCTTTCTCTTCCTCGCCTTTAAGGTCGCCGAAATGAGCATAAATTGTTCCATCTTTTATATGTGCATGATCTTCATCTTCAACATCCGTTTGTTCCTTCCCGTTTATCTTTAACGTGTTTGGAACATATTCTACTCCTTCAGGAAGTTTATCCGTAATTTTAACTGATTTTAAGAGAGAATCTGGCACACTATTTTTAGTATGAATTGTATATTCTAGTTTGTCGCCAACTTTCAGCGTACCACCGTTTATATCTTTAGCTAGTTTAGTAGCTACTAACTTACCGTGTTTCTCTTCTCGTTCAGGTAATACTTTAACTACTACTTTATTAGAATCGTTAGCTTCAACCAGACTTCCTGTTAACTCATCAATCCCTTGAACAACAGCGATATTAGGAATTTCTGTTTCTACCTTTTCTCCCCTTAATTTCGCTTTAAATTCAACGGTTGTCTCAGGTGTTTTATCCGTATAGATTCCACCTTTCGTAGCATTTGCTCCTTCACCAATTCTTATCGTTAACTTTCTTGTCTTTGCATTATAATCAACCTGTTCTGTTTGATCTCCCGCATTCGGACCAGAAATAATTTTCACCGAATCTGGTACAAATTCTAGACGCGAATCTAAAACATCTTCAATTTTTGTATCAACAGAACTCGAATTCGGTTCAATGTTTTTCACCCGTAAACGATATGTAACTTCATCACCGGGATCGTACTTTTCTTTTGTATCTATTACTTCCTTATCGATTACAAGCTCTGGCGCTGTTGCATTTACTGCAAAGGCTAATGTATTTAATACGTAATCATCACCAGATGTCGCAGCTTTTAAACGTATTTCCTTTTGATTTTGTTTAATATATCCTGCCGGTAGCTTTATTAAATCTGCATCAATCCCTAAATTATTTTTATAATCTGGGTTAAATGTACCTGGATACTTATCTCGCATATGTTCCTCATATTCAGAAATAGTGGAATTAAATATATTACCTGTCGGATTCAGCTTATCAGTAACTTCCTTCCAGGTGTTATCTGTATGAACAAAGAGTTTATCACCTTGCCAATATCTATCTCCTTGAACAGCGAAAACAGAAACTTTCGGATCTAAATCTCCAGTTTTTGAAGCAATAAAGTTTTTCATCGTGAATTCTTTTTCACCAGATCCAGTAGCTCTTTTCAATCCACCATCATACACAGTAAATGCTTTTCTTGTTTTTGACTTATCTTTCGTGATTACTAACATGTACCAACCAGCAAAAGAATAATACCCAGAATTATATGCAAGTTTTGTATTTGGATAAGGAATATTTGCTACAGTATAGCTTCCTCCCTTTGCATTAGAAGAGTTTAAAAGCCCTGTAACATCTGCATAGTTAGAATAATAAGTACCATCAATACCGAAACCATAAAGCAAGCCACTTCCGTAATACGTATTACTTGGTGATACTTGAAAGCTCTTCCCGGCCGGTGTAGTAAACTTAACTGGTGCCACATATTGCTGTTGCGTTAATTCGTAACGTGTTGAACTCCAATATAACCCAGCCCATTCGATTTCAGCATCCTCTGGAACAGGAATATATGCTTTAGATGAATTTGTAGTTGTTGGGTCGTCATCCACATCAATTAATTCACGTGTATAACCATTCGGTGTTGTCCCGTAAGTATACGTTATATCCGAATACAATGCCGTTTGTTTCTGAGCTTCAGTAGCTTTAATACCTAAATTCACATTCCCAGTAGAATACATATCACCTTTATGAATAGATTGATAGGTTGGTGTATCAAAACCTTCTTCATCTGTAGCTTCTGCCCTTACTCTATCCATTGGTTTAAAAAACTGTAACTGCGATAATAGTAAAAATAAACTCATAACAACTACAAATACATTTAATATTTTTTTATTTTCTTTTATCTTATTGTGCAAAGAGGTCACCTCCTTAATTAAAATTCGTTAATATATTATACGAATATACTTTATACGTATTATTCTAATATAAAATATAAGATTTGTTAACAAAATATGTGATAAATTACTAATTTATACATTTTTATATAAAGATTTTTAGATTCATTATAAGTATTTAATAATAATTAAATTTCGAATGTAAAATAAAAACTTCATACTTTTTCTCCTATTTATGATATTCTACACAACACGAATTACTTAATAATTATAAGGTAATATAAAAAGATTTTATCGCTGGTTACTTACAATTAATACAAATAACATTGGAAGAGAAAAATATTCAAAAGAAACCAGCACAAGTATGCTGGATTAAAATTTGCGGCCTAAAAAAAGAAAAGAAGCCTCGTTCTTCTTTTCTTTTTATTACATGCTAAAATACAAACTATGAACTACTATTCAAGGGGGAAATTGTATGGAAAAGAATCCACAAAAAATTAATCCTTATTATGCAGTTATATTCACTTCTAATCTATCGAATGATACAACAGACTATAATGCCGTTGCTGAAAAAATGGAGGACCTTGCGAAACAGCAGCCTGGATTTTTAAGTGTAGAAAGTGCACGAGGTAATTCAGGACTCGGAATTACAATTTCTTATTGGGAATCACTCGAAGCAATTGAAAATTGGAAAAAGAACGCCTTACATAAAGAAGCGAAAAAAAGAGGCCGTGAGCAATGGTATGAAAACTTCCACCTGCGTATCTGCCTTGTTGAGAAAGAATATAAGTTTCATAGAGATACATTGTAACTATGAAGAAAAAATTAGCTCTCGTTTCTGTTCATGAAATATACGGTGTGAACGATCATATGCATCATGTTATTGACCACTTCACTACATCTCATATAGATGTATTCTGTCCTAATCTTCTACAATTACAACAAGCATTTCATTATAGTGATGAAGAAAAAGCATATCAGCATTTTATGAATCACATTGGATTTGATGATGGAAAAGAGCAAATTGAAGAACTCATTACTAGCCTTTCCAATAGTTACACACATATAGGACTTCTCGGTTTTAGCGTTGGGGCAACAATCGCTTGGCTCTGTAGTAACAATTCAAAAATAGATTTTATCATTGGGTGTTACGGTTCTCGTATACGCGACTATGCTCACGTGAAACCTTCGTGTGCTACATTACTTATTTTCCCTGAAAAAGAAACTAATTTTTCAGTATGCTCCTTAATGCAAACATTACAGCAACAAGATAATCCTTTATTAGAAATAAAACAACTACAAGGTGAACATGGATTTTTAAATCCATACACTGAAAAATATAACAAGGAATCTACAAAGCAAGCATACAAAATAATAGATTCGTTTCTTATGAAGACAATCTTATAAAGGAGCTTCATATGTCACTAACATTACTATTACTCATTTTCATAATAATTCCCTTTCTTTCAGCTTAGCTCTCATTTTTATAAACGTTAAAAAAGGGACATTCTTAAAACGTCCCTACTTACAATCATTCATCGTATGCACTTTGTTTTTTGCTAATTGGATATTATATTTAACAAATTTTTATTCATTACTACCTGAGAAAGTGAGTCAATTCATATTCCTGCCCATTTGGTTTTTCCTCTGTATTTTAGGATGTATCGTTTTCTGGCGCGAATGGAGAAATAATCGTGTGTTCTCGATATGTATCGGTTTTCTCTCATTTATTAGTTTTATTTTTGGCTTATTATTGTTAGTTCTTTCGGGAATGTAAAAACAGAAGAAAGAAAAGCCCAACATCAACTTTTCTTCCTTCTATTTTTACATTTAGATTTCACTGTCACTGATTCACAAGGTGTGTAATAAATTTGAGGTGTCGCCCTATCCACAAACATCATAAACGTAATGAAGCCGATAATAAAGAAAATAAATAACGTTAATAAAATTGCTCCTATCGTTAAAAGTATCATAACACCACCCCTATATATTTCATGTTATTACACCTTTCGCTATTACGTGAGCGTAATCCTTTTTAGAAAAAGAAACGTAACAAAATAATCACAATGACGCCTGTTAATACTGTTCCTACTAAACTACGAGTATATATTGCAACAAGAAATGTTGGAATTGCTGCGATAAGGTAATCCCACTGCACTGTCTCGTGCATAAATAATACTTGCGCTAAAAGTGCTGCTAATATCGCAATTGGTATGTAATTTAACCATTTTAAGCCCCAATCTGGAATTTGCAATTTGCTAAATACGAGAAGAGGTAATATACGTGGCACGAGTGTAACTGCTCCTGCTGCTAGTAAAAGTAATAATACGTCTAATCTCATTTCCATTTTTCAATCACCACTCCAATCGTCGCAGCTAATAAGGTTGCAATGATAACTGCTATACTCTCTGGCATAAATAAGTGTGAAACATATGCAATAATAATAGCTACAATTGCAACAGTAAGATGAATTGCTAGTTTCGGTTTGCTACTTATAAGCTGAAGAACAAATAGTCCGATAAACATTGCTGGTAACGCATAATCCATCCCGTACGTATGCGGATCTGGTATCCATTCACCAAAAAGTCCACCGATAATCGTAGCGATAATCCAATTTAAATATGCTGTTACATTAAGCCCCATCATCCACTTTTCACCTAAATAACCTTTTTGCGCTGCGTGCTGCACTGCAACACCGAAAGTTTCATCTGTAATTTGCGAACCGATGATTAAGTTTTTAAATAGAGGAATTTTCGTGAAATAGGGTGCAAGCGCAGCGCTCATTAAAAGGTGCCGTAGATTAACAAAAAATACGGTAAAAATGATTGCCGAAGCAGGAGCACCAGCAGCATACATACCTGCTAATATAAATTGAGCAGAACCCGCGTAAATTAAAGTGGACATAAAAGCAATTTCAATGATGGAGAAACCAGCTGTTTTCGCAATTACACCAGCCGCTATACCAATGCTCAAATATCCAAATACAGTTGGTAAACAATCCTTTACACCTTGTTGAAATGTATCATCACTCTGCAATGTCATATGTGCCTGAGCCTTATTCACCTTTCTCTCCCTCCATTTCTTCCATACTCCGTTTTCCTGTTACGACATGAACTAAATCTATATTTTCTCGCCATAACGTATCTAACTTATCAGCTCCAAATTCCTTTGTAATCTCTTCCACCATAATGTCGTGCCGCACATACTCCGTAGCAACGAGAACTAAAGCTGGATCGTAGGTTGTAACGGCCCATGAAGTGCTATCATTTGAGAAGTTAGCAATTAACACTTCTTCCCCATCACGTGCGATAACAGTTAAATGACCACCCATTCTCTTTTCAACAACGTGAGGCGTCATATAATTATGATGAAATGTCGCTCCTATTTTTGTTTCTGCGGCACCAAATAAGATTGAAAATATATGTACTCCTTCCGCTTCCTTTGTATGAATAAGCGGTTCAATCTCATGCACTTGATCTTCCCATACAGAAATCCATAACTCTTCCTTTGCTCTACTAATTATATTGCATATTTCTTTCAAAACACGATCATTTGAGCGAATATGCGAAATTACATCAATTTGTCGCTCCTGCTCTAAACAATTTAATTTTTGGTCTAAAAATTCAAAGGATTTTTCAAAGTCTTTTCGCATTCGATCCATTAATTCAGTAGCTGGTACTGGTACATATTTCACTGGTTCAGAAGGGACTAAATGTACTGCACCTTTATCCATCAACTTGCCAAGTACTTCATAAATCATTGAACGGGGTACTCCTGTTTGCTTACTAACTTCATAACCTGTTACTGGGGAATGTTTTAATAAACCAATATACGCTTTACATTCATATTGAGAAAAACCTAACTTTTGTAATTCTTTTATAATTTCATCCATCGGTAATCCCTCACAATCTAAATAACTCTCATTTCAAAACGATGCATTTTATATTAGTAGTTATTACTATACCTACCAATATAAAAAAGAAGACCTATAAAGTCAATTGATAATTCTGAAATTTTAAAACGAAATAAAAAGCCTTCTTGTGAAAGGCTTTTTGTACATACTATTCCACTTATTTTAACTGCAAAGTATTTGATATGTTCCCCTCCAAATGCTCACGCAAGGTTGAACCTGTATACTCTTCCCTAAACACACCTGCTCTTACGAATAAAGGAATGACTTCACTAAAGAATAAATCCAATGATTTTGGAGGTCCGCCTGGAATTGCAATAAATCCATCTAATGCTCCGGCTTCAAACCTATCCATAATTTGCTTACAAACGTCTTGTGGTGTGCCTATAGCGACCCAATGAGCAGAACCAACAACTTCTGGTCGTTCTAGTATTTTCTCAACAGTTGGTTCATTTTTAATGATAAAATTCCGTAATAATTCGGCATGTGTCTTACTGCGTACAGTTTGATTCCTACTCGGTAGCATATGTTCAGTAACCTTACTTTCTAATGGTATCCCTCTAACGTCTAACCCGAGAACCATTTCAAGTAAAGCGTACCTCTTCTCTTTTGTAAGGTGTTGATGAGCTTGCCTGTGCATTTCTAGTGCTTCTTCATATGAATCACCAATAAAGAAATATAAACCAGGCAATACACGTATATCATCTTGCTTTCGGCCATGCTTTTCTGCTCTTCTTCTTAAATCTTGACGAAGTTCGATTCCTGACTCTACATCTGGCATCGCGGCGAAAATTGCATCCGCAACAGAAGCAGCGAAATTCCGACCAGACTCTGAAGCACCAGCTTGAAATAAAGGCATTTCCCCAGAAATATGTTGCGGAACATTAAGTGGACCTTTCACCTCAAAATGTTCACCACGATGCTCAATTGGCTGTACCATTTCTCTAATTACATCTGCGTTGTCTTCTTTTAAAACTTCATAAGGATGGCTCCTCCAAAGTTTTCTTACTAAATCTGTACATTCTGCCGCTTTCGCGTATCGCTCTTCAGATGGTGGCATCCCTGTCTCACCAAAGTTTTCAGCACCGTCAATGGATGTGACAATGTTCCATCCTACTCGTCCGTTACTAATCCAATTTAAAGATTGTAGTTGCCTCGCTAGTATATATGGTGGATAAAATGATGTTGAAGCGGTCGTAACGACTCCAATTTTTTCTGTCGCATAAGCAATAGCGGTAAAAAGTAATGTCGGATCTAAAATTACATTCCCCTTATTACGTGCAATTAAATCTGGATGTGCCACTAAATAATCCGCTTTAAAAACAAAATCTAACTTAGCCTTCTCCGCCAGTCTTGCTAACTCTACTTGTTCATCGATTCCTGAATCAAACTTATTCTCTTGCTCTTTATTTCTAGAAATCAAACATAACCCAATGCAAAGCTGTTTTTTTGTAGACATATGTACACACCTTCCCCTTAGTTTTTAATTCACCTAGTTAAGCAAAGACTGATACAATCACAACGTCCATTCTTTTTAAAGAATAATGATATTGATAATGATATTGATAATCATTATCATTTTATGATGTTACTGAAATAAAAGCAACAAAAAAAGACTCCCACTAATGGGAAGTCCTTTACCTCAATATTTCATTTGCTTCTTTTTCATAAATTTTATCAAACGAAGTCATGATGCGCTGCGATGCTTGAATCATTTTTTGACTCGACATAAGATCTGCCATCTCTTTCGTCATATCTACATTTGAATTTTCTAGCATATGATTTTTCACAATCCCTGTTCCATTCGGTAAATCAGCGAGGTTACCTTCTGCTAGTGTAAAACTTTTATTTTCTCGTTGCACAAGGCGAGCATTCGTTTCTGCATCTACTGTTTTCGTTTGCAAGCGGCCAATATTATTTTGTGTTACTTCATCGTATAATGTACCGTCTGCTTGTACAGCTACCTTTGCTCCTTCTGGAATACGAATACGTTCATTATTCTCACCCATTACGAAAGCACCAGATGCTGTTTGTAAATAACGATCACTATTTAATGTAAAACTACCATCTCTCGTTAAAAATGTTTCATCATTTTTAGAAGTAACGAAAAATGATGATGTACCAGCCGCACCGTCATCTAAAAAGAAATCTGTAGGGCTATTTGTAATTTGTAAATTTCCTTGCGCTAAATTCACATGTGTCGCAGCTGGTACGACAGCGTAATCGGTCGAACCGATATTTGTCGCCGATCCGTCTCCGCGGCGATATGTGTCTTGCACATCAAATACTTTAGAAGTCATATTTTCTGCTTTAAATCCTGTCGTTTGGGCATTTGCAACGTTATTTGAATGAACATTAATATGCTGCATGTAATTCATCATACCCATAGAACCTATATAAAGACCGTTCATACTCGTTTGAATAAGGCAAGCGCCTTATTCTTCACCTCTTTTCTTACGATGTTTGTAACATTTGTTTTGCTAAATGTTCAGCTGTAGCGATATGTATATGTTGCTTCACGTCTTGTCCGTCTGTCATTAATACAATTGGTGCTGATGATACTGCTGGAATTTTTAACAATTCACCACTACTCGCTGTTTCATCAAATTTCGTAAATACGATTCCATCAATGTGAATATCTTTAAAATTCGTAATGATTTCAATCATATCTTTACTTTTCATAGAAGCAGATAACGTTAAACAAATATAATCTGGCTCTACTTGCCCCATCGTCTCAATCATTTCTTCAACCGTATCTGACGTACGATAATTCTTTCCAGCCGTGTCTATTAAAATATAATCAACGCGAGCTTCTTCTTTAAAATAAGTAAGTGCCCTTGCCATTGCGGGTTCATCACGCACAGCGATTACTTCTGATCCAATTGTTTTCACGTAATCTTGTAATTGCTGTACTGTCCCGATGCGAGAATGGTCTGTTGTAATAAAACCAACTGTTTTTTTCTTCCCATGAAACTGCCATGCCATTTTCGCAAGTGTCGTCGTTTTTCCAACGCCAGTTGGACCGATTAATGCAATTGTTTGTACCTCTTTCTCAAATACGTTTTCAGTATTGAAATGAGATCTCATATCTTCCAATATGTATCCGATGACTTCTTCTTCTGTAATCATCGTTGCATTCTCAAACTTCACTTTTAATTTTTCAGCATATGCATGAATGAAATATTGTTCCACATCGTTTTGTTCTAACATCCGAATTACTTTTTGAATAATAAATGGTACAGATTCCTGTTTTTCTTGTTTTATAACTACTTCTTCTTTCTTTACAGGAATAGCTTGTTTCACAACAGGCTGTTTTTTCGTTACTTTCGTCTCCTCCGTACGTTTCACAACGACGATTCCTTTTTCAAACAGTTGTAATAGTTTCTCTTTTTTTCTTGCCCATTCTTCACTATTCCCTGTTTGCATCGCTGCGTACGACATAGAAGTCGTTACGTTTTCTAAATTGTGCAAGACCGATTGAATTCCATTCGCCTTCACGATTTCTTCTGAAGGTTCACCTACAACATCCATTAATTGCTCATGAAATTGAGTTGTTCCTTCGCTATTTTCATCCTGTTTATCTTCAGGAAAAGCGACTAACATTTCATAATTCTTCTTCCAAAAAAACGGGATGTTTCGTTTTACACTTTCATCGACAACGTAGTAATAATCTGTACCATATTGGTCAAATAACTTTCGATACAATTCATTTTTCGAAGCTGCTTTTATTCGCATTAACGCTTCTTTTTTTTCTGTACTTTCCATTACTTCACCCCCTACTATTCAATATAAGCAATTTGATCTACAACAATTTCTGGTGCTAATTCACTAATACATAATACTTTAGCTTCTATTTGATAACGTTCAAGAAGTCTCACAATCGCAAACCTGAAATCTTTTCTGCGTGTTAATAATACTGGCTCTCTTCCCATTAAACGAGCTTGTTTGAAAACGCGCTGTACTTGTTCTACTACACGCGTTTCTAAATCTAAATCCCAGTTTAATAAATAACCTTGGTATGAATTATTAACAACATCTGCATCTAACTCAAGCGAATCAGCGAAAAGCGCTGCATAAATTTTCCCGTCAGGATTTTTCGCACTCTCACAAATAACTTTTGAAATACATTCACGAACAAATGCAGTGACACCATCAACATGGTTTTGATAAATTTCTTTCCCGTCAATAATACCTTCAATAATTGTCGGTAAATCACGGATTGAAATTCCTTCTTTCAGCAGTTGTTTAATAACATTTTGAACGAGTGATAAATCAATTTCTTTCTTCTTAATCTCTTCTAATAAAACGCCATTATCAGTTTCAAGCGAGTTAATCAAGTCTTTCACATGTTGACGCTGAATTAACTCGTGAAGGTTACGTCTAACGACAACATCTAAATGCGTAATTAATATGCTGAGTGGCTCTAACACTTGATAGCCTTTCATTTGTGCATCTTGTACCATATGCTCCAAAATCCAATATCCATCTTCGCCGAAAATTGGATCTTTCGCTGGCTCTGCATCTAAATCAGCCATTACGTTCGGTGTTTTCAGTGCTAATAAATAACCTGATTTTAAAACACCTTCAGCCGCCTTCGCACCTTTAATACGAATAATGTAACGTCCGCGCGGTCTAAAACTCGTATTATCTTTAAAGTTAATTCCAGGAACGTTAATACCAAGGTCGGTAATAATCGACTTCCTCATTAGAACAACTTTATCACGAGCTGTTTCCCCGTTAATCTTCTGCTTTACAAGTGCCGCTAAATCTAAACCGAGTTCTACAATAATTGGATATTTATCTGTAAAGACTCCGAATGAATCTTCCACTTGCTGTAATTGCTCATCCTCGCCTTGAATCATTTCTAATTCTTTTTGAAGCTCGTCTTCTTTTTCTTTCTTTATTCGCTTTTTATTGCGAATTCCTAAGAAGATAATTGTTCCACCAACGAGAGCAAATGGTAGAAATGGTAACGGTGTAAAAACACCCATTGCGATAAATAAACCACCAAGCGCATATACAACAACTTCATGCGCTAATAACTCTTTAAAGATTCCTTCAGTTACTGTATCAGGTGAACCGTCAAATACTCGCGTTACGATAATACCTGTTGAAATCGCAAGCATTAACGAACCGATTTGGTTTACAATTCCGTCACCAACAGTTAACTGTGTATAGTGAATAGCCGCATCTGCAAAGCTCATTCCTTGCTGCATCATACCAACAATTAAACCGAAAATAATATTTACGAATAAAATGACAATCCCGAAAATAACATCCCCTTTAATGAACTTTCCGGCACCATCCATCGCTCCGTAAAACTCTGTTTCCATATTTAATTTTTTTCGTTTCGCCTGTGCATCTTTTTCTGTAATAAGACGCTGATTCAAGTCAGCATCGATAGACATTTGTTTCCCTGGTAAAGAATCAAGTGTAAAACGAGCTGCTACTTCAGCTGTACGAGACGCACCGTTTGCAACGATAAACTGGAATATGATTAATACTATAAAAATAACGATACCAATTAATAAGTTCCCGCCAATTACGAACTGGCCGAACTCTTCAATAACATGACCCGCATTTCCGTCTGTTAAAATCGCTCGCGTCGTCGAAACGTTAATCGATACGCGGAAAATCCCGATTAATAACAACATCGTCGGAAATGACTTTAATTCATCCCACTCGTTAATACTTGTAGCTCGCATATAAATAAGCACTGACATACTTAGTAGAAAAACGATAACGATATCAAGTATAAATGGTGGAAGTGGAATTAAGAGCGCCACAACGAATGACGCTGCTAAAAAGATAGAAAAATAGGTTCTTGCAGAATCCATCTTAAACAAAGAGATCCCCTCCAAACGCGCTATTATACTTCAAGTTCTTTCGTTTGAATTAAATAGCGCATAACTTCAATTACAGCTACATATAAATCTTCTGGAATCGTCTCATCTTCCTCGACTTGATAATATAAAGAACGAGCGAGCGGACGGTTTTCCACCATTGGTATTTCTTGTTCACGGGCAAGTGTTCGTATATATAATGCGAGCTCATCTTCCCCTTTTGCAACGACAATAGGCGCCGCATCAACTTGTTTATTGTAACGAAGCACCACTGAAATATGCGTCGGGTTGTTCACAATAAACGTTGCACCATCCATCTTCTTCGCGATTGTCCCTTGCAAGATGGCATGCATAAAGTTTTTTCGTTTCCCCTTTACTTGCGGGTCCCCTTCATTATCTTTATGCTCTTGTTTCACTTCTTCTTTTTTCATCTTAATATCTTGTTCGTACTCCCATTTTTGATAAATGAAATCAATAATAGAAAGAATGATTAAAATAATTAAAATGGCTAAAAAGATAAATTTAATTTGGCTAATAATTTCAGTAAGTGACGCTGTCCAGTTAAATCCAATCATACTAACAATCTTCTCTAAATTCTTTTTAAAGAGAACGTACGAAACGTAACCGATTAATCCCATATAAAACAGTGATTTCAAAATATCTACTAAACTTTTACGACTAAACAATCTCGTAAAATAGTTTTTCGGATTAATACGTGATGCTTTCGGCTTAAGTACTTTAGAAGAAAATAAGAAACCGACTTGAATCATATAATTGAATAAATGAAAAGCGTATACGAGTATTAATATAGGAGCTGATACTTTCAGAAGTAATATGCCCATTAAATAAAAATACTCGGTCGAATCTGTATTTTTTCCAATTTGATCAAACAGCACCGCTACGGAATTCGCAATCTCAAAACCGAGCCAATCTCCGAAAAAGTAAACGACAACTGCTAATACAAGAATGGAAAATAAATTATTTAAATCTTTACTCCGGGCGATATTCCCTTCTTCACGCGATTTTTTACGCTTCTGCGGGGTGGCCTTTTCTGTTTTATTATCCTTTGCCATGCGCGTCCCCCTACTTCGTTAAGAAAAAGTTAAATAGTTTCGTATACTCTTCCAGTAATACGTCTGTCATATTTTTAAACACATAACCGAGCATCGGTACACTCATCGCAATAAACAAAATACCACACGTTATTTTAATTACGTACGCATTCATAAAAACGTTTAATTGCGGTGCATTTTTTGCGATTAAAATAAGGACGAAATTAATAATGAATAGACTGCCCATAAGTGGCAAAGCAATTTCAACCGCTGATGTAATTGCAAATAATAACGTTGCGAGTAGACTATCTAAAAAACTAGTCGTCAACAATTTTGAAATCGCCTCTGTATATTGAAACGACTTTAAAATCGTGGCAACGAAATAGTTAATGCCGCCCAGTGAAATAAAAATAATAAGAAAAAATATATCAAAAATTGTTGATAGTAAAGTAGACTGTGATCCTGCATTCACATCAAATAAACTCGCCTGCGATAAACCGATATCAAAGTCTAAAATATGCCCTGCCATTTTTGGAATGTTCCACAGCATCTCTACAATTTTTGAAAGTGATAACCCAATTACAATTTGCGTTCCTGCATAAGCTGCTACATCCCAAACTGTCTTTATGTGAGAGACATCCACTTGATCGGCCACTGTAATCGAAAGAGCGAGTCCAAATGTAACCTTTGCCATCGCCGGAATTGATCGACCTGAGAAAAACGGTAGAAAATATAAAAATGAAGTAATGCGACAAAACGCAAAAAACGTCGCCGCCCATAATTCCATATTCATTTCAGTTCACCTATCTTAGTACGAACGCAATAGCGATGGGATTTTATCAAATAAATCTAAAATAAGCATCGTTAACTCTTGAAACATCCACGGACCTAAAATGATAATAACGAGCACAATACTCGCCATTTTCGGTAAAAACGTCAACGTTTGCTCTTGAATTTGCATCATCGCCATAATAACCGCGATAATAATAACGACAATCATACTTACAACGGCAATCGGCATTAAAATCATAACCCCTTTATAAAAAAAGGTTTGGAAAATATCTATAATTGGTGACGTATTCATTTATATGACTCCTATCACATAGCATCAAACGCTTCAGGCGACCGTCTTAAACATAATATCGACGATTTTTGTATATCCACCTAAATATACGAAAACGAGTATTTTAAACGGTAAACTTAAAATCATCGGCGGTACCATCATCATCCCGAGGTACATTAAAAGTGTACTAATAATCAAATCTATAAATACAAACGCTAAATAAATGAACATCCCCGTTAATAATCCTTTTTGAATTTGCGTTAACGTGAAGGATGGTACAAGCGTAAACAATGAAAGATCCTTTAAATCTTTCGGCAACTCTTCTCCACGCACTTTAAGCATCATTTTCAAATCATGCTTATACGTATGCTTCGACATATAATCTTTCATAATCGGAGCTGTCGTCTCCGCAGCTTGACTTACTGTTATTTTTTCTTTCGTCATCGGGTCCCACACATCACTCTTTAATTGACCAAGCACTGGCTGCATTGTAAACAGCGATAAAAATAATGCGAGTCCAACAAGCACTTGGTTCGGTGGTAAATTCATAACCCCAAGCCCTTGACGAGTAATCCCAAGAACAATCATAAAATAAGTAAAATGCGTAAATAAAAGAACGATAGAAGAAGATAATGATAGAAGGGTAACGAGCGCGAATAGTTGTACACTTGAATTACTCGTAAACTCTTTTCCATTTTCGAAATTAATAAAGCCGTTCGGGGCTGCATACGCTGGATTTACAAAAACAAATGAAAAAATAATAGAAAATGCGAAAATAACGGCAAATAACGATAACTGTTTCTTTATTCTCATGATGGATCCTCTACTTTTTTCGTTTCACTCTTCACCGCGTCTTCTAACGCTTGTTGAAACTGATTTCCTGTTCCTGTTAATTGTACTGATTGCACACCGTTATTACTAATAACAGTAAACACTTGCTTCCCGTCCACTTCAAATAAAAAGGCGCTCGTTTGATGATTTAAATAAACACCGTCTTTCACTTGAATGTGTCCATTTTCACCTTGCTTAAAAAACTGCTGTTTGCGCGTCTTTTTCGTCATATAATACGCACCATAGCCGAGCGCACCAAACAGTAAAACGACTTGAAATAAGGTCGTCATATACGACATATGACTCCTCCTCTACTCTTTATCCTGCATTTGATTTTGCTTTTGTGCCTTCATAAGCGCCGCGTGTTTCTTGTCAGCTTCAATTTCAGAAATAATAATGCCAAACTTCTCGTCCATTACTATTGCCTCACCAATACCGACTTTCATATCACTTAAATATACATCTACTTTATGTCCTAAATTTTTCTCTACTTCAAGAACATCGCCAACCTTTAACTGCTTCACATCACCAAGCGTAATAGATGACTTCCCAAGCTTTACTCCAAGTTCAATCGAAATATCTGAAACGGTATCAATATGTGCCTTCCCCGCTTCATTTCGTTTCCCTGCAAATTCTTCTAATCCCATTAATGACACAGGAGATACTTCATGCTTCATATGGATCCTCCTACTCTATAAAACTTTTAAATAGGAGCGCCTTACGCGTTCCATCTTTCCCGATAAAACAATTAAATTTATGCTTTCCATCTACATAACCACGTAGTTGGTCTGAAACCTTTGTATGAAGCGGAATAATATCGCCTTCTTCAATTTGCTCAATCTCGCCCATTGTCATCTTCTGCTCACCAATCGCAACGTGGACAGGTTTATACACTTGATTTACTTTCACTTCTACTTCAGACGTATACTTTTTACGCTTATCCGAAGAATGTTCTACAATATTTTCAGACGTTAACTTATCCATAATTTCTTCAACAGATAAGAACGGAATACCGATACGAACTGTCGTATTCCAAAACTCTGTTTTCATATTTACATTCAGTAATGAAATAATATCGCTTGCCGTCGTAATCTTAAGCGCATTCGGATCTGTCTCCGTCGTTACAAACTTCGGTTCAATCGCAACAACGCTTTCAAATGATTGCTCTAAATTTTTACAAAGTAGCAAGAATATATTATCAAGCGTTAAAAACTCAAACGCGGTCAGCGGTCTGCGCATCATAAAGTTACGCTTACTATCTCCACCAAGCCAGCATTCATGAATATAAATAACAAATGCTAAATCAATCTCAATAACAATTTCTCCAAGCTCTGGTAAACCGAGATCAATCACGCAATATAAATAATAATCTTTCGGCATTTTCTCCACATACTCACTCGTAAATGGAACTTGCTCAACCGTTGAAGGCTCTAGTTCAATTGGAATACGCATACGAGCTGACAACGTCTGTGACGTCTGCTTTCCAAATGTAGACGCAATCGCCTGCAAACTACGTAAATGTTCAACACCAAACTTCTCTGGTCTATTAAAATCATACTCTTGAAATTTATCTTGCTTCCCTGCTTCTTGTGCGAAAGCTGGCATTTCCTCGCCTTCATTCACCGCCTTCAGCAGGGCATCAATTTGCTCTTGGCTTAATTTTTCGCCACTCATGACAATCCCCTTCCCTACCTTTTCAATTCAACGATTTCAACGTACATTTTCCCATTCTTCGTCAAAATCTTTCCGGTTCCAATCTCTTCATTCTCAAGCATAAGACGCACCGTATTTTTCGTTGAATTTTCAAGACGATACAATGTACCTTTCGTAATATGAAGCAGATCTTCAATTTTCTTTTTCGTATTTCCGATTTCAAAATAAATTGTTAACGGAATATCATCTTGTAATTTCAAATCTAGCCAACTCCCATATCATGTTCACAAAAATTTCATGTTCTCTATTTATATAATGAAATTTTCTATTTCGAAACGTCGATATTTAATATTTTTTTAATATATCCTTGCGTTTCTTTAAATGGTGGTACGCCTCCGTACTTTCTCACATTACCAGGACCAGCATTATAAGAAGCAAGCGCCAATACGAGATCACCGTTATTTTTCTTTAAATAACCACTTAACTCTTTCACGCCGCCTTCAATACTTTCAGCTGGTGAAAATGGATTTTTTATACCCATCTCTTTCACATTCGCTGGCATAAGTTGCATAAGCCCCATCGCCCCTGCATGTGACACCGTTTTCGGATTAAAATTAGACTCTACTTCAATCATTTTTTGAATTAACGTTTTCGGAATTCCATATGTATTACTTACGCGATCAATAATATCCTCATACTTACCTTTATTTGAAGAACGTATTTTCTGAATATTATATTTATTCGTTAATCCCCACGTATCAGTAGGCTCATTTTTCGTTTCTGAGAAACGTCGCTCAAACTCTTTTTGTGCAACTTGCACTTCATCTACTTTCTTCGTTTCAGATTTCTCCCCAGGCTTAGCCGCTTCCTCTACTTTATTAATAGGTTCTTCCGGTTTATTAACAACCGTTTCTATTTTCGTAGATTGTACCGGCTGACTCATATCTTCTATTTTTACCGGCTCTTTAGCAACTTTCGTCTCCTTCGCAGGTTCACTCTGCAATTGATCTTGAAAACGACTACTAACGAACGCCTGCGGACTACTTAACTTTTGCTGAATTTGTCCTTTTTTATATGCAAGAACTTCTTTTACTATATTTCCAACTACCATAATATCACCTTTTCGGTAAACAAAGATAATCTAATATTAGAGTTTTTTAAAAAAGTTTGCAATAATCCTTTTAATAATATTTTAATAAAAAAATGAATATATTGTTAAACTGTTATTTTTTTATATTTATTAATTCGAATTTTTAGTTGACACCCATTATAGCAAGGCTTACAATAAATCTCGAAATCGATTTTTTCGCATATTACCGTTTTTCGATTTGCCGAAAAGTCAATATAAAAAAATGGGGGTTCTTAACATGAGAATTAATACAAACATTAATAGCATGCGTACTCAAGAGTACATGCGCCAAAACCAAGCAAAAATGAGTAACGCTATGGACCGTTTATCAAGCGGTAAACGTATCAACAACGCTTCTGACGATGCAGCAGGTCTTGCAATTGCAACTCGTATGCGTTCACGTGAAAGCGGTCTAAACGTAGCTGCTAACAACACACAAGACGGTATTTCTTTAATCCGTACAGCTGATTCAGCGTTAGGTTCTGTATCTAACATCTTACTTCGTATGCGTGACCTTGCTAACCAATCTGCAAACGGTACAAATACATCTGATAACCAAGCTGCAATGCAAAAAGAATTTGCAGAACTACAAAAGCAAATTACTTACATTTCAGAGAACACACAATTTAATGATAAAAACTTATTACAGTCTAATTCATCTATTAAAATTCAAACATTAGACTCTTCAGATGGTAACCAACAAATTGGTATTGATTTAAAATCTGCCTCTTTAAAATCTCTTGGAATCGAAGAATTAGCAATTGGTGCTTCTGCTAATCCACTTGCTAAAGCTACTGTTGAAGCAAGCGAAGCTTATGACAAAGCTAAAGCTGATACTGCTGCTTTTAAAACATCAATCGACACATTAGCTAATGGCGCTCCAGGTGCTGAGAAAGATGCGGCACTTTTAGTTAAAGCTTATATTGAAGCTGCACCTGCTGATAAAGCTAATAAAAAAGTTGATATGGATGCTGTTGATGCTGCTAAAAAATTAGGTGCACAATTTGACACTCTAGAAGCGGCTGAAAATGGTAAAAAAGCTGAACTTACTATGGCTACAGCTAAATCAGCAGCTGATACTACAGCTACAGGATTAGTTAACGCGTATGATGATGCTAAAAGATTAGCTATGGCTAACACTAAAGCTGAAGCATACCTTGAAGCTAAAATGGCTTATGAAAAAGACACAAGTAATGTAGCTAATAAACAAAAATTAGATACTACTAAAGAAGCAATGGAAAAAGATCCAGCTTCTAAAGACTTAGTTGTAAAATTAGATGCCGCTAAAGCCGCTGCTACAAATGGTACTCCATTAGATGCGGTAAGTAAAATTGATGCTGCATTAAAAACAGTTGCTGACAACCGTGCAACTCTAGGTGCTACATTAAACCGTCTTGACTTTAACGTAAACAACCTTAAGAGCCAATCTGCTAGCATGGCTTCAGCTGCTTCTCAAATCGAAGACGCTGACATGGCGAAAGAAATGTCTGAAATGACTAAGTTCAAAATCTTGAACGAAGCTGGTATCAGCATGCTTTCTCAAGCAAACCAAACTCCACAAATGGTTTCTAAATTATTACAATAAGCCATTTGAGTTAGTTTCAAAAATAAACCTCTCTGCTTGCGGAGAGGTTTATTTTTTCTATATAGATGAATTATTTGTAAAACCTTTCTTTTTTTAGGTGGAAGAGAGCATCAGCGATGCGTGGAAACGGTCAGTGCCTATTTCTATCCCCTCCCATGTTAAAACACAAACATGAAATGAGCATAGGTCCCTTTTCTTTTCATAACCGTTTTTGGGCATTAAGACCATATATAAATAAGGAGTGTCTATTATGCGTATTGGCACGAATGTTTTGAGCTTGAATGCTAGGCAGTCGTTGTATGAGAATGAGAAACGTATGAATGTTGCAATGGAGCGTTTAGCAACTGGTAAGAAGCTAAATAATGCTTCTGGTAATCCCGCTAATATTGCGATTGTGACTCGTATGCATGCGAGAGCGAGTGGTATGCGCGTTGCGATTCGTAATAATGAGGATGCGATATCAATGCTTCGTACAGCGGAAGCTGCTCTTCAAACGGTTACGAATATTTTGCAGCGTATGCGTGATTTAGCCGTTCAATCTGCGAATGGTACAAATTCTAATAAAAACCGTGATGCGCTGAATAAAGAGTTTCAATCTTTAACAGAACAAATTGGCTATATCGGTGAGACAACTGAGTTTAATGATTTATCTGTATTTGACGGACAAAACCGTCCTATTACATTAGATGATATCGGTCATACAGTAGATATCACGAAATATATTCCCCCTTCCCCTACACAACATGACATCAAGATTTCAGCAGAACAAGAAGCAAGAGTGGCGATTCGTAAAATTGAAGAGGCTTTACAAAATGTATCACTTCACCGTGCTGATCTGGGTGCAATGATAAATCGTCTGCAATTTAATATGGAAAATTTAAATAGTCAAAGTACAGCGTTAACAGATGCTGCTTCTCGAATTGAAGATGCGGATATGGCGCAGGAGATGAGTGATTTTTTAAAGTTTAAATTATTAACCGAAGTTGCGCTTAGTATGGTTTCGCAGGCTAATCAAATTCCACAAATGGTCTCTAAGTTATTACAATCTTAAATATAACCTTTAAAACCATTGAAATAACTCTACATAAAATAAAAAGCGGGATACATACGTGCTATGTATCCCACTTTTCTATCAATCTATCCTTTATAAATAAGATCCTCCGCTAAAGAAGTAAACATCTCCCCAACAAACGAATCTTCGTCATATACACATGAACCATTATTTTCTTCCCGCTTCGCAAACGGTATTTGAGCGATTACTTCTGTTTGCAGTTGTTCTGCTAACATTTCGCCGCCACCTTTTCCAAAAAGATAGTTTCTTGAGCCATCTTGTTCTTCGTAATATGCCATGTTTTCAATGATACCTAAAATGTCGTGTTTCGTATGTTTTGCCATTACGCCTACTCTAGAAGCGACAAATGATGCTACGTTATGAGGCGTTGTAACGATAATTTCCTTCGCTTGCGGAATCATTGCAGCGACATCTATCGCAACGTCTCCTGTTCCAGGTGGTAAATCTAGAAGAAGATAGTCTAATTCTCCCCAGTGCGTGTTCGCAAGGAAGTTTTGAATCCATTTGTTTAACATCGGTCCGCGCCACATTACTGGGTTATTCCCATCTGTAAAGAATCCCATCGACATAATTTTAACACCATGACTAACGACTGGAATTGCGGTTTGATCGATCATTGTTGGCTTTTCATTCGTTTCCATCATAGCTGGAATACTGAACCCATATATATCTGCATCTAAAATCCCAACCTTTTTCCCCATACGTGCTAAAGCAGTAGCAAGGTTAATTGTCACAGTTGATTTTCCGACCCCTCCCTTTCCGCTCGTTACAGTAATAAAACGTACACCAGAATCATGTCGAAGCATACTAGGCATTCCTGTTTCTGTTCTAGCTTCTTTCTTTAAAGACTCCGTTAATGCCGCTCGTTCTTCTGGTGTCATCGAACCGAATGTTAAAGAAACTTTTGATGCTCCAATGTTTCGAAGAGAGTCTTCAATATCTTGTTGAATTTTCGCCTTTAACGGACAACCTTGAATTGTTAAAACTACTTCTAGCCCAACCTCTGTACCATCAATTTGTATATTTCTTACCATATTTAATTCCACAATACTTTTGTGTAACTCTGGATCTTCTACATGGCTTAAAGCGTTCATAATCTGTTCGTGAGTAATCATCATACACATTCCTTCCATTGTAATTATTTTACCTTGTGAAAAAAATCTCCGCTTTTCCCACCCGTTTTTTGTACTAAATATGTTTCTTTCATAACCATCGTTTTATCAACAGCTTTACACATATCGTAAAAAGTAAGGGCGGCGATTGATACAGCAGTTAATGCTTCCATTTCCACGCCTGTTTTCCCACTGCATTTTACTGTCGCTCGTATGATTAATTCATAGCCATCAGTTTTCTTTTCATAATGAAACGTAAAGTCTGTTCCTTGGATTAATATCGGGTGGCACATCGGGATTATATCCGCTGTTTTTTTAGCACCTATTATGCCAGCAACTTGTGCTACTTGGAGCGGATCACCTTTTTTCAACCCACCACTTTGAATTGCTTCAAATAGTTCATTTGATAAAGAAATTGTACTTTGCGCAACAGCTGTGCGTGTTGAAATATCCTTTTGAGAAATATCAACCATTTTAGCTCTTCCTTCTTCGTTCCAGTGCGAAAATTCACTCATAATGATCCTCCTTAATGTATAAAAGATGCGGTATTCAAATAAGAAGAATTACCCCCCACTTACGGGCGGGATAAATGCAACAGTATCTCCAGCTTTTACAATATCTTCGTCCGTTACAAATTCTTCATTAATCGCAACCATCACTTTATCTAGCGTCTGTAATTGATACTTATCTTCCAGCCATTTTTTTAATTGTTGAACATTCATCTCTCGTTTTTCTATTATCACTAACTTCTCTGAACCGACTTCTTCTCGTAAGTTTGCGAACAGTAAAATTGTAATCATTTTCTCAGTCTTCTTTCTTTGGTTTTCCTTCTGGATAGGGCGTATTTTCAAGTTGATCTCCAATCCACTCCGTTCCATCTTCCCAAAATTCTTTTTTCCAAATTGGGACGATTCTCTTTATACGTTCAATTGCGTATTCATTCGCATCGTACGCTACTTTACGATGCGGCGAAGATACTGCAATGACAACGGCAATATCCATTATTTCTAGTCGGCCTACTCGGTGCGTGATTGCTATTTTTGCATCCGGCCATTTTTTCTTAATTTCTTCTCCGATTTCAGTAAGCTTTTTTACTGCCATCGGTTTATAAGCTTCATACTCAAGATGTAACGTTCGTTTTCCTTTCGTTAATTCTCTTACCGTTCCAATAAAAGTTGTAATGGCCCCTGCTTCTCGTCTTGCTACTTTATTCGTTACTTCTTCCACTACAATCGAAGTATCGACAATTTCAAATCGAGCTTGTCCCATCAAAATCCCTCCCTACTTTACGGAATGCCCACGGCCACTTACTACCTTCGTTATCTTCTAATAAGAGAATGTCTACAAACATCCCTTTCTTATATCCTCTCGTACCGCCTAGTAGTACGATAAAAATGTTTGATTCTGCTAAAGAAGAAACGGAACTAGATTTATCAAACCCTGATGGATAAGCGACTAGTTGTCCTTCGTTATACTTCAGCTTCGCTCGTACAAATCTTGTAAATGGATTCGGTTTTAGAAAATCTTCTCCGAGTATTGCTTTTTCTCGCTTTACATGTGGTGTTTCACTAAACATATACGCACGAATGCTAGGTTTTACGAATAATTCAAAGCCTACGTAACAAGCAGATGGATTACCTGATAATCCGAATAATAATTTTCCGTTTAATTGCGCTACAGTCGTGACGCTTCCCGGCCGCATGGCTACTTTATTAAAAAGAACTGATGCGCCTAATTTTCCGTATATCGCTGGCAAATAATCGTAATCTCCTACCGAAACGCCACCAGTTGTAATTAACATATCAACTTCGCTTAACGCTCTTTTCACTGCTTCGTAGCACATATGAAAATCGTCACTAAACTTCCCGAAGTATTTTACTCTTCCACCTGCTCTTCGAATTTGAGACGATATCATATACGTATTACTATTTCGAATTTTCCCAGGTTGTAGTTCTTCATTTACATCGAGAAGCTCACTCCCAGTCGCTAATAGTCCAATGATAGGCTTTTTCGCTACTGGCACTTCGCTATAACCGAATGTAGCAAGCAGAGCTGAAATACCTGGATTAATGTAACAACCTCTTTTTGCGAGAACAGTTCCTTTACGCGCATCTTCACCTTGAAAGGAAATATTGTCCCCTTCTTTAAATGAGCGCCTCACTTCCATATAGCTTTTTCCGATATTCTCATATTGACGATGACGAGTCAGTTCTAGCATGACGACCGCGTTACATCCTTTCGGAATTTGTGCCCCTGTCATAATTCGAACTGCTTGAAACGCTCCTACTTCTTTAGGAAATACGGAACCTGCTCCAATTTCACCGATTACTTCAAATACGATTGGATTTTCACGACTTGCTCGCAAAGTATCTTTTGCCCTAATAGCAAATCCATCATATGGTGAGCGATCGAAGGAAGGAACATCGTGATCAGCTACTAAATCGGCTGCTAATGTACGTCCGTACGCTAATTCAAGTGGTACTAGTTCTTTTACACCACAATTAGCAAATTCCATCACTTTACGAACAGCCTCTTCAACTGTAATTGGCACTCTTCTTTCCATCATTACCAATCCCTTTCTATTACCCTAATAACCGATAGTAAAGTTGTTTTGCTTTTTGAATTTCATTCGTTCCGTGAATAAATACACGCCCATCTTGAAAAATGACGATGCGATAATCTTCTAATTGGCAAGAGAGCAAATACGGATTCCGATCAACTTTTCCGTGGTTCTTTAATACTTTTTCTAACTCGTCAAAATTGTAATGATTATTATGCGCCGGTCTAATTTGAACTGTATTTCTTCCGCATAAAACAGCTGTCTTCGTTTGATTTTCGTATGATAAATAAGGATAAGTTCTATTTGTTCCGCATGAAGGACAGTCTTCTGTTTTGATTTTTCCTAGTTTGATAGAATGATGTTGATTACTCCATATATCAAACATTAAAAATGTTTTTCTAATTGCTTCGTAATCTTCTACTAAAATTTTGAATGCTTCTGCCACTTGGTACGCTGCGACGATTTGAACAGCTGGACTAATAATTCCAACTGTGTCACACGTAGCCCCTGTAACAGGAACACTTTTCAACACGCAATGTAAGCACGGTGTTTTCTTCGGAATAATTGTATAGCTCATGCCATAACTTCCGACACAAGAACCGTAAATCCAAGGGATATTGTGTTTTTGTGATATATCATTGATCACGAACCGAATATCGAAATTATCTGTTGCATCAATAATGACATCGACACCACCTAATAAAGCCTCCATATTATCTACTCTTGCATCCATTACTAGCGCTTGAATTTGTACTTCTGAATTAATTTGTTTGAGACGATTCTGTGCCGCTATTACTTTTGGTAACTTTTCTATCGCATCTTGTTCAGCATAAAGCTGTTGCCGCTGTAAATTACTCCATTCTACGTAATCACGATCAATAATCGTTAATTTCCCGATACCTGCACGTACAAATGACTCTGCACTTGCACTTCCTAATGCACCTGCCCCGACTATTAACACATGCTTATTTCTAATCTTCTCTTGACCTTTACTTCCAATAGGAGTGAACAACTGTTGTCGTGAATACCGCTCTATCATGAAATAGCCTTCCTTTCATCTGAAAATCAACTTCATATACTATTATTTTTTCAACACATCTTTCTCGATAACACTTTGTTTCTGGTAACAAGAAAAATAAGCGAACCCAACAAATCCCGCTCCGCCAATTACATTTCCGATAAAGACAGGCACAAAGTTTTTCGCAAGATCCATCCACGTAAGGTGACCCGCAAAAATCACGGCTGAAATGACAAACATATTTGCTACTACTTGCTGAAATCCAATGACGACAAATGCCATAATCGGAATCCATATTCCAACAATCTTCCCAATTAAATCATTCGTTCCATATGCTAACCAAATTGCAAGGCAAACGAGCCAGTTACAACCAATTGCTAAAATTAACGTTCTCCCGAAAGATTCATGTAACTTATCTTGAGCTATCGCTATCGTCTTATTTAAATACGCACCCTCAGTTAGCCCGCCAAGATGACCGAAACAATACGCTACGAAAAGTGCACCTACAAAGTTAGTTAAAGTAATCCAAGCCCAATTGTTTAACACATGTTTCAATGAAATTTTACGTGCATAAAGTGCCATGGACATTGACATCATATTTCCCGTAATTAATTCTCCTCCTGCTAAAACAACTAGCATAAGTCCAATAGGAAAAACCGCTCCTCCTATAAAATTGACTAAACTTCCCCATTGCTCTGGTACATTACCTAGAACCCGAATATTAAGTAAAAATCCTAACGAAATGAATGCTCCTCCTAAAAAACCAAGAATAAGCATTGCGGATAGCGGTTGCCTTACCTTTTGAACACCGGATTCAATCACAAGCGCCGCGATTTGTTCCGGTTTATGAAATGCCATAACCAATTCCTCCATTTTTCTCAATTAAAAAAAGCAGCTTCAAAAAACCTTAAAAAATTAAGGATTTTTGAATGCTGCTTAATTTCTCTGCATGTCTCTTACAGAAATATCAATCATCATTTTTACTATACGCATAGAAAGTGTACAAAACTTGCACATTTCCCACTATTTACTTTAACAAAGAGAATCTACATTCGTAGTAGTTTCTCAGCCACCGATATGCGACATTTCAATTTTCGGCATTGTTTTTTTATTCGTATTGCTTAACCGTTCATCTGAATAGCGATCTGAACGATTATTCCAAATGTCACGAATAATATCAGTAATTTCCTCATCCGTATATCCAGAGCGAAGTAATTCTTTAAGATCGTTTCCTTTAGAAGCAAACAAACATGTATACAATTTTCCTTCTGCTGAAATACGCGCTCTTGTACATGATGAACAGAACGAATCTGTTACAGATGAAATAATTCCTATTTCTTCCTCACTACCCATATAGCGATAACGGGTCGCAACTTCACCAGGATAGTTCGCTTCAATACGTTCAAGCGGCATAACTTCATTAATCATCTTTAGTATTTCTTGCTTAGAAACTACTTCGCCTAATTCCCAGCCGTTAAAATTTCCGACATCCATATATTCAATGAACCGAAGGATATGCTTATTCTCTTTAAAGTACTCTGCCATCTGAACGATGTCTTGTTCATTTTTCCCTTTTTGAACAACCATGTTCATTTTAATTTTCATTCCAGCTTCCGCTGCAGCCTGTATTCCTGCAAGAACCGTTTTTACTTTACTTCTATTCCCATTTAAATAAGAGAAACGTTCTTCATTTAACGAGTCTAAACTAACTGTCACACGAGATAAACCCGCCTTATATAAATCCGGAGCAAATTTTTTAAGTAATGATCCATTTGTCGTTAAACCGATATCCTCTACTCCGTCAATTTCGTTTAACCGCTGTATGAGTTCAGGTAAATCTTTTCGAAGTAAAGGCTCTCCCCCAGTAATGCGTAACTTTCTTACACCTAAAGAAACGAAAATACGTGTAATCCTTTCAATTTCATCAAAAGATAAAATTTTATCATTAGACAAAAAAGAATAATCACGACCAAATATTTCCTCCGGCATACAATATCGACAGCGAAAATTACAACGATCGGTAACAGAAATACGTAAATCCTTTAAAGGACGATCCAATTTGTCTAATGTAACAGATTTCATATTTATTGCCTCGTTTCTACTTATTTATATTTACAATCCGCTCTGGATGCGTATATACATTTAAAGATTTATTGCGAATGAAGCCTATTGTAGTAATCCCTAACTGCTCTGCTAGCTCTAATGCTAACTCAGTTGGAGCTGATTTTGACAATATTACTTCACAGCCAATTTTCGCAACTTTTAATAGAATTTCAGAAGAGATACGTCCACTAAAAACAATAATTTTATCACCAATCGAAATGTTATTTTTTAAGCAATAGCCGTAAATTTTATCTAAAGCGTTATGTCTTCCTATATCCATGCGGCTTAAAACAATTCCACTCACATCACATAAAGCTGCATTATGAACGCCGCCTGTATGTTGAAACGTAGACGCAGATTGCTGCATATCATTCATTAACCGAAAACAATCCTCGGCAGAGATTTTCACGCGAATATCATTCATTTCTTTCGCAGTCAGCGCATCGTTTGCGAAAACAAACCCTTGCCTACTCATTCCACAGCACGAAGTAATATAACGTTTGTTTTGCATGTCACGATAATAAGGATTGATTTTCGTCGTTTTTACATGGACATAGCCTTCTTTTTCTTGCACCCATATTTCATCAATATCTTCATACTTTCGGATAATGCCTTCAGAGGCTAAAAAGCCAATTACCATGTCTTCAATATACTCTGGAGTACTAACCATTGTAACAAATTCCTGGCCGTTAATTTTAACCGTAACAGGAAACTCTGTTACAATGCTGTCCTCTATATGTTTAAATTCCCCTTGCTCATATTTGAAGATTTCCCGTTCCACCTGAATCGATTTCACGATGAGTATCCTTCTCTCACGTTATATTTTTATCAAAGACAAACACCGAAACTGCAATATCTTCATCTACTTTCATATCAGAAAACAGATGAACTAATTTCGCCCCAACAAGTTCTTCTAAATGTTCACGAGAATTAGCAGCATACACTTCTTGAATCATTTTCGTTCGAGCCATATGAACCATTTCCGCGCCCTCCATAGTTCCCGAAATGAATTTCTCTGTAGGTGTCAAATTCCCATAAAGTGTAGCAATCGCCATATTTTCAGCAAATACAGTATGAATTCGTTCCGGCCCTTTTCCGAATAAATCCTTTCGAAGCTTTCGTATCATATCATTAAATTCATGTACCATTTTTGACATACTCTCATTCCTTCCCAGCTAATCAATATTTACTTTTCAAATATTATTCCATCATAACCATTTTATCAAAATGACCATTTCGTCCAACTATTTAATAATGAGACGAAATGGATCATCTTTTTCAATTATCTCAAGTGCGCAAACAACATATGAAATACTATTATCGTTGCTTATTTATTCTTCTTTTAACCCTTTACCCATGCCTTTTAAGAAATGAAGACCAAATCCGATAGCACGATTAATATCTGGATCCTTCAGTACTTTCATAAGGTCTAATATTCCTACTTTTTTATTACTTTGCAAATGCTGATTTCCTTCATCCATACCTGTTAATACACTACCTATAAGCTTTTTCGTAAGTTCCGGATCAAGTTCTGTTAAAGCTCCTGCAGCGCCCATCATATTGTTAATTAAATTTGTAACTGGTTCACGAGTGACTTGGCCTAGAACAATTTTTGCGATTGGTTCTTTCGCTTTCAGCATAGAATTTGCAGCTTCTAGCATCCCGATGTCATTTAGTTCACCTACTATATTAAACATTTGATTTAAAGCATCTTCATTATTCGCTAAAAGTTCTTTTAAATCTTCGAGTTTTTGTTGTTTGAGTTCTTCCTCAGTTAGCTCCTGCTTCTGGATCGCTTGAATAGGTGCTGCCATACTCTTTTCTCCTCCCTATTTATCCCGCTTTAACGGGCAGTAAGACCCCTACCTCAAAATTCAGCGAAAGCAAAGAAGTTAGGTGGGGGATCAACTGCCCGTAAAAGCCCGATTGGTTCAACTAATAATCAGTGGGGGATGAACACCCCCCCACTGATTAAAGTTTCACTTTATCCGTTAAATGTACGTATCCTGGACGAGCCCACTTGCGATTTACCTCAATGCCGTTTTGAGGGTGACGCTTTTTATTACGCGGGTTCGTTTTTGGCATCGGATTCTCTCCTTCTACTTCTAACACTTCCATACGCACTTTCGTTTGTTTATATGCAGGCGTATTCGTACGTTGATCAACCGCAGGACCTGTTAAGAAATTAATTGCCGTTTCATTATCTGTCGAGTTCATCGGTAAATACAGCTCATTCGCTTTTACACGATCCGTTACAAGTGCACGTAATTTAAGTGCTCCGAATGGAGAAACAAGGCGTACTAACGAACCAGTTTTCACCCCGCGTTCCCTTGCTAACTCTGGAGAAACTTCAACGAAAACACCTGGTACTTTCGATTGAATACCAGTTGATTTATTTGTCATGTTCCCTTCATGGAAATGCTCAAGCATACGACCGTTATTAATGTGAAGATCGTATTCTGCTGGAAATTCAGCAGGACGTACCCAATCAGCTATCGCAAAACGAGCCTTTTTGTCCGGGAAATTAAATCCATCTTTGAATAGAAGCGGCGTATTCGTTCCATCAAAACTTCCCCAGTGGAAACTGTTCCACCCTTCAAGCACTTCATAGTTTGCGTGTGCGAATAGTGGTGATAAACTCGCCATTTCAGCAAAGATTTCACTTGGATGATTATAGTTCCAGTTCGCACCTAACTTATTGGCAATTGCTTGCACGATCCACCAGTCTGGTTTCGCATCTCCTAATGTTGGAAGTACTTGATATAACCTTTGTACACGACGCTCTGTATTTGTAAAAGTACCTTCTTTTTCAAGAGATGGCGCTGCTGGTAATACGACATCAGCGTATTGAGCTGTTTTAGAAAGGAACACATCTTGAACGACAAAGAATTCAAGACTTGATAACACTTCATGTACGTGATTTGCGTTAGAGTCTACAAGAGCCATATCCTCTCCAACAAGGTACATAGCTTTCATTTTCCCTTTATCAATTGCGTGAAGCATTTCAATGTTATTAAGACCTGGTTTGTTATCAATTTTTACTCCGTAAGCTATTTCAAATTTCGCACGTTCTACATCGTCAGTAACGTGCTGATATCCTGGAAGCCAGCCTGGAAGTGTTCCCATATCACAAGCACCTTGTACGTTATTATGACCTCGAAGCGGATATGCACCAGCACCTGGACGGCGATAGTTTCCTGTTGCAAGTAGTAAGTTTGAAATTGCAGCGGAAGTATCTGAACCACCGGTATTTTGCGTTACCCCCATTCCCCAAAGAATACACGTACCATCTGCATCACGAATCATTTCTGCCATTGTAACGAGCGTTTCTTTTGAAATGCCTGTAATCTCTTCTGCGTATTCAAGCGTATATTCCGCGAGACTACCTTTGAAATCATCAAAGAAGTTTACATTTTCATCGATGAACTGCTGATCGTGCCAACCTTGATCAATCATATATTTCGTAACAGCCATTAACCATACTTGGTCCGTTCCTTGCTTTGGACTAACAAAGATATCTGAACGCTCTGCCATTTCAGTTTTACGAAGATCTGCAACAATTAGTTTTTGACCGTGAAGTTTATGCGCACGTTTCACACGAGTCGCTAATACCGGGTGACCTTCTGTTGGATTACAACCGACGATAATAACAAGACCCGATTGCGCGATATCTTTAATCGTCCCTGCATCTCCGCCCATACCAATTGTACGGAACAATCCATCTGTCGCTGGTGATTGACAATAACGTGAGCAGTTATCAACGTTATTCGTTTCGAACACTTGACGCGCTAATTTTTGAATAACATAATTATCTTCATTCGTAATTTTAGAAGAAGAAATAAAGCCGATAGAGCCTTTACCGTACTCTTCTTTAATAGAGCTCAATTTATTTGCCACTACATTAAGCGCTTCTTCCCAAGTTGATTCAACGAACACTCCATTTTTACGAATTAAAGGTTTCGTAAGTCGTTTTTCAGAATTAACGAAATCCCAACCGAATTTTCCTTTTACACAAGTAGAAATTGCATTAACTGGTGCCTCAGAGGTTGGTTGTACCTTTAAAATTTTGCGCCCTTTCGTCCATACTTCAAATGAACAACCTACACCACAAAACGTACAAACTGTTTTCGTCTTCTTCGTACGAGTATCGCGCATCGCAGCTTCTACTTCTGACACAGCGAAAATACCGCTATATCCAGGTTCGACCTCTTTAATAAGATCAACCATAGGTTCCAGAATATCCGGTTTTAACCCTGTCATAAATCCAGCCTCACCGAGCATCGATTTCTCCATTAATGCATTACAAGGACAAATTGTTACACATTGACCGCAGCTTACACATGAAGAATCGTTAATATCTACTCCTTCATCCCAAATAACACGAGGACGCTCTGCCTCCCAATCAATAGATAACGTTTCATTTACTTGTAAGTTTTGACACACTTCTACACATTGACCACACGCGATACATTGATTCGGGTCATAGCGATAAAATGGATGAGACATATCAACTTCGCTTGCATCAACTTTTGGCTCGTAAGGATATTTTTGATGCTCAATTTCCATTAATTCTGCCGTATTATGCAATTTACAATTCCCGTTATTGTTGTCACATACCGTACAGTAAAGTAAATGATTTTCTAGTAAACGGTCCATCGCCTCATGTTGTGCTGCCTTCGCACTAATAGAGGACAACTCGATACTCATACCGTCCGTCACTACTGTAGAACACGATCGCACTAGCTTTCCATTCACTTCTACAATACAAGTATCACACGTTTGAATAGGATCCACTTCCGGCACGTAACAAATTTGTGGATGTTCAATTTCGTTCTCATTAATAATGCCCAGTATAGTTGAACCAGGCTCAGCATTATACTCTTTGCCGTCAATTGTAATATGAACCATGCTGTCATTCATGGTTACTCCCCCTTTTTGAGAATAAAAAAAACTCCACCACGAAAATATACGCACCACATTTTTGGCACGTTATCATCATGGTGGAGTAGTTTATTAGCACATCTTGCTAAAATACCAGTCCATTTATTCATAAATAAAATGATAGATTCATAACAGGTCATATCACGATTCCATCTTTAACACTGTAATTATAGCGTTAAATCCAAAAATACACAATATCAAAATGATAAAAAGGTCACAGCACATAATGCTCTGACCTTTTTACTACCTTTCAGGATTATTCTGAGATGACTTACTTCCCGGTGCAAACCAACCAATTAGTGCAATAGCAACTAATACTCCGTAGAAGATTAAAGTCCAAGTTGTACTGTGCGGGAAATCATGGTCTAAAATACCAATATCCTCGTGGGCAAGTGTAATTACAGCAAGTTTGACGCCGACCCAAGCAACAATTGCATATGCTGTTGTTTCCAGTGCCGGACGTTTCTCAAGTAATTGTACAAACCAAGTTGCTGCAAATTTAATTAAAATAAGTCCGGCGATCCCTCCAAGAAGTACAACTATGAACTGTCCTCCATCCATACCACCGAAATCTTCTAGCGGTGAATCTGGAAGACCGAGGGCAAGAGCGACCGCAGCTAATATTGAATCAATTGCGAAAGCAAGGTCAGCTAATGCAATCTTTCCTACTGTGAACCAGTAGCTTTTACCTGCCGCTTCCTTTTCATTTTCCTCGCGAATATTTTGATTGTTTTTTCCAAATTGTGCCTGAATGACATGCTTTAATCCTAAGTAAAGAAGATAAGCTGCTCCTATCGCCTGTATTTGCCAAACATTTGCAATAAATGAAATGGCAAATAGGGCTGCGAATCGAAAAACAAAGGCCATAATGATTCCGTAATTTATAGCTCTTTTTTTCTCTTCTTCAGGTAAATGCTTGGCTATAACTGCTAGTACAAGGGCATTATCAGCCGATAACAATCCTTCTAATCCGATTAAAATTAGTAATGCCCAGGCATATTCTAGCCATATTGAATCCATCCGCTTCTCTCCTTTCTAAAACTAAAATCAGATAAGGTCTTTGCTCAATAGAATTTCCTATTAAGCGAAATTAAATGCTAAAACTTATGGATAAAACATTTGAACGGTTACTTTGCTGTCCTCTATTTGTTATAATTTCAACAAAAAACAAATCTAGATTGTGGTTTTCTTAGAAAAGGTGACGCGACATTGTGCTTAAAAACTTGATGAATTCATCTTCACTTACAGGTTTACTGTAGTAATAGCCCTGAATTAGATAACATGCATTACGTTGTAACACTGTTAATTGTTCCTTCGTTTCCACCCCTTCTGCGATCACTTTCATGTTTAAAGTATGCGCTAGTGAAATAATGGTATGAATAATTTCATTTCCATCAGTAGAATTTCCGATCCTATTAACAAATTCTCTTGGAATTTTTAAGGTATCAATTGGATACAAAGGGAGATATGCTAATGAAGAATACCCTGTGCCAAAATCGTCAATTGATAAATGTACACCATATGATTTTAATGCTTTTAACTTCGATAAGGTTTCTTTTTCATCTACCATTGCTATTCTCTCTGTTAATTCTAAATCAATCGAACTAGCAGGTACCCCTACTTCTTCTATAGTAGATATGATTGCTTGAACAAAATCTTTCTGTTCAAACTCTATAGCTGATAAATTTATCCCCATTTTTAGATTTGCATAGCCTGCAGAATGCCACTTTTTCAGTTGTCGACACGCTTCCTGTAACGTCCATTTCCCAATTGGAATAATTTGCGACGTTTCTTCCGCGATAGGTATAAAGTCAAAAGGAGAAATAAGTCCCAGTTCTGGATGTTGCCAACGAATTAAAGCCTCTGCACCAATAACCATACCAGTCTTACTGTCAACTTGTGGTTGATATAATAAAAACAACTCATTATTTTCTAATGCCTTCGGTAAATCCTGTTCTAATCGTAATCGTCTTGTTATTTTTTTTGATAATGTCTCGTCATACATGCAAACAGCATTATTACCTTTTTCCTTTGCACTATACATAGCAATATCAGCATGTTGTAAAAGTGTAGTAGTATTTATTCCTCCAAACGGATACACCGCTATTCCTATACTAAGAGATAAATAAAAACTATGTTGATTAACTACAAATGCTTCTTCAGTTATACGAAATAGAGTTTCACACAAATCCAATAGCTGTTGCTCTGTATGGTTATGGACTATGATTGCAAACTCATCTCCCCCTATTCTCGCTAGAGGAATAGCCGGTAACAGACATGTCCTAAAACGCTTAGCAACTTCTTTTAAAACACTGTCACCAATTGAATGTCCCAGTGTATCATTAATAGTCTTAAAACGATTTAAATCTATATACAAGAGTCCAAATTCATCCTGCGTTTTTCGTGCACGCTCAATGGATTTTTCTAATTCTTGTTGGAAGAATATTCGATTTCCAATCTCCGTCACTGTATCATGGAATGCTAGATAGTTTATCTCATCTTGTTGTCTCTTCATTCTCGTAATGTCTTTTACCATTACATAACTCCCAAAAGTTTGTCCTTCTATCATAATAGGAACAATGGTGACGTACCAAAAATGAATGTCCTTCTCATTATTATTTTGCACACGTAATTGTAACGAAGCCGAACTGCATCGTTTCCCTTCCTGTAGAGCTGCTTCCAATTCAAATCTATCTTCGTCTAAAAAAATCGAGAAGCACTCTTTACCTATTAATTCATCACTGTTTTTTCCTAATAACATACTTCCAGCCTGGTTTATATTTAACACAGTACCATTTGAATTAATCGTTAAAATAGGATCTGGATGATACTCATATAATGACTTAAATCTCTCTTGATTTTTGACCAAGTCATTGGATTTTTTTATTAAATCTTCTGTTCTTTGAGATACTTTTTGTTCTAATTGATTATTAAACACTTTTAACATCTCAGTTAAATCTCTGTTTTGCATTCGTACGATAGTATGACGAATCAGCACAAATACAAATGCAATACAATTTCCAGTAATAAGTGTAGCCGAGGAAGTTTGCTCTTTAAGAGTAAAACCAATTAAGACTGCAACTGCAAGATAAGGAAATATGACAAGAAGTTTCTTTCCGAATGTCGGATCAATAATAAAATAATTTCTTCTAGAAGAAGCATTCTTCGGTATAGCAGCAGCAATAGCAATTAATAATAGGAAAACTCTATACAAACACCTTAATAATATAAGTGAACGATCTGACAAATCATCTTGTAAGTAAAAATACAAGTAGTCCGTAATAGCCAATCCAGTTAATACGAGAATAAAAATAAATAATTTACTTTTCGCATTAAAAATAGCTGGTCGAAAGATCAGGCTAATTCCTAGTAAAAGAAGCAATAAATCTATAATCGGAAAAATAAATGAAAGAAAAACATCTCCAATTGATAAGAATAAGATATTTGCAGAAGGTTTATTAAATAGGTACCACTCTAATGTAAAAATAGCAGTAACAACAATACATAAATCACAAAGTAAATACGCCTTTTCCCACTTGTTACATTCCATAATGATTTTATAAAAGAATGCAAAGAGAAAGAAGAATAAGAAAAACAACAAAAACACATCAGAGATATTAAAATTTTGTATTGGTAATTCTACATTAAGTACTTGAAAAGCGGATATGAAATTCCCTATCAAGAAACACCCTATTGCAATAGTAATGCAAACCCAGAATACTCCTAACTTAACTTTTCTGGATAATATAGAATAAAGTAATGAGATAAATACAGTAGTTTCAACAACTAAGGATGATAGTCGGATATTAAAATCTGATACGAAATAATGATTCGGAAAAACAAATAAAAATATATAGCAAAAGCTTATATAGAATATTAGAGCTATTGTTAATAAGATAAATTGCAAATGTGAATGTTTAAGCAATATATTCACCTTCTTAAGTCTTTCATCATTTTTAAAAAATTTGTTTCTAATTATTATTCATATTATGACCATTTCAAAAGATTTCTTTCAAAATAAAGCACCCTTATATTACACCTGCAGATATTTAAAAATTTCATAACAGGAATTACAAAAAATATCTGCAGCTATGTCCTTAACAATATCAATTATTGTTATACGAACTATTTATGTAACAAGTAGATTTAATAGCTAATTAGTTCAAAGAATGTTTTCTTTGAACTAATTATATACTGCCCATCTGAATCATAAAGCTTAACGATCTTCAAGTTAAAATTTCACGTAAACATAATGAATGTAGATGTATGTCTCTATCTATTTTTTGTGATGTTAAACAAAGAAAAAAATCCTAAACTATTTAGACATGAAAGTACCTACAACATTTCTAATAGTAACTATTTATCGTTTTTTGTTCATAACTTTCTATAGTATTCATTAAGGATGCTAATTAAAACACCGACTTATTTATAATCATTAATAAGTCGGCACCAGTATACACTATAAAACTAAAACACATTACAAATAACAAAACTATACTTTAGCAATTTATAAATTTCATATTCCTAGAATTACTAAACTTTCTTTTACCTATTACAATCTATATTCAGATACATTATTTCCTTTCCATTCATAATAATCTAAAATCCCTTCATAAATGGCTTCTGCTGCAATCTGTCTGCCATTTGCCGTAGATAGTTTACTGTAATCGATACCATTATCTATAAAAGCCAGTTCCGTTAACACAGCTGGCATGTCGTTTTCTCTTATAACATGAAGATCTCCATGTTTAACGCCTCTATCACGTGTTTGAAGAGCCTCTACTAAACGTGTTTGAATTTTTTCCGCTAACACACGACTTTCTTCCACATGAGGATTTGTTTTTTCGGATTCAGAAGATTTATAGTAGTACGTTTCTGTCCCTTTTGCATTACCATTAAAAGCATTTGCATGAATGCTTATAAAGATATCCCCCTCATTTTGCTTAGCAAATTTAACACGTTCCTGTAAAGAGCTTTTTTGGTCATGTCCAGGTCTAGTATCAGATTCACGAGTTAGTAAAACTGTAAATGGTGTATGTTTTTCAAGCAATTGTTGTAGGCGTAAGGAAGTGTCTAATACGATTTTACTTTCAGGCAATCCTTTTGTGGGCTTTCCGGGATCTGCACCACCATGTCCAGGATCAATAATGATTGTTTTACTTTCTAAAGGGTTTTTCGGACTGTATTGAAGGGTATCTGTTTTGGCAGTAAGTTGTGCGGCCTCTGCACGTGTTATGAATTTATTTGGTTGCCAACCATTATCAGTACCAACAGAAATCTTTAAATCAATTAAAATATTGGCAAATTTTCCACCCCAATGTCCTTTTAAATCATCAAAGTTACTTTGCCCATTACTATTTGTTCTATCTTGTAACTTATATGCATTTACTAACATTGTTGCCATTGCAGCACGAGTAACTTTTCCAGAAGGATTAAATATTCCATTTCCTTCACCTTTAATTATTCCTGCTTTTTCAGCAGCAGCAATATAAGGGGTTGCCCAATGATTTTGAGAATCTGTAAAAGAAGGTTTTGCATTTGTATCAACTTGTATACCTAGAACTTTTGTCATAATGGTTGCTGCAGAAGCCCTATCTAATGTATCACTTGAACCAAAAGTTCCATCTGGATAACCACTCAATACTTTTTTATCAACTAAATAATTAACTGATTTGTCAGCCCATGCAGGAACATCTGGGAATTTATGAGTATTTGCAAATGCACTAGATGAATAGGATAGTAGACTTCCAGCAAGAATTCCTGTAGCAATTAATTTGTATTTCAAAATGTAACACCTCTAAAAAATTATTACAACTTGGTAAATATATCATTTATAGTTAATCTTTAAATAATACGACTTAGAATAAAGAATAGATCAAATCCGCATTATCCCTATATTAAATATAATAAATACAAATCGAACTATTATTCCGAAAAGAATCCTGAGACATACACTTATAGATAGAGACTATTAAATATATTAACCAACGTCGTGTAACCAGTATAGTTACTTATATGTACGAGTGTCAATTAAAAAAACCTTACATTTTTGTAAGATAACCATGTTAATTATGTAGTAAGTAATTATTATATAATGTGAATAATTACTCAGTATAATAAAATAGTAATCTTATATTTTAAACAAATATTGATTATTTTGGTAGGCAAATAACTTATAACAGCCACCTTTTTGGCTATGCTTTGGAATCCTACTTTACTCTTCAATTCTCCGTATTAAAATGAAATGTAATAACAACTGTACGATTATACAACTTATTCACCTCAATTAAATCAGTTAAATATTGAGGAAGAGTCGGTTTATCTTTAAAATCATTATGTATTAAGCCCTTTCACAGTGACAATACGCATATTCCCAGTATTTTTCGGACCACAATACTATAAAGTAAGACCTAACTCCTTCCTTTTGTACAAATTTTTGATTTACTAAAATTAATTATAACTTTTCCTCTGCCCGAAATGATTCCATACAAAACAAAAGGGAAATACATATACACTATGTATCTCCCTTTTGTTTTGTACCCAATTTTTTTATTGTGTTACGGTCATAACTTGTCCACTACGGTCAACCATAATTTTCATTTTTCCGTCTTGAGCGTTATATAACCCTAGCTTATGTAGATCTTGTTTGCATTCTTTTACAAAGTAAGGTAATGTACGAATTTGATCGATATCAGAACTCGTAATGAAATGAATTAAATGATGCGTCATTTCTTTAATATCATGGACGAGTTCTGCCTTCTCTCGTTTTAATCTTTCATTTTCAGCTCGTAATGAATGTAATTCACCTTCAAGACCACGTGCATTCTTTTCATCTTTTGAACGCTCTGCTGCCATACTGGAAAGCTTATAGATTCCCTCCATGAACTGATGCAATTCGTGTTCTTTCTTGTCACTACATTGACTAATTGTTTCAAAGTTATCCACGATACCGGATATAACTGTTACGAGGCTTTTTTCATTCTCTTCATTTCGAACGTCTTCTTTTACTACCTGCTTGCTTTCTTGTTTTATCTCAGCAGTTGTCTCTGTTTCAGGTATATATTTACGTTTTCGTCCCGGTTTTTGTTTCTCAATATTTTCAAACGGGATTTCTTGTTTTTTTAATTTATAATACGTATTTTGTAATTGGCTTTCCGTTTTCGGAAAAAGATTCAATTCATTTTTACTAACATATTTTGAAATATTTGCGATGTTTAAACCGTGACGTTGGCAAAATTGATATACTTCATACAATAGTTCTAGTTCAGACTTCAACCATGTAATCGTTGATTTTTCATATACTCGCATACCGCCATTTTTTTCTATATCTATTTGAAATAATACCATTCTATTATATAAATCAATTAGCTCTTCATACTTTATTCGGAATTGTTTCTCTATTTTTTTGAATTCCGCGTCTAATTTCCTATCGTTCGTTTTATTATTTGACATGTTTTGTAAAAGATTTAATACATTGATTGCTGTGTGGTGATACATAATCTGTGCCACTCCCCTCATCCTTTCACAATTCTCATCGGACTCCCATGTCTTTTAAGAAAATAGAAATTTCCACATATCCATATTATAACATTTCGAAATTATCTGTCAAATAATTAACATACAAAAGGGTATGAAAAGTCTATAAATAATAGAAAAATTTTTTGAGAAAATATTAAAAAATGCAATACAACATAATATTATATCGATAAAATATGTTTAATTATATTATATGGTATTTCCAATTTAATTTCACCGAAAAAGTTTGCGCTATCACGAAATCTTACTCTACAATCCAGTGACATTATCTCTTATATTTTCAAGTAGTAAAGATGAGAAAAAACAATTAAATCTATCTATATTTCCAAATATAAAAACAACTAAAAAGACGAAAAAAACTATGAATATACACAGCCGCAACTACATTAGAAACGTTCAATTTTTCTGCCTTTATAGAACATGGGATACTAAAAAGGAACTAACCAGTACTACTACAATGGCTAGTTCCTCAATTTTAGCTAATAAGAAAAGAATGTAAGCCTGTTCATCAACAACTCGGCCTCCCTCTTCTTTAACTTACCTAAAACCCACTTCATATCTCTGTTCTTACTACGCACAGGGCACTTTTAAGTACTAACCGCTTCCTCTCTTGGCTGGAGCCTCTCTCCCAACTAAAAAAGAGCTTTTCAAAACTTTTTTACAACACTAACTTATCAACTAAACCAATTAACTCTTGAATATCAGGCTTACTCACTTGAGCATTCGCTCCAACTGCCTCACCTTTATGGAACAACTCATTCGTAATTAATGAAGAGAAAATAATAACTGGTAATTGCTTCATTACTTCACTATCTTTAATTACTTTTGTTAAATGATGTCCATCCATTTTCGGCATTTCAATATCTGTAATAAGCAGATGAATATGTTCAAACATTTTTTCATCTTGCTCTTTTGCTAGTTTTTCAATTTGCGCTAACGCTTCTGCACCATTGCTGAAGAAGTTCATTTTCGTATATCCAGCTGATGATAATGTTTCTTCTAATATTTGGCGAAGCATCGCTGAATCTTCCGCAATATAAATCACCTTTTCAGCTCGATCTGTTTTTTGCTCTAATCCTGAAAGTGATTTATTGTCATAACCAGTACCACTAATTTCACAGACAATTTTTTCATAATCTAATAATAAAATGATTTTCCCATCTAGTTTTACAATACCAGATGTCGTTTCTTCTAATCCCATAGATAATGAAGCTGGTTCATCAATTTGTTCCCACGAAATACGCTGAATACGATGTACTTCATCAACACGGAAAATAACTTTCATTTGGTTTAATTCTGAAATGATAAATTTCGTTTGATCAAGTGGTTTTGTCGATCTTAAATTAAGAGCCGTTGCTAAGTTAATAACAGGTAAAATTTCACCACGTACTTGAACAACACCTTCAACTGCATGATGAGATTCTGGCACAGTTGTAACAGGGAATGGATTAATAATTTCACGCACTTTCATTACATTGATACTAAATAAATTTTCACCAACAGTATAAGTTACGATTTCTAATTCGTTTGTTCCACTTTCTAATAAAATACTTTGTGCTTGTGACATAAAGGTGTCGCTCCCCTTTCGTTAATTCCGTATATCTAATTATTAAGCTTTAATAAATCCCAAAAGTCAACTATCTATATGAAAAATATAGATAGTTGACTTAGCCTTATAGTTTTAAAATAATAAAAACAGTGGTAAGACTTAATCTTGTATAAACGAAGCTAGTGCTTCTAGTAACACTTCTTGTGCTCCTACAATTTCTGTCGGCATTGCTTCCCATTTTTTTGAAAGCTCTGTTTCCACTCTCACTCTAAGCTCTGAATTCATTTCTTCTAGCACATATTCCTTCGTCGCTATATCAACATCAAGGAGTGCAAGTGCATATAATTCCGGATCGTTTATTTTTTTAAATACTTGTTTCAATACCGCCGGTGCTATATGTTTTAACTTTTCAATGTGAATTTCCTTATCCGAAAATAGTAACTCATATTGAATAAACGTAACATTTTCTTTAATCACTTTAAAATAGCAATTATTCTTTTTATCATTTACAAAATAACCGTTCGGATCTGTAATAATACTCTCTACTTGACGTATTAAATTAGGCAAACTACTCGCCGTCATTACAGTACGTTGCTCAACCTCACTTGGCGAAATGAATGTAACGCGATACTTATTCTGCGCCATCCTCCTCATCTCTCCTTTTATATAAACTTAGTCTAATTGTACAATATAGCACAACTATCTTAAATTAATCTATATCTATTTAAAATCACTGCTTATAGACCCTATCTTCAAAGAGAGAAGAGGCGCACCACCACAATTGACTTTCGGCCTCCTCAACTAAAAACCTAGAACCCATCAATCTCATTCATGGCTCCTCACCTCTTCAGCTACCTTAAAACCACTTGATATCTCTAGTATTACAACATCATGCGAGCCACTTATAAGCACTAACCGCTACTACTCATCGCTGGGCCCTCTCTCAAAACCTAAAAAGAAAGCTTTTAAGCCCCTTTCAGCAACTCAATGTTATTGAACCAAAAAGCAAGCTGCTGATCCGTAATATCCGGCAACATAACGAAAAACTCCCGGCACTTCATCTCATCTTTAAACAGTTGATACTTCCAAACACCATTACTACCAATACTTACGAAATAAAACTCGTGTATACGGCCAATGACTGCTTGTTTTTCACCAAACGAATATGGAGGCACTTGTTTGATTTCGAATTGATCTGGTAAATATACATGCTCTTCTCGTTCTATTTTTAACACTTGCTCAGCAAGCTCACGTTTATTTTTGAAAAAAGGCAATTGTAAAATTCGCTCTTGTCTTGTCATACGAATATAAAACCCTTTCTACTACGTTACAATTTTTCTTTACGATTTATTATCGAATTAAGTTCACAACTTCATTTAATACTTCATCTGAAATTTTGATTACTTTCGCATTTCCTTGGAATCCGCGTTGGTATAACATTAAATCAACGAATTCTACAGATAAATCTACGTTTGCACCTTCTTGTGCACTACCGCGTACTTTTCCTGCACCATTTTGGCCAGATACGCCCATTGCTAAAATACCAGTTGTATTTGTCGCTGTATAGTTACCATTACCAGTTTTCATTAAGCCGCCTTCGTTCGGGAACATTGCAACAGCTAATTGACCCGCAGCTTTCATACTTCCATCAGAATATTTCACCATCACATATCCACCGTCAGCAATAAAGCAATCTTTAACAGTCGCTGCTGCTCTACCATCTACGTTTGTTACTGCTAATGTTTTCTCTGTCGGATGGTTTGTTAATTTACTAAAATCTAAATTTACTGTTCCGCCATTAAATGGAATAGCTGCTCCAGGGTTTGTCTGGTTTGGATTTCCTACTGCATCAAACGTCATTTGACCATTTGCATTTGGAACATCTTCAAACGTTGTTGCTTTTTTCGAATCGTTACGCATCTGTACTTTATATGTATAATTATGTTCACTAGTTTGTGTAAACTCTACACGCATTGTCCATGTATTACCGGCATCATCGTATACAGGCAATTCTTGCGTAATCTGTTTTGCATCGGCTGGAATATTCCCTCCAACGACTCCTTTTGACGTTCGAATACCACCGATTGCTGATCCCATTGGAATTTGCAACGGTCCTGGGATACCAGATAAGTCAACATTACCAGTTGCTGGATCCGCTGGATAAGCGAATACATATTGCCCTTCTGTATTCGTAATATAGTAATCTGAAGATATTCCAAATGTACCTTTACGCGTAAATTCCGTGTTGCCGCCTTTTGAATCGCCAACCACGAAGAAACCATTACCTTCCATTGCTGCTTGTGTTTTACCACCAGTTAGCGTAATTGTACCATCGCTATAATCCGTAACTGTTCCGCTCATTTTCACACCGTTACCGATACTTTTTGGGTTCGTCCCTGCGTATCTCTCGTCGCCTTTTGCACCAATTGAATTGTTGTACAGTAAATCATCAAACATTGCTTTTTGTTTTTTATAACCAACTGTTTGTGCATTGGCAATATTATTTGAAGTTACACTTAATGCATTTTGTGTTGCATTCATCCCTGTAATACTTGTATATAACGCTTTAATCATAACGTATGTACACTCCTTATGAATTTGTAGTTTTTACTTCTTCAGTTACTTTTTGATCGTCTTTCTTTGCATCTTCTGGATTCGTTTCTCCAATCGGTTTATCAGACACTCTTTCAACGAAACGAAGGGATACAACTTTATTATCAATAACGAGCTGTACTTCGTTATTTTCTGCAAGGCGAACTGTCTCTACTTGACCAGTTACTTTTTTACCGTCACCGTCAACACCTCTTACATACTTCCCTAAAAACTTCATTCCACCATCAAGCGCTGTCGAATACATCGTCGTTCTTAAAGAGTCAACTGCTTTTGTCATATTCTGCACTTGTTCCATAAGAGATAACTGCGCTGTCTGATTCATCATTTGATTCATATCCATCGCATTGAATGGATCTTGGTGCTGGAAACTCGATAAAAACAATTTTAGGAAATCATCTTTCCCCATTACCCCAGGAGTCTTTTGCCCTCCTGCTGAAACTCCATTTGTTTGTTGAACTGGCGATTGCACACCGTTAACAGGTGCATTACTTTTTTGCGCTCCTGCCTGCAATGGAATATGATTTGTACTCGTTGTGTTTAATCCAACTGTTGGCACGCTTTATTCCTCCAATAATCCTGCAAATTCTTTCGATTCTTGTTTCTCTTGCTTCGTACTTGCTAATTTTTGTTTTTGCCTTTGCTCTTGTTCTCGCTGTTCTTTACGTTGTTCATCTTTTTCTGAATAACTTATTTGAATATTAATTTCTTTTTCTTTTAATTTCAGCTTCAATTCGTCAAAAATTATTTCAACACGCTTTTTCGCATCGTGTTTTTCCATTTCTACATGGACTTCAATTTGATCTCCATGCTTTTTCATAAATACAGTTAATGAACCAAGTTTCTCTGGATTTAGCTGGAATAAAACACGTTCTTGTTTCACTACAAACTTTTGCAGAGCCTCTACTTGTGCTTCCATTTTCTTGCCTAAGTCAGGTAATGTAACCTTCTCAGCTCCACTATTTTGTTTTCCTATTTGATCAGTCCCAGTTGCCTTATTTAATAATTCTGCTCCCGTCGAACTTGAATCGTTTAATTGATCGACTTCTGGTAACTCTAACTTCACATCATCGCTTTCAGCTTTCTGGAGTTCTACTTCCTTGGACTCCTCTTGTTTCTTTGCGATATTACAAGTTTCTGTTTCTACGATTTTTAATACTTGCAACGTTTGCTCTGGCATCGTCACCTTGTCTAGCGCCATTTGCATTGTATCTTCTAAACATATGGCATTTTTAATATTCATGTTAGAAAAAAGCTCTTGTAATTGCTGTAATTCAGCTGCGGGCAATTCGTTCAGTTTAATATTTCCGTATTCTTTATATAACGCCTGTATTTTTTGTATGTATTGATATAACAATTCTGGCTGCACACGCAATTGCTCAATTGCAACCATCTGCTCAGATACAGCTAACAATAACTGTTCTGTCTCTTTCTTTTCTTCTTTCTTTACACTCGGTTCTTCTTTCGTTACCGTTTTTTTTGCGAGAAGATATTCTTTCTTCTCTTCTTCTGGTGCTTCTTCTCGTTTCGGTTTCTCCGTTTTCGGCTGTTTTTTATTTTCAATTCTCATTGTATTATCAAATGAAGAATTTTCATTTTTCGATTGTACTTCTAGCCCTTTGTCTTTTTGCGGAGGTAAACTTTGCTGCACCGGTAATACAAATTGTATCACTACATCCACCTCATCCGTTCATACACATTTTTAAATCAAGAAGCATTTTTTCTTCTAATTTTTCTTTTACTTTCGCAAGCTTCTTACAATCTTCTTGATACATTTCATCAATGATACGTTCTTTTTCTTTTATTTGTTCTAAAAGGCTTTCATTTTTTTGAATAAAACCTTCCGTTTTTTTAATTTTCCGATTCCATTCTTCTATTCTTTCAGGTGAAAATGTATGTGAAGACAGCATACCAGCCATAATACGTTGCCCAGTTTGTACGACTTTACTACGTGATTTTACAACATACAGATCATATTCTTTTTTTTGTTCTATTTTTCTTTTTTCAGCTGTTAGTTCGTACACTTCTTTCAAGATTTGTTCTTTCTCTTGATTAATCTGCAATTTTATCGTGTCGTACTGCTGCTTATCCACCCGTTTTCATAGCCCCTTCCTATTATAACGTTCCCTTTTTCTATTATATAGTTTTTTTACAAAAAAATCTGTGAAATATTAAAAACAAAAAAATAAGACCTCAAAGGGCGAGATCTTATACAATATGGTGCATCGCTTGGACAACATCTTCAAAATAAAAACTATCCGTTCGACCTTGTTTTAAAAACATATTTATAGCTTCTACTTTATTTTTACATTCAAAAATATAAGCATTTTCTTCATTTTCTTGAATTGTTCCTAATTTAAAATACAATTCATTTTCTTTATAAATAGATAAAATTTTTCTCATTTCATTTGCAAGTTGCCAATGATTCGGCGATACGATTTCTTCCATGATCCTACTTACCGAATCTAGTACAGAAATGGCAGGGTAATGACTAAGAGTTGCGAGTTCACGTTTTAATACAATATGTCCATCTAAAATACCACGCGCTAAATCTGGTACAGGACCATTTAAATCGTCACCATCAACTAACACTGTATAAATACCTGTTATTGACCCTTTTTGTGTTTTTCCGGATCGCTCTAATAACTTTTTCATATAACTTTCCATTAACAGTGTTTTACCACCGATCGGTAATTCCTTGACTGCAATGTCAACACTTCGGCGAGCGTCAGCAAAACGAGTAACAGAATCCATCATAAGTAGTACATTATTACCTTGATCACGGAAAAATTCGGCAATAGATGTAGCAAGCTTTGCCGCACGAAGCTGCATAAGGTGACTTTCATCTGACGTCGCTACAACAACAACGCTTTTTTTCATACCTTCTTCGCCTAATTCTTTTCTTATAAAGTCTTTTACTTCCCGGCCACGTTCACCTACTAAACTAATAACATTAATATCAGCTTTTGCGTTTTTCGCAATCATTCCAAGTAAAGTAGATTTACCAACACCCGATCCAGCAAAAATACCAATCTTTTGCCCAATGCCAATCGTTAACATAGAATCAATCGATTTAATTCCCGTTTCAAATACATCTGTAATTTCCTCACGCTCAAATGCATGAATCGGTGGTGCATCTAATTTTATTTTTTGCACTGGAATATTTTCAGCCTCTTCGTTTAATACTTTGCCATTTGCATTTAACACTTTGCCAAGCAAATGATTACCACGGGGCACAGCGACATCTTCTGTAATTAATGTAACTGAATCCCCGTAACACACTTTTTCTGTCTGTTCAAATGGAAGTAACATATTGTTTTCTTTTTCAATTGCAATAACTTCACATAAGACGCTATGCTCTCCAACGAGACAAACATCGCCAATCTTCGCTTTTGGACCTTTCGCTACAAAAAACTGCTCTTGTACACTATGAACTTTGCCAACTTTCGTATAAAACGGTGTTTCAATAAATGTATTCCATTTATTATGCTCATTCATTAGCTCGTTGTTCATACGTTTTGCTCCTCAAACAACTTCTCTTCTTCCCATTTATGACGAAGCTTCGCAAATATCGGTGCAAATTTAAATTCAAAAAACTCTTTCTCTTCTTCCAGAACAAATTCGCCAAACTGTAAAGAAAAATCATACTTCCATTCTACTAATTGTAGTAGCCAATACTCTTTCGTATTTTCTTTCTCTTCTTGTATACGTTCAAATGTTTCTGGATGAACCGTTATAATTAATTTTTCAAATGAAGTAGGCAATGTTTGCACGATACCTGTTAAAATCGGCAAAACGTCTAATAAGCGCGAATCTACCGCTTGATTCACTACTTTTTCTGCTAACTGAAAAGATTGATTCCATAATAACTCTGTCCATTCGTATGCTGTTTCTTGTTGTTCTTTTTGAAACTGTATACGCGCTGCTTCCATCTGTTCCATTTGTTCATGAATATGCATTTGAAACTGTTCTTTATCTTGCAACAACTGCTGACGCTCTCGTTCTAGCATTTGCTGCTGCTGCCTTAGCTGATTCATTTCAATATGTAATGCATCTTGCTGTGCAAGAAGTTCTGCATGATCCACTTGTATCTCTTCTTCAATGTGAACTGATACTGGTTTCGGAAATTGTAATTCATACGTTTCTTCAGAAAAAGAAACAGAATTCTTCGGAATTCTGTTTTTAAATAAGGACATCATCTTCACCTCTTTGAACGATAATTCTTCCTTCTTTTTCTAACTTTTTCACCGTACCTGTAATCGTTTGTTGTGCTTTTTCAGCATCCGTCATCTTAAGCGGTCCTAAGCCATCTAACTCTTCAAGAATCATCTCTCTACGGTTTGAAGACATACATGTAAATAGTTTCTCTTTAATTTCTTCTTTTGCAATTTTAAGTGCTTTCGCGATAACACCGTTATCTGTAATTTCCTCTAATACACGGCGAAGCGCAAGATCCTCAAGACCAAGTAAGTCTTCAAAGACAAACATATTTTCTTTAATTTTCTCAGATAACGCATAATCGACTTCATCCAGCTTTTGAAAGACTGTTTTTTCAACACCTCGTGAAACATTATTTAAAATGTTCACTATTGTTTTCAATCCATCTGTTTTATTAATAGCACTAAATGCCATATTATTTAATTTTGCTTTTAATAACTCACCAATTTGATTGATTAATTCACCATCTACTTGTTCAAGTTTTGCAATACCCATTACCGTTTCTACACGTTTATGATCTGGTAATCTCTCAATTAATTGAGAAGCAAGTTGCGGCTTAATATAAGAAGCAATAATCGCTATCGTTTGTGGCGATTCATCATTAAGCACTGTAAGCAGTGGCTCTAAATCTGTAAGTGAATTTAAGAATTCAAATGGATTATCTTTGTTGTACCAAAGGTCTTCCAATAATTTTTCCAGCTCGTCTTCTGGCATATTTTTAAATATACGACGAATGTATTCTTTATCTGGAGTCACTAAGTTCAATTCTTTTACATTTAGTTCATACAAAAACTCCCCTAATACATTTTCTAACGTTTCTGGTTTATATACACGAAACTTCGCGATTTCACGAAGTAATACTTCTTTTTCCTCAGCCGTCATATATTCAATGACTTTTGCTGCCACCTCTTCGTTTAATGTACGAATGAGGATGGCAGCTTTCTCTTTGGAGGAGATTTCATCTAACATTGTTTTTCCTCCCTTACTGTCCGTTTAACCATTTTTTAATTACTTTTGCAGTACCTTCTACATGCTCTTTCGTAGCTTCCTGCACTTGATCATCCAATGTAGGCTCTGATGGTTCTACTGGCTCTAGTTTTGGTTCGGGTACTATTTTTTCTTCAGGAATTTCAAAAATGCTTTCACTACTAGCAGCAACTTCCTCTTCTGCTAAGTATTCATCATATTCCTCTTCTTCTTTCTTTTTCTTACGTCTTGCTAAGAAGAACCATAATAGGCCACCAAGCGCTAACAATCCGCCTGTAATTCCACCGAATAACCACCAATTCATTCCACTTTCTTCTGGCTCTTTCGCTTTCTCTACTTTCGGCTGGTCAAACTGAACGGTTACAACGTTAACTTGACCATTTGTAAAGTTTCCATTCGGATCAACTTGCAGTCCAGCTGCCGTACCAATTGCTTCTTTAAATGTTGTCATATCAATTCTTCGCTTTACTAACGTATCGTTATCTACCCATACAACAACATTTGTTTTTGTTAATTCCGGATGTTTCTTAATTGTTTCAACTGTTTTATCTATTTCATAGTTTTCAATTTTGTTACCGTTATTATTATCATAGACGATTTTGCCATTTTGATTATTGTTCGTACCGTAGTTTGGTACTTCACCGTTCGCTGTAATACCAGCGCCTTGCTTCGTATCTGCTCCTTCTTGTGCAGTAGAACGTTCTTCTTGCTCTTGTTTACTGCGAAGCACACCTTTATCGCCATATTTTTCTGACTGACGTGTAACTTCATCATAATTTACAGACACTTTCGTATTCACTTTATATTCATTCGGCTTAAACATCGTCATTAACGTCGCATCAATATCTTGCTTTAATTTACCTTCAATTTGTTGTTGCATCTCAACTTCTTTTTCATAAGAAGAGGAACTAGTAGAATGTGCTTCATCTGCTCCTTTTGAGATAACACCTTTTTTGCTATCAATAACACTTACTTCTTCTGCTTTCACCCCAGGAACTGCAGCACTAATCATTTGCTGTATACCCGCAACTTGATCAGCTGTTAATAGTTGTCCACGTTTCACACCAATAGTAATTGCTGCTGTTCCCTTTGCCTTTTCTTCATCAAAAATGGTTTCCTTTTCAGGTAATGTAATTTGCACATTTGCCGTTTCAATTGTCGCAAAGTTTCGTACAATATCTTGCTCCAATTGCTTTTTCGTGCCGACAATCTGCTTCATTTTCTTATCTTGTTCACTTGAACCGAGTGAGCTTTCTAATAGAATTTCCTCACCGCTTTTTGAATTAAACGGCAAGCCCATTCCATTCATTTCTTTTCGAACCCATGGAGCATCGTTCTTTTGCACTCGAATCGAACCATCGGCTGCTAATTGGTAATCAACACCTAGCTTCGATAATTCTGCTGTAATCTCTTGCTTATCTGTATCGTTTAAATTTTGATATACAACAACATATTTATCTGGCAAGGTGAAGTATAAAAGTGCTCCTGTTGCAATCGCTAAAAGCGCAGCACCAATCACTAACTTATGCCACGTTTTCAACGATTGGAAAACATTTTTTATCTTTTCCATTTAAATACACCCGTCCATTTTCCTAAATTTGCATATTAATTAGTGACTTATAATTTTCAATAAGATTATCGCGTACGAGAGCAGCTGTTTTCATTTGTGATTCAGCTTTCTTCTGCTGAATTAAAACGTCATGCGTTTCTCCTACCCCTTTTGTCAGTAAATCATATACTGCTGTTTGGGCATTATTTTGCGTTTGATTCATATCTTCCAATAAATCAATAAACTTTTTGCCTTCAACTACAGATGTCTCTGAAGTTTTCTGTGTGCCAATCGGCTGAATCGCTCCAAATGGCTGTGTATTTAACATTGGTTGAATTTTCATATTTCCCCTCTTCCCTCTTATCCTCGGCCGATTTCTAAATCTTTATCTAGCATTTTTTTGTTCGCATTTAATACGCTTGTATTTGCTTCATACATTTTTTGAGCAACCATTACATTCGTCATCTCAGCTGTCACATCAATGTTCGGATAACGTACATATCCTTCTTCATTTGCATGCGGATGCGTCGGATCATACACAAGATTTTCATTTCGATCCGTTTCAATACTTTTTATTTTCACTCCGTTAGTAGGAGCTCCATCTAGCATACTTGCAAAATTATTATTTGATTCTAACACCACACTTCGGCGGTGATACGGCTCTGCACCCGGTGCTCCCGTCGTATTTGCATTTACGATATTGTTAGAAGTAACTTCCATCCATTTTCTCGCTGTAGTTAGCCCTGAACCACTTGCATTAATTGCCTGAAACATCTTTGTCTCTCCTTTTACTATTAACGTCCACGTGCTGCTTGGTTAATAGCGTATTGCGTATTAATTGCATTAATTGAAACACCGTATAATTGGTTTGTTTTCATTAAATCTAACATTTCTGTCGTTACATCCACACTATTTCCATCTTTATTCGTTTGCATTGATTTCGTTTGAATCTTTGCGTATGTATTTTTCGTATTTGCTGTCGGTAAGTGCATTACATTCGTTTGATATAAGTCTGAATTACTCTTTAAATCCGCAGCATTTTTTTTGAATAGTGGATTATTCATATTCATTTGTTCAGCAAATGTTACATCTTGTGCTTTAAACCCCGGTGTATTCGCATTTGCAATATTACTAGAAACAGTATTTCGCTTCGTTACTAAATAATTCATATAATGACTTACATCACTAACTAAATCTGGCATATTCCACACCCTTCCTTTTCCATCATGCTCGTTTAACGCATGATCATCCACTGATGGAAGTTTCACTTTATTATTCATTTTCCTATATGTATTTATTTATTAAAATATTATCTATTTTGTACCCTTACATATTTTATTCCATTTTTCCATTGTTGTCTTTAGAAAAATACAAAAATATAAAAAAGAATATAAAAAACTGTATACGCGTAGTAATCCATGTAACATTTTGATATATAAACAATAAAAAAAGAGCTTCCATACACTTCTCTCCATAAAATAAAGACCTCTTATTTTTCATTGTTTGGATTATTACCATTCTTTTTATTACAGTCATAAAGTGAAACCTCAATCAGCGGAACGCCTTATTCAAACAATGGAATGGATCCCCTTTTAAAAGGGGTATCCATTTCCATACTTTCCTATTAAAATTTACCGTAAAACGAATTCGCTTTCATTCGTCCATCATTTGTCATAATCATTTCTTCCAAGATCTTTTGCTTATCTCGAATATGCTGTGCTGCCTTAATTATTAATGGACTCACTTCCGCTGCAACATCTGCGCGCGTCTCTTCATCCAATGTCATCATCCAGCGATTTAACATTGCACTCTTCTCAGTAAATTCCCCATCTGATACTTGCAATTCTCCGATTTCATTAAAACAGCCGACAAACGCTCGATAAATATCATTGTTCATTTTCAAGTGCTCCGCGGTAACCGTCTATTAAATCTTGTAACACTTGCACAATCGCATCCATATCGTTCGCTTCACGAGTTACTTTCATCGTTTGAATTTGAATGCTAATCCAATCATATAAACCAAATAGACTATCATATAAATCTTTCGTAATCTCAGGATTTAATTGAAGCTTTAATTCTTCAAAAATACGTTCTAGCTTTTCAAGAAGCGCATCTCCTTCTTGGAGTTTAAAAGTATTTAAAAGTTCTTCTAAATTACGAAACTCTACAATACATCTTTCATAAATAAAAATTGTATTTTTAATCGGATTACTCGTCATAATATCATTTTGCATATAACGTTGCCATGCTTGCATACAATCACTTCCTTAACTTTCATTAATCATCACTTTTTTGTTTTGTCATTGCTTTAATAGTTTTCAATTGGCTATCAAGCTCCGCTAGTGTACTTTCTAGTTTTTGATACTTCTTCACAATTTCATCTTGTTTTTGCAGATTTTGTGTTTCAATATCTTTAATTTTTTTATCTAAATCACTTACACGTGAATCGATGTTTTTTACACGCTCTCCGACTACACCTTTATCACCAAATAGTTTATCAAGTGGTTCTTCCATCATCTTCCCTAAACCGTTAGAACCAAAGAAAAATTGCTTCGCTGCATCCGGCTTGTCTTTTAACGCTTGTGTTAATTTTTCATCATTAACTTCCATCGTCCCGTCTTGCTTTAATTGAATTCCAAATGAAAACAAATAATTACCATCTTGAGAAAATGTTACGACATTATTCATCGCTTGACGTACACTTTGCATAATAGCTTGACCTTGGAAAGCTCCACCTTTTCCCGCAAAAATATCTATTGTAGAAACAGCTTTATTATAATCCGCTACCATCTTTTTAATAACATTCGATGCATCTGTTACGTTTGAGTCACTCACTGTAAACTTCAGATCTATACCTTTTGCTTTTGGATCTGTTGTTGTACCTGCATCTGTTTTTTCATCTACTTTTGACTCCGTAACTTTTAGTAATTCAATTTTCACACCAGGAAGAGCTTCAATTGTATTGGTAGAACTTTTACCTGGGATACCGTTTATACTATATATGGCATTTTGCGCTTCATTAATTGTATTGACTGCTGTACCATCCGCCTTAGCTAAACCAATATCTTGAAACAGTGTAGAAGTGTTCCCCGAAAAATCAATTTTCCCATCTGTTCCTTCTTTTTTCGAGGACATAAAAATTTTATCTCCAAGTGTATAAGCCGATACGCCATAATCTCCATCATTAATTTTATTTATTAAATCTTTATATGTCATATCAGTTGTTACTTTTAGATCTTTACCGCCTAGTTTTAATGTTTCATCTTTAGGAAGTTTTGCATTTATATCAGTAATAGGATTAGAAGCTATTTGATGACGCTGTGCAAGCTGTGTAATCGTCATATTAAAAGTTCCTGCAATCGCGCCACCATCAGCTTTTACATTAATATAACCGTCTTGTGTTGTTGTAACTTTTTTCTCATTCCCTTTAAAAGCCGCTAAGTTTTTAAAAGTTTGTGTGAAAGAACTAAATTCTGATTTTAAGCTTGTATATAATAGTTTATCTTGTGAAAGTTGGTTCTTTTCATTAGTATATGGTGTTTTCCTCATATCTAACGCTTGCATTTCTAATTCTACAAAGTTAGAAGTATCGATCATATTATTTCCGAGGTTCCAAATCTGTTGTCTACCACCAATACCTGTTAACGTCCCTGCCATATTTCTCACTCCTTATTGTTTACATATAATCTAAAATACTCGTTTTACTCATCGTGCTAACTGCTTTAAGCGTCGCTTCATACGTCGCGTTAATATACGCTAAGTCAGAAATTGCTACCGCTAAATCAACATCTTCAATTTCTTTACGATTTTCTTGGAGCGCTAAATTTTGCTCGCTTAAAATTGTTTTAAACGTCTCCATCGTGTTCATAGTTGAACCAACTTCAGTTGTACGGTTAATGACGCTATCTAAGTTTTTCTTATTTTCTCCTAATAACGGTTGTAACTCTTTTTGGTCACCGTTTTTCATCGCTTCACTCATCTGTTTTAATGTTTTTATAACTGGGGATAATAATGCTTCTCCGTTACGAAATGCTTTTAATTCATAACCGTCATTTAGTTGCCAGTTCACATCATTTTTTCCGCCTTGATACGTACCATCTTCTGTAAATGGGGCTTGTTCAGCGCTATCACCACCGAAAATATAACGGCCTTGTTCTTTCGTATTCGCTAAATATACAACTTGTTTTAAAATTTGATCAATCTCTGCACCGATTGCCTTCAATTCTTTTTCGCTATTCGTCCCATTTAACGCTTGCACTGTTAATTGATCTGCTCTTGTTAAAGATTTAAAAACACCTTGTAAAGTATTTTCAGTTTGTGTTAGTACATTTTTCGAATCCGCTAAATCTTTTTGCATTTGTTCAATATTTGCTAACGAATGTTGAATCGCAAATGATTTACTTGCCGCAAGTGGGTCTTCGCTCATAAGAAGATTTTTCTTCCCAGAAGTTACTTGATTTCGATGATATTGCTGTTGCACATTCAAATCCATCATCTGATTCTTTGCCCAATTTGCATTTTGAAACGTAGATACTCTCATCTCTATCTTCTCCTTTATCTATATTTGACTTGGCGCGAGGAAGCAACCACAATTGTACGGCTATTTTCTTCCCTACCATCCAATCATTTCATATCTCTGGTCTTACACGGCTTGGTCCACTAAAAGGCTCTATCCGCTTCCACACTATGCCAGATCCTCTCTTCCAGCATAAAAAAAGCTTTTTCTTTTTTATTACGTTTTATCTAATAATCGAAAACAAACTATCAAACACTTCATTCATCGTCGTAATAGCTTTAGAGTTTGCGACAAAATATTTTTGGAAAGCCATTAAATTAACCATTTCCTCTTCCATATTAACGCCTTCTATACTCATCTTTTCTTCCTGAATACCTTCTAATAAATCTTTATGAATGTTTTGATAAGCATTCACTGCACTTTTATCAGAAGCTACACCAACTATAAATTGGTCTAATGCTTGTTTATAAGAAAGACCTTCTTTATAATCTCCATCTGTAATTCCTGCTAGTTTATTTGCTGTTTCAGCAGAGATTTTCATTTTCGAAACATCTTTTGCGAATTCAGGGTTTAACTGAATATCTTTCGCATGATCTCCAACGAAGAAATCTTTTCCCATCACTGTATTCACTTGACCTTTTACAGAACTCATTAGTTCTTCAAGGTTTTTCTTATAACTAGCAATCTTCGCTTTCGTATCTATCGCTGATTGAATTGCTCCACCATTTAAAGGAATATCCGATCCATAAATCGCAACAGACATTGGTTCTTTTTCTTTATTTAATTGAAGTGGATATGTATCTTGTCCATTTACTGTTAAAACACCATTCATTCTAACACTCGCGATATTAGGATTCATAGATTCATAAGATACTTCAATATTGGCATACTTAGACATCTCTGTAACGATGCGATCACGTTCGTCTAATAGTTGATTAGGTACTTGTGTCCCTGCTTGTCCAATTTTTTTATTCGCCTCTGCTAAACTAGCACCAAGACGATTAAATTCATTCACATGTGCTTCAATATCTTCTGTCGTCTGTGCTTCTGCTGTATCTAAGTTTTTCGCAAGACGATTTATCTGACTTGTGAACTTCCCAGTTTCAGAAACTAATGTATCGTAGTAGTTTGGTTGTTCTGGATTTTTTGCAACTTCACGAAAAGCATTGAAGAATCCATCCATTAAACTAGATAATGAATTCTTTCCTGTAGTTCCTACCATAGACTCTACTCGTGATAAAGTAGAATTCATATATGCGTAGTAAGAGAACTGTGACAACTGATCATTAAATTGCTTCGTTTTCACTTCATCTGTAATACGGTCAACTCCTAATGTTTGTACACCATAACCGATTCTCTGTTCAGGCGTATGACCGTTACTTGCTCCAACAGATCCGTAATTTACCATTTGACGAACATAACCCGGCGTATGAATGTTAGATAAGTTTTGTTTTGTCGTTTGTAATCCCATTTGGGCCGCTAGCATACCAGATAACGGCGTATTATAATCAGATAATCTCATAATGCTTCACTTCTCCTTTACAATAGTTCATTCATAAAGATTTGCGAATTATTGTTTTTCTCCAAATTGTATTCAGAAACGGAATCCACAATACTTTCTGTAGTTTTTAATAGTACGTTTAAGTAATATTGATTTTTCAAAAGAATCATTTTTACATTTCCTTCTAATCCACTTAAGTTTTTTTGTAATTCTTCCATTTTTTCAATTTCTTCCTGAGAAAAATACAAAAATAGTGAACGCATACGCAAAGGTTCGATTTTCTTTTCCTTACAAAGCTGAACAACCATTTCCTCAAAAGAGCGAGATAATCCTTTTACACCTTCTATGTATTGCAATTGCTCTACTTGTAGCTTTTGAACTGCATTTACATTTTTATGTTTTAAATTCTCATATATTTGTTCGCCAAGCGTTTGAATATTTTCATATGCCTTTTGAATAATAACGAGCTTTTCATATAATTGTATGTACATATAGCTTCCTTCCTTTTACAAGACTAAATTTACAATCAAACCATGAATTTCTCCAATTTGATTTAACATTTCTAAATGCCCTGTTTTCGTATTAATTAAATTCATAACATCTTCTAACTCAGTTAATCCCATTTCAGCTTGTTTTACAATCGTCATTTTCTGCGAATATCCGTAACGCGGATGACGAGACATAACATCTTTATACTGCAATACATTATCAACGTAAAAATTCAAAAATGATTTCACAGTATTTTTATATTCCATAACATTATCGAGCGTTAACTCTAATTCGATTTTCTCTTTAATTTCTCCAATGTTATCAACAAGTGCTTCCATTTGTTCTAACAATTTATCTTTTTTCGGATCTGCATGCAAATTATCCGAAAAAGCAAGTCCTGTCCTGACATTTGCTTCTTTCGGCATTTGAGTAGCAGGCGGTATATGCGATAAAATTGGATTGTGCGAGATAGAACGCAGCATATATATCACCTATTTATTTTTTTATTTCCTTCCAAACTTAATCGTAAAATCCAGTTATTTATAATTATACTCTGTACAATGATATTTTGCAGTTATTTTTTATAGAAGATATGTTACAATTTAGCATGAGGTGGCACAAATCTATGAATATTTTTCTTTGTGGTTCAAATCAATTAACAGCATTAGATCAGGAAGAAATAAAAAAATTTTTAATTGACTATGCTCACAAACATAAAATTTACATATTATGTTATAAATCTATTGAAAATGAAGTTCTTCGTTTTTTCATTGAAAATGAAAGGCTCGCTCAAAATTTATGCCTTTACACACTGCAACCGTTACATGTATTAACAGACGAATTTCAAGAAGTCGTTGATTATTTAAAAAAACACGGAGCAGAGTATATTGCTTTTGATCATCCTTCCGACTCCATTTATCGATCAGATTATATGTTTTTTGTAAAGCAAATTATCGAAGATACCGATTTAGTTCTCTGTTTTTATAACGGAGATAAACATACGTCTGTCATTCCCGTTGACATTGCAAAAGAAGCAGGAATTGATGCTGTTATTTATGATTTACCAGGCTTACATGAAAAGCAGATGAAAAAAAGCTTTGAACAAAAAATTCGTATGATGTAAAGGGGGAGGCACAATATCGTTATTGTGCCTATTGTAAATATGATAACTGAACAAGATTATAATCAATTTGTCGTAAGTTTTAAACAGCACTTTAATATGGATATCGCTTCCTATAAGCAAGATAGAATGCGCCGAAGAATCGACGCTTTCATTTCGAGAAAAGGTTTTGAAAATTACACAAATTTTTTAAATAATTTACGCACCGATCAAACGTTATTTTTAAGTTTTATTGACTATATTACAATTAACGTATCAGAGTTTTTCAGAAATAAAGAGCGCTGGCAAACGTTAGAGACGAAAGCTCTACCAAAGCTACTTGAACAAAATAACGGTAAATTAAAAATTTGGAGTGCTGCTTGCGCTGCCGGTGAAGAACCATATACACTTTCTTTAATATTATCGAAGCATCTAGTTCCGTTTCGTTATGACATTCAAGCAACGGATCTTGATTTTCATGTTTTAGAAACTGCAAAACGTGGTCAATATACAGAACGCTCTTTGAAAGAATTACCTAATGATTTAAAACAACGTCATTTCACAAAAGAAGATGATACATATATATTGCATCAAAATATTAAACAGCAAGTTACATTTAAACAACATGATTTATTAATGCAGACATTTGATACGAACTACGATTTAATCATTTGTCGAAATGTAATGATTTACTTTACAGAAGAAGCAAGAATAAAGCTCTATGAAAAGTTTAGTCGTTCTTTACGAAAAGGCGGCGTACTATTCGTTGGTAGCACAGAACAAATTTTAACACCCGAACGCTACAACCTTCAGCGTTTTGATACATTCTTCTACGAAAAAATATAGAAAAAGGTCGTCATAATTGAAATGACGACCTTTTTTCATTATATAATACGAATCAATATGATACCTATAACCCATATAAAGAGAAATAGAGCTGTAACAGACCATTTATGCTCTTGAATCGTATGTTTCAACGCATGCGATAATTGCGTCATATTCATTTCTGCAAGTGCTCTCCACACACTCACATCACGTTCTTTAGAAATACGATCCGTACCGCTAATTAAAATTGTTTCGTTAGACAATTTTGTCATGTAAGCTGTAATAACTGTTATCATTAAATTCGTATTTCCTTCTGATGTATCTTGTTCCACTCTAGAAATGAGCGCACTTACATCAAGTAACGGAATATGCACTTTTCTCCCAAACGAAAGCTGCACTTCAGCGAAATCATACGTTCCGTCTAATAACGGAACTCCCTTTATATGCGCTTGTTTAATAAGCCCCTGCAAACTTCTAACAATTTGTTCATATATTTTTCCCGATTGCTTTTCTTCCTCAGACAACATATGTAGCTTTGAAAACAACTGCAACACGGTATCCATTTCCTTAGAAAGCATTTCTTTTACAATCTTTCCATCACCTAAACTCGCAAGTAGAATCCCTATTTCATTATTTTTCGAGATGATTTGGGACTGCCCGGTAAACACAAGGTTACTCCGTTTTCGTTCTTTTTGAATTTCATGTTCTGAAATAGCTGCAGGCTGTTTTAATGGGTGTAGCGTCTTATTTTCAATTGTAGTACGTTTAATTTCCATTTAAGCGCCTCCACTACTATCAAATTATTAGCCCCACTCTTTATTACTCTTTAAAACTAAAAACAGTACAAATAATCCTGACATAATAGCAAACACATTAGAGGCTTGTACTCCCTGTTCACTTTCTTCTTCTTTTTTCTCTTGTTCTTCTTTTTTCTCTTTCTTTTTAGAAACGACTTGATTGTCATTTTTGCTTTTTTTCTCTTTATGAGCCTTCACATTATTTACTTCCTTATTGTCTGTCGCTGGCTCTTTTATAACGTAGTTGATTTCCTCTTTCTCTTTCAACGGCTCTTTTATAAAATAGTTTACTTTCTCTTCTTGCTTTGGAATTTGAACAACTGGAAGTTTTTCTTCTGGAAGCGGAATCTCTATTTTCGGATCTTCCTGCTTCTCAATTTTTTTCTTATCTTCTACTTCATTTTGATTCTCTTGCTCTTCTATCTTTTCATCATCTTTCACTTTTTGTTCGATAATAGAAACGATATATTCACTCTCTGTCACAAGTTTGTTACCTGCCCCATCTGTTACTTCCACAATAAGTTGATGTGGCCCAACAGGTAAAGATTCTGTTATTTCAAATATTTTCTGCCAATCCATGTCGTGTTTATTATAGTCTAATAAAAAAGTAATATCGTTACCTTCTTCTTTTCCTTTTAATATAACGCGCACTTCTTTAACAACCGATTCTATATCTACCGTTTGTACTCGTATATGAACGGATTCTCCCTTTTTCCGTTCAATCAAGTTCCCTTTTGCCTCATCAATAGTAACCTTCTCTAACTTCGGCAATTCTTTATCTATAGTTGGTGCTTCATTGTTTATACGAATGAGCGGGACATTTAATTCATTCTCTATTACTTCTTCCTTCTCATCTTCTTTATAGCTTTCAACGAGCCTAAGGTTCCACTCACCTTGTAAATCATATATTCCGGCCTTATAATTAGCGATCCATCGCTTCGTTTCTTCTTCATACTCAAAAGATATTATTCTCTCTTGTCTGTACTGCTCACCATTTTTTTGTAATTGTAATATGCCTTTTACACTTTGAATGTTTTTCTCATTTGGTTCTACAGCAATCCACACTTCTTCGCCAATCTTTAGCTCCTGCTTATTAACTGTAATAACCCCTCGGTCTGTTTCTATCGTTCTTTCTTCTTTTTGTTCTTTCCCTTGCTCATTTTCTACTGCTTTTTTTTCATCTTCAATTGAGGGCATTTCCACTTGTTCCGGCTGTTCCTGAACTTCTTTATTTTTTCCCTCTTGGTCATTTACTTCGCTTATATTTTGATCTTGCACACTTTTTTCTTCTGCCTGACCTTCCAGTGGGAAAAATATACATATATGTAAGAATAGCCAACTAACTAGAAAAAACTTTACGTTTTTCATCTATTTGTTCAAACTCCTATTTTGACGTCTTATAGCGATTTCGTCACTTTTACTCCGAAAAATCCATCTACATTTACAAGTTCTCCATACGCCACTAATACATCGTTCACATAAATTTGAATCGGTTCATCAATATCTTCATCAAGTACGACCGCTTCATTTTCTTGTAGACTTAAAATATCTTGAATTGTTCTCACTGTACTTCCAAATACAAATTTAACATTCATTTCTACATTTTTTAGAATAGATGCATCCATATATACTGGCTCAACTTGCTTGACTTCTTTATATTCAATTGGCTGTACGACTGGTGCAGGAATTTCTTCCTCTTCAACAACTTCCTCAACTATTTCTTCTTGCTCTTCCACCATCGGATATAGAAGTCGTCTAACCATTTCTTTCGCTTCTGATATCGGTAGTATTTGATACATCTTTGATTGAAGGAGATCACCAATTTCAAGATTAAAAGTAATTTGAACGAGTTCGTCAACTGCCATCGACTCTCCCAAATATTCCATTTCTTCTTTTAAAGAAACAAATTTAACGTCTGGTGGTGTCATATCCATTTTTTCTTTAAACATTTCTGACATTGCTGTTGCAGCATGCCCCATCATTTGGTTCATAATTTCTTTAATGCCACTTAACTCTAATTCACTTAGCTCTTTCTCCGGATCAATTTCACCCGTTCCCATCATCATTAAATCTACCATTGTTAAAGCAACATCTTTCGTAAATACGAATACATTCTCATTCTTTAGTCCTTCAACAAAATCGACATTTAAAATAACAAACGGAACCGGTACTCCTTCATAATGACGAACATTAATCGCCTCTACATTTGGTGTACTAATAGTGACAGGCTGATTTAAAAGCGTCGATAGTACTGTTGAAGCCGAACCAATTGAAATATTCGCAATTTCACCAAGTACATCTTTCTCTTCTTGTGTTAACTGTTCTTTTTCCACATGCTCTTCTACAAGCTCAGTTTCCTGCACTTCCGCCTGCTCATCTATTCCTTCTTCCACATCACCAGATAATTGTAACAATTTATTTATCATTCGCTTCGCATGTTCAACTGAAACAACCTGTACAAGCTGAGAATTCACAAGATTATCTATTTTTAATTCAAACGATACTTTAACAACCATATTATTCCCATTAATACCAGAAATCTTCTCCATCTCTTCTGTAAGTTGCACAACTTTAATTGTTGGCGGAGACATGTCTACCGTATCTTGGAAGAATTCTGACATAGATGTTGCTGCGAATCCCATCATTTGATTCATAGCTTCTTGTACTGCACTTAGCTCTAATTCACCAAGCTCTTTTCCCTCTTCAACTTCACCTGTTCCCATCATCATTAAATCAGCAATAGATAAAGCAACATCTTGCTTTAAAACAAGAAGATTTTCCATATCTAATCCTTTTGTGAAATGGATATTTAATATAACATGTGGAATTTCAACATCACTTGTATCATATAAATCTACCAATTCTACTTGAGGAGCAGTAATACTTACTTGCCTATTTAAAATTGTTGATAATACAGTCGAAGCTGAACCAAATGATATATTAGCAATCTCACCAAGAATATCGCATTCTTGAGGCGTTAAATGTTCATTTTCATTTTCTTTTTCTAGCACAATTGTGCCAGTATCCCCTTTTGTGTGTTGCTCAGGCATTTTTCCTGCCTCCTCATTTTTGTTTTTCTATCAAATGATTTAAACTCTTTATTACACTCGTTATATTTTACCAAACTTATCATCCAAATTGTGAACATGTATTTATTTCCACAATATGTGTAAACGACGGTTTTCATATACTTATATTATTAGTTCTACCCAAAAAGCTCCCCAATTGTATACAAGTGGGGAGCTTCCTTCATTCCTATTATAAACCTTCTGGGTTTAAAATGAGGACCACTCGTCCATCACCGAGAATTGTCGCACCAGAGAAATAGTTAGAGCTCTCTGCAAAGAAATCACCTAATGACTTTAAGACTATTTCTCTTTGACCGATAATTGTGTTTACGATAAGTCCATAGCTACGATGTGTATTACGAACAATTAACACAGGAACCATTTGACTATCATATGATGCGAACGCCTCATCTACTGTTTTTTCACCAAATACAGTACTTAAATGTTTCACTTCAATAATTTGATTGCGATAGTTTAAAACGTCTTTTCCTTGTAACGATTGTATGTCTTCTTTCTTAATTCGAATGGCTTCAACAATATTGCCAAGAGGCAACGCATAACGCTTATCACTTGTTTGAACAAGCATTGATTGAATAATAGACAATGTTAAAGGAAGTTCAATTCTGAATGTACTTCCTTTTCCTTCTTCAGAATCAATAATTAAATGCCCACCTAAACTATGAATCGTATGTTTAACAACATCTAATCCAACTCCACGTCCAGAAAGGTCAGATACAACTTCCGCTGTACTAAATCCTGGTTGGAAAATAAGATCAAACACTTCACGATCCGTTAATTTATTTGCCTCTGATTCCGTTACAACACCATTTTTTATCGCTTTTTCTAATACTTTTCCTTTATGAATACCATTTCCATCATCAGTAATTTGAATTACGACATGATTTCCACTATGAAACGCCTCTAATTTAATAGTACCTGTCTCATTTTTCCCGGCATCACGTCGGTTTTCGACAGTTTCAATACCATGATCAATTGCATTACGAATTAAATGAACGAGTGGATCACCAATTTCATCAATAACAATTTTATCAACTTCAGTATCTTCACCTTTAATTTGTAAATCGATTTTTTTACCTAAATCTTTCGCTAACATACGTACCATACGTGGAAAACGATTGAAGACCGTTTCAATCGGTACCATACGCATATTTAACAATACATTTTGGATATCTTTTGAAATATCCCCTAATCGATTTAAATGCTCGATTAACTCTTTATTTTGAATCGTTTCTGCTAATTCATCAATTCGTCCACGCTCAATTACACTTTCTTCAAACATATTCATTAATCTTTCGATTTTTTCTAACTGAACACGAATAGAACGATTCTCTACTTTAGCATTTTTCGTTTTTGTAGTACTTTTAGCCGGTATAGTACTAGCTGTTGTAGTTCGTGCCTCTAGAGATGGATCCAGCTGAGTTGCTGCAATAGATTGTACGATTCCTTCCTCAGCTATATTTCCTTGCTTCACTTCTACTTTCTCAATTTCAGAAACGTGAAGCACCACCTGTTTCAATTCTTCAACACTACGATCGGTCTCCATATATACTGTAAACTCAAATCCAAAAGCATCCGCTTCGATTTCTTCAATGCTTGGAACCGTTTTTTGTATATCCCCTACATTTTGTAATGCTTCAATACACATAATGGCACGTACTGCTTTTAAAATGGCTTGTTGTTCAACGGTTATATATACTTCATGTGAAACTGTATCATCATTGTTTATACTACTTTGCTCTACTTGTTCCATAGAAGCTTCTACATTCCCGTTTAATAACGCTTCTAATTTATGCTTTGTAGATACAACATCAATATTACCCATTCCGCCCTGCTGCACATCTGCAACCATCTTTTCTAAATTATCAATGCACTCAAAAATAACATCAATAATATTAGCATTCACCATCATATTTCCATGACGGATTTCGTCTAAAACATTTTCCATCTTATGCGTTAAATCCGCCATTTCTGTAAATTCCATACTCGCAGACATACCTTTAAACGTATGAGCTGAGCGGAATATTTCCCCTACAACACCCATATCGGCAGGATTCTGTTCTAAATTTAGCACATTTTCATTTAGCGACTGTAAATGTTCTTCTGCTTCTTCAAAAAATATATTTAATAGATCTGTTTGCATTTTAATCCCCTACCTGTCTAACAAACATTTCATTTATGTATAACAATTTAGTGTTTTATAACGAGAAAAAAGGGGGCCACATATCTATCTACTATCATTGATTTGATTCTTTGTGGCACCCCTTCTATATTAGCTATTTGCTACTTTTGTTAAAGCCTCGATAACACGATCGGCTTGGAATGGCTTTACAATAAAGTCTTTTGCCCCGCCTTTAATTGCATCTAACACCATACCTTGTTGTCCCATTGCAGAACAAATAACAACCTTTGCACTCGAATCAATTTTCATAATTTCTTTTAATGCTTCAAGTCCGTCCATTTCTGGCATAGTAATATCTAGTGTTACAATATCAGGTTGAAGTTCTTTATACTTTTGAATCGCTTCTACCCCATTCTCTGCTTCACCGATAACTTCAAATTCTGAATTACTTTTTAATAAGTTTTTAATCATTGTTCGCATAAACATCGCATCGTCTACAACTAAAATTTTATGTGCCATTCTTTTTGGTTCTCTCCCTCTATGTATAAATATATCTTAATATTTCACCTTATCATTCTCACTCATTATACAAAATAAAACGAGAAAATTTAATATTTTTTTAAAAGAATTTCTTTATTTTTATTATTTTATTAATAAAATAGAAATATATTATTCTTTAATATATATTACAACGCGCCGGTTTTTCTCCCAATTTTGCGGTGAATCATTTGATGCTACTGGTTTTGTGTCCGCATATCCTACCGCTGCTAACCTTTTATCATCTACATTATACACTTCAATTAAGTGGTGAATCATATTAGCTGCTCGTGCTGAAGATAATTCCCAGTTGGAAGGAAATTTTTCATTATGAATCGGTCTACTATCTGTATGTCCTTCTACAACAATTGGGTTTGGTACCGATTGAAAGAACCCTACTAATTGACTAATTACTTCTTTTGCTTCCGGTTTAACATTCGCATCACCTGTATCGAATATTAAGTTATCCACTATAACGATGCTCACACCTGTATCTTCACGATATACATTCACTTGACTAACACCATTATTATCTACATATGCTTTTAACTTTTTATACAATTCATCCATTCGTTTTTTTGAAACTGCTTTTTCATCATTTTTTTCATGTGAAATATCTGGTATTGTACCTTCCATTACTTTCGCATCTACTTGCTCTGCATCACTAAACTTTTCAAGCATCTTCGATAATTTTACTGTATCTTGTTTTGAAGTCGCAACTAGTAATACAAAGAAAGTTAGCAATAACATCGTTAAATCAGTAAAAGTCGTCATCCAACGAGGCGATCCTTTTTGCGGTCGTTTTATCATCACCATACCACTCCTTGAAATATTAGGCTGCTCGTTTTTCTTTTTTTATCTTCGTTTCATATACGTATGTATCAAGCTTTAACTTTAACTTAGAAGGAATTTGTCCTCGGTAAAGCTCTGTGATTGCTTCTATTATAAACTTCTTCTCTGTATACAAATCTTCAATGCCACGATACACTTTTTCAGATAACGGTATTGCAATCATGTTTGCAATAACAGATCCATACAATGTCGTCAACATAGCAACTGCCATCCCTGTACCAATTTGCGATGTATCTTGCAAGTTTTGAAGCATAATAATAAGACCAATTAAAGTTCCTATCATACCCCACGCTGGAGCGAAATCACCAATCTTATCTAATAATGTTGCTCCTTTTCTTAACTCATATACTTCTGTTTCAACATCTCTCATTAATACTTCTTTTAATTCTGCTTCATCATATCCACTTAACATTAAACGAATCCCCTTTTGAATAAAAGGATTGTCCACTTGCTCTCCATCAACTTCTAACGAGAGTAAACCATGTTTTTTAGACTTCTTTGAAAAATCAACGAACAAATCCGTTAACTGTTCTAGATTTTCCTCTCTTCTATGTAAAACAGTAAAAATACTTTTCGTATATTTTTTTATTTCTCCAAATCTATATGCCACAATAATTGTCGCTGTTGTTCCCCCTATAACGATCAAAATAGATGAAACATCTAAGAAATTTTTAAAAGCTTTTATTCCACCACCGCCAAGCATAATCGCTGCAATTAAAATAACGAAACCTACTACAATGCCAAAGGGGCTAGAAATATCAAACTTCCTTTTTTTCCTTTGCGGTCTAGCTAATCCTTGATTTTCGTCTCCCATATTCCTGCCCTTCCTTTTTCGTTTTCGTAAAACATTTTTTTATTTTAATAATACGTTTTCACATATAACAATCATTATACGCGTATCATCTATTTATCGCAATATACTCATTAAATTGACACATTTCATTTCCATATTAGAATTATAGTATGGAAATATGAGGAGGATCACGATGGAACATAACATTTTACAAGTCATTGCATTAGCAGAAAAACTAAAATATGAAATGCGACATAGTTGGCTTTCTAACGGACGTCAAGAAAGTGTTGCTGAACATACGTGGCGTATGTCCCTAATGGCTATCTTAGTTGAGCCTTATTTGGATCAAAAAGTAAATATAGAAAAATTACTTAAAATGGTTATTATTCATGACCTTGTCGAAGCAGAAGCTGGTGATATTCCTGCCTTTGATACGATGAATAGCCGTGAATTACAATTACAAAAACAAAAAAATGAGCAAAAGGCTATTTTGAATATTAAACGTACACTAGAAGGTTCTCTTGGTGAAGAATTATACGATTTATGGATGGAGTTCGAAGCGAAAGAAACGTATGAAGCAAAAGTTGCTAACGCACTTGATAAACTTGAAGTGAAAATTCAACATAACGAAGCTGATATTGATACTTGGTTACCAATTGAGCATAAAATGACTTTCCAAGTTGGTAAACATACAGATTTTGACTCTTTCTTATCTAAATTACAAAAAATCATTGAACAAGACGGAGAAAAAAAATTACTCGCTGCCGGCATTGACGTTGAAGCATGCAAAAAGTAACCATTTAATTATGAAATAAGACACTCATTTTGAGTGTCTTATTTCATAATTGTTGATATTGCCTGCTTATAAATAAGTTGTTGTTTTCCATCTACTAATATTAATACTGTAAATCTATCTACTCCAACTACTTCCCCTACTATTCTTACTCCGCTCTTTAAAAATATAGTAACTACACCTTTTTCTTCTTTTATTTGCTTATACAACTCTTCTTGTAAGTGTTCCATAACTGTTTTCCCCTTTACAAATAAATAATCCTAATATAAAAAAATAAAGATTAGTCACTTATATACTTTGTCTTTTATATTCATAAACTTATTAATTAGTATATCTAAATCTCGACTAAATAACAAAACTTTATTATGATCTAATCCATGCCTAGCAACAAGTTGAATTAACTCTTTCTTTTTGTGTTCTATTTTATTGTGTAATTGTCCCATCTCCATCTCTATACTAAAACTCCCTTTTCCCATAATATTACTTGTAAAATTATAGTACATTTTCAATCATAAAAAAATAAAAAAATGGTTTTTTTTACAAATTTTATATTTATGAAAAGAAATTTTAATGTAATTGTAAGTTACATACCCCTTTCATTTATAATACATTCACCTAGTATACACTTCCATATTGTTTTACCATTTTCAAAAAAGCGCTATGAAAATAAGTAAATATCATATCTAAATCAGCTCACAGGCTCTTGTCTAATTAGAAGTAAGACTTGCTCCTTTTCCAAATAAAAACATATCTTATAAAGTAATCCATTGGTTATATAGATTAATTTCCTAAAAAGGAGGAAAAAACATGAGCTTTGGTGGTAGTTGCGCTGGTTTCGGCGGTGGATTTGCTTTACTCATCGTACTATTCATCCTTCTAATCATTATCGGATGTAGCTGTTGGGGTGGCGGCGGAGGGTTTTAAATATAATACGTATCCTTTTCGCTAAACTCTAAATGAATAAAATATGTTAACTAAAAACTATACGAAAACAGCTCATATTTGAGCTGTTTTTTCATACTTTCGTATGAATTTATGTCCCTCTTATTTGCGATTTCAATAAACAAAACATCGTTTAATATAAAATAAGAAACATTCTTACTAAGGAGGATTATAATGATTAAAGGTCTTTATGAAGCACATTTACCTGTCTGTAATTTAGAAATTTCGATACCTTTTTATGAATCACTGGGGTTAAAATTATATAAACGAGACAAAGATATCGCCTTCTTTTGGATTGTAGAAAATGAAAGTTGGATTGGTCTTTGGGAAGGAAAAGAATACAAAGTCAATTATCATCCATCCTTACGACATATCGCTTTCCAAGTAAGCTTACACGATTTAGAAAACGCAATACACTGGCTCAAACAGAAAGGAATTCCAGTGCGAAAAGACTTTGGAATGGAGCCAATTGAGCCAATCGTTTTTCCAGAATTAGCACACGCCTCCGTATATTTTAACGATCCTGATGGAAATAGTTTAGAATTCATTGCACAATTACCTGTTGGACTACCTAAAGCGGAGAAAATGTATTTAAGTGAATGGAAAAAGCATGTACAAACATCGCCAATAGATAGGAATTAATTTTTATGTCAGTGCAATCAGTTTCTTATTCCACACTTCTTAGAACAAATACACACTTCAAAAAACTATTTTATGGTCAAACGTTAAGCGTACTTGGAGATTGGTTTCATACTGTAGCTTTATTGACATTCATCTATAGCGTAACAGAATCTCCATTTATGATAGCACTCACCTTTATGAGCAAAGGATTACCTCAACTCCTTCTCAGCCCATTCATAGGCGGAATTGTAGACCGTTTTTCGAAAAAGAAAATTATGATTTTTACCGATATTTTACGAGGAATTATCGTCCTCACTTATTTATTAGCATTCTATAAGATTGAAATTATTTTCATTTCTAATATATGTTTATCGGTACTCTCTTGCTTATTCGAGCCTGCTAAGCAATCAACTCTAAAAAATATCGTACATCAAAAGCATTTAGTAACCGCTAACTCTCTTTCTAGTACAATCAATGGTTTTATGTCTATTATGGGAGCCTCTTTAGGTGGGCTCATTGCACAATCTTTAAGTATCGAGATTGCCTTTTTTATTAATAGCCTATCATACTTTATTTCAGCCTATATTATTTATAAAATAAAGATTCCTTCTCGTGACACTTTTAGCACGAAAAAAGCATTTTTTACTGATATAAAAGATGGTTATACATACATATTACAAAGAAAAATTATTTTAACATTAATTCTTGTCGGAATTTCATGGGGAATTATTGGAGGTGCTTATCAGCTACTCTTAACAATCTATGCCGAAAGAATTTTCCACACTAACATTGGAATTTTATATACGGTTCAAGGGGCTGGACTTATGATTGGTAGCCTTCTCGTTAACCTATATATATCTAAAAATGAAGACAAGATGAAAAGAGCATTTGGTTGGGCCTATTTACTACAAGGAATTTTCTTTCTCGGATTCATTCTATCCGATCAACTTATTATCGGTATCATTACATTACTCTGTATGCGTATAGCAGGAGGAATCATCGTTCCACTAGATACAACACTGCTCCAAACTTATACGCACGAGAATATGCTTGGTAAAGTTTTCTCTTTTCATTACTCTATTTATGGTTCACTTATACAGTTATCTATGTTCATTACAGGATGGCTTTTAGAAACCCTTTCTCCGCAAGTCATTGGTAGCGTGTTAGCTATATGTTGTATTTTTGTTAGTTTTATATGGCTTTTCTTGTTTTATCGCGGTGAGCTTAGTGAAGAATCTACTATCACTTAATAGCATGTTTATGTACATGCTATTTTTACTTTTGTCGAAATTTACAGGAAAAAGGCGATTTATTTCTCTTACGTTCTAATTTTTTAGAATGTACAATAAATTCAGATTATAAGAAAGGAGTTAACATAATGTTTGACGATCGACTTACCATTTCAGCTGAACAACAAAAGCTAATTTCCAACGCAACTCGTATTCAAATTCTTCACCTTTTAAAGGATGATTCACTCACTGCAAAACAAGTAGCTACTAAACTAAATAAATCGGCTGGTAGCGTTCACTATCACATTCAAATTTTATATGACGGAGGCTTACTTGAATTAGTAGAGACAAAGGAAAAACGGGGAATTATAGAAAAATATTACAAAGCAAAGTCTGCTCATTTCTATATTGAAGAAGCGGGCACGGAAGGAACAAATACAGGGAGCCATATTGTCTCTCATTTATTTTTAACTCCAGAGGAATTACAACAACTCACTTGGGAAATTTCACAAGTATTATTACGCTGGGAAAGCAAAACCGCTCGTCAATCAGCCTCAGAAGAAGAATACGCTATTTCCTGCCGTATAAAAAAACAATGAAAGAAAGGTCCATATGCCCATGAAAAATAAACTATTATTATTGTCGGGGACAGGCATTTCTCGTTTAGGGGATTTTATGTACCTCATAGCTCTAAACTTAATGGTGTTAAATAGCACAAACTCTCCCGCTGCTGTAGCAGGATTATGGATTGTGGGTCCAATTGCCACCGTTGTTACAAAAATATGGTCTGGTAGTATAGTAGATCGATTAAACAAACGGTCAATTATGCTCATCACAGATATTATTCGAGCCGCTCTCATTGGCTGTATTCCACTATTTGATTCTATTTGGGCAATTTATATTTTTATCTTTTTGACTCGCATTGCTACATCATTTTTCGATCCAGCTTCATTCACTTATAAAACAATGCTCATACCAGCTGAAGAGCGTACCCAATTTAATGCCTGGAATAGCCTATGTACAAATGGGGCTTTTATTATCGGTCCAGCTCTTGCTGGAATACTTCTCACTACATACTCGGCAGCCTTTGTTATTTACTGCAACTCAATTTCATTTCTACTTTCTACCATTCTCATTTACTTCTTGCCAAATATCACATTACAAACTAAGCAAAACGAAGAGGTTGCAAATACTTTCGTACAAACGTTACGAAGTGATTGGAAACAAGTCTTTTCATTCGCACGAACTGAAACTTATATTATTCTCGTATTCGTTTTATTTCAAGCTACGATGCTTGTCTCTATGGCACTTGATTCACAAGAAGTTGTATTTACAAGACAAGTACTGTTTTTATCAGATGTAGAATATAGCATGCTTGTTAGTATAACCGGAGCAGCTTACGTTTGCGGTTCATTTCTTGTCTCTCTCTTTGCAAAACGATTACCGATTCAACATTGTATCGGCTTAGGTATGGTTTTTACAGCAATAGGCTATGTGATTTTCGCCTTTTCAAATTCATTTATAGTCGCAGCAAGTGGCTTCATTTTACTTGGAATTTCTTCATCATTTGCTGGTACTGGCTTTATAACATTTTATCAAAATAACATCCCTGTACATATGATAGGACGTATCGATAGCGTGTTTGATTCAATAAAAAATTTCATCCAAATCTTTTTCATTTTAGCAATTGGAGCATCCGCACAATTTCTTTCCGTTCAAATTACTGTAATCAGTAGTTCATTACTCATTCTTTTCCTTTCCTGTTTATTAGCAATCCGGGTAATGACGCCTTCACGAGAAAAATATTTTAACGTATTATCCGAAAGAAGTCTCCTTCCTCAAGCGTGTGAAAAACGATAGTCTAGCGATAGGTGGGAGGCGGACTGCATAAAACCCCCACTGATTAAAATTTCACTTTATGTTAAAATATTTATTGGATCTGATTATGTAGGGGGGCTATTTTGGAGATTATATTCATTTTCATATGTATTATATTAGTAGCTTCTATTTTACAAACAAGTACCGGTTTTGGCTTTTCTATTATGGCAACACCTTTTTTACTCATGTTATTTCTACCACAAGAAGCTATACAAATAAATATCATTTTATCATTAATTATTTCCATATCACTCATTTGGAAAATAAGAATGGACATTGATTTTATTCTACTGAAAAGATTAATTTTCGGAAGTATAGTTGGTGTTCCTTTTGGTATTTTAATTTTCATTTCCATTAACATCAACACATTTAAATTAGCAATTAGCATCCTGCTCTTACTATTAACGTTGATGCTAATATGCAACTTTAAGATTAAATCAACAAAATCTAGAGATTTCTTAGTGGGTGGATTATCTGGTCTTTTAACGACAAGTATCGGTATGCCAGGTCCTCCCCTGTTACTTTATTTTACAGGAACTGATACAAAAAAAGAGAAGTTAAGAGCAACTACTTTAGCTTTTTATCTGTTTATATATTTCATTAGTCTGATGACTCAAATACTCTTTACTGGCACTAACAAAACAATTTGGGAATCAAGTTTTTATGCAATGCCAATTGTATTTTTAGGTTTGTTTATAGGACAAATTATTTTCAAATGGCTTAATCAACGGATTTTTAAAATATTTACGTACATCCTTTTAAGTTGTACGGGGGGTTATCTTCTTATTGAAAGTTTGAATTCGTTATAGAAAATGCTTTAGATTGCGCAATAACAGCTTGGTTTAAATGAAATTATTGTTGTATTTTTAAGTACGGTGCAGTATTTCACTCCAAAAATAAAATAACTTTATTTTCAGTTTACAAGTACTAATCCACTAGTAATTCTTTCATAAGTAGATCATTTGAAAACTACAAGATCCTTTTAATACTAATTAAACGATAAAAAGCGGCTATTATGCCGCTTTTTATTTTTATATTAAATATGGTAAAGCTAGAAGGCTACCCATCGCTATTACAAATACACTAAAGAAAATCATCCAAGATTTTAAGTTTCCCTTTTCTATATCAAATTGGTCGATATTAAACCAGATGACAGTAAATACATCGTTATAACAATCATCCACATATTGTTTCTCAATAGGGGTACTTAATGATTTATGAATAATGTATAAAACTAATTTTCCATATTGATCAATCACTTCTTTCAAAGCATCTTGATCGCGTTTTTTCATAGCTATAATTAAATCCTCTTCAGAATTGAAAATCATAAACATCATCCTTCCTCAGTTCCCCTTTAGCAGCTGCTTTTACTTACTATTGGCATTTCATTCTCATTTTCTATCACTTTTGTAAAAATTTATTAATTTTTATTTCTAAGTATATGATAACAAACAAAACACATTTCCCCTTCCAAAAAAAGACAAACCTACATCTCAGGTTTGTCTTTTTACTTATTTTTTATTTAATCCTTTCTCACTTAAAAACTCTTTCATATGCATTCTCTTCTCTTTTGACATAAATGTGCTCATTGATTCCGTCCATGTTACGTTTTTTTGATTTGACGATCTTTCTTTGTAATACGCATTCATCGTTTCATCATATTCGTTTAATAATTCATCATATTTCTTTTCATCGTATCCATTTTCATGAAGAATGGCCGCTACCGGTAAACGTGGCTTAACTCCATGATCTTCATCTGGTACGCCAACTGTCATTCCGAATACCGGATATACTTTATCCGGTAAATGAAGCAATTCACTCACTTCTTTCGGGTTATTACGAATTCCGCCAATATAACAAATGCCGTATCCTAATGATTCAGCTGCAAGTGCTAAGTTTTGTGCAAATAATGAGGCATCTACTGTTGCTACAATAAAGTCCTCTACTCCCTCATGTTTAATCTCTGTTCCATGTTTTTCACATGCCATTTCAAGTCGCTTTAAGTCTGCACAACAAACAAAGAATGCTGCGCAGTCTTTCACGTGACGATTCCCGGATAATTCTGCTAGTTTAGCCTTTAGGTCCTGATCTGTTACATATATAACAGAATAAGCCTGTACAAAATGTGAGGAAGCCGCATGCTGTGCAGCTTGCACCATTCTTTCTACTATCTCTTTTGAAATTGGTTCTTCTTTATATTTACGAACTGAAACGTGTTGCTCCATTTTATGTATCATCTCATTCATGAAAATCACTCCTTTTTTCTCTTCATAATGAAAAATTACCATATCTTTTTCATTATTCACAACTTATAAGCACAAAAAGAGCAATTCTTTTCGAATTGCTCTTTTTTAATGTTTATTAATACGGTATATGAAATTATATCGACGTTTTGGCAAATAACGACGAATTTATATGCTGTTATGCAATGCTTGTTAAGCTGCTTTCAACACCTTAATACCTTTAACGATATTCCAAATGAAGTAGTAAATCCCTACAAGGATAAACACTGCATACGTTATAACCATCCCAATTCCAACGCTCTCAGACTGATTGAAACTTAAACCGTATACTCCTGATAGTGCTAATCCTCCAAATAAAATTGCATATGGGAAGATATGTGACCAAAATGCTTTTTTTGCATGATATTTCACTTCATCTTCCGCAACGAAGTACACGATAATTGGCAGTAAAAATGGTGCAAAAAAGATACTAAAGTAACAAAGTGAAGATAATATATTATTCCCTTTCATACGATTCACCTCTAATGTTTTTTGTTACCTTCATTATGTCAGGAAACCATTCCAGAAACTATCGCTTTACCTTTCATAAACATGACATATTTGTAAGATTTCCCTCAAAATAAATCCGGCCTGGAATTTCAGGCCGGATCACTTTCACTATATTCGATTCATAAACCAATATTGCGTAATCGCTAAATATTCTCGAACGTTCGATTGAACAATAATTGGCTTCGGTGTTTTCGCCGGAAGACCTTCTAATGTCAATCCTTGTTTTTCTGCAATCTTTTTTGCTCGGAACATATGAAAATCGTTCGTTACAATCATCCCTTTTTTCATATGTTCAGGGATAAGAGATTTTGAAAATTTAATATTTTCATCTGTGCTCGTCGAACGATTTTCCATTATAATGCGGTCTTCTGCAATATTTTGTTTCATTAATCCTTGTTTCATCGCTAATGCTTCTGTAATATCTTCACCTTTTCCTTGGCCTCCAGATACGATAGCGATTGTTTTCTCATGTGATTTTAAATACTCAGCTGCTTTATCAATACGATATTGCAATGAATAAGAAGGTTTTGTTCCATTTACTTTCGATCCTAGTACAATTATATAATCCGCATCGTAGGTGGCATTCATATGCCCATGCTTATAGATGTTATATTGTAAAAACCCCGCATACACGGCGAAGATCATTATAACAACTAAAATGTACTTAATTATTTTCTTCTTTCTCATATCCATATACTCCTATTCCCTTTACTTCCTTCATCATAATATCCATTTATTTGTTTGTATACAGCCAAATTCCAATTCACCCTAATTCATCCTATAAAAGGTAATATTTATATTACTTTCGGGAATAGTAAGTACAACTTCACACGAAGGAGTGTCCCTCTTGCTTCTCTTTTTATTTAATGTATCGTTCTTTTTTATCTTATTTTTACTATCACTTAAGCTACTTGGTAAATCTGCATTAGCACAACTAACCCCTCATGATTTTGGGGCTATTATTTTTTTATCTTATTTAGCTTTTCAAGCGATACCAGTCGCTGGTGCTTTACAAGCATTTTTCGGCATGGTTACCATTACATGCTTACATCTACTTCTTACAAAACTAAGTTTATTCAATAAATTAAATCGCTTCATTCTCGGGCACCCCATTATTTTAATAAAACATGGAGATATTATTTTTGAGAACTTACAAAAAAGTAGATATCCGATCCCTGAATTGCTTTCTAATCTTCGCGTCGCCGGATATCCAAGTGTTCATGAAATTGAATATGCAATTTTAGAATCAAATGGATCTATAAGTATTTTGCCAAAGCGAGAACTTGTACCATTGACTCCAAAAGATATGAATATAGATGTTAAGTATGCTGGATTACCAATCGCCCTTATTGTCGATTCACAAATTCAATACGATAACTTAAAGTTGATCCATAAAGACGAAAAGTGGTTATATAAAGAGTTAAAAGAAAAAGGCATCACAAACATTAAAAATGTGGCTTTCGCTTCTGTGCAGGAGACAGATGGATCTTTTGCGATTAGTTTAAAAGAATAAAAAAATCCCCTTAACTTGTTCAAGGGGATTTTCTTCACTATATTGCTTCTTTCTCTCTCGCCATGTTTAACGGAACAGGATGTTTCATACGATTCATCGTAAATACGATAATTGCTGTCAATACTTCAGCTACTGGCATAACGAGCCAAATTCCGTTTATCCCAAATAACTTTGGCATAATCCATAACAACGGAATAATAAATAGTAATCCTCGGCTCATTATAATAAGTACGGATTTCTTCGTTTGTCGCACTGATTGGAAGTACTCTCCATACACAATGTTATAGCCTAAAAATACGTATTGGATAAAGAACAAGCTAATACCTGTTAACGTTAACTCCAATAGTTCTGGCGATTGGACATCAAATAGACCAATGATATATTTCCCGAAGAATAATCCGACAATTATCGCAACGCCCCCGAGTACAACCGCAATTTTTACAGCAAACTGCAATCCTTCACGCAATCTTTCTGATAAGTTTGCACCGTAATGGAAACTAGCAATTGGTTGTAATGCTGCACCAACACCGAAGAATAATAGTAATGTCATTGCATGAATACTATTCACCATCGCATAAGAAGCTACACCTAGTTCTCCTGCATATTGAACGAACGCAATGTTAAAACCAATTGTTACAATTGCAACTGTACTTTCTGCTGTAAAGCTTGGGAAACCAATCACCATAATCTGTTTAACCGTATCCCATTCAAAATGGAATTTCGTCCATTTTAAAATACTACTTTTTCTAAAGAAGTGAGATAATAATACAAGGAAACCAATCGCTGCTGAAAGAATAGTCGCTGAGGCAGCACCTGTTACGCCCCATCCAAAGATGAAAATAAAGATATAGTCAAACACTATGTTCAATACAGCCGTTACGACAAGGCCTGCCATTGCTAAATTAGGATTTCCGTCGTTACGTATAAATGTACTTAAAATATTTTCTAAAACGTATATCATTCCAAATGTTAATAACACTTGTAAATAGTCTAACGCATATGGCAAAATCACTTCATTTGCGCCGAATAGATATGCTAAATCTTCTATTCTCCATAAGCAAATAGCCGCTAAAATGCCTACGATAATAACTGCCACTGTCATAGATTGAGTAAAGATAGACCTTGCTCTTTCCAGTTTATTTTCCCCTAATGCAATGGAATATAACGTTGCTCCGCCCATTCCAATCCATAATGAAATAGAAAAGAAAATTGAAAACGCTGGAATAGCTACGTTCACTCCAGCCAAACCGTTTGCGCCCACTCCTCTACTAATCATGACTGCATCAATCACAATATTAACTGACATTAATACCATCCCAAGAACAGCTGGTATTAAATAAGTAATAAATAAGCTTTTAATAGGTTTTTCTCTTAATTTCTCTGTTGTTTCCATCATATAAATGCTCCTTTTTCAATGCTCTGTTCACAGTTTAAACCTTCAAGTTACTTGAAGGTCAATAGAGAATCGAAAAATATATAGCCTATTTTTCATTTATTTTTTAACAACAGGTATTTGAATTTCCGTTACTTGCTCCTTCGGATTTTCTGTTACAGACCAATCAATTAACGCAAGCTCAAGCGCATCTCCGCACACTTCGTATCCTTCGTTATCAATGTGCTTTAATAATTTCGTATACGTTGCGTCTGTTTCTTCATACGGTCCATGGTGATAAGAACAAGCAAATATCCCTTCTTTTATTTCATCTGAAGTATGCAATTGAAAAGGCATGTAGTCCAATAAAATAAACACACTGTTATATGCTTGAAACTCATTTTGAAGTAATGCTTTTTGGGAAACCGTTACACCGATATCTCCTGAAAATAAACTATTATCAATTTGCTTCATATTTTTTTGTAGCGAATGGATATAATATTCAAACATATCATCCGTTGTATTTGGTGCAACTGCAATTGCTGTTATTTTTCGCTTCGGTATCTTTTTATAAATAATTTGATTCGCTTCTGATTCCGTCGCTTTCTTCATTAAATGGATTTTATGTTCCATTTTTGCCAAAGCATACTCGATTTCTCTTTGCTTTTTCAGCATCATTTCTTGTTGTTTTTCAAGTAAATTCAGCGCATAAGACGGATTTCGTTCATCAATATATTTCTTTATTTCCTTTAACGGGATATTCAATTGGCGTAAAAATTTAATCGTGTCTAATAGTGAAAACTGATCAATTGTGTAATAGCGATAATTCGTTTGCGAATCAACAATTGACGGATGAAAAATTCCTTTCTCGTCATAATAACGTAATGTAGATTCCGCTATATTATGCATTTTTGCCATTTCTCCAATTGTAAAACGTTTATTTAATAACATATGCCCTTCTCCAATTCATTAAAAATGTATCCTTATTTCTTCTTATTATATAGTGATTCCCTCCATACCTAAATCGAATCCTATCATGAAAATCTGTTATTTTTTCATTGATTTTTAGTAAATTTTATTATATATTAATTACAGGTTCAAATTACAAGTTCAAAAGAACTTGTAATCAGACCCTTTGTTTAATGGGTTTTACATATTTTCATTAGGCAAATTCCGAGAAATCGTATGATAAAACTAAAAATGATGAGGAGAGGATCAGATGGAATTCGAATTTTTCTTTCAAATTGCACTTATTTTATTAAGTACAAAGCTTGCTGGTGATCTTAGTGTCCGATTAGGTCAACCTTCTGTACTAGGTAAATTAATTGTCGGTATCGTTATCGGTCCAGCAGTATTAGGTTGGATTGAGAATTCAGAACTTCTAACGCAATTAAGTAACGTCGGGGTTATTCTTTTAATGTTTATGGCTGGACTTGAAACAGACTTAGAAGAATTAAACGCAAATCGTAATTCTTCTTTAGCAGTTGCACTCGGAGGTATCGTTCTTCCATTCGTAGGTGGTTATGTTTCTGGTCTTGTTATGGGCATGGAACAAGGGAACGCGGTTTTTTTAGGATTACTTCTATGTGCGACAAGTGTTAGTATTTCCGTACAAACACTTCGCGATTTAGGTAAAATGAAAACACGTGAAAGTACAACAATGCTTGGAGCAGCTGTATTTGATGACATTCTTGTTGTTATTTTATTAGCATTCGCAATGAGCTTCTTAGGTACAGACGATGTAAACTTAACAATGGTTATCTTGAAGAAAGTCGTATTCTTCGCTTCTATTATTTTAATCGGATGGAAAGGTGTTCCAGCGATTATGCGTTGGTTATCACCACTACGCGTATCTGAGTCTATCGTGAGCGCGGCTCTTATCATCTGTTTCTCGTTCGCATATTTCGGCGAACTATTAGGAATTGCTGGTATTATTGGTGCTTTCGCAGCTGGTATCGCTATTTCTCAAACGAACTACAAACACGAAGTAGAAAAGAAAGTAGAACCAATCGCTTACGCTATGTTCGTACCAGTATTCTTCGTAAGTATCGGTATGAATATTACATTTGACGGTATTGGTGATCAAATTTGGTTCATTTTAGCATTAACAGTAATCGCTGTATTCACAAAACTAATCGGTTGTGGATTCGGTGCACGAATGACTGGATTTGATGCAAAGTCTTCTGCAATTATCGGTGCTGGTATGGTTTCTCGTGGTGAAGTTGCTCTTATCATCGCAGGTACAGGACTTTCTTCTGGACTATTAGCACAAGATTACTTTACAGCTATCGTTATTGTCGTTATTTTAACAACGATGATTACACCACCAATGTTAAAATATACTTTTGGTGCAAAAGATAAAGCAATGAAAGCAAGTAAATAAGTTTAATATATTAAAAGGAGATTACTATCTTATAAGATAGTAATCTCCTTTTTTGTTTCACCTTTAAACAATCCTATTCGTTTTTAACCATTTTTCAAAAATGTATCGTGCTTCTTCATCATCAATATCATCATTAAATGAATATACTTTTATGCCATAGTCATCTATATATTCACCTAGCTTCATTTTCTCCACTTTTTTGTAAAAATCATCTGCCTCATAGTGTGGAATATAGGCATCCCAAATTGGTTCATTTATTCTTTTGTACGCTGTCACTTCTAAATCATATCCATCTTCATAATATCCGATGTGATAATGTTTACTAGGATCATATTTCTCCATTAATATCCCCTTCCTTTAAAAAACTATCATATTTCACGTAATAAACAAAAGCGAGCCTTATATTACAGCTCGCTTTTTGTTCTTTTATTTTATTAAATACGCTCCATTGCTGTCTTCAACGTTCCAACAACAAAAGCAATTTCTTCACTTGAAATAACAAGCGGCGGTGCTAATGTTAATACGTTATTATAACCTGCTGTTGTCATACCGTTACGCCCAATAATAAGCCCTTTTTCTTTACAAGCATTTACAACACTTGCAATTTTGTCGTTATCAATTGGCTCTTTCGTTTCTTTATCATTTACTAGTTCGATTCCAACTAATAGCCCTTTCCCTCGAATATTTCCAACAAGCGGATGTTCCCCAATTTCTTCTTTTAATTGATTTAATAAAAGCGAACCCATTTGTGCAGAGCGCTCAATTAAATTTTCATTTTCCATAATCTCTAAGTTTTTAAGCGCTAATGCACAAGCCGCTGGATTTCCACCAAATGTATTAATATGGCGGAAGAATTCATATTCTCCTGTTCCTTTAAACGCCTCATAAATTTCTTTTTTCACAGCTGTTGCTGATAATGGTAAGTATGCGCTCGTAATACCTTTTGCCATCGTAACGATATCAGGCTTAACGTCATAGTTCATAAACCCAAATGCTTTTCCTGTACGCCCGAAACCACAAATAACTTCATCACTTATAAGTAGTGCTCCGTGTTTTTGACACGTTTCATGAACAGCTTTCATATAGTCTTGTGGCGGCATTAAAATACCACCGCCTGTAATAATTGGCTCCATAATAAATGCTGCTATCGTTTCACTTAATTCCCATGTCATAACACGATCTACTTCTTTTACGCATTCTACATCATAAATATTTTGTGATTCCATTTCTGGCATGCGGTAACAATCTGGAGGCGTTACATGTAAAAAACCTGAAGCAAATGGCTCATATTGGTATCTACGCTGCGCTTGACCAGTCGCTGCCATCGTCGCCATTGTGTTTCCGTGATAACCACGATAACGTGACATAAATTTGTAACGATGTGGTTCACCTTTTTGAGCATAATATTGTCTTGCTATTTTAAAAGCTGTTTCATTCGCTTCTGATCCACTATTAGAGAAGAAAATAACATACTCTCCACCAAGCCACTCGTTTAACTTTTCAGCGAGCTTAATTGCTGGTTCATGTGATTGTGACATCGGAAAGTATGATAATGTTTGCAATTGCTTATAAGCCGCCTCTGCGAGCTCTTTTCTTCCGTATCCACTATTCACACACCAAAGACCACTCATACCGTCTAAATATCTTTTTCCTTGTATATCTTCAACCCAGCACCCTTCTGCTTTTGCCCCTACCATTGTACTACTTGGACTAAAGGGACGCATTCCGTGCCAAACATATTGCTCATCTTTTGCTAATAATTCATCGGTTTGTTTTGTCTTCATCATTTCTTCCACCTTCCATAACAACTTATTTTTCACAAAGCTGCGCTGGTGCCATGATGAGTTAAATTTCTCCCTGCCTATTTTCATTCCACAAACACAAGACAAATCCTACCAAAATTAAAGTAATATTTATCCCGCTATTTGCGAGCAGTAAAACTCCCACCCCAAAATTCAGCTGGAGCAAAGAAGTTAGGTGGGAGATTAACTGCCCATAAACGCCCGATTGGTGAAGGCTAATAATAAGTGTGGGGGGATGAACAATCCCCCACACTTATTAAAGTTTCACTTTATAAGAAAATGTCAAAAGAAAGAGGAGCTTTTCTTATATTTCGAAAAGCTCCTCTTTTTTTAATGTGAAGAAGCATCACTAATACCATGACCAGTATTAGATTTCACAAGAATTTCATCAAACTTCGCTGCATCTTCTTTCTTACTAGAGAAAACAGTTCCTAAATATGCTGCAAGGAATCCAAGCGGAATAGAAACAATTCCAGGTGTCGTATATGGGAATATCGCCTCTCCAACAAATATAGCTTTCCCTACCACAGGATTCCAAACGTTTGGACTTAACGCAACAAGAACAATGGCTGATACAAGACCAACGATCATTCCACAAATTGCCCCCGTTGTATTAAAACGTTTCCAATATATTGTAAATAATATAACTGGCAAATTTGCACTCGCTGCAACTGCAAATGCTAGTGATACTAAAAATGCTACGTTTAATGTTTGAGCAAATAAAGCAAGTATAATAGATACTATCGCTACTCCAATAGACGCATAACGAGCCATTGACACTTGCTCTTTTTCCGTTGATTTTCCTTTTCGAATAATCTCGTTATAAAAATCATGAGCAAATGCGGAAGCCGCTGTTAATACAAGGCCTGCTACTACAGCTAAAATTGTTGCAAAAGCAATCGCAGATACGAATGCGAATAAGAAATCTCCACCTAATGCTTTAGCTAATAAAGGTGCAGCCATATTGCCGGCTGGATTTGCTTTAATAATTGCCTCATTCCCTACAAACGCCGCCGCACCAAATCCTAAGAAAATCGTCATAATATAAAATGCTCCAATTAACCACGTAGCGTACACAACTGATTGACGTGCAGTTTTTGCATCACGTACTGTGAAAAAGCGGACAAGAATATGTGGTAATCCAGCGGTACCAAGAACTAGTCCTAAATTTAAAGAAAGTGTATCAAGACCATCTTTATACTTTACTCCTGGATTTAAAAACGACTCTTTCAATGGAGTAGCTGTTTTCATTTGAGCGAACATTTCTGTCACACTAAAATTAAATTTTGCGAAAACGATAACAGAAATAATAAATGTACCAGCCATAAGTAGTACAGCCTTTACAATTTGTACCCAACTTGTAGCTGTCATACCACCAAAAATAACGTACACAGTCATAAGTGTACCAACGATTAAAACCGATGTCGTATATTCAATTCCTAATAATAATTTAATAAGTGCACCCGCACCAACTAATTGTGCAATCATATAAAAAATCGAAATCGTCATCGTATTAAGCGCTGCAATACCGCGAACCTTTTTCGCATCAAAACGCGCCGCAATCATGTCAGCTAACGTATACTTCCCTAAATTTCTAAGCGGTTCTGCAACTAGGTATAATACAACTAAGTAAGCAACTAAGAAACCGATACTATAAAAGAACCCATCAAATCCAGTTAACGCTATCGCTCCAGCGATACCAAGAAATGACGCAGCAGACATATAATCCCCAGCAATGGCCAGACCATTTTGCCAACCAGTTAGTCCCCCGCCAGCCGTATAAAACTCACTCGCATTTTTCGTTTTTTTCGATGCGAAATACGTTATAACAAGTGTACCAAGGACGATAATTAAAAATAGTGCAAAAGCGGTTGTATTCAAAGTCATCCCCTCCCTTGTTGCATATCTTGCAGAATTTTTTGCGAGATTTCATCAAAGGATTCTGCTTTTTTGCTATAAATCATACACAATGCCCATGTCATTATAAATTGTGCAAAAGCAAATACCCACGCCCATGTAACATCACCAAATACCGGTGTATTAAGCACCTTTGAATACGATGTTAAAACAGGTAATGTAATAAAAAAACTTAAAAAGAAAATACTCATCGGAATGATAAACTTCTTTTTCGTATTTAATAACAATTGAAACTCTTCAGACTGAACAACTTCTGTATAATTCACCTCATTTTGTAACTTACGTGCTGACGTATCATCTCGTTTCATTCTCTGGTCCCCTCTCTTACTTGAAATGCACTTCCCCCTTGTATACCCAAAGACTAAATTTTATAAATATTCAGAAACTTATTTTCATTTTAGACAATCCGTACATTCCTGCAAAGATTTTTCGATAGACATTTTTCGGCATTTTCCCCTAAGTTTTTAATATACTTTTTCACCATAAAATTCGAGTACTTCAATCCACACCAATCGGGATAAAAAAAGTAGTGCTTATCGCACCACTTCTGTCTTTTTCTCTTTTTCTAAATTACGAGCTGTTTGGCTTAATTCAACTTCTTTTCCATCTTTAAGCGTTCCAAATATAAAATCGAATACTGGATTTGAAACACCAAACCAAAACTTTTCATTTTTATAATGGTGTAATATGTGCTGTTTTTTTAGCCATCTTCCAATCTTAGTGAAGGGACGAATCGGCTTATGTGCAATATAATGTTTCCATTCATAAACGAGGAGCATTATAATCATTCCGACTCCAAATGAAAGTGTAACAGTAACACTTTTTGTAATACCATATGATATAAGTAAATATATAGTGAAACTAGGTATACTAAACCATACAGGCAAAAATAAAAGTTTCAAATCATCCGGATATACGTGATGATCATAATGTAATCTTCTTAACATTTTTAATAAAAATGCATTTTTAGGCGGCTTTAAATGGAATAAAAAACGATGTGTCATATACTCGTTAAACGTATAAAAAACAATACCAAACAGACACGCTAACATACCGATCCATGTGAAAAATTGCATTTTTAAAATAATGATAAAAATTAATAGAACACTATACATAATAACAATATCATGTTGCAAAAAGAACTCCTTTACCACTCTCTTCATCTTTCTTCCCCCTTTTCAAAAAAAACAGCCGTAACATATCGTTACGACTATTTCTTTTCTATTTTATTCTTATTCTATTCACTTTACAAATTTGCCTGCTGTTCTATTGTAGAGAAAAAAGTGTTCGGACCAAATATATTTTGCTTCGGGATAATGTGTTCTACTGCAAACACTGTTACTTCACCCCTTTGTACTTCTCCAATAATAAGCCCAAATATTTCATGATTTACCGCAAACGTTGGTTGTTTCGTTTGCAGCAACCTTGCTGCATTTTTAAATACCGCTTCATATAATGGGTTCCTGTCAGTAATTTCTTTTCGGATTTTTGGTGCTAATGTGATGATAATTTCTTTTCCGTCAATAGTGGTTCGATACATAAAAATCTCCCCTTCAATCTTATGTGAACAACTGTAAAGCTTTGTATGCAAAATGGATAGAATATCCTACTAAAATAATACCTGCTCCGGCTGTAATATAGCCAAGTGCTTTTGGTTTTAATAAAGTTCTTCCAAAATGTACAGAAAAAGCAATATTTAAGTTCCACAAAATAATACCAATAATAATGCAAAGACTGTACAAAAAAGCTTCTTGTTTCGTTACCTTTGTAAGCAATGAGCTAAGTGTACTTCCGTATATGCCAAACCAAAAAACGAGATTTAATGGGTTGGATATCGCAATTAAAAATCCCGCCATAAAGGATTGTTTAAGTCCACCTACCTCTTCTTTGTTATATTCCATATTCGAGTGGGAGATTCCTTGTTTTACACTTTGAAATCCTAAATAAAATAACAGGAAAAACCCAGTGCAGTACATAAAAGCTTGTACATATGTATACATAAACACAGAAGATAAACCAAAATAAATAAGAAGCATAAACAAAATATCAGCAGTCATTCCTCCGATTCCAACAATCCACGCATGCCAAAATCCACGTTCAATTCCACGTTTTAACATTTCAATATTAATTGGACCTACAGGCGCAGCTAATGAAATACCTAATACTATTTGTTGTATAATTGCTCCAAACATCGCTCTATCCTTTCTACTTCTTTTACTATTAAGTAATGATGCAAATATAGAAAATAGACTAGCTTTCATAAAAATTATTCACTAATACAATACCCTTTTTTATCCAAAATATGCAAAAGAGCCATCCAGTTGATGGCTCTTATTTCTCTACTCTATGATGAAAAGGACATTTAGCTTTAATCGGCTCAATATCATCCCCTATGAAATATTGTTTCCATTCACGATGATTAGGATCGCCATAGTGACTAATGTTAGGGTGCTTCGGCAACTGATCCCACTTTTCAACTCGTTCACGGACCATTTGTCTTGAATACGACCCTTTAGGACGATCTCCTTCTAACCCATCGAAAATAGTTCGTGGCTGGAATCCAATAACGAGAGAATTTCCTAAATGCCTAGTCTTTCGCTGTTTATAAGCCGGTGCATTTCCAAACGCAAATATCGGTTCACCACCAAATGAAAATTCCCATAAATAATGATCTGGATCTGTTGGAATTTGTTGCGGCCATGTTTGATCATCGTTTTCATGTAAATATTGTAGTACTTTCCAAAAATAATCTCGATAATATTCGATTGATTTTTCTTCACATTCCGGTTCCACAAAAAGAAAAAATCCTCTTCTTACAACCGGCCGCTCTCTCATTAACTCTAAAAAAGATAACATTGTATTGGGTAAATGCCCCCAATCATTATGAGAGAGAAATGAATAACGAAGTTCATTCTTTTTCAAAGCTGTTAAACCGAAATAACACGGAAAAGTTGGTTCTAACACGACACTCGAAAAATTTTGAAATTCTTTTGCAACCCAATTCGGTATGTCGGCTCTATTTTTCATCCCTTCATTATCTAATAAATAAGACTCATCCATTCTTTCACCTCATCATGTACAGCATTCACTTAAGAATATTACATACTCGGCTTGTCCTATACCTTTTTAAAAATTCGAGGAAAAATTATTTAAAAATACAAAATTTTAAAAGCGCTTACTTGACTAAATTCTACCAATTCGTGTATATTTAAATTAATCATTTGGCAGAATATTCGAGAATATAGCATTTTTTATTTATATTATTTTAATGAATTTCACTAAATGAAAAAAGGAATCGTTTTTAGGAGGAATTGTGACATGCAAGGAAAAGTAAAATGGTTTAACAATGAAAAAGGTTTTGGATTTATCGAAATGGAAGGCTCTGAAGATGTATTCGTACATTTCTCTGCTATTCAAGGCGACGGCTACAAAGCTTTAGAGGAAGGCCAAGAAGTATCTTTCGACATTACTGAAGGAAACCGTGGACCTCAAGCTGCTAACGTAGCAAAACTTTAATCCCACATATGACAGGAGGTTACCTTACTTGGTAACCTCCTTTGTTATTCCTTTGTATATTTCCGTTTTACAGAGCAAAAACTATGTGAAATGCGCAAAATACAAAGGAGGCAATAACAATGGGGTCACATGTAAATGATTTTGAAGAAGTAAAATTCCGTGTAGAAACTGCACAAAAAATGGTAGGTTCTGCAACAATTTCAATGGATCCAGATACATTAGAGCATGCCACTACTGCAGTAGAAGCGGCTCGTTCTCAGCTAGAAATCATGAAATCCGTTGCGACGGATTTAGATGAGCCATTTCTAATGAATGAAGAAAAAAAATTAAGCAAATGCGAGCATCAATTACACGAAGCGAAGCATTAAAAAACATCCAGAGAAAATTCTCTGGATGTTTTTTCATGACAATTGCTCCCCATACTTTTTCAATTTCTCTCCAACCGTACATTGCCGTATACAAAAAGAATGGGCATAGTATTTACTATGATTTTTCCGATTATGTTCCTGCAGGAAACACCCTTCGCAATACGTCTCTAATAAGTCATTTACCTCTGTAATGAGTTGCTTTTTATTCACCTTTGCACCTCTCTATTCGGTTATTTCTTTATGACTGTCAATTACCGTCCCCTCTAATGCTTGCGTTGCTAATTGATGCGCCTCTTTATTTTGTTTTCTAGATATCGGTTCACAAACAAGCTTTAATTTCATTTGCTTCGCTTTTTGTTCAATTTGATCTAAGTAATGATTTAAATGTTCATCATAGCAAGGCCATTCACCAGCTAATTGCTGCAGTACAACTTGAGAATCCCCCCGAAGTGTAACCGGTTCATATTTAATTCCTAATTCCTCGAGTGTATTCATCCCGTATAATAATGCTGCATACTCCGCTTCGTTATTATCATATATGCCTTCTATGTATGCATTGCGACGAATTCGGTAATTTGTATTTCCTTTTTTATAGTATACACATATACCAACCCCAGCTTCTTTCGTCTGTACATCATAACCACCATCAAAATAAACTTGAATTTCTTGAGGATCTTCCTCCACTTGCTTACTCAGTTTTTTCATTTCTTTTAATGACCATTCCGCGTCCATTTCATCGAAAAATAAAAGTTCTTTCACCCTACCTGTTTTCTCAAAATCCTCCGCAAATTGAAGCACTTCTTCTATGTTCATATAATCTGTTGTTAATTCAGTTTGTAAACCACGCTTCGTTTTATACAACCAATGTATTTTATATTTCATACTAGATTCCCCTTTTATAAGACTTCTTATATTTATTTTATTATATTTTATCAAGAGTCCCAGTATTATATACAATTTAATCACAGACAAAAAGAGCCATCCTAAGTAAGGAACGGCTCTTTCAACTATTACATAAATCTTTCAAATTGTACTCGCTTATTAATCCAGTACATTACAGGCATACCAATCGCCATTACAACAAATTCACCGACTGCACATGTTAACCAAGTCAACATAAATGGTAAATCAAATGCAAGATGAAGTTCAATTGCTATCATAAACATTGTAATTGTAAAGATAACTGTATTAAAAATCATACGAGCCCAAACACCTTTAATAAAGCGCATAGAAATAATAGTTGCAAGTAGTGCAAGAATTGATTGCCCTACTCCAAATACTAAATCATAAGCGATCATAGGTGAGAAAAAGAGATTCGTTAAAAATACACCTAGTACAATCCCGTAAATTGCTTTCTTATTGAAGACAACGAGATGATTAAACATCTCTGAAATACGAAACTGTATATTCGTAAAGCCAAATGGCTGAATAAGCATAGAAACAGCAATATATAATGCCGCTAAAATACCATTACCGACTAATGTTCTTATATTCATGACAAAATCTCCTTAGTTTTTTTACGTGGGATGGTTTCGAACCACGTTATTCGTTTTTAAGCAACAAGATTATATTTTACGCAATAGATACCCTTTCGTCAATAGATTCCTATCATTTACTACCTTTTTTCTTTTGGACAACGTATAATAAAACATATGAAAGATTTAGGAGGTTTCACTTCATGACAGCAACAATTCAAAATGAAAAAGTAATCGTTTCCATCTCTGACAAAGGTGCAGAATTACAAAGCGTTCGCTTAAAAGAAGACAACACAGAATATTTATGGCAAGGTGATTCTACTTATTGGGGACGTCGTGCACCAATCTTGTTTCCAATCGTCGGTCGATTAGTAGAAAATACATACTACGTAGACGGTAAACCTTATTCATTAACACAGCATGGTTTTGCCCGTGATCTTTCGTTCTCTGTTAAAGAACAAAGTGAAACAAAAATCACTTATATCGTTACTAGTAATGAAGAGACGTTACAAAAATATCCATATGCATTTGAATTACTCGTTTCTTATGAAGTAGACGAACAAAATATACATGTTACATATGAAGTAAACAATCCTTCTTCAAAAGAGATGTTCTTTTCAATCGGAGCACACCCTGGATTCAACTGTCCTTTATTAGAAGGTGAATCATTTGCAGATTATCATCTATCATTTAACGGGGCTGAACGTTTAGAAACTAGCATATTAGAAGGTCCTTTTCTTTCAAATGAAAAACAACTAATCGCTGAAAATATGAAAGAATTGCCACTTACATATGATTTGTTCAAAAATGACGCGCTTATTTTTGAACATATGAATACGAATGAAATTTCTATTCGTTCACATAAACATAATAAATTTGTAAAAGTAGCATTTGACGGATTCCCATTTGTCGGCGTATGGACACCAGGGGATAACGCACCTTTCTTATGTATTGAACCTTGGTACGGAATCGCTGATGAAATAAATCCAGCAAAAGATTTCAAGGAAAAAAAAGGAATTCGATCTTTACAAGCGAATGAAACATTTACATGTCGTTATAGCATTACAATTGGATAAGTACTCTATCCCCTACTTCTAAAAAAAAATTTTCAAGTAGGGGATAACCTTATAACTGGAGGTTTCTCATTTTGATTGAAGTATATATCGATGGTGCATCAAAAGGAAATCCTGGACCTTCTGGTGCCGGGGTTTTTATTAAAGGGGTACAGCCACCTGTACAATTGTCATTACCACTTGGGACAATGTCCAACCATGAAGCTGAATACCACGCTTTACTAGCAGCATTAAAATATTGCACGGAGCATAATTATAGCATTGTATCTTTTCGTACAGATTCCCAACTTGTTGAGCGGGCTGTTGAAAAAGAATACGCAAAAAATAAAATGTTTGCACCACTTCTAGAAGAAGCACTGCAGTACATAAAAAGTTTCGATCTCTTTTTTATTAAGTGGATTCCAAGTAGTCAAAATAAAGTAGCGGATGAATTAGCTAGAAAAGCTATCTTACAAAATTAACGGGGGTATGAGTGTGAAAAAAGAGTGGATTGCTCCTCTCGCTTTATTGTTTGTCTCTTTTATTTGGGGAGCTACGTTTGTTGTTGTTCAAAATGCTATGTCTTTTGTCGGGCCATTTACGTTTAATGGCATTCGTTTTTTATTCGCCGGAATTATTTTATTATTCGTTCAAATGATTTTCTCACAAAAAACTTCAAAACAGAATATAAAACAGAGTAGTCTCGCTGGATTGATTGTTGGATTCTTTTTATGTGTTGGCTATGTATTACAAACATTCGGTTTACTTTATACAACCTCTTCAAAAGCTGGTTTCTTAACAGGACTTAGTATCGTTATGGTACCCATTTTGTCTTTTATCTTTTTAAAACAAAAAGCTACCATTTTTATCGTAATGGGCATTGCTGTGGCAACAGCAGGTTTATACTTATTAACGGCTGGTGATTCTTTTCAATTAAACATTGGAGATATACTCGTTCTCGGTTGCGCTGTCGCTTTCGCTGCCCATATTCTTGTTAACGGTTTCTTTTCTAAGAAAATATCACCTTTATTACTAAGCACCTCTCAAGTATTAGCTGTCGGTATATTTTCTTCTATTTGCGCTTTTTTGTTTGAAGATTGGGAAAAATTATTTTCAGTGTCACTATGGACGAATCAGTCCTTTTTATTCGCTCTCTTTCTAACTTCCCTGTTTGCGACATCAATTGCTTTTTTCATTCAAACATCTGCACAAAAACACACTTCTCCAACAAGAGTAGCAATTATTTTCGCAATGGAGCCCGTTTTTGCTGCATTAACAGGCGTTCTAGTTGCAAACGAACAACTTTCTATTTCTGCCATTATCGGGTGTCTATGTATATTCCTAGGCATGGTTTTTGTTGAACTGCCTTCAAAGACAAAAAAAGAAGCGCGGGCTGCGTGAAGTTACGCTTGTAACTTCCGCATAAAAGCCTTAGCGCTTTTTTTATCTTTAATATCTTCTTCTTTCAATCGCTCTAACAAAGCAACAAAATAACTACCATCAAACTGTAATTGATGTTTAATCGTCGCTTCTATTGCTGCGTTCACAATTCCATCAGATGCGCCAGTATATCCTTGTCCGAACATGATAAACCCTTGCGCTTCCTCTGATAACTTAAATCCTTTCGTATGTAAGAATGAAAGATAATCTTCTACTGTCTGCATGATATTCCCACCTACTCAAAAATTCTCCACTTCCTATCATACATGTTTTTACACCCTAAGAGAATGAAATTTCTTTGACAACTTTGTAAATCCATTGTCTACTCCGCTAAAAATAAAGGATTTCCTTATAATATGAAGAAACTTGTAAAGTGGAAATAATTTTGTATTAAAGGGGAGTCATAATGAAACAAGCTCTATTAATTATTGATGCTCAACAAGAACTAATTGATGGAAATGAACAAGAAAATGAAGTGTTCCGTAAAACCGAGCTATTAGCTACACTAAATACAGCTGTACAGAAAGCAATTGATTCAAATGCCCTTATTGTTTTCGTAAGAGATACTGATGTTGCTTCTGGTAGCGGCGTGGGCTTTGAAGTACATAATCAAATTCAAGTACCTCAGTCTGCAATCCTTATTAATAAAGCAGCAACAAATTCATTCTATGGCACTTCTTTACTTGAACTTTTAAAAGAAGAGAAGATTAATCATCTCGTTATAGGTGGATGTAAAACAGAACATTGTATTGACACCGCTGTTAGAACAGCAACGGTACAAGGGTTTGATGTTACGTTAATTAAAAATGGTCATTCAACAACTGACTCTAACGTATTGGCCGCAGAGCAAATTATCGAACACCATAATAAAACTTTACACGGTCATTATAATGTTGATCATTTTTCTATGGTGAGAGATATCGAGGAAGATCTCTTTCAACCAACTCATGACCAATATCGTGATTAGGTTTAATCATAAAAAAAGAATCCTTTACTTTATAAGGATTCTTTTTTTATCCAAAAATTTGTGCTGCAATGCTATATAGTTCACTATTCCTTTTTAATAATTGACCACTATTTTTCACCATTATTGGTGGTGTATTCACCTTCTGAAAACCACCAATCTCTAATTCTTTCATAAAGGCTTCCTTTCCTTCTGGCACATCAATTCTTAATTTACCATTATGCTCTCTTGCTAAATGATGAACAATTCGCATTGCCATTTCATCATTTTTAGCAACGACTGGTCCTATTATTTTATTTTGTGACGTTTGTATACTTATACCGTATCCTAATACATTTTGTTGTGCATCCTTTATAACAATACATTGTTCACTTTGTATCATTCGATACTTTAAAAACTCTTCTCTATTTGTTCCAAATGCATCTTTATCTATTTGTATTATTTCTTCTAAATCACGTTCTTCATAATTTACAATATACTCTTCATTTCCTACACAATGATAATTCGCATTATATGAGTTACATATGTATTTAGAAACATAACTAACGGCCCTGAATCCTAGTTTTTCATATAAAACTTTTCCCTCATCCGTAGCAATAAGCATAATGGGGCGGTGAGTTGATACGCTTTTAACGCATGAATCCGTTATTATCTTTCCAATCCCTTTCCCCTTATAATCCGGATGTACAATTACCATTCCAATAGATGCTAACGCCTCTCCGTATAATATAATTGCCGCACTAGCAATAAGCTCCTTTCTCTCATTCCACACACCGTATACAATACCTGAGTCGAAAATCGTCTCAATTTCTTCTGTATTATAATCCCATCCAATATAAGAAGATAACGCAACAATATCCCCTATTTTTTCTTTTCTAAGACGCTCCACTCTAATTTCCAATTCACTCATTCTCCATCTCCTTATCTAGACATTTAAATCATTCTTACCAAATCAACTTTTACATGTTTCCCTTTCTATGTCACACACATATCCTATTTTGACCAAGACTATATTGTAAATGAGGTGACAACATGCCCATTACGAATCGATTTTCTACCACCACTAACGGCGCACTCGCTATTACAGGAAACACACTCGGTTTAAGTAAAATTAGTAATCAAAACCGTGCTGGTACAATCGGGGCAATTGGTGCATTCGTAACTACTAATACCACTTTACAAGTAACTACTTTTCCTGCTGGTACAACATTAAACTATACACAAAATAGTTCTACCGCTATTTTAAATATCCCTGCTGGTAGTACTATTCTTTACGCAGAACTCGTTTGGGGCGGAAACTATTTATCTCGTGATCAAAACATTACGAGTGTATTAGGAAACCCAGTTTCTTTTACAACACCTGTGTCAACATACTCAATTACCCCTTCAGCTGTTACAGCTTCTAATCAAACATTCGTTTCTGGCTCTGTCACATTTGGATTCTATACACGGTCCGCAGATGTAACATCCCTCGTTCAAGCTGGAGGATCCGGCTCTTATACAACTGGCTCTGTCCCTGGACTTGTTGATCCTTTAGATGCTTCTAATGGGGCTATCAATTCTTCTGGATGGACGCTCATTGTCGCTTATCAAAACGGTTCCTTACCCGCAAGAAATTTAACAATTTACGTAGCTGGTAACCGTGTTTCTGTAGAAACTGGTAGTGCAGATGTATCTGTCTCAGGATTTTTAACACCTGCTGGGGGACCTGTAAGCGGGAGATTGTTTATAAGTTCTACTGAAGGGGATGCCGATTTAACTGGGGATCAAGCTTTATTCGGACCAAATTTCAGTTCATTAAATGCTTTATCTGGGCCAAATAATGCTGTAAATAATTTCTTCGGTTCTCAAGTTAATAATGCTGCCGGAAATTTAGATACAACTGGGACATTTGGAACACGAAATCAAAGTGCTTCTACAAGCACAAATATCTCCGCCGGCCGGCAAGGTTGGGACATTACTTCTATTGATATTTCTCCTTATTTAACAAACTCCCAAGTTTCCGCCGCAATCCGTTTAACAACTAACGGCGATGCATATATGTTAAATACAGTCGGATTACAAATTAATATAAACTCACCTAACATACAAGCAACGAAAAGCGTGAATAGAAGCGTCGCTGCAATTGGAGATATTCTCACTTATACCGTTACGATTCCTAACACCGGTCTTCTGCCCGCTAATAACGTTACTTTTACAGACATACTCCCTAACGGCACGTCCTTTATACCTGGCACTGTAACGATAGATAACGTACCACAAACAAATGCAAATCCTGCCGCTGGTATATCTCTCGGAACAATTAATAATAACTCTTCTCGTACAGTAACTTTCCAAGCAACTGTTGTTTCTCTTCCAAGTCAAAACCCTATCTCTAACACTGCTAATATTACATTTCAATATACACCAATTGCCGGAGGAACGACATTTAACGGTATTGCAACAAGCAACTCTGCTGGTACTCAAATTAACCTCGCAGATATTAATGGCACAAAATCAGTTAATAAAATCTTTACCGATATTGGCGAAACGTTAACTTACAATATTGCCTTAGCTAATATAGGGAATATTGCGGCAACTAGTGTTGTATATACAGATCCGATTCCTAGCGGGACTACTTTCATTCCAGGGAGTGTAACTGTTAACGGAGTTACTCAAGCTGGAGCAAATCCCGCTAATGGTATATTAATTGGCTCTATTGCTGCAAATTCTACTACTACTATTTCCTTTCAAGTATTCGTTCCCTCTATCCCCCAAACAAATCCAATATTAAATAGTGGTACAACAACATATCAATACATTCCTGTGCCAAATCAACCCGCAGTAAGCGGGACTGATACGACGAATATTGTCTCTACTCAAGTGAATAATGCTACTGTAACAATGACGAAAGCAGTAGATAAAAACTATGCAGATATTGGCGATACACTGACTTACACTGTTGCCTTTACAGGTACAGGTAATACGAATGCGAACAATGTTATTTTTACAGATGTCATTCCTACAGGAACAACTTTTGTCCTAAACAGTTTAACAATAGATGGCTCGACACAAGTTGGCGCAAATCCTGCTAATGGTGTGAACATAGGATCCATCCCAACTGGCACAACCAAAAGTGTTTCATTTCAAGTAGTAGTAAGCACAATACCCGCGTCAAATGTCGTATCTAATGGATCAAGCGCTTCTTATCAGTACACCGTCAATCCTAGCCAATCACCCGTTACGAAAAACATTTCTTCTAATCTCGCTTCCACTCAAATTAACAATGCGAATTTAACATTAACAAAATCTACAAATAAACAATTTGCCACAATTGGCGAGACTATAAGTTATACAATCCTTATTACAAACAGTGGAAATACGGCCGCTAATAACGTTCAACTAACAGATCCACTTCCAAATGGAACGATCTTAACATTAGGTTCTGTGACGCTCAACGGCGTTTTGCAAAATGTAGATTCTCTCGTTGCCTTACCTATCGGCACAATTCCTGGTGGAGCTACTTTTACCTTATCCTTCCAAGTAACAGTCATCAATATTACTGCACAAAACCCTATCATTAATAACGCTTTTTCCTCTTATATTTACACTGTAAATCCAAGCCTGCCACCAACTTCAAAAACAGCAAATTCTAATTCTGTTACATCAACAATTAGACTAGCAAATCTTCATGCTAGTAAATCTGTAAATCAAACGTTTGCGGAAGTTGGAGATGTATTAACTTACACCTTTGCTCTTACAAACGATGGAAATGTTGCGGCGAACAATGTATTACTATCCGATTCCATTGCGAATGGTACTTCCTTTGTGCCAAACAGTGTTATAGTTAACGGTGTTACTCAGTCGGGCGCAACACCAGCTAGCATCAATATTGGTAGCATCAATGCTAATACTACAATTACAGCTTCATTCCAAATATTAATAACTAGTATTCCAAACCCTAACCCTATTTTGAATAGCGCTTCCGTTTCCTATAACTTTATCGTTGATCCAAACGCTTCTCCTGTAAGTACAAACACAACTACAAACACTACATTTATCCAAGTTAATGATGCAAATGTAATTTCGGCAAAAACAGTGGATCGAGCGTTCGCTACTGTTGGAGATATATTAACTTATACCGTTTCTTTAACTAATACAGGAAGCGTTTCTGCTGATAGTCCAATTTTCGTAGATACAAATCCAGATGGCACTACCTTTATTCCAAACACTTTCCTTATTAACGGTGTACTCCAAAATAACGCAGATCCAAATATAGGTGTTCCGTTACCTTCCATTCCTGCTAACGGCTCACTTACCGTCTCTTATCAAGTAACTGTCACTTCTTTACCAGTGCAAAACCCAACAATAAATTCTTCAAGTACACAGTATAGTTTTATTCTAAATCCGGGCGATCCACCAACTATAGAAACATCTTTAAGCAACACTGTAAGTACACAAATTAATTTAGCAAATGTAGTTATTGTCAAAGAGGCAGATTTAACTATCGCCGATGTTGGGCAACCAATCACATATACAATTTCCTTAGCTAACCTTGGCAATACTACAGCAAACAATGTTGTTGTTACCGATATAATCCCTCCTGGTACGACTCTCGTACCAAATAGTATTTTTATAGGTGGCGCTTTACAGCTAGGTGCAGACCCAAGTACCGACCTTCAAGTCGGCTCCATTCCTGCTGGTGGTTTTACAACGATTGTTTTTCAAATAAGTGCAAATGGGCTACCTTTACCAAATCCAGTTCAAAATAGCGCTTCACTTCAATATAGCTTTATCGCCGATCCGAGTTTACCTGCTGTTGTTAGAAACGCTGCTAGCAATATAGTAACTACACAAATTAATACTGCTAATATTCTTGCTACAAAACTAACAAGCACAAATTTCGCTGATGTTGGTGATGTCATATTATATGCGACTATTTTAACAAATAACGGGAATATCCCTGCTTCTAATGTAACGTTTACAGATATCATTCCAGCGGGTACCCTCTTCATTCCTAATACTGTAACGATTAACAATGTCCCTATAGCAAATGCAAATCCTGCTAACGGTATTTTGATCGGTACGATAGGAGCAAATTCATCCCGTACCATTGCATTTCAAGTTTTTGTACCAAATATTCCTGCGGTAAATCCGATTACGAATCAATCGAGCACTTCATTCCAATATACGTATGACCCATCCAAACCAGCTGTAATGCAAATGGCGGCTTCTAACACTGTACAAACAACAATTAATAACGCTACGATTACCGCTACAAAATCTGCAGATAAACAGTTTGCTAACGTAAATGATATTATTACGTACACGACTACTTTAACGAATAGTGGGAACACACTTGCATCAAATGTAATATTTACAGATATAATTCCAAACGGGACATCGTTTATTCCTAATAGTGTAACAGTAAATGGGAATACACTCCCTAATGTAAATCCAGCAAACGGAATTGCAATTGATCCAATCAATCCGAATGCAAATACGATAATTTCGTTCCAAGTTCAAGTAAATTCTATCCCGAATCCGAATCCAATCCCGAATCAAAGTAATACAGCATACCAATATGTCGTAAATCCTAATTTACCTCCAGCATCCGCCAGTGCGCTAAGTAATCTAATAACAACTCAAATTAATAACGCTACGATTGTTGCTACTAAGTCAGTGAACACACCGACAGCTGCAATTGGAGACATCGTTACCTATACGATTGCAGTAACAAATACAGGAAACATCCCTGCTAGTGCAACTGTTTTAACGGATGGACTTGGACCAGGTGCATCCTTCGTCCCAAATTCCGTTACGATAAATAACGTTTCACAACCCGGATTAGACCCTTCATTAGGAATTCAATTAAGCGATATTTCACCACTTGGAACTACATTCATTACATTCCAAGTGAAAATTCTCGAAATTCCTCCTAGTGGTACTTTAACGAATAACGCCCTTGTAAATTATGAATATACAGTGAATCCAAACCAATCACCTGCTGTTGGAAGCACTGTAACAAACACGACCGCTACCCCAATTGTTGACGCTACTTTAGTTTTAAATAAAAATGCGAGTACAACTTTCGCTACGATTGGTGATACGATTACATTCACTTCATCTGTTACAAACACAGGAAATACTACTGCGAACAACATTATTTTTACAGATACAATTCCAAATGGTACTGCCTTTGTCCCAAATAGCTTTAAGATAAACGGTGTAACTATCCCGAATGCAAATCCACAAAACGGTATCAATATTGGTAACATGAATTCAAATGCATCGGTTACACTTAGTTTTCAAGTAACCATTACAACTCTTCCTAACCCTAATCCAATTCCGAACAAATCATCGCTTCAATATAGCTTTATTGTAGATATAAATGAACCACCTGTTTCACGAACAGTTAAATCTAATAAAACCTTTACACAAGTAAATACGGCTTCCGTTATCTCAACAAAAACTGCAAGCAGTGCATTTGCTGCTGTTGGCGATACCATTACGTATACAACTACTCTCACTAATAGCGGCAATACTACTGCAAACACACCTGTTTTTATCGATATATTACCACCTGAAGTTTCATTCGTTCCTGATAGCGTACAAATTAATACCATCCCACAACTTGGATTTAGACCAGATAACGGGATTCCTTTAGACTCAATTCCAGTTGGAGGAATAACAACAATTAGCTTTCAAGCTATCGTTGGCTCAATACCAGCTACAAATCCAACGTTGAACCAATCTAGCACAACATACTCTATCATTGTTGATCCTACCCAGCCACCGGTGACAGAAACAGCTACAAGTAATCCAACTTTAGTTCAAATTAACGAAGCAATTATTCAAGCAACGAAAAGTGTGGATCGACTATTTTCTGACGTCGCACCTGGAAATTCATTTTTAACGTATACAGTTTTATTGAAAAATATAGGGAACACAACTGCTACTAATATCATTTTTACAGATTCGATTCCAAATAATACAGTATTTATAGAAGATAGTGTTCGAGTAGGTGGGGTTTTATTACCTGGGGTAAATCCAGCAAACGGGATACCAATTGGGGATATTATCGCAGAGGACTTTATAAACGTCACCTTCCGTGTTCAAGTAGTTAGTATTCCAAATCCAATTTTCACAATTGGACCAGGTGGACCAAACTCACCGGTTGTAAACGACGCTTCTATTAATTATCAATTTATGACAGGACCTAATTTGCCACTTGTTTCAAGAAATACGACATCCAATCCTGTTTCGACACAAATAAATTCCGGGGAAATTGTGGCCGTTAAATCTGTAGATAAAACTTTCGCAACGATTGGAGATACACTTTCTTATACAATTTCATTAATTAATCCAGGAAATGTAGCATCACAAAATGTGCTATTTACTGATATTTTACCTGAAGGAACAACATTTATATCCGGAACTTTTACAAACGAATTAGGTACTCAGCAAATTGGAAATCCAGGAAACGGGATTCAGATTGGAAATATAAATCCCGGTAGTACAGCTACCATTACAATAAACGCACTTGTAACAAACATTCCAAGTATAAATCCTATCTCTAATTCTAGTTCTATACAATTTCAACATATTGTCGATCCAAGTCAACCAGCTATAACACAAACCGCTTCATCTAATACCATTACTACGACAATAAATAGCGCAATATTAACTACAACAAAAAGTGCTGATAAATCTATAGTTTCTGTTGGAGATACAATTACGTATACAACTACTATTACAAATACAGGAAATACACCAGCAACGAATATAACATTCACAAGCGCTATTCCAGCCAGCACTACATTCATACCAAATTCAGTCACAATAAATGGCGTTCAGCAGCCCGGTACGCAGCCGGCACTTGGAGTAAATATACCCACTATCGCCCCTGGCGAAACAGTAACTGTTACTTTCCAAGTAAATGTTATTTCTGTTCCCCCTTCAAGTTCAATTATGGGTAATGACACAATTTTATACTCTTATACTATTGATCCAAACGGAACTCCTGCGACAACTTCTACTTCAACGAATATTGTTACAAACCCTGTACTAGATGCTATGATAACGATGGTAAAATCGGTCGATCAAACGCTCGTAACGCTAGGTGATACCATAACCTATACGACAATTTTAACGAATAACGGTAATACAAATGCGACAAATATCACCTTTACTGATCTCATACCAGATGGCACAACGTTTATTACTGATAGCGTTACAATAAATGGCACCACACAAATTGGTCTTAATCCTAATACAGGTATAACGATTGGATCAATTGCTCCTAACAGCTCAATATCTATAGCATTTCAAGTTACCGCTACTTCTACACCAGTTCAAAATCCTATTGCTAATTCCGCTACTGCTGCTTACACATTTATCGCTGATCCAAATGCACCGATTGTTTCAAGAACTGTTACTTCAAACACAACGTTTACTACAATTAATACAGCTACCATTCTTTCATCGAAACAAGTTGATAAAGCTTTTAGCCACATCGGCGATACACTCACTTATACTGTCGCTCTAACAAACAATGGAAATTCATCTGCACAAAATGTTATTTTCACAGATACAGTGCCAAGCGGAACAGCATTTATTGCAAACACATTTTCTATTAATGGAATCCCTCAAAGTGGCGCGGATCCAACGAACGGTGTAAATATTGGGCCTATAACAGCCGGGACTACAGTAAATGTTTCATTCCAAGTGACCGTGACGTCATTACCAATCGAAAACCCAATTGTAAATTTCTCATCGACATCGTATCAATTGGTCTCACCACCTGAGGCAGAAACTTCGATTAGTAACCCTGTTTCAACGCTAATTAGAGAAGCCATATTATCCATGACGAAAAACGAAAGTGTATCCTATGCAGATATCGGGCAAACTGCTTTTTACACTACTTCTATTGCGAATATAGGAAATACGGATGCAGCTAACATTGTATTCACAGATGTATTACCAAGTGGAATCACGTTTGTTCCTAACACATTAACTGTCGATGGCATTTTACAACCTGATGCGAATCCGAATACAGGTGTGTTACTTGCAGCACTTCCGCCAAATGAAATATATAGTATCGTCTTTCAAGTTACGGTTAACAGCATCCCACCTTTTAATCCAGCACCGAATACAGCATCAACGACGTATGAGTTTACTGTTGATCCAAATAATCCTCCTGTTTCAAATACAGCTAATTCTAACACTACGCTGCTTCAAATAAACAACGCAACTATTATAAGTACAAAAACAGAAAATCTTACTTTTGCGGATATTGGTAATATAATAACATTTACACTTAACCTTCCTAATACCGGGAATGTGGCTGCTACTGATGTAACTATTATCGATATTCTTGATAGCAATTTAAGTTTCGTTCCAAACAGTTTCACAGTTAATGGGCAAACCATTCCAAACGCTGATTTATCTACTGGTGTAAATATTGGTTCAATTAGTGGTGGTAATACGGCAATCGTTACATTCCAAGCAACTGTTACTACACTTCCGACACTTAATCCAATTTCTAATTCTGCTTCTACCACATATCATTATGTCGTTGATCCTAGCCAACCACCTATTACAACTTCCAATCAATCTAATACAACGACAACACAAATTAATAGTGCTATCCTTACTGCACAAAAAGATTCAAATGTGTCTACGGTAGATATTGGGCAGGATATCGTCTACACCGTTACAATTACAAATAGCGGAAATGTTAGTGCGACGAATGTTATTTTTACCGATCTTATTCCAGACGGAACTTCCTTTGAACCGAATAGTTTTACACTTAACGGAACTAGCATCCCAAATGCAAACATAATTACAGGCGTTCCAATTGGTGATATCGCGCCAAACGAATCTGTCATCGTAGCATTTCATATTAATGCCAATGAAATTCCGCCTATAAATCCAATTACCAATCAAGCTAGCGTTAGTTTTCAACATATCGTTAATCCAGCTAATCCTCCAGTTTCAAAAAACATTACTTCTAATAGCGTTTCAACACAAATTGAAAGTGCTATTTTAAACACTATTAAAATAGGAGATAAAGCATTTGCAACTATTGGTGATACAATTACGTATACAATGACTATTACGAATACAGGAAATATCCCCGCTAACAATGTTGTTTTCTCAGACCCTATACCATCATGGACACAATTTGTTGCAGGATCAGTTGTTGTTGATGGAACTCCATTACCATCCGCTTCTATCATTGACGGTGTTGGCATAAATACAATAACTCCAAATCAAATCGTAACAATTGTATTCCAAGTTCAAATTGTAAGCAACCCAACAACGTTCACACCTGAACTCCAAAACTTAGGATTTGTTAACTTCCAATATAACGTAGGCAATTCATTACAGGCTCAGCCTGGCAATGTGGAAACGAACGTCTTCGTTACTTCTATTAATTCAGCAATACTTTCGGCCGTAAAAACTGCTAATACAGCCTTTGCAAACATCGGAGATACAATCACTTATACTGTGCTTATACAAAATAACGGCAATACAAACGCTACAAATTTAAATTTCTCAGACATTATTCCAGCTGGAACGACTTTTGTTGAAAATAGTTTTTCTGTAAATGGAAGTACCATTCCAGGGGCAAATCCAAATAATGGAGTTAATATCGGAACCGTTAACGCAGACAGTTCATTAACTGTTACGTTCCAAGTCATAGTTACATCTACTCCGCCTTCAAACCCAATTACAAACGTTGCATCTATTCAATACTCATTCATTGTTGATCCGGCAGCTCCTCCTGTTACAAGCACAATAAATTCTAATAGCGCTTCAACACAAATTAATAACGCTACTGTTACAACTGTTTTAGAAGCAAATCGTTCAATTGTATCTATCGGAGATGTAATTACGTACACTGCAACATTAACGAATACCGGAAACTTCCCTGCAAATTCTGTATTACTCATTAACGGAGTTCCTGAAGGGGCATTATTTGTTCCAAATAGTGTTACGCTAAACGGGATTTCACTTCCAGATGCCAGTCCAACTCTCGGTATTCTAGTTGGTATTATCGCACCAGGTGATTCTGCTACTATTACGTTCCAATTTCTTGCAAGTTCTATTCCACCGCAAGGCGCGATTATAAATCAAGCCATTACAAGTTACACGTATATTGTCGATCCAAGTCAACCTCCAGTTACAGCAACATCCTCATCTAATACCGTTAATACAGCTGTCGTTGATGCATCGTTATCCGCAATTAAAAATACAGATTCTCTCGTACAATCTACTGACGGTACAATCACTTATACAGTAGTCGTTCAAAATAACGGCAATACAACTGCAAATACAGTTACTTTAACAGATTTGGTCCCAGAAGGAACTGCATTTATTCCGAATAGCGTGACCATTAATGGCGTTTCAGTTCCAGGTGCCGATCCAAACGTAGGAATACCATTAAACTCCGTTGCACCGTCAGAAATTGTCACCGTCACATTCCAAGTTATCGTTCAATCCATTCCAAGCGTGAATCCAATTTCTAATATAGCCCGTATTGACTATACTTTTATCGCCGATCCAACTGCTCCTATCATCTCTCGAACAATTACGTCTAATCCAGCTTTCACACAAATTTCGGATGCGAATGTTCTTTCTTTAAAAGCAGTCAATGCACAACAAGCAACAACAGGTGATATTTTGACTTATACGATAACACTAGAAAATACCG